>NZ_JBIRRR010000021.1:0-186545 GCF_044333795.1 Streptomyces sp. NPDC020917 | reverse complement strand
GCCCACAACTCGTCCGTGACCAACCACGGCGGCGCCTTCCCCACACCCACCGCAACGACCCACCGAACCCAACGACACGCCCCAAGTCCCCGAATCAGCCCTTTGTGTTAGCTCCTCTTAATCCTTTGCCGGTGATCCGCCCGCCGATCATGCTGGCCGCATGCTCATCCGCGACGTGACCGAGGCCGACTGGCCGCTGATCTGGCCGTTCCTGCGCGACATCTGCCGGGCCGGCGAGACGTTCAGCTACCCCACCGACATCACCGAGGAGCAGGGCCGGTCGTTCTGGCTGCTGACCGCGCCCGGCCGTACCGTCGTCGCCGTCGACGAGGCGGGGACGGTGCTCGGCACGGCGAAGATGAACCCCAACCAGATGGGGAACGCGGCGCACGTCTCCAGCGCCAGCTTCATGGTCGACCCGGCCCACGCGGGCCGCGGCGTCGGGCGCGCCCTGTGCCGTGAGGCGCT
The DNA here is from genome assembly GCF_044333795.1 of Streptomyces sp. NPDC020917. Classification (NCBI taxonomy): domain Bacteria; kingdom Bacillati; phylum Actinomycetota; class Actinomycetes; order Kitasatosporales; family Streptomycetaceae; genus Streptomyces; species Streptomyces sp. NPDC020917. The sequence goes on along the minus strand of NZ_JBIRRR010000021.1, from coordinate 186,077 downwards.
GGACTGGGCCGCCCGCGCGGGCTACCGCGGCATGCAGTTCAACGCGGTCGTCGAGTCCAACGCCCCGGCCGTCGCGCTCTACACCTCGCTCGGCTTCCGCGTCCTGGGCACCGTCCCCGGCGGCTTCCGCCACCCCGCCCACGGCTACGTCGGCCTCCACGTCATGTACCGGGAGCTGTGACGGCCGTGGGCGGGCAGGTCGCCGTGCCGGCCGGGTGCCGGGAGGCGTGACGCCGCGTCACGGCCCCTTCGGCGGTGTTCCGGGCGCCTTGCGCTGGGCGGCGAACTGGGCGGCGCCGACGAGCAGCTTGGCCACCAGCCCCACCATGATCAGTCCGCCGATCATCTGGACCGTGACCAGGACCCGGGCGGTCTCCGTCTTCGCGGTGATGTCGCCGAAGCCGACGGTCGCGAACACGGTGACGGTGAAGTAGAGCGCGTCCGTGCGGGTCAGGGGCTGGGTGAAGGAGGCGGGCTGGCCCGCCTCCAGCAGGAAGTACGTGCCGGCGAACATCAGCAGGAACAGCGGGACCACCACGGTGAGCGCCTCGATCCCGCGCAACCGGGGGTGGGGCGAGTGGACGATCGAGTACACCTGCCAGGCGACGGCCGCCGCGAACACCACGAAGCCGAGCACGAACCAGCCGGCCTTGCCCACCTCCGAGGGATGGTCCAGCGGCAGCGCGTAGTACAGCGCCAGCAGGACGACCGGGGTGACGACCGCGCGCAGCCCGGTCCGCAGCAGCAGCCGGCGGCGCCGGCGCGGATCCAGATCCGCGTACGAGGGCGTGGCGTCGGCGCTCATGGACAGCGGCTCCTCCGTCCGGCGCGAGGTCGCCTCGGCGACGGCGTCATGCCCTCCCGGCTGCCGCCGGGGGTCCGGTGTCGCACCGGTCGACCGGCGGCCGAGCGTTCCCTTCCGGTTATACGGCGGCGTCCCGGCCACCGCCGCGACGGATGCGCCGTAGGGATGACGGGCGGCCCCTCTTCGGCCGCGCGCAGCGGGTCGCTTCGCCGCGGGCGCCGCCGCCGTCGCAGAATGCGGGACCGAGCGGCATTCCGGCGACCCAGGCGAGCGAGGGCGGTCATGGCCACTGCGAGCGGTCCAGAGACAGGATCCGCTCTCCTGCGGAAGGCGACCGGCTGGCTGGCCAAGGTGTTCGCCCTCACCCCCGGGGGACTGAACTGGCCGCGGGGCGTCGCGGTCCTGGACGTCGCGCTCGTGCCGCTGATCGTCTTCTGGGCCATCGGCTACGAGCAGTACCTGCTCAGCGCCCTGTTCGGCCTGCTGCTCACCGGACTGGCCGACCCGGGAGGCGGCTTCGGGTACGGATCGGCGCGCATGGCCGTCTTCGGGGCGGCCGGGGCCGGTCTGACCGCGCTCGCCTTCGGTATCGGCGGCGAGTCCTGGGGCTGGCTGGTGCTGGCGACCTTCCTGGTGACGCTGGCGGGCGGTCTGGCGATCGCGTTCGGGACGCACCGGTTCGTCGCTGCTCTGCTGCTGAACGTGTGGTTCATCGTCGCCCTCGGGCTCGCCTTCAACCTCCACCACCACGCCCGCATCACCAGCTACACCTGGGCTCAGGTGGTCTCCTGGGCCGGGGGCTCGGCGCTCTGGATCGTGGTCGCCGGCGCGGGCTGGCTGATCCGCGGGCGCCGCGACCGCCCCCCGCCGGTCCCGGAGATCCCCGGCGACACCGCGCGGCGGAAGTTGACCGCGCCGATGACCGCGTTCGCGCTGATCCGTGCCGTCGCCATGGCCGGGGCGGTGGCTCTCGCCTTCGGGCTGGACCTGTCGCACGGCTACTGGCTGCCGATCGCCACCATCGTCGCCATGAAGCCGAGCCTGGAGCAGACCGCGCTGACCGCCGCGCAGCGCCTGTTCGGCGCCGGCATCGGGTCCGTCGCGGCCCTGCTGCTGCTTCTGCTGCCCGCGAGCGAACACGGGCGGAAGCTGTTCGCGGTCGACCACGGGCTCGAAGTGGTCGCCCTCGTGCTGGTGATGCACGGCGTGGTCGTGCACTCGTGGAACTACGCCCTCTACACCGCCTTCATCGCCGCTGCGGCACTGATCCTGGTGGACCTCCCGCAGCCCTCGCAGTACGGCGCCGAGGGCGACCGGGTGCTGTGGACCCTGTGCGGGGTGGCCATCGGCACGTTCACCATCCTGCTGGCCGGCCTCCTCGCCAAGCGCCGCTCCGGGACACCGTCGCAATCGGCCTGAGGGCATGCCGGCGTGCCGGACGCGCGACACGCCGGGCCGCCGCAATCCGGGGGACGGCCGTACCGGTGAGATCCCGGCGCCCGAGCCGGGCCTCACCCAGGGCTGTCTCCTTTCGGCTGCCGGGCATCCGGCTGACCCCGTAGATGCGTCCGCGCCGTGTCCGCCCGATCGTCGGAAGGGACCAGGGCCGTTCCCTTCCTGCCGGACGGCTGTGCCACGAGCGGTATCGGAGCTGCACTGTGCGAATCACCGGGCTGGGGCACGCGGGACTGTTCATCGAGACGGCGGTGGGGTCGGTGCTGTGCGACCCCTGGGTCTCCCCGGCCTTCTTCGGGTCGTGGTTCCCGTTCCCCGACAACAGCGATCTGGACTGGGACGGTTACGGCCGCACCGCCGACTACCTCTACGTGTCCCACCTGCACCGCGACCACTTCGATCCGGTGATCCTGCGCCGCCATGTGCGCAAGGACGCCACTGTCCTGCTGCCCGACTACCCCACCGACGAGCTGGAGTGCGAGCTGCGGGCGCTGGGCTTCAGCCGGTTCCTGCGGACCCGCAGCGGCGTGCCCTTCGAGCGGGACGGGCTGCGCATGATGGTCACCGCCCTGACCGGGCCGGGCGACGGCCCGATCGGGGATTCGGCGCTGTCACTCGACGACGGCGAGACCGTCCTGCTCAACCAGAACGACGCGCATCCGCTGGACACCGCGGCCATCCTGGAGTTCGGCGAGGTCCACGCGCACTTCACGCAGTTCTCCGGCGCCATCTGGTGGCCCATGGTCTACCGCCTCCCCCACGCCGCGAAGCAGAAGTTCGCCGAGCGCAAGCGCACAGGGCAGTTCGAGCGGGCGGTGCGCTACATCGACGCCCTCCAGGGCGCCCATGTCTTCCCCAATTCCGGCCCGCCGTGCTTCCTCGACGAGGAGCTGTTCCCTCTCAACGGCACCGGCCGGGACGGGGAGAGCATCTTCACCGACCAGCGGGAGTTCCTGGACCAGCTCGCCCGGGAGCGCCCGGACGTCCCGGCGCACCTGTGGCTGCCGGGCAGTGTCGCGACGGTCAGCAAGAGCGACTGCGAGGTCACCCACCGGTACGACCCGCAGGAGATCACCTACCTGTTCGACCACAAACCCCAGTACCTGCGCGCCTACGCGCGCCGGCGGCAGCCGGAGCTGGCCGCGGAACGCGCCGGTCGCGCCCCGGCCCTGCCCGCCGATGAACTGCTGGCCGCCCTCAAGGACTGGTGGGAGCCCCTGATGGCCCGGGCGGACCGGATCTGCGAAGGCGTCGGCGGACCCCTGCGGCTCGATGTCGACGACACCTCGATCGTCGTCGACTTCCCGGCCCGTCAGGTCCGGTTGTGGGACGGGGAACGCTGCCGCTTCACGATGTCCACCTCCGGGGACCTGGTGGCCACCAACATCGCCGGGCGGGAGAACGACTGGTCCAACAGCCTTTTCCTGTCGCTGCGCTTCAGCGCCGAACGCGTGGGCGCCTACAACGAGTTCGTCTACACGTTCTTCAAGTGCCTGTCCGAGGAGCGCATCGACTACGTGGAGAACTACTACGCGTCGGCCGACGACGACGGCGAGGACGTCGTCATCGACGACTGGCAGGTGCAGCGCCGCTGCCCCCATCTGCGCGCCGACCTGACCCATTTCGGAAGGATCGAGGACGACCTGCTCACCTGCGCCCTGCACGGCTGGACGTTCGACCTGTCGACCGGGCAGTGCCTCACGTCGGACCGCCACGACATCCGGGCCTGCCGGACCGACCCGGCGCCCGAGCCCGGCCACCGCACGCGGGAGGCCGGGCTGGAGGGGGCGTTGACCGGCTGAGCTAGCGCTCCGGGTCCCACTCCACGAGCTGGTCGAAGACGCCCCGGCCGTCGTCGAGCTTCAGGGAGTCCAGCGGGATGCGGCCGTAGAGGGCGAGGACCATGGCGCTGGCCGGGCCCTCCATGGAGGCGTCGACCGCGTCCGGCTCCTCGCCGGAGCCGGTGGCCGCGGTCGTCCCGGACGGGGACAGGCGGGCGAGCCGGGCGCCGTCGGCGTCGGCCCAGTAGTGCCAGGAGCGGCCCTCGGTGGCGTGGTAGGCGACGAGGGCCGGCTCGTGCGGCCAGGGCTCCGTCGTGGTGCAGACGGTGAGGAGGAACTCCTCCACGCCGTCGAGCGCCACCTCGTCCGGCACCGCCTGGGGGTCGCCGGCGGTGAGCTGCGCGTCGTAGGTGTGCACCGCGATCTCGTGCAGCTGGCGCCGGGCGGCGCCAGCGCAGGTCAGCGGCGACTGGGACTTCCCCCACCACCCCCAGCAGCCGCGGTCCGGGCCCGCCTCCCGCAGCGCGTCCAGCAGTTCCTGCGTCGACGCGGCCAGCCAGGCCAGCAGGGCCTCGCGTTCCCGGGGCGCGACCGCGTCGCTCCGCGGCTCGGCCTTGGCCGTGGCGTCCGGCCCCGCGGCGATGGTGGCGGCCCAGGCGCGGCGTCCCGCGCCCAGGTGCTGCACCAGATCGGCCAGTGTCCACTCGGGGCAGGTCGGCACCTGCGCGTCGAGGCTGGGCGCGGCGGCGATCGCGGCACGGAAGGCGGTCGACCGCTCGTCGATCAGCCGCAGCAGGTCGGGGAACTGGAGAGTCTCTTGCACGGCGGATGTCTATCACGGGCATCCGCCGTCCGAACAGCGATATTCCCCGCGCCCCGCGGCAGTCCGGGCCGGATCAGAGCTTCCCGCCGCCGGCGGGTGCGGGCTCCGCCTTGGTCGGGACGGGCACCTGGTTGAACGCGTAGTAGACGGCGAGCAGTCCGTGGACGGCCAGCGTCAACGGGGCCGAGAGGAAGGCCAGGCCGACCGTGACGGGGTACACGACCGTGCCGAGGGCGAACCGTGCCCGGGTGGCACGGGCTGCTTCGACGTCCACCCGCTCGTCGAAGAGATGGCCCGTGCGGGTGAGGTGCCACCACATGGCCTGGAACACCAGCGCGTGGAAGACCATGAAGAGGCCGTAGACGGCAAGGGCGACCTGCGCCGCCTTGCCGTCCCGCAGGTAGGCGGCCACCACCGCCGCGGGCCACGGCAGCGCGGCCACACCCATCAGCAGGACGAGGTTGAGGAACAGCAGCGCACGGTCCACCCGCGCGATGCGCTGGAAGACCGTGTGGTGGTTGACCCACATCACGCCGATGATCAGGAACGTCACGACGTAGGCGGCGTAGGACGGCCACATGGCACCCAGCGCCGACCACAGATGGGTGGCGGCGTCGTGCGGGACCTTGATCTCCAGCACGAGCAGCGTGATGGCGATGGCGAACACCCCGTCGCTGAACGCCTCGACTCTTCCCGACTCGTTCATCCTGTCCCCCTGTGGAACGCGGCACGTGACACGGCCGCCCAGCCTCGCATGATCGCCGGCTGAACGTACCGGTTCTCGCCGCGTCCGTGCGCGTCGTCGTGCACCGGGCGCCGGCGGCCGGGGTTCGGGTTTCGGCACCGGTGGGGCACCCACAGGGATCAGGGCGTGGTGCCGGCGAGGAGGAGGCGGCCCAGGGGGGTGCAGGAGTGCCTGACCTGCTTGCCCTCGCGGACGGTGGCGACCAGGCCCGCGGCGCGCAGGGTCTTGGCGTGGGTGGAGGCCGAGCCGGCGCTGACGCCGAGGGTGCGGGCCAGGCCGGTGGTGGTGTGCGGGTCGGTCAGCAGGTGCAGGGCCTGGGCGCGAGTGGTGCCCAGGAGCGCGGACAGCGGGTCTGCGGGGCCGTCCGGCGCGGGGACCAGCGGCAGCGGGGTCAGCGCGCCGTAGACGAGCAGCAGCGAACCGTCCGGGTGGCGGGTGCGCAGCGGGGCGCCGCGCCACAGCAGCGAGGGCATCAGGGTCAGGCCCTGGCCGCCGAGGTGCACCGTCGTGCTGCGCGGCGACGGCAGCCGGAGGTCGGCGCCCGCCCAGTCCGCGCCCGGCACCAGGCCGGCCAGCATCTCCCGCAGGCCCCGCTCCTGCTGGACGGTGCCGCGCCAGGCGACGTCCGCGGCGTAGCCCTCGCGCAGCCGCGGCCACCACGGGCGCAGCAGCGCGCGGTGCGACTCGGCCAGCACGGCCGTCAACTCCCGCCAGGCGCGGGCCTCGTGGCGTTCCAGCGCGGCCGTCCACGCACCGGCGGGACGGCCGTACCCGTCCCACAGCCGGCGCAGTTCCGCGGCGGCCTGGTCCCGGTCCGTCGCGGCGACGCGCTCCAGCGCCTCACCGACGTCGGGCAGCGGCGGGTCGAGGAACGTCGGGCCGAGGCCGTCGGGGCGCAGCAGTTCGAGCATCCGGCCGGCCGCCGCACCGGCGCGTGCGCTCAGGCCCGCCGCGGTGGTGCGGCGCCACCGGGTGAGCGGCGGGTCGGGGCTGCCCGCGCGCAGCACCGAGAGCGCCAGGCCGGTTTCGACCAGGGGTGCGGGGCCGGGCGCGAAGCGCACCCGCAGCAGGTCCTCGACGGTGAAGCGCAGCCTGAGCAACGCCGCTCCCCTCCCGAGCGCGACCGCCGGTGCACGGCCTGCGCGGGCGGCCTGCCTCGTTTCCGGCTCTGCCGAAAGGTTGGCAGGTCTGCGGCCCGCGGCGCCAGGCTCGAGGGCACCGGACCGCGACGCATCCCCGTGACCGGCGCCCAACGCGCCGCCGGGGGGGCGTGTTCGCATCCTTTCCGGCTGAGTCCCGCCATCCTCCTCGGAGTTCCGCATGAGAGCTTTCCCCCGCGCGGCCGCGTTCACCGCGGCCGTCGCCGCGGCGCTGGCCGCCGCCGTCCTGCCCGCGGGTCCGGCGCAGGCCGCGACCGGCCAGGCCCCGACCACCACCACCGCGCTGCCGGGGCCGTGGCAGCCGTACCGCAGCACCCCGTTCACCGACGCGGCCGGCGACGTCTGCGACTTCGCCCTGCATGCGGACGTCGTCCAGGACGGCGAGCGGATCAGGACCCTGGCGGTGGACGCCACGGGGGCGCCCACCGAGCAGGAGGTCACCGGGCCGCTGGTGTTCCGCTACACCGACGTGGCGACCGGGGCCGCGGTGGACCGGGACCTGGCGGGCACGGCCTGGCTGTTCCACCACGCGGACGGCAGCCAGACGTGGGTGGTCGACGGCCATCTGGGCCTGGGCATCCACGCCGCCAACCCGTACCAGGCGCGCGGCTACTCGGTCCTGACCGGCACGCTCGTGCTGAGCATCGGCACCGACCACTTCCCGCGCGTCACCGCGCACGCGGGGCCGGTGGAGGACCTCTGCGCGACCCTCGCCGCCCTCCCGGCCGGGAACCGGTAGGGCGACGCCGCCCCCGGGGGATCCGTTCGCGGATCCGTCCCGGGGGCGGCGCTCGCCGGGCCCGCGTCAGGCAGGACCGGCCACCGGACCCCGCACCAGGGCAGGGGCCGGCCACCGGCCGGGGGCCGTCCCTCCCCGGCCGGTCGTCTGGGGTGCCGCGCGGAGGCGGCGGTCAGGCGAGGCCGGCGATCTCCGCGAGGCGCCGCGCCTCGGCGCGGGTCAGCCGGGCCAGCGCGTCCTCGTCGGCGCGGGCGAGCCGGCCGTCCTCCACCACGGTCCTGCCGTTGACCAGCGACAGGGTGACCGGGGCCGGGGCGCCGAGCACGAGGGCGGCGACCGGGTCGGCGATGGAGGCGTGGGCGACGGTGTCGACCTTCCACAGCACGAGGTCGGCGAGCTTGCCGGCCTCCAGCGAGCCGATCTCCGCGGCGCGGCCCAGCACTTGGGCGCCGCCGTAGGTGCCCAGGCGCAGCGCCTGGCGGGCGTTCAGCGCCTTCTCGCCGCCGCGGAGGCGGTTGATGAGCAGGGCGTTGCGCAACTCGGTGTGCAGCTCACCGGATTCGTTGGAGGCGGTGCCGTCCACGCCCAGGCCGACCGGCACTCCGGCCGCCAGCATCTCCGGTACCCGCGCGATCCCCGCCGCCAGGCGGGCGTTGGACGACGGGCAGTGGGCGACGCCGGTGCCGGTACGGGCGAAGGCCGCGATGTCGGAGTCGTTCATGTGGACGCAGTGCGCCATCCACACGTCGCCGCCGAGCCAGCCGGTGGACTCGAAGTAGTCGGTCGGGCCCATGCCGAACAGCTCGTGGCAGAACTTCTCCTCCTCCACCGTCTCGCTGCCGTGGGTGTGCAGCCGGACGCCCTTGCGGCGCGCCAACGTGGCGGCCTCCCGCATCAGTTCGGTGGAGACCGAGAAGGGCGAGCAGGGTGCCGCGGCGATCCGCAGCATCGAGGCGAAGGACGCGTCGTGGTGGGTGTCGATGGCCGCCTCGGTGGCCAGCAGCGCCTCCTCGGTGGTCTCCACGGCGAAGTCCGGCGGCAGCCCGCCGGAGGACTCGCCGCGGTCCATCGAGCCGCGGGCGGCGGTGAACCGCACCCCGAGTTCGGCCGCGGCGCGGATCTCGGCGCCCAGCAGGTCGCCGGTGCCGCGCGGGAAGACGTAGTGGTGGTCCATCGCGGTGGTGACGCCGCCGCGGGCCATCACGGCGAGCGAGCCGGCGGCCGCCGCGTACACCATCGGCTCGTCGATCCGCGCCCACGTCGGGTACAGCTCGACCAGCCAGTTGAACAGGTTGCTGTCCTGGGCCAGGCCGCGGGTGAGCCACTGGTAGAAGTGGTGGTGGGTGTTGACCAGGCCGGGAGTGACCAGGTGGCCGGTGCCGTCGATGCGCCGGGCGACGTCCTCCAGTCCGGCGGGCGCGGGGCCGGCGCCGACGGACTCGATGAGGTGGTCCGCGACGACCACGTGCCCGGTGGCGTACTCGGTGTCCGCGGCGTCGACCGTGGCGACGGCGGCGTTCTCGATGACGATGCGCTGGGTCATGTGCGTGTGCCTCTCGTCCGTCCGCGCGGTCAGCCGGTCACCGGGATGCGGGCGTCGGCGCCCTCGCGCAGCACCGTCCCCTCGATGAGGCCGTAGGGGCGGTCGGCGGCGTGGTAGACCTCGTTGTCGTTCTTCAGGCCGAACGGCTCCAGGTCCACCAGGAAGTGGTGCTTGTTCGGCAGCGACAGCCGCACCTCGTCGATGCCCGGGTGGTTCTCGATGATCCGGGTGCCCATCGCGAACAGGGTCTGCTGCAGGGACAGCGAGTAGGTGTCCGCGAAGGCCGCCAGCAGGTGGCCGCGGGCCTGCTCGTACGACTCCTCCCAGGCGGGCGGCTGCCCGCCGTCGGCACCGGCCGCGTCGCCTTCGCCGGTCCAGGAGAACCGCCAGCGGGCGGTGACCTCGGTGGCGAGGATGCGGTCGTACGCCTCCTTCAGGGTCGTGTACTTGTCCTTGGCGTAGCCCCAGAACTCCGAGTCGGTGGAGTTCAGCACGACCAGGTCCTTGAGCCCGGAGACCACCTGGAAGCGCTCGCCGTCGTAGCCGACCTCGGTGGTGCGGGTCTCCTGGCCGCTGCGCGCGAAGGAGTGCCCGGTCCCGCCGATCCGCTGCCAGGCGTACTCCTCGATCCGGATGCGCGCCCGGTGGATCTGCTGCTGGCTGGTGACGAAGTGCCGGGCGAGGTGGATGCCGAACGCCTCGGCGGACTCGATGCCGTGCTCCCTGGCGAAAGCGAACACGGTGTTCTTGGTGGTGTCGGTCGGCAGCACGCTGGCGTTGGAGCCGGAGTAGTGCACCTCGTCCATCTCGCCGGACAGGGCGACGGAGACGTTGAGGTCCTTGATGCGGTGGGTGCGGCCCTCGCGGACGACCCGCACGACGCGGGTCTCCGCCTTGCCGTACTGGTTCTGGCCGAGCAGGGTGGTGCGTGCAGGGCGGGAATCGGCGGTCATCGGTGCTAGCTCCCTCGGTATACGGAGTAGCCGAACGGGTTGAGCAGCAGCGGCACGTGGTGGTGCTCGCCCGGCGCGACGGCGAAGACCACCGCCACCTCCGGGAAGAACACCGCGGCGCCGCTGTCCCTTGAGCGGGGGGCGTCCTGCTGGGCCTCGGCTTCGTGGGTGGCGTCCCGGTGCGGGACGTCCTTGCGGGTGGAGTCCTGAGGGGTGAAGTACGGCTCGACGGCGAAGTCCAGCCGGACGTGCGTGGTGCCTTCCGGCGGCGCGGGCAGGTCCTTGCAGCGGCCGTCGGCGTCGGTGGCCGACGTGCCGTGCGCACTCCAGGGCGCGTCCGCCCCGGCGCGGACCGACAGCGTCACGGCGACGCCTGCCGCGGGCCGGCCGCGGCTGGTGTCCAGGATGTGGGTGGACACGGAGGCCGTGTCGGCGGGCGGGTGCGCGGACGTCATGCGGGGTCCTCCTCGGTCGCCGCGAGCCGGGTGAGCCGGATACGGTTGATCTTTCCCAGCTCGGTGCGGACGATCTCGCGCTCGGTGTCGCGATCGTTGCCGATCCGCTCGTTGAGCGCGGCGAGCATCTGCGCACCGGTGCGGCCGGTGGCGCAGATCAGGAAGACGTGCCCGTGGGCGTCCTGGTACGCGAGGTTGAGCCGGAGCAGCTCCTCGCGCTCGGCGTCCGCCACGCCGCTCTGCTCGCGGGCGGAGGTCGGGTCGCCGGGCTTGGGGCGGCCGATCGGGGGGTGCCCGGCCATCGCCTCGGCGAGGTCGCCGGCGGTCAGGGCGGCGGTCGCCGCGTCGCTCACCGCGAGGAGGTCGTCGAGCCTGCGGTACGGCCGCCCGGCGGCCACCGCCGCGCCCCACGCCGTGCTGGCGCACACCTCGTGCAGCAGGGCGACGGCGCCGGGGCCGGACGCGGCGTTGAGCCGGGACAGTCCCGGCGGTGCGCTGGAAGTCACACCCGCAACGTAGGAGCCGCCGGCGCGGAACGTCAACAGTTTGTTGAAAAAAGGCCCGCCGGTCGGGGACCCGTGGTCGGCCGACCGCGGTGGTGGCGGGCCGGGGCGCCGGCCGGTCAGCGCTCGTCGCGGGCCGCGTTCTCCCTGTTCAGGTAGTTGTAGACGGTGAAGCGGCTGACGCCGAGCGCCGAGGCGACGGTCTCCACGCCGTGCCGGACGGAGAACGCGCCGCGCTCCTCCAGGATGCGCACGACGTTCTGCTTCTCCTTGCGGCCGAGTTCGGGCAGCGGGCCGTGCCGGCGTTCCAGGTCGGCCAGGATGTGGTCCAGCGAGTCGGCCAGATGGGGGAGCCGCACCGCGACCACCGGCTCGCCCTCCCAGCTGAGCACCACGTCGTCGCCGCGGGCCTCGGCGGGGGCGAGCAGCGCGGCGCCGATGGCGTCCGCGAGCGGCTTCACGGCCTCGGTGAACGGATCCGGGGCGGCGCCGCCTTGGCCGGCGGAGGCACGGCGGGCGGACGGCGCGGGGGCGCCCGGCGCGGAGTCCGCGGCGGCGTCCGGCCGGCCGGAGGAGGCGCGGCCCGCGGAGGCGGAAGCCGTCATGCCAGCCCCTCGCCGTCCCGCTCGGGCAGCGCGTTGACCTGCAGGGACACCCGGGTGGCACCAGCGGCCAGGGAACGCCGCAGCACCTCGGCGACGGCCTCGACCACGGCGTCCACCGAGCCCTCGGCCGTGTTGCCGAACGGGCCGACGTCGACCGCCTCCAGGGCGCCGCTCTCCACGACCTCGCGGGCCACCAGCGCGTGCTCAGGCGGCTCCTCGAGGTCGAACGGCTCGGTCGTGAATTCCAGCCTCAGTCTCACCAGGGCCCCCACGGTCGGCGCACGGGTGTGCAGCCGGCGACTCGCTCTCAGCCCTCCACCACGGAGGACGTCCGAGAGGCGACCTTAACCGACCCGGACGGAGCCGCAAGGTGGGTGCGCGCGGCCAGCACCAGGGCCTGGATGCCGGTGCGCAACGTCAGCCGGACGTGCGGCTGGAAGCGCGGCGAGTGGTTGGCCGGCACGGCCGCCAGGCGCTCCGCGGCGGTCGCCCCGGCCGCCGCCCACTGCTCGGGGCCCACCGAGCCCAGCATCCAGTAGCAGGTCCTGATCCCGGGCACGCCGTGCAGGTCGTGCCCGGCCGGTCCGAGCAGCGGGAAGTCCTCGGTCGCAGTCGACGGCTGCCACGTGGCGACCCGGTCGGCGCCGAGCGACTCCCGGTGGGCGCGCCGCACGGCCTCGGCCGCGCCCGGGTCGTTGACGGTCGTGCCGGAACGCGACAGCACCCGGAACCCGGGTTCCGGCCCGTCGCCGGCCGCGGCCGCCTCGGCGCGCACGATGCGGTGCACCGCGGCCAGCGCGCGGTCCAGGGTGCTCGGGGCGAAGGCCCGCAGCGTCACCTCCATGACCGCCCGGTCCGGGATGACGTTGCCGGCGCCGCCGGCGTGCAGCGAGCCCACGGTGAGCACCAGCGGCTCGCCGGGGGCGGTCTCGCGCGAGACGACCGTCTGCAGGCGCAGCACCAGTGCGGCGGCCGCGACCACGGGGTCCACGGCGAGTTGGGGGGTGCCGGCGTGCCCGCCGCGGCCGTGCAGCACCACCTCCACGGTGGCGCCGGCCGCCAGCACCGGGCCCTCGGCGTGCGCCACCATCCCCGCGGGCAGCGGCACGGTGTGCTGGGCCAGCACCACGTCCGGAGCGGGGAAGCGGCGGTAGAGGCCGTCGGCGAGCATCGCGGCGGCGCCCGTCAGCGTCTCCTCCGCGGGCTGGCCGACCACCACGAGCGTGCCGCTCCACTCCCCCGCGGCCCCGGCCAGCAGGGAGGCGGCGCCGGCCAGGCACGCCAGGTGCATGTCGTGGCCGCAGGCGTGCATCACCGGCACGGGCTCGGTGACGGCGCTGGCATACGGCAGCCCGGTCTCCTCCCGCACCGGCAGCGCGTCGAGTTCGGCGCGCAGCAGCACCACGGGCCCGGGGCCGTGGGACAGCACGCCCACGACGCCGTGGCCGCCGACCCCGGTGGTCACCTCGTACCCGGCGCCGGCCAGTCTCCGGGCGAACCGGTCCGCGGTGCGCTCCTCCGCGCCGGACAGCTCGGGGTGGCGGTGCACGTCGAGGTAGAACTCGGCAGCGGGGCTGAGGACTTCGGTCAATCCGGGGAGTTCTCCGGGCGGCGGGGTGCCGGGTGAGGCGGTCAACGGGCCCTCCGTGCGGTCGGGTCGGCGGATGCGGGGACGGTGCGGGTGGGACGGCCGGGGTGCCGGGGACACTGGCGGGGCTCCACCGCCGTGCCAGCGGGATGACAGCGATCGGCCAGCGGATGTGCCAGTGGACGCGCGTAGAAAGAGTGCGCGGCCCGGACCGGGCCGCGTTCGTTGCCGGAAAGGAGTCCCCCATGGCCGACATCAAGACCGACGCGCCGCTCGCCTCCCTCGCCCAGGAGATCCTGGAGCTGGAGTCCGAGACCTTCGAGATCACCGACTACTCCGACGCGAGCGAGGTCATGCTCGGTTCGTCGACCAGCTGCTCCAGCACGAGCACCTGCTCCAGCACCACCAGCACCACCAGCTGCACCGCCTGATCCTCGGATCGGCCCGCCGGGCCCGTGACACCGCTGATGCGGGGTCACGGGCCCTTCGGCGTCAGGGCGCAGGCGCGGGCCGCGGGCGGCCCGGGTGCGCCAGGCCCGCGCCGGCCGGCCCGTCACGGGAACGGGTGCGGGACGCGGCGCAGGTCTGCCTCGCGCAGGTCGCGGTCGCGCAGGCCGCCGCGGCGCTGGGCGGTGAGCAACCGCGGCATGGTCAGGGCGCGTTGCCGGGCCCATCCGAAGTCGATGGGCAGCAGCCCGGGCACCAGGGTGCACACGGTGTGCAGGCCCGCCGCCCGCTGCTCCGGCGCGGTCTGGTCGACGACGATCACGTCGAAGCCGGCGCGGGCGAGTTCGCCGGTCATCCACCGCACGTCGTCGCGCAGGTCGGCGGAGCGCGGCCGGTCCCGTTCCCATGAGGCGTAGGTGTCGGCCAGGGTGCGCACCGCGCGCGGCTGCAGGTACGTGCCCACGTGCGCGGCCATCTGCGGCAGCCCGAACAGGGCGGCGTGGTCCGGCAGCCGTCGCACCAGGCTGAAGTCCTCAGCCATGGCCGCCAGTTCGGCGGGACGCTCGGCGACCTGCCGGGGCAGGTGCGGGAGGTAGGTGAGGATCTCCGACACCGCGGACTCCACGGCCGTCTCCGGGTCGAGGGCGGCGCCCGCGGCGAACGCCAGCGTGCCGGGGCCGCCGTCGCGGCGCACCGCCAGGCCGGTGGCGACCGGCACCGGCAGGTCGATGCGGTTGTCGTAGACGTGCACGTCGTAGCCGCACAGCGCGGCCCGGTCGGTCATGGCGCGCACCACCGGGCTGCCGATCGAGGCCAGGTCGATCTCGTCGAGCGGCGCGTTGCCGTACCAGCCCAGCAGGAAGGCGTCGCGCTCGATGAGTTCGAGCAGGCCGAAGAGGATCGCCTCCTCCAGGCAGCTGCCGGTGGCGCAGCCGTTGGAGCACTCGAAGACGAAGTGGTCGGCGTCGGTTCCCGCGCTGTAGTAGACCAGCCGGGCCGGGACCAGCACCGGGCGGCCGTCGCGCAGCGAGTGCCCTTCCACCCAGGGGATGGGCCGCGCCGGGTCGAAGGGCGCGATCATCGGGTCGTCGCGGTAGGTCTCGGGCGCGTACAGGCCGCAGGTGCGCGGGTCGAGCGCCCGGTCGCCCAGCACGTCGTACGCCTCGGTGACGACGCCGCCCAGCGACCGGCGGTGGGTGCCCGCGTAGCGCTCCAGGCCCTCCAGGAAGGCCAGTTCGCGGCTGGACGCGAAGGAGTTGGCCTGCCCGCTCCAGGTCACGTCGGTCAGCCCGGCGTAGCCGCGCATGAAGACGGTGCCGGCGACGGGGGCGGTGGTCGGCGAGGTGACGTCGTTCCAGGTGCCCGCGCCGAGCACCCCGCACACCGGGTTGGCGAGCGCCGCCAGCGGCAGCGCGTAGTCGGCGGGCGCGCGCAGCCGGTAGCGGCCGGGGTCCGGCTTGGGGCGCGGGGACAGGGCGAACGGCTCGGCGTCCGCGCCCTCCTGCCGCGGCTCGCAGTCGGGCCGGTGGTCGGGCCGGTGGTTGCCGCACAGCGGTTCCGGGAGCAGCGGCACAGTGTGCACCAGGCCGCTCTCCAGGTCGTAGCGGGTGACGCGGGCGTGGCCGCCGGCCGGTGCGGCGGGCTGCCCGGCCGCCCAGGCGTGGAGCGCGGCCACCGCGTCCGCGGCGTAGTCGGGCAGCACCGGCCAGGTGCCGGCGGCGGTGAGGGACTGCCCGGTCTCCAGCGCCTCGCGCTCGGTGCGGGTGCGCAGCCGCTGCCAGCGGATGGCCAGGCAGCCGCCGCAGGCGGTCCCGGCCTCCCCCGGCTCGCCGGGCGCGCCCCACGGTCCGACGAGGACGGACTCGGCGGTGAGGTGGACGGTGGCGGCGGCCCGGTGCCGGGCCTGCTCGGGCGGTTCGGGGCGCAGCACGTCGCTGGCGCCCAGGACGGCGACGCCCGGTGCGGGCAGTCCGGCGTCGGCGGCGAGGACGGCGAGCCGTGCCTGCAGAGCGCGCCCGGCGCGCTCCAGCGGCACCGACTCGCCTGCCAGGGGCGGGCGTTCCGCGGTGTCGAGGGTCATGTCCGGTTGCTCCAGCGGAAGGTGCGGGCGGCGATGAGGCCGAACACGGCGGTGAAGGCGGCAAGTCCCAGGCAGTCCAGGGCCAGCGGGCCCACGGCCCCCTTCCCCGCCAGGACGTTGGTCAGGCCGTGGTCGAGGTAGCGCAGCGGCAGCACCCACGAGGCGTCCTGGATCCAGCCGGGCAGCAGGTCGGCGGGGTAGAACGCGCCGGACAGGAACGCCATGGGCACCATCACGCAGTTGGCGATGGCGGCGACGGCCTCGGGGGTGTCGGCGAGGCTGCCGACCACCAGTCCCATCGCCAGGAACGCGGCGACGCCCAGCACCAGCAGCGGCAGGGCGAGCGGCCACTGGCCGGACAGGTGCAGGCCGAACAGCGGCAGCAGCGCGACCGCGGTGAACAGCACGGCCTGTGCCAGGCCCACGCCGACGGCGACCACGAACCGGGAGCCGAGCACGGTCGGCAGCGGCGTGGGGGTGCGCCACACCAGGCGCAGGATGTCGTCGCGCCGCCAGTGCATCAGCGCGAACGCCGGCCCGAACAGCGCGGCGTTGCCGACGCCCCACGACAGCACGCCCGGCGCCACGTAATTGATGTACGGCAGGCCGCCGTTGACCTGCTGGCCGCGGAACAGCAGCCCGAACACCAGCAGGAAGACCAGCGGGAAGGCGAACGTGAAGAAGACGGTGGTGCGGTCGCGCACCGACGCCAGGCAGGCGGCCCTGGTCAGCGCGGAGTAGGCGGTGCTCATCGGGCGTGCTCCGATCCGGTCAGCCGCAGGTAGGCGTCCTCGAGGGTCGCGGTGCGGGTCTGGACGGCGTCCATGTCGACGAACTCGCCGACCGCGACGAGGACGCGGTTGGCCGCGTGGGTCTCGATGACCACCTCGCCGCCCTCCACCAGGACGCGTTCCACGCCGTCGATGGCGCGGGCCTGGTCCGGGGTGATGCGGTCGGCGGGCACCAGCAGCCGGGCGGGCGCGGACAGCGAGCGGATCAGCGCCGTCGGCGTGTCCAGCGCGACGACCCGGCCGCCCGCGATGATCGCGACGCGGTCGCACAGCGCCTCGGCCTCGTCCAGGTAGTGGGTGGTGTAGACGATGGTCCGGCCCTGCCCGCGCAGGGCCCGCAGCACGTCCCACAGCGAGCGGCGGGCCTCGGGGTCCAGGGCGGCGGTCGGCTCGTCGAGGAAGATCAGGTCCGGCTCGTGCACCAGGGCGGTGGCCAGCGCCAGGCGCTGCCGCTGGCCGCCGGACAGGTCGTCGACCCGGCTGCGCTCCTTGTCGGCCAGCCCCACCATGTCGATCGCCCGCCGCGCGGCGTCCTTGCCGAGGCCGTGCAGCGCGGCGACGGTCTCCAAGTGCTCCCACGCGGTGAGGCGGGTGAAGAACGCGGACGACTGCGTCTGCACGCCGATCCGGCGCAGCAGCGCGATGTTGCGGGGCCAGGGGCTCTGCCCGAAGACGGTGACCGTCCCCGCGTCGGCCTTGCGCATCCCCTCGACGATCTCGATGAGGGTGGTCTTCCCCGCGCCGTTGGGCCCGAGGATCCCGAAGAACTCCCCCTGCCGCACACTCAGCGACACCCCGTCGAGCGCCCGCACCTCCCCGTACGACTTGGCCACGCCGTCGAGTGCGACGGCTGTCTGCTGAGGCCGCTCGTCGGCCTTGTCCATGAGCGCCTCCGGCGCGGGGTCGGTTCCAGTGCTGAGTCCGGCCGCGGCCGGGGCAGTTGAGGCGGGTCGGCCGGAGGGAACCGCGGGCGGCTCCTTCCCGGCGGGGGTGGTGGCGGCGCCGGCCCGGGAGCCGGCCGCCTCGGTGGCGGGCGCGCGGGCCGCGCGGCGGGCCGCGGCACGGTTGCCGAGAACCCGCAGGATGAGGGCGAGGGCGACGGCGGCGGCCGGCAGCCACGGGCTGACCGCGGACCACGAGCCGGGCAGCGTCTGCCGGCAGGCCAGGCCGAGCGCGGCGAGCAGGGCCGCGGCCAGCAGTACGCACACCACGGCGTAGCCGCCGTAGACGGCGCGCATCCGCGGTGGGTACGCGGCGCGGCGGGCGCGGCTGCGGGCCGCGAAGGCGAACGTCCGGCTCTCGGTGGCCAGTTGCAGCGTGCCCAGGGCGTAGCCCAGCGCCTTGTAGCCGTCGAGCGGGGGCAGCGGGATGAGGTTGAGCAGGCCCATCGCGGTGCCGAGCAGCAGCAGGCCGCCGAAGAACGGCACCGCCTGCGCCCGGTCCGGCAGCAGCAGCCACACCGGCCAGAAGGGCAGCAGGAACACCAGGTTCATCACCGCGCCGGCCGAGGCGATGGCGATCTGTGGCCCGCGGCGGCCGAGGAACTGCACGTCCTCGACCTCGCAGTACAGGTACGTGAGGAAACCGGTGTGGCGGCGCAGGCCGATCTCCGCGACGCGCAGCCCGTACGCCCGCGCGACCAGCCCGTGGGCCAGCTCGTGCGCGCCCAGGCTGAACCACAGCAGCACGCCGACCGCGCACAGCGTCACCGGCTGGTCGAACAACCGGTGGGTGGCGTGGGCGAGTTCACCGAAGGCGACGCCCTCCCACACCAGCAGCGCGACGCACAGCGCGAGCAGCGGCAGCAGCACGGCGCGGCGGCGGCCGAACGCGGTGGCGTCGTGCATCCGGTCCATCAGGGCGGGCGCGTCGGCGACCATCCGGGTCCGCCCGGACAGCAGCGACCCGCCGGTCCTGGCCGGGCCCGCGGGCGCCGGGGCCTGCTCGGCCGGGGCCCGGGGCGGCGGCACCGCCCCGAGCAACTGCCGTACGGACAGCAGCCGGAGCAGCTGCTGCCACTGCGTGGGACCCAGGCGCGTCCCGAACTGCGCGGCGTACTCCGTGCCGATGTCGGCGAGCGTCCGGGTGCCGTCGAGCCGGACGATGACGAAGTGCTCCTTCGGCCCGACCTCCATGCGGGCGCCGCTCACCGGGTCCTTGACCAGGTGGACCTGCGCGGCGCCGCGCGTCAGGGCCGGCCCGACGAGGATGTCGCCGCGCACCGCGGGCCGCATCTGGAGCAGGTCGGCGGTGGTCATGGCGCCGCCGAGGGCTGCGGCGCGGACGCGCTGCCGGACCCGGCGTCCGTACCGGTGCCGGGGCCGGTGTCGATGCCTGTGCCGGAGTCGGTGCTCGTGTCGGTGCCGCTGTCGGGGTCGGCCTCGCGCAGGGCGCGGCCCAGGACGTACGACAGGTACGCCTCGTCGCGGACGCTCACCGACAGCCGGTTGTTGGTCATGTGCATATAGGGCGAGGCCAGCATGGGCAGCGCCTGCGCGGGCTCGGTGACGGGCAGGTCCCGGGTGCCGTCCCAGGAGCGGAAGACCAGGTCGCCGCCGCGGGCCAGGTCGCCGACCCGCTCGCGCAGTTCGAGGCAGTGCTCGGCCCAGCCCTGCAGGAAGCCCGGGAGCCGGCCGGGGACCGGCGCGGTGACCGCCCGGCGGATCTCCCGGAAGCGGCGGGTCAGCGCGGCGTCCATCTGGCCGTAGGCCCGGTCGTAGCCGTCCTGCGCGGTGTAGTTGGTGCCCGAGAACGCCGAGTTCCAGAAGGAGTGGTAGCGGTCGAGGAAGTCCAGCAGCACGGCCTCGTCCGGCAGCAGGCAGCCGCCCATGGTCATCATCAGCTGGGCGGAGACGCCCAGCAGGA
This sequence comes from Streptomyces sp. NPDC020917, assembly GCF_044333795.1. Taxonomy (NCBI): domain Bacteria; kingdom Bacillati; phylum Actinomycetota; class Actinomycetes; order Kitasatosporales; family Streptomycetaceae; genus Streptomyces; species Streptomyces sp. NPDC020917. Next base: position 166,739 of record NZ_JBIRRR010000021.1, on the reverse strand, counting down.
CGGTCCGCAGGTGCAGGTTCATCGTCGCGGCCGCGTCGATGACCAGGTCGCTGGAGCGCTGGAAGTGCCACTCGGCGAGTTCGACACCGGCCGGGCCGCCGTACTTGCCGTACTCGGGCTCGTACGGCTCGGGGCTGAAGGAGTTGTTGGGCCGCAGCCGCATCCGGCCGGCCGCGTCGGTGTACTTGTCGCGCTCCCCGCCGGGGTACTCCAGCTCGAACAGCGTGTTGTACAGCTCGGACAGGAAGCCGTCCTTGACCTCGTACAGCGCGGGCCTGCGGCGCAGGAACTCCTCGACGGCGGCGGTGGCCCGCTCCTCCACCTCGGCGGCGGCCTGCGGCGACGAGGGGCGCAGCCGCAGCCGGATGTGCGGGCCCTCCAGCCAGTAGTTGATGAAGAAGTAGCCGGCCAGCAGGCCGTCCCGGCTGAGGTCGGCGACCAGCGGGCGGGCGCACTGCAGCAGGAACGGGCGGGTGCTGGCGGCGTAGAACACGTGGTACGCCTGCCAGTCGCCGCGCGTCTCGGGCGCCGGCGTCACCGGCGTGGAGGTGGTCATGCGGGGTGGTCCTGCCTTCCGTGGCGTTCGGGCCCGGCGGCCGCGGCCGGGGCTTCTTGCCGGTCTGCCGCCTCCGGCGCCGTGGGGACGATCTCCAGCGCCAGTTCGGCGACGTGCCGGCCGCGCGGGGAACGGACGTGCAGCGTGTCCTGGCCGGGCAGCATCTCCTCGAAGACGGTGCGGGCGGGACCGCCGGCCAGCAGCCCCTCCAGGGCCAGCAGCGACAGCGGGCTGGCGAAGTCGACGTACTGCGGTTTCACCGCGCCGCCGAAGCCCGCCGCCGCACCGCCGTCGCCCGGCCCCTCAGGCCGCACCGTCGCGAACACCCGCTCGGGCAGCCCGTGCCGCCGCCGCCAGCGCTGCCAGCCGAGGAACGTCGCGGCCTCGCCGGCGCCCCGCTCGCGGACCGGCAGCGCACCGGGTTCCACGGCCCACCTGCGGCGGTGCAGCACCAGGCTGCGGAAGCGCACCCGGGGGCGCACGGTGACGCCGTCGGTCGCGGGCGCCTCCGGCACGCCGCGCCACACGTCCGGCCGCGACCGGGAGGTCGGCGAGAACAGCAGCAGGGTGCGCGGCACTTCGGGCAGCACCATCGGCACCAGGTAGCCGAGGTAGAGCGGCACGACCTCGCGACCCAGCCGCCGCGAGCGCAGCACCAGCCGGTCCTCGGCCTCGTCGTGCTCGGCGTACAGGTCCTCCAGGTCGATGCGCGACTCCGGCGGTGCGGTGCTGCTCTCGCCCGGGCAGACGATCTCGTGGTCGGTCAGCCGCCCGTGCAGGTTGAGGTTGGTGGTCGCCGAACCGGCGGTGACCTCGGCGAAGACGGCGCCCGGCGGCTGCCAGGCGCGCAGGGACGCGCGCAGTTCGGCGCTCAGGCCGCTCGCGGCGTCCGGAGTGGCGGGGTCGGCTGTCCCGGCGGGGTCGGCCGGGCCCGCGGGGTCGAAGCAGTGCGTGAAGCGAGTGAAGGGGAAACTCAGGCCGCCGTAGGAGTTGTTGAGCACCACGAGCGGGTCCGAGGGGCGGTCGGCGAGCTGGACGAAGTGGCTGTGCGGCGCGAACGGGTCTCCCAGCAAGGCGAGTTCGTCGCGCACGGCGGTCACCGTGCCCTCGTCCAGGTGCAGTTCCTCGGCGCCCTCGGGATGCTCGGCCCACAGGGCGCGCAGCCGGCCGGTGAACTCGGCCCTGGCCCGGTCCAGCGCCGTCACCTCCGGCATGCCCAGCCAGTTCTCCTCCGGAGCGTACGAACCGTCCTCCGTGTAGGTGGACTTGAGGGAGTTGAACTGCAGGTACTGGGTGAACACGTCCTCGTGGAAGTCGTGCACCAGCCGCAGCAGGTCGTCGCAGCGGCCGCCCCGCCCGTAGCGGGCCAGGAAGAAGCCCTTGAGCACCAGGCGCTGCGGCAGCGCCACGTCGAACGCGGGCAGCACGCCGGACAGCGCCTCCAGCGGCGCGGCGGCCAGCTCCCTCCACTTCTCCAGCTCAGCGGTGACCGGCTGCGCGCTGACGTCCTCGTACAGCAGGGTCTGCGGCAGCGACGCCGACTCGGCACCCAACTCCACCTGCACGGCGATGAGTTCCTCGCGCAGCCGGCGGAGCAGGGCACGCCGGCCCGCGGCGTCGGCCGGCGGGAAGTCGCGCACGCAGGCGGCCGCGGCGTCGAGCCGCAGCGCGGTCGCGTCCGCCCAGTCCCGGCCGAGCGCGCGCAGGGCGTCCTGGAAGGCGCGCAGCGGGTCGGGCGCGTGGACGTCGGTCTCCAGGCCCGTCATGCGCAGGATGCCCAGGTCCAGCAGGGTCGCGGGGTACCGTTCGGCCTCCTCGGCCGGGGCTCCCGTCTCGGCGGCCAGCCACGCCTGCAACTCCCCGTAGCGCAGGGCCGCGCCCTCCGCGAACAGCGCCAGCATCCGCTCCAGCATGCCGTGGCGGCGCAGGAAGAACAGCCGGTCGTGGGCCGCGTCGAAGCTCACCGCGGCGCTGTCGTCGCCGGCGGTCACCGAGCGGCGCACGTACCGCACCCGGTCCTCGTCCAGCTCCCAGCCCGCGGACACCGCGACGGGCAGCGCGGCGCGGCGCTCCGGGTCGGCCGCGATCAGCTCCGCCAGGCGGGCCAGCACCACCACGTTGAGCCTGGGGTGGCTGGTCCACGGCCCGCCGGCGGTGGCCTCGGCGCCCGCGTCCTCGGTGAAGCGGCCCGTGGCGACCCCGGTGAACGTGCTGAACGGGCTCGTCTTGCACGCGGTGCGGTACAGGTACGCCAGCAGCGACCGCTCCTTCTTGCGGGCCCGCTTGTCCGGGACCGGCGCCGGGTCGGCGATGAACGCGTCGAGCTGGGCGTCCAGCGTGGGCGACGCCAGCACCAGGCCGTGCCGCAGCCGCTCCTCCCCGGCCAGCGTGCGCAGTTCGGCCCGGGCGCGGGCCAGGCCCGCGGTGACCAGCGGGTCGCCCTCGCCGGCCAGGCCGGCCAGCGCGGTGCGCTCCGCCAGCCACCGCAGCAGCAGGTCGCCCGTGGCCGCGTCCGCGGTCCCCGCCACGGTCCGCACCACCTGGGGGTCCCGCGGCAGCCGCCCGTTGAACACCGCGCGGCGCACCGCCAGCACGTCGCGCCGCTGCCCGTCGTCGACCGACTTCACCAGCGCGGTGAGCGGATCGTCCAACGCGGCAGCGAGCCGGGCCAGTTCGTCCTCGGCGTCCAGCACCCGGCCCGCCCAGTCCGCGGCCTCCGCGTCCCGCAGCCCCGCCACCGCCTCCACCGGCAGCCCCGCCACCCGCAGCAGGAACCGCCGATGCAGCTCCCAGCCCCGCGCGGCGGCGTTCCGCCGCGCTCCTCCGGCGCCCAGCTCGGCCGCCCCGACGCTCATGCCAACTCCCTCTTTGCTGAACGTGATCGGTTGCCGTAGTCCGCGAAGTGAACGGATCGGCTGGACGTGATCGGTTGCCGTAGCTCGCAAGGTGAGCGGACCGGCTGAACGTGATCGGTGCGGGTAGCTCGAAAAGTGAACGTCCTGGCCTTTTTTTGCCGGCCTCTCGCCGCCGGGCCCTTAGACCCGGTGTCTGCCGGTCGATCGTGCTCGGCCCCTCGTACCTCGGGGCCTGCGCGCGTTCTTCCTCTAGACACCGGCGGGCCCTTTGGCTCGATGCCTACACCGGGGCAACCGGGAGAATTGGTGCGGGCCCATGGGGCACCCCAGACAGCTGGTCCAGGGTCACCCTGAAAGCGAACCCGCGGACGTTCTGCATGTGCTGCCTCACCCGTTTTTGTAGCGACCGAGCCGAAGGGCCCGCCGGTGTCTAGAGAGAGAACGCGCGCAGGCCCGTGAGGAACGAGCGGGCCGAGCACGATCGACCGGCAGACACCGGATCTAAGGGCCCGGAGGCGAGGGCGCGGCATAAAAAAGCCAGGACGTTCACCTGTCGAGCTACGTCCACCCATCACGCCCACCCCGTCCAACCACCACGTCCACCCATCACGCCCACCCCGTCCAACCACCCCGTCCACCCCGTCCAACCACCACGTCCACCCACCCCACCCACCCCGTCCACCCCGTCCACCACGCCCACCCCGTCCACCACGCCCACCCCGTCCACCACGTCCACCCCATCACGCGATCTCGGAGCGGAAGTCGGCCGGGCGGGGGCGCTCGTGGCCGATCATCATGGTCAGGAGCGGGATCTCGCCGGTGGCGTCCAGGTCCAGTTCCTCGGTGTAGGAGATCGCGTCGAAGCCGAGGGCCACGCCGCAGGAGAGGCCGGCGGCCGCGGCGGCGGTGTACACGGCCTGGGAGACGCCGCCGACGACCGCGTTGACCAGGCGGTAGCCGCGGTCGCCCACGGCGTCGAGGACGCTGCGGGTGCGGGCGGCGGGGACTATGACGGCCGCGGCCTGCTCCAGGTTGTAGTTGGCCAGGAAGTAGTTGCGCTGCAGGAACTCCCCGGGCGCGCCGGCCTTGAGCAGCCGCAGTGAGCCGTCGGTGCGGTCGTACACGTAGCTGCCCTGGTCGACGCCGTCCACGTGGTTGACGAAGACGTAGAGGCGGGTGAGCGGCCGGTCGCCGGCCGGTTCGGTGTCGCTGTCGAGCCGCCCGGCGGCGTCGGCCGCGGCCAGCACGGTGGACAGTTGCCGGGCGGGCATCGGGGTGAGCGCCTGGAACCGGCCGAAGCTGCTGCGCCGGGTCCGCAGCGCCGTCCGCACGCCGAGGTCAAGCCGGCTGGGTGCGGGCAGTTGGGTGCGCTCGCCGCCGGGCGGGACGGGCAGCGCGAGCGCGCCGTCCAGCGTGCCGGGGGCCGGGCGGCGGTCCGAGCCGTCCACCGTGGCGGCGTGCATGGCCTGGATCGTCTCGAAGGTGGTGAGCGACCGGGACCGTTCCTGGTCGGCGTACCGCACGGCCACCGCGGCCGCGTCCGCGGCGGTGCCACCCGCCGGGGCGTCGTCGCCGGCCCAGCGCAGCGGCACGACGCCGAACACGCCTTCCTCGTCGGGGTCGAGGCCGAGCAGCGCGCCGAGCGCGGGCTCGTCGAACCACAGGGCGGGGCCGAGGTGGAGGCCGTGGGCGCGGGCCCAGATGCGCCAGGTCTGCAGCAGCGCGCCGGTGTCCATGGTCACGACGTGGTAGCTGAAGCTGTTGTACTTGAAGGCGTTCTGCCAGAAGCGCACCCCGAGCACGAGGAACTGCCGGTATCCGGCGGCCGGTTCGCCGACGGCGGCGCGCACCTGCCCGGTGACGTCGCCGGTCAGCAGCCGCCGCATGGCGTGGTGCTGCGTGTCGTAGTAGTGGATGCCGGGGGTGAGGGGGCCGCCGGGCCCGGCGATCCAGTGGATGCCGACCGGGTAGAGGCCGCCGCCGGACGCGCTGCCGCGCGACCAGTTGGCCTGGGTGTACATCGGCAGCGTGCCGAGGTCGGAGTTGGCCTGCACGGCGAGCCTGCGGCCGGTGAGGCCGTAGGAGTCCTGCAGCATCCCGGCGAGCAGCGGCAGCGTGAACTCGCCGTCGCCGCGCGGCCCGTGGAGGCCCTGCTGGACGGTGGCGGCGGCCGGCGGCGTCGGGCCCGCGGGCAGCGGGAACAGCGGCGCTCCCGGGAAGTGCTTGCCCTTGCGCGGCCGGTCGGCCCAGTCCGGTACCCAGTCGACGGGCTCCATGGGATAGCGGCCCCGCCGGACGATGGCGGTCGCGTACTCCTGGGCGTATCCCACGGTCGGTCCTCTCTGCGCGAGCACGAGTGCGGCGTTCGGGTGGTGCGGGTGGGGCGTGCGGTGCGACGTGCGGTTGAGCGGTGCGGGTTGCGGCCGCCGGCGGCGGTCAGGGGAACGGATGCGGTGCGTGGTTGAGCTCGCCGGGTGCCAACTCGTGGTCGGCCAGGCCGGCTCCGAGCAGGGCGGTACGGGTCCTGGGCATGTGCAGGGCCCGTTGGCGGCTCCACCCGAAGTCGATCGGCAGCAGGCCGGGCACGATGACGCCGGCCGTGTGGAAGCCGAGCCGCCGCTGCTCGGGCATGGTCTGGTCGACGGCGATGGCGTCGAATCCGGCGCCCGCGAGCTGCGCGACGACCTGCTCGACGTCGTCGCGCAGGTCCATGCGCGGGGTGAGGGTGTCGCGGGCGACCTCGGCGAGCGGGATCCTCGGCCGGTCGGGGCCGCGCAGCAGGAAGTCGGCGTGGCGGGCCATCTCCGGCAGCCCGTACAGCAGCGGGTGGTCGTGCAGCACGTGCACCCGGCCGAAGTCGGCGGCCATCGCCTCCAGCCGGGGCCGCTCGCGGACCGTGCGGCGGCGCAGGTTGACCGCGTCGGTGGCGATCTCGCACAGGCCGGCGGCGAGCGCGGCCTCCGGGTCGAGTCCGGCGCCCGCGCCGAAGCACAGGCGGCCCAGGCCGCCGTCGACGCGTTCGGCGACCGCGGTGACGACGGGCACCGGGAAGCTGATCCGGGTGTCGAAGAACCGGGCGCGGTAGCCGTACATCGCGAGGCGGTCGATCATCGCGCGGGTCTCGGGCCGCCGGCTGGCCGACGCGTCGATCTCCCGGAGCGGGGCGCGGCCGTACCAGGCGAGCAGGAAGGCGTCGCGCTCGATGACCTCCATCAGCCCGAAGTACACGGCCTCGGCCAGACTCCCGCCGGACGCGCAGCCGTTGGAGCTCTCCTGGACGAAGCGGTTCTCCAGTCCGCCGGGCGCGTGGTAGTACGCGAGGATCTCCGGCACGAGGACCGGCCGCCGGTCGCGCAGGCTGAAGCCCCACACCCAGGGGATGGGGCGGGCCGGGTCGAAGGGGCGCACGCCCGGTTCCGCGCGGTGGAACTCCTCGGAGTACAGGCCGCAGGTGCGCGGGTCCAGGGCCTCGTCGCCCAGGTCGTCGTAGGCCGCGGTCACGGTGGTGCGCCGGCCGCGCGGCCGCATTCCGGCGCTGCGCTCCAGGCCCTCCAGCAGCCCGACGCGCACGCTGGAGCGGTAGCGCGGCGTGTGGCCGCCCCAGAAGCACTCGCGCAGGTAGTCCCCTGAGCGCAGGAAGAACGACCCCACCACGGAGGAGGTGGACGCCGACGCCAGGTCCGGCACGACCGACGGGCCGAGCATCCCGGCCGCCGGGTTGACGTAGGCGGCGAGCGGCACGTCGTAGTCGTCGGCCGGGCGCACCCGGAACTCGTCAGCCGCGCGCTTGGGTGAACTCGCCGGCTCCACACGGGCGGTGGCGGCGCTGTCGGCCACCGGGTCGCCGCAGGCGGGGCATTCGGAGTCGGGGACGACGGTGAACGGCGTGACGGCGAGCGTCTCCAGGTCCACGAGGTAGGCGTAGGGGAACGCGGCCGAGGCGGTCCTCGCGGCCTCCGGGGCGCGGCGCGCGGCGATCAGCGCGGCCAGCGCGTCGGCCACGAACGGCACCGCCCACGGCGGCCGTCCGGCGGTCCGGCCGCCGCTGCCGAGTTCCAGCGCCTCGCGCAGCCCACGGGTGCGGACCGCCTGCCAGCGCCGCACCAGGCAGCGGCTGCAGCCGGGCGTGCCGTCCGCCTCGAACGGCCCGACCAGGGCGTGGTGCCCGTACAGGTGGACGCCGATGCGTGCCGCCATACCCGGGGGCGCGACATCGGGCTCCGGTGCGGTGGCGGCCGCGTCCGCTTCGGTCCCCGGCCGGGGACGGGCAGCGGCGTCGGCCGCCGGCTCCGCCCCGGTGACGGCCAGTTCGTCGCGCAGGCCGAGCGCGGCGACGAGCGGTCCCTGCGCGGTGTCCGCGGGGTCCCGCAGGGCGGCGGCGAGCGCGGCGAGGACCGCGTCCTGGGGGTCGCCGGTGCCGAGGTGGCCGGCCGCGCCGGGGGACGCCGCCCCCGGCGGGGCCGGCGGCCGCGGTCTGAGGTCAGTGGGCATCAAAGGCTCCGCCGCGGGTCAGCAGGACGCGGGTGGCGTGCAGCCGGCCGGCCGCGAGGTCGGGGGCGTGGACCGGCGCGGCCAGCAGGTCGCGGCCCGCGGCGCGCAGGGCGGCGGCCACCGCCGCCCAACTGGTGCCGGTGTCCACGGCGGGCGCCGCGGTGCCGGTGACGCCGAGCGCGGCTGGTGCCAGCTCGGCGAGCAAGGGGTCGCCGGTGTCGAGGATTTCGGGCGCCTGCGACTCCGCGGCGAGCTGGATCGCCCCCAGCAGGTCCCGCAGCGCCTCCAGCGCCGCGTCCCGCCAGCGCGGCGCGCTGCCGAGCGCCCAGCGCTCGCCGGAGCGGGCCAGCACCACCGGCACCGTGCGGGTGTCCGCCGCGCCGACGTCGAGGATCTCCAGCGGGACGCCGAGGGTGGCGGCGGACCGTACGAGGAAGGTGAGTTCGGGGTCGCCCGCGGCCTCGACGGCTGCGGGGTCGACGGCGGCGACCGGGACCCGGCCGTGCAGGGCGTCGCGCAGCGTGTCGTAGGCGAGGGCGGTGAGCACGCCCCGGGCGGTGGCCTCCTCGGGGGTGCGGCCGGCTCCGCTGCCCGCGGAGGTGGGCTCGACGATCCGGTCGCGGTTGTACGGCCCGAACGGCCGCAGCGCCGCGGCGGGGACGAGGACGGTCTCGCCGCCGAGCAGCGAGCCGGCCGTGCACCACGCGGGGACGTCGCGGGCGTCCAGCCCGGACGCGGTGGACAGCTCCGCCGGTTCGACGGCGGTCCACTTGCCGCGGGCGGCGTCCAGCGCGGTGCCGGTCAGCACCTCGGGCAGCGGCACCACGTGCTCGGCGTACACCTCGGCCGCCCGCCCCAGCGCGCGCAGCCGCGCGCCGGCCACGTGGTGGACGTCGAACGCGGTCACCGACCGCCCGGCCCCGTGCCCGGTGCTCAGCGCCACGGTGCTGACCTTCAGCGGGGTCTGCGCCCACACCTCGTCGTCGAACGACCGGAACACGCCCGCGGCCGGCTGCACCAGCACCGACCGGTCGGTGATCTCGGCGAGCGCCGCCTTGGCGGCGTCCTCCTCGGCGGGCGGCGCGCCCTCGGCCTGGTCCGCCGCGGTCCCGGCCTCCGCCGGCTCGGCGTCCAGCGCGGCCAGTTCGGGCACCTGGAGGGCCGCGGCGGGCGGCGCCGCGCAGCGCGGGCAGGCGGGGTGCGGCAGCAGCGGCTCGGCGACGGTGTCGAGGGAGTCGAGGTTCTGTACGACGAGCTGTCCGCGGGTCTCGGCGGGGAGCGCGCCGGTGGTGAGGCGGAACACCTCGTAGCCCAGCAGGTTGCCGAGCATCGCGGCGACCGGGCCGCGTGCGGTGCCGGACACGGGGCGGGGCGCGCCGGGGGCCAGCGTGCTCCACAGGTCGGCCGCGTGGGCGGGGTCGCCGTTGGCGCCGAGGCGCAGCGCGGCGCAGTTCCAGCAGCCCGTGGAGTCCTCGGCGGTGAGCGGCCCGACGACCATGGAGCCGCCGAACTCCCATGCGGGGACCAGCATCCGGCCGGCCGGGACGGCGGCGGCCAGCGCGGCGGCCTGCCGGGCCGCCTGCGCGCCGGTGACCAGCACGACGTCGTAGCCGTCCAGGTCCGCCCAGCCGAACTCGCCGTGCGCCGCGCCGGGTTCGAGGATCCCGAGGGTCACCTGGCAGTCGTCGCCGGCCAGCGCCGCGGCCTCGTCGCGCACCTGGTCGAAGCGGTTGGCGGGGGTGTCGATGCCGGCGGGGACGGCGACGGACGCGCAGCCGTTGCGGATCAGTGACAGCGCGGCCCAGCGCGCCACCTGGTCGTCGCCGAGGACGGCCACGCGGCTGGTGCGGAAGCGCAGGAAGCGCTCGGCGGCGCCGTCGGTGTAGTGGTCGATGTAGTCGATCTGCGGCGCGAACCGGCGGGCCACGGCGGGCTCGGGGGCCGGGGACTCCAGGGCCGCGGGCACCGCGTCCCGGGCGAAGCCACGCGCGTAGAGCGTGCTCACGAGCCGGGTCACCATGTCGCGCTGCTTGGTGCCGAGTCCCTGGCAGAGTCCGGCGACCGTGGTGTCGCCGGTCAGGTGCGGCACGATCAGCGACGCGAAGCGGTACGCGGAGGGCATGACCACGCTGAACCCGCCGCGGGCGTTGTGGAAGTGGACGCCGTTGGGCGTCTGCGTGTAGAGCACGTCGCGCCTGATGCGGGGCCGGGTCTCGGCGATCTTCGCGTAGGCCGCGTCGGCCGCGCGCGCCGCGTCGGCCGCCGGGGCCGGGGCGGCGCCGTTCGCCGGGTTCGCCGTGGTCGCCGTGTCCGGTGACACCATGTCGTTCACGCCTCCGTCGGGTGCAGGTCCACGGCGCCGTGCCGGGGTGAGGGGGTGGTGGTGTGCGCGTTCCTCGCGGTGCGGGCGCCGACGCCCTCCGCGGCGGCCGCACGGGCGAAGGCCCGCAGTAGTGCGTGCATGCGGTAGTGGCCGCGCGGGCCCTCCTGGAGCAGCCCGGCGCCGACCAGGCGGTCCAGGACGCCCTCGCCGCTGATCAGCGGGCCGTCGGCCGCGTCCTCGGCGCCGTCGTCGGGGCGGGCGGGCGGCGCCCCGCCGGCCGGGACGGCCGGGCCCGTCGTGGAGGCCGGCTCCGGTCCTGGCGCGGGACCGCTCCCGGAGCGGGAGGCGGCGCCGGAGCCGGCGGCGGGTGCGGGTTCGGCCGAGGGAGGGGCGGGGGCCTGGGCGGGTGCCTGCGCGGGGTCGCCGCCGCGCAGGATCTCCAACTCCAGGCGCTGGAGGGCGGGTCCGGGGTCCACGCCGAGGTGCTCGGCGAGGTGGTCCTTGGTCTTGCGGTACTCGGAGAGCGCCTCGGCGCGCCGTCCGGCGCGGTGCAGGGCTTCCATGAGCTGTTCGGTGAACCGCTCGTGCAGCGGGTGGGCGCGGGCCGTGGGCCAGATCTCGGCGAGCGCCTCGCGGTGCCGGCCGCATGCCAGTTCGAGGTCGAAGACGCGCTCGATGGCCCGCAGCCACTCCTCCTTGAGCCGCGGCACCTCGTCGCGGTGCAGCAGATCGGAATGGACATTGGCCATGAGCGGAGGCTTCCACAGGGCCAGTGCGGCGCGGAACAGCCGTAATTCGGTGTCGGGGTCGCCGGCGGAATAGGCCTGGACCAGGAGCTCCCGGAACTCGACGAGATCGAGGGTCTCCGCGTCCGCCGTCAGGCGGTAACCGCCGGGAACAGCCTCGATCGCATTGCCGGCCACTCCGTATTTAGTGAACAGACGGCGAAGCCGCAGTACACAGCTATGCAAAGCGGGTTTCGCCTGAGCCGGCGTCTCCTCGCCCCAGATAACGCGCTGAAGGAATTCCGTGGAGACCGCGGAATTCGCGTGCAATAACAATGCGGCGAGCAGTGCCGCGGGCCTGGACGGTTGCAGGGCGACCGAGTCGCGGCCGTCGGTGACGGTCAGCAGGCCGAGCACGGTGAACCGGGTACGCCGCTCCCGCGACGCCGCCTCTACGGCATCCGCCGAGGTCAACACGGCGTTCTCGGTCGCATCCGCACGACTGGCGCGCGCCCTCGACCCCACCACATACGTCACCGTCCCCGTAAGCCCCGTATGACCGCTGGATGCGTCGCAATGGTGCACCGAGCAGCCCTACCGGACCCATCGGCGATCGGGATCGACAGTACGGCAGGGCCTATACCTTGTCCAGAGCAAAGAGGGCCCCAACTTCCGTCGGCGACACCACCCCGATGGTAAGCAAACGGACATTCTTCGCAGTATTACGCGGGTGTGAATGTCGATTTTCCGGAGGCCGCCACCCCACGACCTTTCTTTTGACCTCGTGATCGTGTTGAAGAACTGGTCGCGGAAAGGTTTGACAGAGGGATCCGGGGGTTTACCCGGACGTCGCCGGGACGCGCTTCGCGCGCCACCGCACCCGAGCCGGTCCGACCGGAGGCGGAACCCGCGCCGGACCCGTGGCGACCGGCTCCCGTCCTGCACACGATCCGGCCGCCCCGGACGCCGCCACCTGCCCTCACGCACCCCCGCGCGCACTTGACAGCGCACGCCAGCCTGATTCACTGTTCCACAGGACAGAAACTAACTTCCGCAATACGGAAGTCGCACTCGGAAGGGGAGCACTCCCGTGAGCTTCACCGACGCGCGCTTCGATGTGAACCTCTCCCTGCTGTTCACCGAACTGCCGCTGCTGGAACGCCCGGCCGCCGCGGCCGCGGCCGGCTTCGACGCCGTCGAGCTGTGGTGGCCCTGGGTCGACGACCCCACGCCGGACAGGGCCCGGCTCGACGGGCTGCGGTCGGCGCTGGAGGCGGCCGGCACCCGGCTGGTGGGCCTCAACTTCTACGCGGGACAGCTGCCCGGCCCCGACCGCGGCGCCCTCTCCCTGCCCGGCGCGGAGTCCGAGCGGTTCCGGGCGAACGTCCCGGTGGCCGCGGAGTTCGCCGCGTCGGTCGGCTGCCCGGCGCTCAACGCGCTGTACGGCAACCGGATCGACGGGGTCGATCCCGCCGAGCAGGACGAACTGGCCCTGGAGAACCTGGCGTTCGCCGCCCGGGCGGCGAGCGAGGCCGGCGCGGTGCTGCTCGTCGAGGCGCTCAACGCGCCGGAGTCGCCGCGCTACCCGCTGGTCAGCGCCGAGTCGGCGGTCGAGGTGGTGGACCGGGTCAACGCGGCCACCGGCCTGGACAACGCGCGCTTCCTGCTCGACCTCTACCACCTGTCCATGAACGGCGAGGACCTGCCGTCGGTGATCAAGCGGTTCGCCGCGCGCACCGGGCACGTCCAGATCGCCGACAACCCGGGCCGCGGCGCGCCGGGCACCGGCGCCCTCCCGCTGGCCGAACTCCTGGGGCAGCTCCGCGCGTCGGGGTACACCGGCTGGACCGGCCTGGAGTACAAGCCGTCCGCCGGCGGCAGCGCGGCCGGCTTCGGCTGGCGCCCCTGACCGCGGACCCCAGCGCGCGGATCCTGCCCGCACCTCTGACCGCGGAACTCCCCTGCCCCCGCACTCCCCTGAGAGGAACTCATGAGCACCAACCTCCCCAAGGTCGCCTGGATCGGGCTCGGGATCATGGGGTCGCCCATGGCCGAGAACCTGATCCGCGCCGGGTACCGGGTCACCGGATACACCCTGGAAGCGGAGAAGCTGGAACGGCTGGCCGCGCACGGGGGAACGGCCGCCCCGTCGATCGCCGAGGCGGTGCGGGACGCGGACGTCATCGTCACGATGGTGCCGGCCTCGCCGCAGGTGGAGGCCGTCGTCTACGGCCCGGACGGCGTCCTGGAGAACGCCCGGCCGGGCGCGCTGCTGATCGACACCTCCTCGATCACCCCGCAGACCTCGATCGACCTGGCGAAGGCCGCCGCGGCCAAGGGGATCCGGGTGCTGGACGCGCCGGTCTCCGGCGGCGAGGCCGGCGCGATCGAGGCCGTGCTGTCCATCATGGTCGGCGGCGAGCAGGCCGACTTCGACGCGGCCAGGCCCCTGCTCGACGTGCTCGGCAGGACGGTGGTGCGGTGCGGCCCGCACGGCTCCGGCCAGACCGTGAAGGCCGCCAACCAGCTGATCGTCGCGGTGAACATCCAGGCGTGCGCGGAGGCCGTGGTCTTCCTGGAGAAGTCCGGAGTGGACCTGGCCGCGGCGCTGGAGGTGCTGAACGGCGGGCTGGCCGGCTCCACCGTGCTGACCCGCAAGAAGGACAACTTCCTGCACCGCGAGTTCGCGCCGGGCTTCCGGATCGACCTGCACCACAAGGACATGGGCATCGTCACCGACGCGGCCCGCTCGGTGGGCGCCGCCCTCCCCGTGGGCGCGGTCGTGGCGGACCTCGTCGCGTCGCTGCGCGCCCAGGGGGACGGCGGACTCGACCACTCGGCGCTGCTGCGCGAGGTGGAGCGGCTCTCGGGCCTGCCGGTCAAGGACTGAGCGGGCCCACCGGAACACCGCCCGGCGGTGCGTGACAGTCCTGTCGCGCCAAGACGCACCGCCGGGCGGATCACACGACCCGCGCCGTCCGGACTTCTGAGGGGTGGTCGGGACGGCGCGGGTTACGGACGGACTGTCCCGAACCCGGCACACGGACGGGCTCTTCCTGCACTATGGGTGCAGACACGCCGCGTCCGCCCGGGCTTCCCGCTCGCTCGCCGCGCGGTTCAAGGCGTCGCGCCCGACCGGGAGTTCGATCCATGGCAGAGAGCGTGCTGGTGCGCTGTCCGGCCTGTGGGCAGGAGCACCGCTACACCGCCCCGACGTTTCCGTGCGCCTGCGGGGCACCGCTCGCACCCCCGGTGCTGGTCGGCGGGATGCCCGTCGAGGTGCTTCACCGCTCGTGGGACGACTCCTGGGTACGGCTGCGGTGCCCGGACTGCGGGCGCGCCGACCACTGGCCGCAGCCGGAGTTCGACTGCGCCTGCGGGGCGTTGGTGCGGCTTCCGGTCAACGGCGAGTCCGGGCTGACCGCCGAGGACGCGGGCGCGCTCCCGCCGCGGCCCGGCTCCGCGCCGGTCCCGGCGGGTCAGGCCCCGCCGCCGCCCACCGACCGGCCGCCGTTCCGGCCGGTGACCATCCGCACCGCGCGGGACGCGCTCACCGCGGCCGCCCAGTACCTGAAGTGGCTGGGCTTCGCCGGCGTGCGGCTGGCCGGCGACCGCAGCGCCAACGGCATCGACCTGCGCGGCGACCGCCTGGTCGCGCAGGTCGACCCGACGACGCTGCCGACACCGCTGCGCGACGTCGAGTGCCTCTGGCTGAACTGCGCGCACGAGGACGCCACCGGGGCGTTCTTCTCGCTGGCCGGCTACGCCCACAACGCGCGGCTGCGCGCCGACCAGTTGCGGGTGCCGCTGTTCGTGATGGACCTGACCGGCACCCCGCAGCCCGTCAACGACGCGGCCGACGACCTGATCAGACGCGGGCCCGCCCTCAATCCCTGAGCCCCGGCCCGCAGTTCCCGGCTCCCGCCCTGTCACTCACGGCCCTCCTCACCGCCGCCCCCGCTCCCCCTCGCGCCCGGCCGCACTCCGCGGACCGGGCGCTTCCGCGTGCGCCGGCGGTCCCCCGGGCCGGCCGCCCGGCGGCCCTTGACGCCTGCCGGGACCCCGACCTATGTTCCTTCCATATAGCAGAACATGATTTCCGCATAGTGGAATTAACTAAGCGGAAGGCAGCTTGCGAGAGGGAGTCCCCATGCCTCGAATGACCGCCGCCCGCGCCGCCGTGGAGATCCTCGAACGGGAGGGCGTCGACGTCGCGTTCGGCGTGCCCGGCGCCGCGATCAACCCCTTCTACGCGGCCCTGAAGGCGCACGGCGGTATCCGGCACACGCTGGCCCGCCATGTCGAGGGCGCCTCGCACATGGCCGAGGGCTACACCCGCGCCCGCCCGGGCAACATCGGCGTGTGCATCGGCACGTCGGGCCCGGCCGGCACCGACATGATCACCGGCCTGTACTCGGCGACCGGCGACTCCGTCCCGATCCTGTGCATCACCGGCCAGGCGCCGACCGCGGTGCTGCACAAGGAGGACTTCCAGGCGGTCGACATCGCCGCCGTCGCCGGCCCGGTCACCAAGAAGGCGACCACCGTGCTGGAGGCCGCGCAGGTGCCCGGCGTCTTCCAGCAGGCGTTCCACCTGATGCGCTCCGGACGCCCCGGCCCGGTGCTGATCGACCTGCCGATCGACGTGCAGCAGACCGAGATCGAGTTCGACCCCGAGACGTACCAGCCGCTGCCGGTGTACAAGCCGGCCGCCTCACGCGCCCAGATCGAGAAGGCGCTGACGTACCTGCTGGCCGCCGAGCGCCCGCTGATCGTGGCCGGCGGCGGCGTGATCAACGCCGACGCGGCCGATCTGCTGGTGGAGTTCGCGGAGATCACCGGCACTCCGGTGGTGCCGACACTGATGGGCTGGGGCGCGATCCCCGACGACCACCGGCTCAACGCCGGCATGGTCGGGCTGCAGACCTCGCACCGCTACGGCAACGCGACGTTCCTGGAGTCGGACTTCGTCCTCGGCATCGGCAACCGCTGGGCCAACCGCCACACCGGCTACAAGCTCGACGTCTACCGCCGGGGCCGCACCTTCGTGCACGTCGACATCGAGCCCACCCAGATCGGCCGGATCTTCCCGCCGGACTACGGCATCGCCTCCGACGCCCGGTCCGCGCTCGCCCTCTTCGTCGAGGTCGCGCGGGAGCTGAAGGCCGCGGGCCGGCTGCCGGACCGCGAGGAGTGGATCGCCGCGCACCTGGAGCGCAAGGCCACCCTGCAGCGCCGCACCCACTTCGACGACATCCCGATGAAGCCGCAGCGGGTGTACGAGGAGATGAACCGCGCGTTCGGCCCGGAGACCCGGTACGTCACCACCATCGGCCTGTCCCAGATCGCCGGCGCCCAACTGCTGCACGTCCACCGGCCGCGGCACTGGATCAACTGCGGCCAGGCCGGCCCGCTGGGCTGGACGGTGCCCGCCGCGCTGGGGGTCGCCGTGGCCGACCCGGACGCCCCGGTGGTGGCGCTGTCCGGGGACTACGACTTCCAGTTCATGATCGAGGAGCTGGCGGTCGGCGCCCAGCACCGCATCCCGTACGTGCACGTGCTGGTCAACAACGCCTACCTGGGCCTGATCCGGCAGGCCCAGATCGGCCTGGACATGGACTTCCAGGTCAACCTGGAGTTCGAGAACCTCAACTCCCCCGAGATCGGCGTCTACGGCGTCGACCACGTCAAGGTCGCCGAGGGCCTGGGCTGCAAGGCGATCCGGGTCACCGACCCGGCGGAGCTGGGCGCCGCCTTCGAGCAGGCGAAGAAGCTGGCGGCCGAGCACCGGGTGCCGGTCGTGGTGGAGGCGGTCCTGGAGCGGATCACCAACATCGCGATGTCCACCACCGCCGACATCTCCGACGTCCGCGAGTTCGAGGAGCTCGCCACCGCGCCCGGCCACGCCCCGACCGCGATCATCCCGCTGCGCTGAAGTCCTCCCGCAGCTCCACCTTGCGGACCTTGCCGCTCACCGTCATCGGGAAGGCGTCGAGGATCCGCAGGTGGCGCGGCACCTTGAAGTGCGCGAGCTGCCCGGCGCAGAACTGCGCGATCTCCTCCAGGGTGGGCGGGTCGGCCGGGTCGCGCGGGATCACGCAGGCCAGGATCTCCTCGCCGTACCGCTCGTCGGGCACGCCGACCACCTGCACGTCGGAGATCTTGGGGTGGGTGTAGAGGAACTCCTCGACCTCCCGCGGGTAGACGTTCTCGCCGCCGCGGATGATCATGTCCTTGATCCGGCCGACGACGGCGAGGTACCCGTCGTCCCGCATCACCGCCAGGTCGCCGGTGTGCATCCACCGCGCGGCGTCCACCGCCTCCGCGGTGCGCTCCGGCTCGTCCCAGTAGCCGAGCATCACCGAGTAGCCGCGGGTGCACAGTTCACCCGCGGTGCCGCGCGGCACGGTGACGCCCTCGACCGGGTCCACCACCTTCACCTCGATGTGCGGCAGCACCCGGCCGACGGTCGCGGTGCGGCGCTCCAGGTCGTCCTCGCGCCGGGTCTGGGCGGACACCGGCGAGGTCTCGGTCATCCCGTAGCAGATGGACACCTCGGCCATGTGCATCTCGGCCATCACCCGCTTCATCACCTCCACCGGGCACGGCGACCCCGCCATGATCCCGGTGCGCAGCGAGGTCAGGTCGTACGACGCGAAGTCGGGCAGGCCGAGTTCGGCGATGAACATCGTCGGCACGCCGTACAGCGAGGTGCAGCGCTCCTGCTGGACCGCCCGCAGCGTGGCCGCCGGGTCGAAGGCCGGCGCGGGGATGACGATGCAGGCGCCGTGCGAGGTGGCGCCGAGGTTGCCCATCACCATGCCGAAGCAGTGGTAGAAGGGCACCGGCAGGCAGACCCGGTCCTGCTCGGTGTAGCCGACGGTGTCGCCCACGAAGTAGCCGTTGTTGAGGATGTTGTGGTGCGAGAGGGTCGCGCCCTTGGGGAACCCGGTGGTGCCCGAGGTGTACTGGATGTTGACCGGCTCGTCGCAGTGCAGCCCCGCCTCGACCGCCGCCAGGAAGCCCTCGTCCAACTCCGTGCCCGCGGTGGTGAGACGGTCCCACGACGGGTCGCCGATGTGCACCACCTCCCGCAACCGCGGGCAGCTGCCGCGCACTTCGGCGGCCATCGCCCGGTAGTCGCTGCTGCGGTACTCGGTGGAGGCGATCAGCAGGCCGACGCCGGCCTGGTTGAGCACGAACTCCAGCTCGTGCAGCCGGTAGGCCGGGTTGATGTTCACCATGATCGCGCCGAGCCGGGCGGTGGCGTACTGCACCATGACCCACTCGGGGCAGTTCAGCGCCCAGATGCCCACCCGGTCGCCCTTGGAGATCCCGGACGCGGCGAGCCCGCGGGCCAGCGCGGCGACCGCGGCCCCGAACTCGGCGTAGGTCCAGCGCCGGCCGCTGGGGACGTCGACCAGCGCGTCGCGGTCCGGATGGGCGGCGATCGCCCGGTCCAGGTTGAGACCTATGGTCTCCCCCAGCAGCGGGGTGCTGCCCGTGCCGTGCGCGTACGACGGCTCCCCGGCGCCGGGCGTGCCGGCCGCCGAACCGGTCGTGCCGGCCGGGCCGCTCACCGGAAGTCCTCCTCGTGGAACTCCTTGCTGCCGTCGTGCATGGTCGCCTCGCGCAGCTGCACGCGGCGGATCTTGCCCGACACGGTCTTCGGTAGTTCGGCGAACTCCAGCCGGCGGATCCGCTTGTAGGGCGCGAGCACGGCACGGGAGTGCGCGAAGATCGCCTTCGCGGTCTCGCCGTCGGGCGCCCAGCCCTCGGCGAGCACCACGTACGCCTTGGGCACCGACAGCCGCACCTCGTCCGGCGCGGGCACCACGGCCGCTTCGGCGACCGCCTCGTGCTCCAGCAGCGCGCTCTCCAGCTCGAACGGGGAGATCTTGTAGTCCGAGGACTTGAAGACGTCGTCGGC
The DNA here is from genome assembly GCF_044333795.1 of Streptomyces sp. NPDC020917. Taxonomy (NCBI): domain Bacteria; kingdom Bacillati; phylum Actinomycetota; class Actinomycetes; order Kitasatosporales; family Streptomycetaceae; genus Streptomyces; species Streptomyces sp. NPDC020917. The sequence continues at coordinate 147,859 of NZ_JBIRRR010000021.1, read as the reverse complement.
CCGCCCGACGTAGGTGATGTAGCCGTCGGCGTCCCGGCTGCCGATGTCGCCGGTGCGGTAGTAGCCGCCGCCCATCGCCTCCTCGGTGAGGTCCGGCGCCCCGGCGTACCCGGTCATCAGCCCGACCGGCCGCTCGCTCAGGTCCAGGCAGATCTCGCCCTCGTTGCCGGGCACGCCGCTGACCGGGTCGATCAGGGTGACCGTGTAGCCGGGCGTGGGCCGGCCCATCGAGCCGGGCTTCACCTGCTGGCCGGGGGTGTTGGCGACCTGGACGGCGGTCTCCGTCTGCCCGAACCCGTCGCGGATGACGACGCCCCAGTGGCGCCTCACGTGCTCGATGACCTCGGGGTTGAGCGGCTCGCCGGCGGCCACCGCGGCCTTGGGCGGGGTGGCCAGTGCGGACAGGTCGGCCTGGATGAGCATCCGCCACACGGTCGGGGGCGCGCAGAAACTCGTCACCTTCGCGCGCTCCATCGCCGCCATCAGCGCGCCGGCGTCGAACCGCGTGTAGTTGTGCACGAAGACCGTCGCCTCGGCGTTCCACGGCGCGAACAGGCTGGACCAGGCGTGCTTGGCCCAGCCGGGCGAGGAGATGTTCAGGTGCACGTCGCCGGGGCGCAGGCCGATCCAGTACATCGTGGCCAGGTGCCCGGCCGGGTAGGAAAGGTGGGTGTGCTCGACCAGCTTGGGCTTCGCGGTGGTGCCCGAGGTGAAGTACAGCATCAGCGGATCGTCCGAACGGGTGACGCCGTCGGGGGTGAAGCCGGGCTCGGCCTCGTACGCCTCCTCGTAGGCGAGCCATCCCTCGGGGGCGCCGCCGACCGCGACGCGGGTGTAGTCGCCGGGTACGTCGGCGAACTTCGCGGTGTCCGCGGACCTGACGATCGCGTGCCGCACCCCGCCGCGCTCCACCCGGTCGCGCAGGTCGGCCGGGCCCAGCAGCGGCGTCGCCGGGATCACCACGGCCCGCAGCTTCATCGCGGCCAGCGCCGTCTCCCACTGCTCGACCTGGTTGCCCAGCATCAGCAGCACCCGGTCGCCGGCCCGCACGCCGCGGGCCCGCAGCCAGTTGGCGACGCGGGACGAGCGCTCGGCCATCTCCCGGTAGGAGACCCGGGTCTCGCTCCCGTCCTCCTCCACGATCCACAGCGCGGGCCTGGCGGCGGTCTCCGGCTCGGCCGCGACGACGTCGAACCAGTCGAGCGCCCAGTTGAAGCTCTCGGGCCGGGGCCAGCGGAATCCGTCGCGGGCAGCCGTATAGTCCTCCCGATGCCGTAGCAGGAAGTCCCGGGCGGTGCGGAAATCCGCAGTCGCCTCCGATGCCGCCATGTGCCCTCCTCGTGTACGGCCCCTGAGTAGCATCGTGCGTGAGTGACGTGGGTCTCACTACCCCCGGACGGGGGTGAGGGGGTGTGGAGCGTGGAGGCGGTGCGCGGCGAATCGGTCGAGGTCCGGGCGGCGCTGCTGCGGATGCGCAGGTCCGGGCTGCTCCCGGTGGCCTTCGGCGGCCTGGTCCCGGCCTCCGGCGCTCCCGGGCAGCCCCAGGCGCCCGGACGGGCGTTCCGCATCACCGAGCTCTCCGGCACCGGCGGCGACTCCCTGCGCGGCCTGGGCATCACCACCGGCAACGGCCTGGGCGGCAAGGCGCTGGCGATGGCCCGCCCGTACGCCGTCACCGACTACCGCATCTCCCGGGTGATCAGCCACGAGTACGACGCCGCGGTGGCCGCCGAGGGCCTGCGGTCGGTGCTCGCGGTGCCGATCGTGGTGCACCGGCGGGTGCGCGGGGTGCTGTACGGGGCGCTCCGCCAGCCGTACGCGCTGGGCGACCGCCCGCTGACCGTCGCCCAGGACGCGGTCCGCGAGCTGGAGCAGGCTCTGGCCGTCAGGGACGAGGCGCACCGGCTGCTGTCGTACGCCCAGCAGCCGGTGGCCGGCGACCGGCGGGCCTGGGAGGAGGTGCGCGAGGCGCACGCCGAGCTGCGGGCGCTGGCCGCGCGGATCCCGGACGCCCACCTGCGGCAGGAGCTGCTGTCCGCCTGCTCCCGGCTGGCCGCCGCCTCGGGCCCCGCCGCCGCTCCCCCGCCGCCCGCGATGCCGCCCGCCCAGCTGACCCCGCGGGAACTGGACGTGCTCGCCTCGGTGGCGTCCGGTGCGACCAACGCGGCCGCCGCGGCGCGGCTGCGGCTGCGGCCGGAGACGGTGAAGAGCTATCTGCGCTCGGCGATGCGCAAGCTGGGCGCGCACACCCGGCTGGAGGCGGTCGTCGCGGCGCGCAGGGCCGGTCTCCTGCCCTGAGGCCGGCCGCAGGCCCTGCCGCCCGGAGGTCACCCGCCGCCGAGGGATGGGCGGGCGGCGCGGGAGGGGCGGAAAAACAGCGGCGCGCCCCGGCTCCGCGGCCTTACGCTCCCCGCACGGCGGTGTGTGCGGAGCGGTGGAGGAGGACGGGATGTCGGTCGACCGGCTGCTGGGGTTCGCGGCGATCTCACTGGTGCTGGTGCTGATTCCGGGACCCAGCGTGCTGTTCGTGCTGGGCCGGGCGCTGGCGCACGGGCGGCGCACCGCCCTGGGCAGCGTGCTGGGCAACGCGATCGGCGCCTACGTACTGGCCACGCTGGTGTCCCTGGGGCTGGGCGAGGTGGTGGCCCGCTCGGTGACGATCTTCCTCGCGCTGAAGCTCGCGGGCGCGGCCTACCTGGTGTTCCTCGGGATCAAGGCGTGGCGCCACCGCGGCGCCCTGTCGATGTCCGCGATGGGCACCGAGGAGGGGCCGGCGGCACGCAGCGACCTGCGCACCCTGTGGGAGGGGTTCGTGGTCGGTGTGACGAACCCCAAGACGATGATCTTCTTCGCCGCCGTGCTGCCGCAGTTCGTGGACCGCGGCGCGGGCCGGGTGCACGAGCAGATGCTGCTGCTGGCGCTGGTGTTCACCGTGCTGGCGCTGGTCTGCGACAGCATGTGGGCGGTGGGCGCCTCGGCCGCGCGGTCCTGGTTCGCCAGCTCCCCGCGCCGCCTGGCCGCGGTCGGCGGCACCGGCGGGCTGGCCATGATCGGCCTCGGGGTGACCGTCGCGGTCACCGGCCGCACCGACTCCTGACGGCCGCGTCCCGGCGGGATCACGCCCGGCTTCCGCCCGGAAGCCGGGCGATGTGAGCAGCGGCACATCGAGCGACACAACGAAACGTTTGCGTTTCGATAGAGCCGGTCGTACCGTTTTTGGAGTACGAAACCGTTTCGTTCTTCCTGCGGGTCTGCCGCATCCGTCCCACCCAGGAGTCCTCCCATGTCACAGAGCTCCACCGACGCAAGCCCGGGCGCCGACGCGCTCCGGAAGGCGCCGGCCGTACCGTCCCAGAGCGGCGCATCCAGGACCGAACGGCCCGGCCACCGCTGGTGGGTGCTGGGGGTCATCGCCATCGCCCAGCTGATGGTCGTCCTCGACGCCACCGTGGTGAACATCGCCCTCCCCTCCGCCCAGTCGGCCCTCGGCTTCTCCGACGGCAACCGCCAGTGGATCGTGACCGCGTACTCCCTCGCGTTCGGATCGCTGCTGCTGCTCGGTGGACGCCTCGCCGACCTGATCGGCCGCAAGATCGTCTTCCTCACCGGCGTGATCGGCTTCGCCGCCGCCTCCGCTCTGGCCGGCGCCGCCCAGAACTTCGAGGTGCTGGTCACCGGACGCGCCCTGCAGGGCCTGTTCGGCGCGCTGCTGGCACCCGCCGCGCTGTCCCTGCTCAACACCACGTTCACCGACGCCAAGGAACGCGCCAAGGCGTTCGGCATCTACGGTGCGATCGCCGGTGCCGGCGGCGGCGTCGGCCTGCTGCTCGGCGGCGTGCTGACCGAGCACCTGAGCTGGCGCTGGACGCTGTACGTCAACCTGATCTTCGCCGTCCTCGCCTTCATCGGCGGCCTGCTCTTCCTGCGCCCCGGCGCCCCGGCCGACCGCCCCAAGCTCGACATCCCCGGCACCCTGCTGGTCACCGCCGGCCTGTTCAGCGTGGTCTACGGCTTCTCCAACGCCGACACCCACGACTGGAGCTCCCCGATGACCTGGGGCTTCCTGACCCTCGGCGCCGTGCTGCTGGCCGTCTTCAGCTGGTGGCAGACCAGGGCCGAGCACCCGCTGCTGCCCATGCGCGTGCTGCTCGACCGCAACCGCGGCGCGTCGTTCACCGTGCTGGCCATCTCCGGTGCCGGAATGTTCGGCGTCTTCCTCTTCCTGACCTACTACCTGCAGGCGTCCCTGCACTACACGCCGGTCAAGACCGGCCTGGGCTTCCTGCCGATGATCGGCGCCCTGATGGTCGCCGCCCAGCTGGTCACCAACACCCTGCTCCCCAAGCTCGGCCCCCGGCCGATCGTGCCGCTGGGCATGGCCCTGGCGGTCGGCGGCATGGCCTGGCTGACCGCGCTCGACCTCAACAGCAGCTACGCCGCGAACGTGCTGCCGCCGCTGCTGGTCATGGGCTTCGGCCTCGGCCTGGTGATGCCGGCCGCGATGTCGGTGGCCACCGACGGCATCGGCGAGCAGGACGCGGGCGTGGCCTCGGCCGCGGTCAACACCATGCAGCAGGTGGGCGGTTCGATCGGCACCGCACTGCTCAACACGCTGGCCGCGAGCGCTGCGACGAGCTACCTGGCGGGCAAGAAGCCCACACCCGAGGTGCTCGCCCAGGCCCAGCTGCACAGCTACTCGACCGCGTACTGGTGGTCGGCCGGCCTCTTCGCGGTCGGCGCGGTGCTGACGCTGCTGATGTACCGCAAGGGCCGGGTCCAGACCGGCGACACCGCACAGGCCGTCCACATGTGACGGTCCACGATCCCCCCGGCTGATCCTGAGCGGAGACCAGCCGGGGCGGGGGCCGCAACCCGGGTCATCGTGGGGACGGGACACCCGGGCCGGCCCCCCTTCTTTTAGGCGGCCTCCCGCCTGCGGGCCCCAAGGGCCCGCAGGCGGGAGGCCGTTCGTGCGGGGTGGACGCAGGTCGTCAGGTGGACGGATCGGCTGGGGGTGATCGGTGGACGTAGTACGCAGAGTGGACGGATCGGCTGGACGTGATCGGTGCGGGTAGCTCGCAGAGTGAACGGACCGGCTGGACGTGATCGGTTGCCCGAGTCCGCAGAGTGGACGTCCTGGCCCTTATTGCCGCGCCCTCGCCTCCGGGCCCTTAGATCCGGTGTCTGCCGGTCGATCGTGCTCGGCCCGCTCGTTCCTCACGGGCCTGCGCGCGTTCTCCCTCTAGACACCGGCGGGCCCTTCGGCTCGGGCGCTACAAAAACGAGTGAGGCCGCACACTCCGAAATCCACCCGGGTTCGCTTTCAGGGTGACCCTGGAGTGGCTGTCTGGGGTGCCCCATAGGCCCGCAGTGGTTCTCCCGGTTGCCCCGATGTAGGCATCGAGCCAAAGGGCCCGCCGGTGTCTAGAGGAAGAACGCGCGCAGTGAGCGACGAAGGAGCGAGCGAGCACGATCGACCGGCAGACACCGGGTCTAAGGGCCCGGCGGCGAGAGGCCGGCAAAAAAGGGGCCGGCAAAAAGAGGGTCATGCGGGTGCATTTCCTCTCCACCCGCAGCCACGTCGCCCGGCCCAGGCCAGGGAGGCAGAGGAGGCTGCTGGGATCGATCCGGCCATGTGCAGGAAGGTCCCTGATGACAACCCGTCGCCGATGCCGCAGACGCGCCGCGGTGCGCGCGCTGCTCCGCGTTCCCGGCTGCCTCGCCCTCGTCTCCGGTCTGCTGCTGTGCGGCGCGGGGACGTCGTCGGGTGCCGCCGGATGGGCCGATCCGCCGCCGCGGGTGGTGCCGCTGCCGCCGAGCGGGGCGGGGTCGCCGGGGGCGGTGATGGCCGCGCGGGTGAGCCCGGTGGACGTGGTGGTGGGGGAGGACGAGAACGGCGACTTCACCCTCTCGGTCACCGACGTGGGGGCGGGGCCGGCGTACAACGTCACGGTGCTGCTCGACGGCGTGCAGCCGGGGAACGGGGTGGGATCGGCGGACGGCCGCTGCCTGGGGCGGCTCGATGCGTCCTCGCCCGCCGATCTGTGGTGCGAACTCGGGGACGTGGCGTCGCGGCAGACGGTCTCGGTGACCGTCCACGCGTTCATGGGCAGCTGCGTCCGGTCCGGTCCGGCGGCGTCCGCACCGCAGTTGGCGGCCGCGGCCTTCCGCTGGCGGATCGGCTACCTCGACGGCGACCAGCCGCGGACGCTCAACGGCCCGACACCGCAGTGGAGTTGCGCCACCGACACGGCGGACGACGCCGGGCGGATGGCGGCGGGCCCGGCGGGCGGAGTGCGCACGGCCTGACCCGGGCGGAATTTCCCCTGGGGCGGCCCGGTCCGCTCTGGTACGGTCCCCGTGTGCATCTCCTCTGTGCGTAGGCCGCGGACCCGCGCCTCGACCCAGCCGACCGGACGCCCTTAGCGGGCGGGACCGGCGGGCGGGCGCGCATCGGTCCGTCCCTGATCCGGCCTTCGCAGAGGAAGCACTCCCATGTCTTCGCCACGCCCGGCGGCGCCGTCGTACGCCGCCGTCCTTCGCCTGCCCCATGCCCGCCGCACCTTCGGCGCTGCCCTGTTCGGGCGCCTCGGGTACGGGGTGGTGTCCCTGTCCCTCGTCCTCGCCCTGTCGTCCGCCACCGGGTCGCTGGCGGCCGGCGGCCTGTTCGGCACCGAGTTCGCCGCCGTCTCGGTCGTGCTGGCACCGGCCAGGGCCGGGCTCATCGACCGGTGGGGCGCGCGCCGCGCGCTGCCCGCCCTCGCGCTGCCGTTCGCGGCGGCGCTGTTCACGCTGGCCGGCTGCGCCCATGCGGCGGCCGGCGCTCCGCGGTGGCTGACGGCCGTCCTGGTCGCGGCCGTCGGCGCCTCGTGCCCGCCCCTGGGGCCGACGATGCGCGCCCTGTGGTCCGCGATGGCACCCGACGAGGCCGTGCTGCAAAGGGCGTTCAGCCTGGACACGGTCGCCGAGGAGCTGATCTTCCTGACCGGCCCGCTGCTGGTCGTCGTCGTCCACCCGGTGCCGGGGCTGGTGCTGTCGGGGGCGCTGATCGCCACCGGCACGCTGGCGATGGTGAGTTCACCGGCCGCCCGGCTGATCGCTCCGGCCCCGACCCCGAAGTCCGCGTCGGCGCCGCTGCGGCTGTTCGCCGCCGAGGGCGCGGGCGTCCGCCGGGCGGCGGTCGCGGCGTTCGGCGTGGGCGTCTGCCTGGCCGGGGTGTACCTGTACGTGATCGCGGCCGCCGACCGGGCGCACCACCCGGCGGCGGCCGGCTGGATCCTGGCCGCGCAGTCCGGGGGCAGCGCGGTCGGCGGCCTGCTGTACGGCCGGATGCGCTGGCGGCTGGATGTGGCCGCCCGGCTGCCCTACCTGCTGCTCGTGCTGGCCGCACTCGTGGCGGTGACGGCGGCGGCGCCCTCGCTGCCGGTGCTGGGGCTGTGCGTGGCCGTGTCCGGCTCGCTCACCGCGCCCGCCCTGTCGACCGCCTACATGGCGGCCAGCGCGCAGGCGCCGGAGGGCACCGCTACCCGGGCCACCACGTGGGCCAACTCCGCGATCAACGCGGGCTCTTCGGCGGGCGGCGCGCTCGCCGCGCTGCTGGTGGACCGGGCGGCGCTGCCGCTGTGCTTCCTGCTGGCGGCGGCCGCCCCGGCGTGCGCGGCGCTCGTGGCCCGCGGCCGGCCGGCGCGGCGGGCCCTCGCCGTGGAGCCCCGGCCGGCGTGCGCGGTCAGCGAGAAGTGACCCCGGAGGTGAGCACCGCCTCCAGCGCGGGCGCGTACAGCTCCGCTGTCCGGTCCGGGGTCAGCGCCAGGACGGGCGGCAGCCGCAGCAGGTAGCGAGCGAGGGCCAGGCCGAGCAGTTGGGCCGACACCAGGGCCGCCCGGGCCGGTGCGTCCGGTCCGGGCGGCAGCGCGGCGGCGACCGCGGGCGCGACCTGGCGCGCGAAGACGTCGCGCATCCGGGCGGCCGCCTGGTCGTTGGTGACCGCCGAGCGCAGCAGCACCAGCAGGGCGTCATCGGTGGGGTCGCCCTCCCAGCGGTCGAGGAAGTGCCGGACCAGCAGTTGGGGGATCCGGTCCTGGGGCACGTCGCGGACGTCGGGCAGGCGCAGGTCGATCGCCAGGGCGGCCTCGAACAGCTGCTCCTTGCTGCCGAAGTAGCGCATCACCATCGACGCGTCGATGCCCGCGTCGGCGGCCACGCCGCGGATGGTGGTGCGCTCGTAGCCCTGCCCGGCGAACCGGGAGCGGGCGGCGGCCAGGATCGCGGCCTTGGTGGCCTCCGCGGTGCGGCGGGGCACGGTGCGGCGGGGCCGGTCGGCCGGGGTGTCCGGGGCGGACGAGGCTGTCACGCCAACGACTGTAGGCCAACATCTGTTGACACGCCAGGAGCCGCGGGGCCACCATGCCAACAGACGTAGGCCAACAAGTGTTGGCCTATCAGTGGAGGAGGATCCCCATGACCGCGCGCACGCTTCCCGCCACCACCCGCGTCGCGATCGTCGGCGCCGGCCCGACCGGCCTGGCGCTCGCGGTCACCCTCGCCCGGGCCGGCGTCGACTTCGTCCTGCTCGACAAGCTGGCCGAGGGCGCCAACACCTCGCGCGCCGCGGTCGTGCACGCCCGCACCCTGGAGGTGCTCGACGACCTCGGCGCGTCGGCGCCGCTGCGCGAACGCGGCCTGGTCGTCGACCGGTTCACCGTCCGCGACGGGCGCCGCACCCTCGCGCGGCTGTCCTTCGCCGGGCTGCCGACCCCGCACCCGTACACCCTGCTGGTGCCGCAGAGCGAGACCGAGGAGGTGCTGCTCGCGCGGCTGCGGGAACTCGGCGGCGAGGTGCACCGGCCCTGCGAGGTGGCCGCGGTGGAGCAGGACGCGGACGGCGTCACCCTGACGACGGCGACCGGCGAGACGCTGCGGGCGCGGTACGCGGTGGGCGCGGACGGGATGCGCAGCGCGATCCGCGAGGCCGCCGGGATCGGCTTCACCGGCAGCTCGTACGGGCAGTCGTTCGTGCTGGCCGACGTCACCATGGACTGGCGTCCGGGCCGCGACGAGGTGTCGCTGAACTTCCACGCCGACGGGCTCGTGGTGGTCGCGCCGCTGCCGCACGGCCGCTACCGGATCGTCGCGATCGTCGACGAGGCACCGGCCGCCCCCGACGCCGCCTACGTCCAGGCCCTGCTGGAGGCCCGCGCCCCCGGCCAGGCACGGGTCACCGGCGTGGTGTGGGGCTCGCGCTTCCGGGTCCACCACCGGGTGGCCGACGCCTACCGGGCCGGGCGCCTGCTGCTGGCCGGCGACGCCGCCCACGTGCACAGCCCGGCCGGCGGCCAGGGCATGAACACTGGCATCCAGGACGCCTACGCCCTGGGCCGCGCCTTCGCGGAGGACCGGCTCGACACGTACGAGGCGCGGCGCCGTCCGGTCGCCCGGCGGGTGGTCGCGTTCACCGACCGCATGACCCGCGTCGCGACCGTGCGCAGCGCTCCGGCCCGCGCCCTGCGCAACACCGTCCTGCCGCTGCTCGGCCGCCTCCCGGCGTTCCGCCGGAATCTGGCCACCGAGCTGGCTGAGCTCGACTACCGCTGAACCACCGGGTGTTGACGCACGTGCCGGGTCAGACGGGGACCGGAACCGGCCACCGGAGGAGGCGGGGCACCCGCCCTGCCGGCGCGCGGTCCCGCCGGACCGCGCGCCGTCGCGGTGCCCCGGCGGGCGCGGCGAGGAGCCGCGGGAGGGCGTGCGGGGGCGGCTCGGGGCGGGGGCCTGGGTGGCGTACTGGGCAGCGTGCGGGGGCGGCGCGGGGGCCGTGCGGCGTCACCCGTTCGGGTGTGTTCCGGGCGGGGTCCGGGGTCCCGCGGGAGGCGGGGTGGGGCGGGCCCGCGGGGCGGACGGCGGCGGCTCACAGGATGGACAGGCCGGATGCGCTTCGGCGCGCCGGGTTACCGTTGCGGCATGCACGTGAGCCAGCACCAGCCGTCGAGCGGGCCCGAGCCGGAGCCCGGGGCCGACGGGAAGCGCTCGCTGTACGTGCCGGTCAGGCGCGGGCCGGCGGGGTCGGTGGTCCGGCTGTGGCGCACCCCGTTCGGGACGCGCACGGCGGTGGCGTTCACCTCCGACCGGCGGCTGCGCTCGGTGCTCGGGCCCACCCAGCCGTGGATCCGCCTCTCCGAGTCGGCGCTGCGCCGCATGGTCGAGCCGCTCGGCGCCCTGCTGCTCACCGTGGACCCGCTGCTGACCGCCCGCCCTCCGGTCTCCTGGACCACCGAGGCGCCCGCACCCGAGGACGCGGACCCAGAGCCCGAGGCCGCCGCCCCCTGAACCGGGGCGGCGCGGTCAGGGTGCCGGCTGGACGTCGCCGAGCATCTGCGCCGGGACGTCGCCGCGGCCGGCCAGGTCGCCCGGCGGGATGCCGGGGTGGTGGCCGCGCGCGGGGCGCGCCCGTCCGGCCGGCGCCGCGTCGTCCAGGGCGAGCCGGGAGACGATCCGGTAGCGGTCGCCGCGGTAGACGGAGTGGACGTACTCCACCGGGCGGCCGGTGGCGTCGCGGGTGAGCCGCTCGAACAGCAGCGCCGGCGACAGCACGGGCACACCGATCAGCCGCGCCTCCTCCTCGTTCGTCACGGTCGGCTCGATCGACTGCACGGCCTCGTGGACGCGCACCCCGTGCCGGTCCCGCAGCAGGTCGTAGAAGTCGCCGGACTCCATGTCGGCCGGGCGCAGCCCGGGGACGAGGACCGCCGGCACGTGCAGGTACTCGATGGCCATCGGCTCCTCGTCGACGAGCCGCAGCCGCGCGATGTAGGTGATCTCCGCGGCGGGCGAGATCCGCAGCCTGCGCCCGACCCGCGCGCCGGCCCGCACCGTGGTGAACTCCAGCACCCGGCTGGCCCAGGTGCCCGACGCCTGCGGAAGGCGGTGGCTGTCGCGGTCCGGGGCGAGTTCCTGGGTGATCTTCGCGCGCGCCACGAACATGCCGCGGCCGTGCTCGCGCACCAGCAGCCCGGTGGCGACCAGTTCGTCGACCGCCGACCGCAACGTCGGCCGGGAGACGCCGAGTTGCTCGCACAGGGCGCGTTCGGACGGGATCGGGGCGCCGGGAGCGCGCGACTCCACCAGCTCCATGAGGTGCTCGCGGACCCGTTCGCGTTTCAGCGGGGAGCGCGCCGGCTCGCTGACCATGACGTGGTGCCCCTTCCCCGGGCCTGCCCGGGGAGGGCCCCGGCCGTGCTGTCGTCCCCGTGCTGCCTGCCCCGAGGTTAACCAGATACTGACCAGTTGGCCAGCACCGGCGAGCAACAGGCCCGCAGGACACGGCCGATGGCGGGCACTGGGCACTATTTGCCGCCAACCGCCTTTGCCACGACCCCTCTTGACGGTCCCAGTGGTCTATGCCACCTTCGCTTACCAGCTCCGTACCAGTTGGCAAGTGGTAAGGTCCGCTCGCTCGGGGAGACGACCACGTGATCATTCCGCGCCCCACCCGACTCACCCGCCTGCCGGGGCGGTTCACCTTCGACGCGGCCACCGCCCTGCGCGCGCCGGGCGAGGCGCTCGGCACGGCCGAGCTGCTGCGCACACTGCTCGCGCCGGCCACCGGACTGCCGCTCGCACCCGCCGAGGACGGCCGGGTGGTGTTCGCGGTGGACCCGGGCCTGGGCGCCGCCCTGGGCGACGAGGGGTACGAACTGTCCGTCGGCCCGGATGCGGTCCTGCTGCGCGCCGCACGGCCGCAGGGCCTGCTGCGCGGCGTGCAGACGCTGCGCCAACTCCTGCCCGCGCAGGCCCTGTCGGGGCGTCCGGTGGCGGGCGTGGCGTGGGTGGTGCCGTGCGTGCGGATCACCGACGTGCCGCGGTACCCCTGGCGCGGCGCGCTGATCGACGTCGCGCGGCACTTCCAGCCCCTGGCGTACCTGCGGCGGTTCACCGACCTGCTGGCCCTGCACAAGCTCAACGTCCTGCACCTGCATCTCACCGACGACCAGGGCTGGCGGATGCCGGTCGCCGCGCTCCCCCGGCTGACCGAGGTCGGGTCGGTGCGGGCCCGCACGATGCTCGGCCGGGCCGGCAGCGGGCGGTTCGACGACGTGCCGCACGGCGGCGCGTACACCGCGGCGGAACTGCGGTCCCTGGTGGCCTACGCGGCCGAGCGCGGGGTCACCGTCGTCCCCGAGATCGAGATGCCCGGCCACGTCAGGGCGGCCCTCGCCGCCTACCCGGAGATCGGCAACGTGCCCGGGCGCGCGCTGGACGTGTGGACCGAGTGGGGCGTGTGCGAGCAGGTGCTCGGCATGCACGACGGGGCGCTGGACTTCTGCCGCACCGTGCTCGGCGAGGTGATGGACGTCTTCCCGTCGCCGTACGTGCACGTGGGCGGCGACGAGTGCCCGGTCACCGAGTGGGAGCGGAGCCCCGCCGCCCGGCGCCGCGCCGCGGACCTGGGCCTGGCGGCGCCCAAGGCGCTGCACGGCTGGTTCCTCGGGCGGATCGGCGCGTTCCTGACGGAGTCCGGGCGCACCCCGGTGTGCTGGGCGGAGGACTCCGGCACGCTGCCGCCGGAGTTCACCGTGATGCCGTGGCGCGACGCGGCGCACGGGCTGGCCGCGGCCCGGCGCGGCCACCAGGTGGTGATGGCTCCGCACCGCGCCACCTATCTCGACTACCCGCAGACCGCCGGTCCCGGCGAACCGCTCGGCCAGGCGGGCGAGGTCGTCGACCTGGCCGCCGTGCACCGCGGCAGCGGGCCGCCGCCGTGGGAGCCGGAGGCGGCGGCACGGGTACTGGGCACCCAGGCCCAGCTGTGGACGGAGTTCGTGCCCACCGCCGGGCACGCCGAGTACCTGCTCTTCCCGCGGTTGTGCGCCCTCGCCGACCGCGCCTGGAACCCGGCGGGCGACTGGTCCGCCGACGTACTGCCCGCCCTGCACGCGCACACGGCCCGGCTGGCCGCGCTCGGCGTGCGGTACGGGCACCTGCCGCCGGTCCCGGACACCGCCGCCGGGCCCGGCCCCCGCACCACCTTGCACCGGAAACCCTGAGCCCGCCCCGGGCCCACGGCACGCCCCCCACGTCCGAAAGGATCACCGTGTCAGGAAAGTTCCGCGTACCCGCCAGGATCCGCACCGCGATGGCGGTGTGCACGGCCGCCGGCCTCGCCTGCGCCGCGCTCACCGCGCTGCCCGCCTCGGCCGCACAGGACTCGCTCAGCGCCCAGTACCGCACGAGCGCGTCCGGTGCGACCGCCGACCAGGTCGAGCCGTGGCTGGAGGTCACCAACACCGGCTCCACCACTGTCGCGTTGAGCAACGTGACGGTGCGGTACTACTTCAAGTCCGACAGCCCGACCGTGAGTTACCGCTTCGCCTGCTCGTGGGCGGTCAAGGGCTGCGCCAACGTCACCGGCACCTTCGGCACCCTGGCCAACCCGACCGCCACCGCCGACCGCTACCTGGAGATCGGCTTCACCGCCGGCGCCGGGTCGCTGGCTCCCGGCCAGAACACCGGCGACCTGCAACTGCGCTTCTACCGGGCCGACTGGCAGACGATCAACCAGGCCGACGACTACTCCTTCAACGGCGCGCAGACCTCGTACGCCGACTGGTCCAAGGTGACCGTGCAGGACGCCGGCGCCCTGGTGTGGGGCACCGCGCCGGACGGCAACGACCCGACGCAGCCGCCCACCACCCCGCCGACGACGCCCCCGACCGACGGCGGCGGCAACCCCGACGGGCCCACCCTGTTCGACGACTTCAGCTACACCAGCAGCAGCGACCCGGCCGTGCAGCAGCACGGCTGGACGGTCAAGTCCGGGCAGGGCGGGCCCGGTGTCGCCGGCGCCACCTGGTCGCCGCAGGACGTCACCTTCGTCGCGGACGGCTCTGGCAGGGTGATGAACCTCAAACTGACCACCGACGGCACCGCGTCCGGCACCCGCGAGACCGAGATCCAGACCACCGCGCGGAAGTTCAAGAACGGCACCTACGCGGCGCGGGTGAAGTTCAACGACACCCCGACCGGCGGCCCCGACGGCGACCACGTCAACCAGACCTTCTTCACCTTCACGCCGCTGAACGCCCCGATGGACCCCGACTACAGCGAGCAGGACTTCGAGTACCTGCCCAACGGCGGCTGGGGCGAGACCCAGAACATCATGTACGAGACGTCCTGGGAGACCTACAACCCCGACCCGTGGAACGCGGTCAACACCCACGGCCAGCAGTACGGCAGCCTCGACGGCTGGCACGACCTGCAGATCACCATCGACAACACGTACATCACCTACTACATCGACGGGCAGCAGGTCGCCCAGCACGGTGAGCCGTACCTGCCCGAGACCCCGCAGTGGATCGACTTCAACCACTGGCTGATCGACACCGCCGGCCAGACCGGCAGCACGCCGCGCTCGTACAACGAGCAGGTGGACTACGTGTACTTCGTCAAGGACCAGGTGCTCACCCCGGCCCAGGTGCAGTCGGCGGTGGCCGGACTGCGCACTGCCGGCACCGCGTTCAAGGACACGGTGCCGGGGAGCTGATCCGGCCCCTCGCGCCGGAGGCGGCACCCACCCCGTCCCGCCCTCCGACCGCCCGTCCCCCGCACCGCGGGGACGGGCGGTCGGTCCGCTCCCGGACTTTCCTGTTATCGCGGGTCCGTGGCACCGTCTCCTGTTCGTAGGGCCGGTGACGCGCACGGGCGCGGCCGGCGGAGAGGAGGGGCGCACATGCGTGCAGGCGACCGGGTCGGACCCGATCCCGCGCTCGTGGCCGCCGCGCGGTCCGGCGACCAGCAGGCGCTGGACACGCTGGTCGCCGAGTGCCTGCCGCTGGTCTACAACATCGTCGGCCGGGCGCTGGACGGCCATGACGACGTCGACGACGTGGTGCAGGAGACGCTGCTGCGCGTGGTGCGCGGGCTCGGCGAACTGCGCGAACCGGCGGCCTTCCGGTCGTGGCTGGTGGCGATCGCCGTCCGGCAGGTGCGCGACCGCGAGCTCGCCCGCTCGACCGCCTGGCACCGCCAAACGGACCTGGACGCCGCCGAGTTGGTCGCCGACCCGGCGTCCGACTTCGCCGCGCTGACCATCCTGCGGCTCGGCCTGACCGACCAGCGGCGGGAGATCGCCGAGGCCACCCGCTGGCTCGACGGCGACGACCGGACGCTGCTGGCCCTGTGGTGGCTGGAGGGGACCGGCGACATCGGCCGCACCGAACTCGCCGACGCGCTGGGCCTGTCGAGGCAGCACGCGGCCGTGCGGGTGCAGCGGATGAAGGAGCAGCTGGAGACGTCCCGCACGGTGGTGCGGGCGCTCGGCACGATCGGCTCCGCCGACGAGTGCGCGGAGCTGCGCGAGCTCACCGAGGGCTGGGACGGCGTACCCAGCCCGCTGTGGCGCAAGCGGTTCGCCCGCCATGTGCGGGGCTGCGGCGGCTGCGGGCCGCGGGGGTCGGTGCTGATGCCGATGGACCGGCTGCTCAGCGGGCTGCCCCTGCTTCCGGTGCCGCTCCCCCTGGCGGCCCGGCTCCCCGCCCACCTCTCCCCCGGCCCGCACCCCGGCCCCCACCAGGGCGCAGGCCCGCACGCCGCCGGCCCGCATCCCGGCCCGCATCCCGGCGCCCCGCACGCGGGCGCCGGGCACCCCATGCCCCCCACCCAGGCCGCGGCTTCTCCCGCGGCCCAGCGCACCGCTCCGCGAACCAGCCCCCCACGGCGGAGCGGTGCGCACGGGGGTGGACGCGGCGGGGTCCGCGCGCGGCTGCTGCACACGCCGCTGGGCGTGCCCGCCGCGGCGGTCGCCGCGGTCGCGGTCGCCACCGCGGGCACGCTGCTGGCGGTCCGTCTGACGAGCGGCTCCTCGGCCCCCGCGACCGACGCCGCGCCCCGGCACACGGTGTCCGCGCCCGCCACCTCCGCGCCGGCGGCCGCCACTCCGTCCCCCGCGCCCACGACCGCCTCGCCGCGCGGCACGCCGTCGCACCGCGCCGCGAGCACCCCGGCCACCCGCAAGCCCGCCGTACCGGCCCGGCCGCCGGCGCCGCCCGCCGCCTCCGCCCGCAAGGGCGTGGGCGTGTGGGGCTTCGACGGCGTCAACGCCGCGCTCGCCCGGTCCGGCGCGGGCTGGTACTACACCTGGTCCACCGCGCACGACGGCATCAGCGGGCCCGGGTTCGTGCCGATGATCTGGGGCAGCGCGAGCGCGGACGCCCCCTCGCTGGCCCGCGCCCGGCAGGCCGGCCCCTACCTGCTCGGGTTCAACGAGCCGGACATGGCGGGCCAGGCGAACATGACCGTCGACCAGGCGCTCGCAATGTGGCCCACGTTGATGAGAACCGGCAAGGTCCTCGGCAGCCCCGCGGTGGCGTACGGCGGGGACACGCCGGGCGGCTGGCTGGACCGCTTCATGAGCGGCGCCGCGGCCAAGGGCTACCGCGTCGACTTCATCGCCCTGCACTGGTACGGCGGCGACTTCACCACGCCGAACGCGGTCGCGCAGCTCAAGCAGTACCTGGAGGCGGTCCACGACCGCTACCACAAGCCGGTGTGGCTCACCGAGTACGCGCTCATCGACTTCTCCAACGGCACGCGCTTCCCCACCGACCAGCAGCAGGCCGCCTTCGTGACGGCGTCCGCCGCCATGCTCGACGGCCTGCCGTGGCTCCAGCGCTACGCCTGGTTCGGGCTGCCCGCCAAGGACGACGGCCCCAGCAGCGGGCTCTTCCGCAGCGGCGCCGCCCCGACCCTGGCCGGCCGCGCCTTCGAGGCGGCCCGCTAGGGGAGTTCGGCAAAGGACCCCGGGCCCGCGGCCGCGGCGTCAGCCGGGCGGCCCGCTCACCGCTCGGCCGGCGCGGCGAACCGCACGTCGTGGCCGAGCCCGGGGTGGGCCGCGGCCAGCAGCCGCGCGCCCTCGGCTTCCAGGGCGTCGCGGTCGGCCGGCGCCAGCGGCGCGAACGGCCTGACGACGACGGCCGCCCGGCCCTGCGCGGCACCTGTCTTCCGGTCGAACTGCCAGGTGCCGCCGACGAATCCGTCGACCAGGATCGTGCCGCTGACCAGTCCGTTGACGGAGATCACCCGGGTCTTGTCGGCCGGCGCGAGGATGCGGGTGCGGTCGGCGTGGGAGAGCAGCAGGTTGTCGAAGTCGGCGACGAAGCGGGCGGGGACCTCGGTCGCGGCGTCGGTGAGGACGGCGTCGGGCAGGTCGTAGAGCACCCGGCCGTCGTCCGCGGAGGTGTAGGTGCGCAGGTCCAGGGCGGTGAACGCCTTCTTCAGACCCGTGCGTCCGGACCACTTCTGCATGTCGGCGGGCGTGGCCGGGCCGAACGCGGCCAGGTAGCGCCGGACCAGGTCGGGGACGAACGGCCCGTCGGGCCCCTCGGCGAGCGGGCGGCCGACCCAGTCCTCGAGCGCGGCGTAGCGCACGCCGCCCGAGGCGCCCCACACCCCGCGCGGCGGCACCTGGACCAGCGGCACGCCCACCCGCAGGGCCTGCGCCAGCGCCTCGGCGTCGGCGTCCGGCCAGCGCGCGGCGAACGCGGCCCTCAACTCCCCCGGTGTCATGGGCTGTTCACGCAGCAGCTCGCGGCCGAGGGCGAGGACCGGCGCGAGGTCGACGCCGGACAGGCCCGGCGCCCACGGCGAGCTGCGCAGGCCCCGGTCGAGGACCGGCTGGACCCACGGCCGCAGTTGCAGCGCGTCGGCGGCGGTCATCAGGTGGACTGTGCCGCGCATCGTCACCAGGCGCACCAGCGTGCGTTTGGTGAGGAGTTCGCCGGGCTCGGCGAAGTCGAAGTCCTCCAGGCGGGTCCACAGGCCCGCATAGGGCGAGGTGGGCACCTGGGACTGCAGTCCCATCAGCCGGGTGACGGCGGTCTGACTGTCGGTCGCGGCCCGCCGCAGCAGCATCTGCCGTTCCAGCAGCGTCCTGTTGAGCGTGCGCACGTCCAGCACTGGATTCCCCATGGCCCTCACGGTAGGCCCCCTTGCGGACACCTTCGGTCCGCAACTCCCCTCGCAGTGGCTGACATCACGTCAGGCGGCCGGGGTGCCCAGGTGGCGGGCGGGCGCGGGGGCGGTGGGGTGGATGGGCGTGTGGGCGCCGGTCAGGGGGACGCCGGTGCCGCCGTGGCGGTGGGCGACGATCTCCGCGGCGATGGAGAGCGCGGTCTCCTCGGGGGTGCGGGCGCCGAGGTCGAGGCCGATCGGCGAGTGCAGCCGGGCCAGGTCGAGGTCGGTCAGTCCGGCGTCGCGGAGCTTGTCGAGGCGCTGGAGGTGGGTGCGGCGCGACCCCATCGCCCCGACGTAGCCGACCGGCAGCCGCAGCGCCCGTTCCAGCAGCGGCACGTCGAACTTCGCGTCGTGCGTGAGGACGCAGATCGCGGTGCGGCCGTCCAGCCGCCCGGCGGCGGCCTCCGCGTCGAGGTAGCGGTGCGGCCAGTCCACGACGACCTCGTGGGCGTCGGGGAAGCGCCGCGCGGTGGTGAACACCGGCCGGGCGTCGCACACCGTCACCCGGTGGCCGAGGAACCGGCCGGCCCGTACCAGCGCCGCGGCGAAGTCGATCGCCCCGAACACCAGCAGCCGCGGCGGTGGCACGCTGGACTCCACCAGCAGTGTCAGCGGCGCCCCGCACCTGCTGCCGTCCGCGCCGATGGCCACCGTGCCGGTGCGGCCCGCGTCGAGCATGGCCAGCGTCTCCGCGGCGGCGGTGCGGTCGCGTTCCGGGTCGCCGAGCGATCCCTCGTACGAGCCGTCGCCGTGTACCAGCAGCGCGCGGCCGAGCAGGTCGCCGGGGCCGTCGACGACGCGGGCGACCGCCGCCGTCCCGCCCGCGACGGCCGCCGCGAGGGCGGCGGCGAGTTCGGGGCGGGCGGCGGGGTCGACCCGCTGGACCAGGATGTCGATCTCGCCGCCGCAGGTCAGGCCGACCGCGAAGGCGTCCTCGTCGGAGTAGCCGAAGCGCTGCACCAGCGTGCTCGGGCCGTCGCCGGACAGCGCCTCGCGGCACAGTTCGTAGACGGCGCCCTCCACGCAGCCGCCGGACACGCTGCCGACCGCGGTGCCGTCGCCGTCGACGGCGAGGGCGGCGCCGGGCTGCCGCGGGGCGCTGCCGCCGGTGGCGACGACCGTCGCCACGGCGAACGGCAGGCCGCGCACGCACCAGCGGTGCAGCTCTTCGGCGATGTCCAGCATGGCTCGACTCCTCATGGGGTGCTCGGGGTCCGCGGGATCCGCGCCGCCGGCGGGATCACCGGGACCCGTGGGGTGCCCGGCTACTTGACGCCGAGCCAGGCCTCGATCGGATGCAGGGCGAAGTACACGGTGAAGACGACCGCCAGGATCCACATGAACGCCCCCGGCTCCCGCCACTTGCCCTGGGCGGCCTTGATCGCGGTGTACGACACGACGCCCGCGCCGACGCCGGCGGTGATGGAGTAGGTGAACGGCATGAGGGCCACGGTCATGAAGACCGGCACGGACACCGCGCGGTCGGACCAGTCGACGTGCCGCGCGTTGCTCATCATCATCGCGCCGATCACCACCAGCGCCGCGGCCGCGACCTGGCCGGGCACGATCTGCGCGAGGGGCGTGAAGAACAGGCCGAGGGCGAACAGCAGGCCGGTGACGACCGACGACAGTCCGGTGCGGGAGCCCTCGCCGACGCCCGTGGCCGACTCGATGAACACCGTCTGCCCCGACGCGCCGGAGACGCCGCCGATGGCCCCGCCCGCGCCGTCGATGAACAGCGCCTTGGACAGGCCGGGCATCCGGCCGCGCTCGTCGGCCAGGCCGGCCTCGGTGCCGACGCCGATGATGGTGGCCATGGCGTCGAAGAACCCGGCGAGCACCAGCGTGAAGACGATCACGCCGACGGTCATGCCGCCGATCGACCCCCAGCCGCCGAACTCCACGTGCCCGAACAGTGAGAAGTCCGGCATGGAGACGGCGCTGCCCTGGAGCTTGGGGGCGCTGCCGCCCCAGGCGGCGGCGGACAGGTGGCCGGCCGCGTTGACGATCACGGCCAGCACCGTGCCGGTGACGATGCCGATGAGGATGGCGCCGGGCACGTTGCGGGCCTGCAGCATGAAGATCAGCAGCAGCGTGACGCAGAACAGCAGCACCGGCCAGCCGGCCAGCTTGCCGTCCACGCCGAGCGTCACCGGCGCGCTGCCGTGCGGGTCGCCCTTGCCGACGAAGCCGGCGTTGACCAGGCCGATCATCGCGATGAACAGGCCGATGCCGATGGTGATGCCGTGCTTGAGGGCCAGCGGTATCGCGTTCATCACGATCTCGCGCAGCCCGGTGACGACCAGCAGCACGATCACCGCGCCGTAGATCACGCACATGCCCATCGCCTGCGGCCAGGTCATGTCGGGCGCGACCTGGGTGGAGATGACGCCGGCGACGCTGAGTCCGGCGGCGAGGGCCAGCGGCACCTTGCCGACGAAGCCCATCAGCAGCGTGGACACCGCCGCGGCGAGCGCGGTCGCGGTGATCAGCGCGGCGTGCGGCAGCTTGTGGCCGTGGACGTCGGGGCCGGACAGCAGGAGCGGGTTGAGCAGCAGGATGTAGCACATCGCCATGAAGGTCGTGATGCCGCCGCGGACTTCGCGGGCGATCGTCGATCCTCTGTCGGAGATGTGGAAGTACCGGTCGAGCCAGGATCTGCCGGCGGGCACGCGCGAGCCGGTGCCCGCGTCCTCCGCCGCCGTGCGCGGCTCTACTGGTGTCTGGGTCATGGTGCCAACTCCCAAGGTTCACAGGGGCACCCGCACACGCGTGCGGGATTTGGGATGCTGCGTGGCATGCACGACCCGGGGGACGGCCCGAGACGAACGATTGCCTTGCTGCCGTCCGGGGCGCGGCGCAGGGCACCGCGCCCCGGACGGAGTTCCTACGCTCCGGTCAGGTGCTCGGGCCGGACCGGTGTCCTGTTCAGCTCCAGGCCGGTCGCCTGCCGGATGGCGGCGAGCACGGCGGGAGTGGAGGACAGGGTGGGTGCCTCGCCGATGCCGCGCAGCCCGTACGGGGCGTGCTCGTCGGCGAGTTCGAGGACGTCGACCGGCATGGTCGGCGTGTCGAGGATGGTCGGGATCAGGTAGTCGGTGAAGGACGGGTTGCGGACCTTGGCGGTCACCGGGTCGACGACGATCTCCTCCATCACCGCCACGCCCAGGCCCTGGGTGCTGCCGCCCTGGATCTGGCCGACGACCGACAGCGGGTTGAGCGCCTTGCCGACGTCCTGGGCGCAGGCCAGTTCGACGACCTTGACCAGGCCGAGTTCGGTGTCGACCTCGACGACCGCGCGGTGCGCGGCGAACGAGTACTGCACGTGGCCGTTGCCCTGGCCGGTGCGCAGGTCGAACGCCTGGGTCGGCCGGTGCCGGAACTCCAGCTCCACGTCGACGGCTTCGTCCTCCAGGACGTCCGCGATGTCGGCCAGCGCCTCGCCGCCGTCGGTCACCACCTTGCCGCTCTCCAGCAGGAGTTCGGCGGTGGCCCACGCCGGGTGGTAGGTGCCGAACTTCCGGCGGCCGAGCTCCAGCACCTTCTCGCGGACCGCCTCGCAGGAGTTCTTCACCGCGCCGCCGGTCATGTACGTCTGCCGGGAGGCGGAGGTGGAGCCGGCCGAGCCGACCTGGGTGTCGGCGGGCGCGATCGTCACCTGGGCGACGCCCAGTTCGGAGCGGGCGATCTGGGCGTGCACGGTGACGCCGCCCTGCCCGACCTCGGCCATCGCGGTGTGCACGGTGGCCACCGGCTCGCCGTTGATCACCTCCATCCGCACCCGGGCGGTGGAGTAGTCGTCGAAGCCCTCGGAGAAGCCGACGTTCTTGATGCCCACCGCGTAGCCGACGCCGCGGACGACGCCCTCGCCGTGCGTGGTGTTGGACAGGCCGCCGGGCAGCGCGCGGACGTCGGCGCCCTCGGTGGTCTCCCACTGCCGCTCGGGCGGCACCGGGAGGGCCTTGACCCGGCGCAGCAGTTCGGCGACCGGCGCGGGCGAGTCCACCACCTGGCCCGTGGGCATCACGGTGCCCTGCTCCATGGCGTTGATCTGCCGGAACTCCACGGGGTCCAGACCGAGTTCGGCGGCGACCTTGTCCATCTGCGCCTCGTAGGCGAAGCACGCCTGGACCGCGCCGAAACCGCGCATCGCGCCGCACGGAGGGTTGTTGGTGTAGAGCGCGATCGCCTCGATGTCGACGTCCTCGACGGCATAGGGGCCGATGGACAGCGACGCGGCGTTGCCGACGACGGCCGGCGAGGCGGAGGCGTAGGCGCCGCCGTCCAGCACGATCCGGCACTTGACGTGGGTCAGCCTGCCGTCACGGGTGGCCCCGTGCTCGTAGTGGAGCCTGGCCGGGTGGCGGTGGACGTGGCCGAAGAACGACTCGAAGCGGTTGTAGACGATCTTCACCGGCTTGCCGGTGCGCAGCGCGAGCAGGCAGCCGTGGATCTGCATCGACAGGTCCTCGCGGCCGCCGAACGCGCCGCCGACACCGGACAGCGTCATCCGGACCTTCTTCTCCGGCAGGCCCAGCACCGGCGCGATCTGCCGCAGGTCGGAGTGCAGCCACTGGGTGGCCACGTACAGGTCGACGCCGCCGTCCTCGGCCGGCACCGCGAGCCCCGACTCCGGGCCGAGGAACGCCTGGTCCTGCATGCCGAAGACGTAGTCGCCGGTGACGACGACGTCGGCGCGTTCGGCGGCCGCGGCCGCGTCGCCGCGCACGATGGGCTGCCGGTGCACGATGTTGGGGTGCGGGACGTGCCCGCTGTGGTGGTCGTCGCGGTGCTCGTGGACCAGCACCGCGCCGGGCCCGGTCGCCGACGCCTCGTCGGTGACGACCGGCAGTTCCTCGTACTCCACGCGGATCTTGGCCGCGGCGCGGCGGGCCGTCTCCGGGTGGTCGGCGGCGACCAGCGCCACCGGCTCGCCGTGGTGGCGGACCTTGCCGTGGGCGAGCACCGGGGTGTCGCGGATCTCCAGGCCGTAGTGCCTGACCTCGGTCGGCAGGTCGTCGTAGGTGAGCACGGCGTACACGCCGGAGGTGGCCAGCGCCTCGGAGGTGTCGATGGAGACGATCCGGGCGTGGGCGACGGTGCTGCGCAGGGTGTGGCCCCACAGCATGTCCTCGTGCCACAGGTCGGAGGAGTAGGCGAACTCGCCGGTGACCTTGAGGATGCCGTCCGGGCGCAGCGTGGACTCGCCTACGCCGCCCCTGGTGGGGCTGCCGTCGGTGCCCTGGGTGACGCTGGTGGGCGTGCGGCCGGGCGCGGTCGCGGCCCTGGTCGGGTGGCCGGTCATGCTCACACCGCCTCTCCGGTGCGGGCGGCCGCCAGGCGGACCGCGTCGAGGATCTTCTCGTAACCGGTGCAGCGGCACAGGTTGCCGGACAGGGCCTCGCGGATGTCGCCGTCCGACGGTTCGGGGTTGCGCTCCAGCAGCTCGTCGGCGGCGACCAGCAGGCCCGGGGTGCAGAAGCCGCACTGCACCGCGCCGGCGTCCACGAACGCCTGCTGCACGGTGGACAGCCGGCCGTCCTCCCCGGCCAGGCCCTCGACGGTGACGACCTCGCGGCCCTCCGCCTGGCCGGCCGCGACCAGGCACGAGCAGACCGGCACCCCGTCCAGGCGGACCGTGCACGAGCCGCACTCGCCCTGCTCGCAGGCGTTCTTGGACCCGGGCAGGCCCATCCGCTCGCGCAGCACGTACAGCAGGGACTCGCCCTCCCATACGTCGTCGGCCTCCTGCCGGCGGCCGTTGACGGTGAAGGTCACGCGCATGGCTGGTTCCTCTCGTCCTGCTGATTGCCGCGGTACTGCTCCCAGGTCCAGCCAAGGGTCCTGCGGGCCATGACGGCCAGCGCGTGCCTGCGGTAGGACGCGGTGCCGCGCACGTCGTCGATCGGGTTGGCGGCGCCGGCCACCAGGTCGGCGAACTGCCGGGCCACCGACGGCGGCACGGCCTTGCCGTTGTCCCAGAAGCCGCCCTCCTCCAGTGCCGCGGTGAGGAACTCCTCGGCGGCGGTGGCGCGGATCGGGGTCGGCGCGGCGGAGCCGATGCCGGTGCGGACCGTGCGCAGGTCGGGGTGGAGCGCGATGCCGAACGCGCACACCGCGATGACCATGGCGTTGCGGGTGCCGACCTTGGAGAACTGCTGCGGCCCGGTCGCCTTCTTCAGGTGCACCGCGCGGATCAGCTCGTCGGGGGCGAGCGCGTTGCGCTTCACACCGAGGTAGAAGTCGTCGATCGGGATCATGCGGGTCCCGCGGACCGACTCGGCCTCGACCGCGCCGCCGCCGGCCAGCAGCGCCGGGTGGGCGTCGCCGGCCGGCGACGCGGTGCCGAGGTTGCCGCCGACACCGCCGCGATTGCGGATCTGCGGGGAGGCGACCGTGTGGGCGGCCAGCGCCAGCCCCGGTAGTTCGGCGCGCAGCCCCTCCATGATCCGGGTGTACGGCACGGAGGCGCCCAGCCGGACGGTGTCGCCGTCGGCCTCCCACTCCTCGAGCTCGCCGATGCGGTTCAGGTCCAGCAGGTACTCGGGCCTGCGGTGGTCGAAGTTGATCTCGACCATCACGTCCGTGCCGCCCGCGATGGGCACGGCTGCGGGGTGCTCGGCCTTGGCGGCGAGCGCCTCCTGCCAGCTGGCGGGGCGCAGGAAGTCCATGGGGTCTCTTCTCGGTCTGACTCGGCCCGCCGGCGGGGTCCGGGCGGCCCCGGCGGTGCCGGGATGCGCCCGCCGGGCGGGTGGAGCATGGCGTCGAGGGGTCTGCGAGGGGTACGGAGGATGTCCCCCACTGAGCCATTCACACGGCGTGAGCTCAGTACACGACTCTGCGGCCGTCCGGGTGCAGTCACCGAAAACATGAAGCACTTGGCTGGCCAGCCGGTGGGTCTTGTAGATTCCTCCTAAAGGGCTGATCCGGAAACCTCGCCGGTTCCCACCGGCAACAGCGGTGGAACGGCACGCCACGGCTCCGGCCCCTGCCACGCCTGCCCGCGGGGCGCCGCGCCCGGCACCCCG
Organism: Streptomyces sp. NPDC020917; assembly: GCF_044333795.1. Taxonomy (NCBI): domain Bacteria; kingdom Bacillati; phylum Actinomycetota; class Actinomycetes; order Kitasatosporales; family Streptomycetaceae; genus Streptomyces; species Streptomyces sp. NPDC020917. Next base: position 122,828 of record NZ_JBIRRR010000021.1, on the reverse strand, counting down.
CCCACTCCGCGGACTTCCCGTCGAGCTCCGCGGACCTCACGACAAGGACGACGATGCGGCTCCGCGCACTGCTGGACACCGAAGCCCTGGGCCTGCGCCTGCTCAGCGGCGCGGACGAGCTCGACCGGACGGTCCGCGGCGTCATGACCACCGACCTGCGGGACCCCAGCCGCTACCTCAGCGGCGGCGAGCTGGTGCTCACCGGGCTGGCCTGGCGGCACGGCCCCGAGGACTCCGAGCCGTTCGTGCGGATCCTGGCCGCCGCGGGCGTCGCCGCCCTGGCCGCGGGCGAGGCGGAGCTGAGCGCCATCCCCGACGACCTGGTGACGGCCTGCGCCCGCCACCGGCTGCCGCTGTTCGCCGTGGACGAGACGGTCGCGTTCGCGAGGGTCACCGAGTACGTGGTCCGGCAGGTCTCCGGCGAGCGGGCCGGCGACCTGGCGGCGGTCGTCGACCGGCACCGCAGGCTGATGTCGTCCGGGCCGGCCGGCGGCGGCCCCGACGCCGTGCTCGACCTGCTCGGCAGCGACCTCGACCTGCGGGCGTGGGTGCTGTCGTCCACCGGCCGGGAGATCGGCGGCTCCGGCCATCCGCTGCCGGCCGCGGTGCGCGCCGAGCTGGCCGGCGCCCAGCAGGCCGCGTCCCGCACCGCCCGGCCCGCCCCCCACCGGGTGGCCGCCCAGGGCGGCCGGGTCTACTCGCTGTTCCCGGTCCGCGCGGGCCAGGGCGCCGCGGACATCCGGGCGACGGTGCTGTCCGACTGGTTCCTGGCGGTCGAGGCCGACGCCGGCGAGTGGCCGGCCGAGCGCCTCGACCTGCTGCACGGGGTGACGCAGCTGATCGCCGTCGAACGCGACCGCAGGGACGCCGCGCGCACGGTCCGGCGGCGGCTGGCCACCGAGGTCTTCGAGCTGGTGCAGGGCGGGGCGCCGCCGGCCGAGATCGGGGCCCGGCTGCGCGCGGCGGCACCCGTGCTGGTGCCCGGCGCGGCCGGGGCGCCGCAGTGGCAGATCGTGGTGGGCCGGGTGGACTGGGCCGACGCCGACATGCCCGCGGGTCCGGTCGCCCAGACGCTGCTGGAGGAGGTGCTGGCCGACCCCTCGGCGGCCGGCTCGGAGGAGGCCGACCGGGTCGCGGTCGCCCACGTCGAGGGCAAGGCGATAGCCCTGGTGCCGCTGCTGCGGCGCGGGTACCCCGGTGGCGGGATCGGCGCGGCCGACGGGAACGGCGGGGCCGCGGAGGCCGGCGGGAGCGGCGAGGAGCCCGGTGCTGCCGCCGGGGAGCCCGGCGCCGGGCCGGAGCGGCCCGAGTTCCCCGAGCCGCTGGCCGCGGAGCGGCTGCAGCAGGCCCTGCGCGGGCCGCTGTCGCGGGGCCTGGCCGAGGACGGCCGGCTGACGATCGGCGTCAGCGCCGCCGTGCACTCCCCCGAGGGCCTGCGCGGCGCCCTGGAGGAGGCCCGGCACGCCCGCCGGGTCGCCGCCGCCCGGCCCGGCCGGGTCTGCGTCGCCGGCCACGACGAGCTGGCCTCCCACGTACTGCTGCTGCCGTTCGTCCCGGACGACGTGCGGCGGGCGTTCACCGCGCGGCTGCTGGACCCGCTGCGGGCCTACGACCGGCGGCACCGCGCCGAACTGATCCCCACGCTGGAGGCGTTCCTGGAGTGCGACGGGTCGTGGACCCGCTGCGCGTCCCGGCTGCACCTGCACGTCAACACCCTGCGGTACCGGATCGGCCGGATCGAGCAGCTGACCGGCCGGGACCTGTCCCGGCTGGAGGACAAGCTGGACTTCTTCCTTGCGCTGCGGATGAGTTGACGCGGGACGGCCGCGGGCGGGCGCCGGCCACCGGCTCGGCGGGTTCGCTTGCACGCTCGTGAAAGTGATCCCTTTCACAAGAAGTGATCTCCGACCCCTTGGCGCGGGGCCCTTGCGCGTGCTGGACTTCGGCCACCGTTGCTCACGCGGGCTCGACGACGTGCTTGGGGGAGAAGCTGTGACAGATACCGCCCTGTCGGAATCTGCGGTCGGGGTACCGGACGTATGGCGGCTGCGGGCACGCGGCTGCTGGGCGGAGGCGGCGGCGCTGCTGGCGCCGTTCTGCGACGACGACGCGGGGGCGGCGCTGCGCAGGGCGGAACTGCTGGTGGAGGGCTGCTTCTACCACGTCGACGGGTGGGCGGACGCGGAGGACGCGCTGCGCACGGCCGAGGCGCTCGCCTCGACGGACGAGGAGCGCGGGGCCGCGGCCTCCGAGCGGGGGTACCTCGCGTACGGCGCGACGCTGTTCTCGGTGCGGGACCGGGCCGACGAGGCGCGGTCGGCCTTCGGGCGCAGCGCCGCGCTGCTGTCGCCGGCGTCGCCGGGGCGGCCGCTGCTCGACTTCCGGCGCGGGCTGGTGGCGGAGAACATCGCCGCCAACCCGGCGGCGGCGCGGGCCGCGTACCGGCGCGCCCACGCGGGGGCCGTGGCGCACGGCGACACCTTCCTGACGTCCTTCACCTGGCGGCACCTGGCCGGGCTGGCCGCCGCGGAGGGCGACCTGGCCGAGGCGCGGCACGGCTTCGCCGAGTCGCTGCGGATCCGGGTGGCCCTCGGCCATCTCGTGGGCACGGCCCCGGCGCTCCTCGCCCTGGCGGACGTCGAGGCCGACGCGGAGGCGGCGCAGCTCCGCACGGAGGCGGCTCGGCTCTACGCCCTCCTCAACGGCATCCCCACCTGGCTGGCCCCCACCCTCGCCCTCTGAACCCTCGGAGCCATCCCCCTCCGGGGCGGTGTTCCGGGGCGCCCCGAGGGTGCCTCCCCGGGTGCCCGCTGCGTTGGGCCTGTTCGCGCAGTTCCCCGCGCCCCTTCGGCAACGGGGCTGCCCCGCCCGGTGGTTTGCCGTCTGCGACGTGCATCGTGGCCGGTCGCGCAGTTCCCCGCGCCCCTGGAGCATCGCCCCTCCGGGGCGGGCATCCGGGCTGCCCCCGGGAGTGCATTGCCGGGTGCCGCGCCGTTGGAGCTGGACGCGCAGTTCCCCGCGCTCCTGCGGGATCTGGGGTGCCCCCTGGGGTGCATTGCCGTCTGCGACGTGCATCGTGGCTGGTCGCGCAGTTCCCCGCGCCCCTGGAGCATCGCCCCTCCGGGGCGGGCATCCGGGCTGCCCCCGGGGGGTGCGTTGCCGGGTGCCGCGCCGTTGGGGCCGGTCGCGCAGTTCCCCGCGCCCCTATGGGTGACCCCAGGCCCATTCCTCCCGCAGACGGGGGCGGGCTGGGAGGGGACGGTGCGGGAGTGTCCCCGCAGGAACTGTGCACACACCCGGCCCACCCCACGAAAGAACCCGCACGCACAGTTCCGAGGAGACACTCCCGTGGCGGCCCCGACCCCACCCACCGAAGGTGCACCGAAAGGGGCGCGAGGAACTGCGCGCTCAGGCGGGACGATGCCCGCAGACGGCAATGGCGCCCAGGGGGCAGCCCCGACCCCGAAGGGGCGCGGGGAACTGCGCGAACAGCCACGACGGCGCGGCAGGCGGCAGAGCAGGGCCCGGGGGCACCCCGGGAGCCGCAAGGGGGCGGGGGAGGCGCGGACAGGGAGTCGGCGGCGGGTAGGCCGGGCCGGGCGGTGCCGCGCGAAAGGAGGCTAACCCCAGGCGGAGCCGGAGAAGTGCTCACGCGCAAGCGCCTCAACCGTCACCACGTCCCCGGCGATCAAAGCCTCGAGCAGAACACTGTGCTCCGTCGCGTCAGCGATCAGCGCCGCCTGCCGAGCCGGAAGCGCGGGCCGCGCCAGCGGCCACTGAGCCCGCCGATGGAGATCATCGGCGACAGCCACCAGCTGCACGTTGCCGGAAAGCTCGAGCAGAGCCCGGTGAAAGGCCCGGTCCGCCTCCGCGTACGCGGCCCGATCCCCGCCGGCCGCCGCCGCGACCGTGGCCTCGGCCAGCGGCCGCAACCCCTGCCACCGCGACGACGGCAGCGTCCTGGCCAGCGCCAGCACGACGGGCACCTCCAGCAGCGCCCGCACCTCCGCCAGCTCCGCCAGGTCGCGCGCGGTCCGCGCGGCCACCCGGAACCCGCGGTTCGGCAGCACCTCGACCGCGCCCTCCTGCGCGAGCAGCTGCATCGCCTCCCGCACCGGCGTCGCCGACACCCCGTACCGGCCGCACAGCTCCGGCGCCGAGTGCACCGACCCGGGTGCCAGCTCCCCGCCGACGATCGCCGCGCGCAGCGCGTCCAGCACCTGGTCCCGTACGGACAGCCGTATCGGCGCGGTTCCCTCCACCGGGTCCTGCCCTCCCCCGGCCTCCTCTCGGCCGAACGTCCATGCCACCCGTCACCCGGACGGCGTACTGCCGTTAGGTTAAACCCCACCGAAGATCGCTAAGGTAAGCCTTACCATGCCAGCGACCTGCTTCTCCTCGTACGCGCGGCTGTCCGCGGCCTTCCCGGGCCTGCGGGTCACGGCCGGCCCGCCCCCGCGCGACGCGGGCTGGGTCAGCGCCGCGGACCTCGCCCGGGGCGGCCCGGAGCTGGCGGCGTTCGTCGCGGGTGACGCGGACCGCCTCGCGGGCGAGCACGGGCGGCCGCCGCGTCCGGACGTCGCCGCGGGCCTGGCCCTGCACCGCTACCTGTGGCCGGCCTGCCTCCTCTTCACGGTGCCGTACTTCCTGCACCGCCGGGTCCCCCGACTCCCGGTCGACGACGTGGCGTTCCACCCGGCGACCGGCCGGTTCACCGTCCGCACGCGGCAGTTGACCTGCCTGCTCGGCGACCCGGCGCGGCGCCGGCCCGGCACCGTCACCACCGTGCGGACCGACGCGGCCCTGCGCGGCGCGCTGCGATCCGCGCTCGCCGAGCACCTGACCCCGGTCCTGACCGGCTTCGCGCCCCACGTCCGGCGCGGCCCGCGCGCCCTGTGGCGCAACGCCACCGACGAGATCGCCGAGGGCCTCTGGTACATCGCCCGGCTCCTCGGCGAGGAGGACCGCGCGGTGGCCGAACTCGGCGCGCTGCTAACGGCCGGAGCCCGCTTCCGTTCGCCCGTCACCGCGGCCCCATGGGCGCCTGACGGCCCGTCACGCACGCGGCTCACCTGCTGCCTGTTCTACACCGTCAGCCCCTCGGGAACGTGCTCCGGGTGCCCGCGCACCCCGGAACGCGACCGGTTGCGGCACCCGGCACGCGCGCTGTGATCGCGCACGCTACGATCTCGCTCAACTCAGCTGTTCTGGCACGGCAGTTCGAGCACAGGTCCATACGCGTGCTCTTGCGCCATAACGTCTGCACATACCCGCGCTCTTCGCAATGATGTCGGTCCTGAGCCGTCCCGCGGCCCGAGCGCGACGGAAGCGACACGAGGAAACCGCACATGAGAATGACCGACATATCGCTGAACTGGACGATTTCGGGCGTCATCGGCCTGGTCGTGATCGCGGCCTGCGTCTTCGTGGTCCGCAACCGTCGCGAGTCCGGCGATACGACTGCGGACTCGTGGGAGCGCAGCGAGGAGCGGCGCCGCAAGAAGGAAGCGATCTACGGCAGCGCGAGCTATGTCCTGCTGTTCATCTGCGCCGCGGTCGCGGCCGCGCTCTCGTTCCACGGTCTGGTCGGCTTCGGCCAGGAGAACCTGGGGCTGAACGGCGGCTGGGAGTACCTCGTGCCGTTCGGCCTGGACGGCGCGGCGATGTTCTGCTCGGTGCTCGCGGTGCGCGAGGCCAGCCACGGCGACGCGGCACTGGGCTCGCGCCTGCTGGTGTGGCTGTTCGCCGGTGCCGCGGCCTGGTTCAACTGGGTGCACGCGCCGCGCGGCATGGGCCACGCAGGCGCGCCGCAGTTCTTCGCCGGGATGTCGCTGTCCGCCGCGGTGCTGTTCGACCGGGCCCTGAAGCAGACCCGCCGGGCGGCACTGCGCGAGCAGGGCCTGGTGCCGCGTCCGCTGCCGCAGATCCGGATGGTCCGCTGGCTGCGGGCGCCGCGCGAGACGTACGCGGCGTGGTCGCTCATGCTGCTGGAGGGTGTCCGGTCGCTGGACGAGGCGGTCGAGGAGGTCCGCGAGGACAGGCTGCAGCGCGAGCAGAACGCGATGCGGCGCCGCGACCACGAGCGCATGGAGCGGGCGAAGATCAAGGCGCTCAGCCGGGCGCACCGCACGTGGCCGCGCGGTGGCCGCGGCGGCCGCCAGGTGGAGCTGCCCTCGGCGAGCGCGGCGGGCGGCGGCCAAGCCGCTTCGGAGCCTGCCATAGTGCCGGCGGCTGAGCTGCCGGCGGCCGAGCTGCCCGTGCGGCGGCCGGCGCTCCAGCCGGTCCGCGATGAGGCGTTCGCCGTGTCGTCCTCCACGGTCGACCTGACGGCCGAGGACGACACGATGACGCTTCCGCGTCTGGACTCGCTCGAGCGGAAACTCGCCGAGATGGAGCGTCAGTTCGGCTGACCGGACCGGTCGGCGGTGACGTTCCACCGGTCCTGCTCGACCTGCTCGACCTGCTCGACCTGCTCGCGCCGTTCCCGGCACCCTGTGGACAAGGGCATCCATCAGGGCGGGGAACGGCGCGAGCGTGCGTGTGCCGGTCCCGTGGTCCTCAGCCGACCGTCCGGTGGTCCTGAGCGGATCCGCGACCGCCCCACCGGGGCGGCGTCCCGGGAACAGGCATTGCGTGCCCGGGGAGAGGGTGCCGGGTGCAGCTACGCCGCGTGCGCGGCGAGTTCGAACCAGACGACCTTCCCGGTGCCCCGGGCGTTGACGCCCCACGCGTCGGAGAGTGCCTGGACCAGCAGCAGGCCGCGGCCCGACGTGCCGTGCTCCCCCGCGCCGTGCTCCCCCGCCCCGGCGGCCGGTGCCGCCGCCGGGACCCGCGCCGGCGGCCGCCGCGCGAGCGAGTCCCGCACTTCTATGCGCAGCCGGTTCCTTGGCGCCGGCGAGAGCGTCGCGGTGAGCTCCGCCCCACCCCCCGTGTGCTGCAACGCGTTGGTGACGAGTTCGGTGGTCAGCAGCTCCGCGGTGTCCGAGAGCGCCGGTACCCCCCACTGCCGCAGGTTGTCCCGCAGCAGTCTTCGCGTCTCGGCCACGGCCGGAAGATCGGCTCTGCCGACCGAATGCCGTAGCCGGTGCCCCGTGATGTCCGTCGGACTCCCCCGATCTGTCCGTATGCCTTTCCCCAATGGTCTAGGCATGCCCACCGGGAATGCGTCCAGTCCTGCCCTTGGCGACTCCCTGACGCGCACGTTCCCGCCCGCACAACACGTCGGATGAATGGCCGCCTGTGCGCCGGCACACCTGCCCCTTCGCACCCCTCCCGTCACGGTGTGCCGCACCCGCCCCATCCGTGACGGTGGCGCCGGCCGGCCGCCGCGCCGCCATCAGGGCCTGGGAGGAGGTTCGACCGGACCACCGGCGTTCCGTGCGGCGCGGCCCAGGCGGTCGGGCCGCACGGAACGCGGAGGCGAAGGGGCAGGGCGGTGGCCGCCGGGGACTCACGCGTCCCAGACGGTCACCGCCGTGCGGTCGTCGGCATAGCCCTTCACCCGGGTCTGCGCGTCGCTCAGGTACGCGGCCAGGCCCGGCACCGTGCCGCTGCCCCAGCGCCGCGCCAGATGCGCCGCCAACTGCGCTTCGCCGCGCAGCGGTTCGGCCATGCCCGCGCTGCACATCAGGAGCGCGTCGCCCGGCTGCGCGACGGTGGCGCGGAACCGGAACGGTGCGGCCGCCTCGTCCGGCGCGAGGTCGAGGTCCTGCCAGCCGCCGCCCCTGATCCGGAACAGGCCGCCCTCCCCCACCCCGAAGAACAGCCGGATCCGGCACTCGGGGTCGACGGGCAGCAGCAGGCAACGCAACGACGCGGTGTACGCGCCCTCCGGCAGCCCCAGGTCCTCGCCGCGGGCCCGCAGCCGGCCGTAGCAGCGGTCGGTGAGGCGGTGCAGCCCGGACTTCAGTGACCCGCGGCGGGCCGTCCGCAGATCGCCCGCCAGCCGGGCCCTGCTGCGGCCCACGGCGCCGGCCATCCAGCGCACCGCGTCCTGCGCGGCGCGATGCGCCTCGTCGGAGCCGCGCGCGCCGCTGGCCATCGCGATCAGCAGCAGCCCGTCGTCGCCGCTTCCGAAACGCGCGGTGAGCAGCGCGTCCCTGCGCGGCTGGCCGCGATAGCGGGCGGAGTCCCCGCGGAGCGCCACGGTGCGCACGGTCAGCCGTCCGTACTGGGCGCCGTCCAGCACGGTGTCGGCCACCAGGCCGTCCAGCGCGTCCGGGTCGGCCTCGGGCCACGCGGTCGGCTCGGCCGAGTACGTGGGCGGCCCGCCCCCCACGACCTCCGGCTCCCCCACCTCGGCCTCGACCGGCCCGGCCGGCTCGCTCTCGTCGGCGGCGACCCAGCCCGGCGGCAACTCCGGCGCCCACCGCACCTCGCCCTCGACGAACTCCGTCGACCGCGGCTTTCCTGACGGTACGTCAGTTTCCGACGCGGCATCGCCCTCGCGAACGACCGGCTGCTCGACCCCGGCCGCAGGCACGTCCGCCAGGCGGTCTCCGGACGACGAACCGCCGACGTCGCCAGGGTCCCCCCGCCACCACCAGTCGGCCGCCGCCCCGCCCTCCGGTTCGCGCCCGGCCCAGAAGGCGGGCGCCGCCGGCTCCTGGGCTGCTTCGGCAGGTCCGGCCCCTGGGCCCGGCTCCACCACGGCTTCGGTGGAGCGCGGCGCGGGCGACGGATCCGCCCTGTGCGAGGTCCCGCCGTACGGCGACTCCGGCGCGGACTCCCACACGGCCTCGATGATGAGCCCTTCGGGCTCGGCGGATCCGGCAGACGCGGGCGCCGCGTCCGAATCCCGCGCTACCTCGCCGGACGAGGACTCGGGCACAGCCTCCCGCCGAGGCCCGAAGACCGCCTCGTCAGGCTCCGACCACGTGCTGGGCGCGGGCGCCGCATCCGAGACCTGGGCAGGCCCGGCATATGGCGAATCCGGCGCAGGCTCCCACTCGCCCTCAACAACCGGCAGTTCCGGCGCAACCAGCTCCCCAGACGCGGGCGCCGAATCGGGAGTGTGCGCACCCTCGGCGTAGGGCGCCTCGGATGCGGGCCCCCACTCCGCCCCAGCAACAGGAAGTTCAGGCTCAGCGAACTCCCAAGAGGCGGGCGGCCGGTCCGAACCCGGGGCTGACTCGCCCCGCAGTGCCTCAGGCGCAGCCTCCCGCGCTGGCTCGGCCACATCCTCCTCAGGCTCCGACCACGTGCCGGGTGCGGGCGACGGGTTCGCGTTGCGCGCCGCGTCAGCGGGTGGCGGCTCCGGCGCGCTCTCGCGCACCGGCCCGAAGAAGGGTGCCGCGGGTTCGACCGGCTCCTCGGGGGCGGACTCGGAGTCCGGAACCTGCCCGGCCTCGCCGACCGGCGCCGCACGCTGGTCCGACTCGGGCTCGGTCCGGCGCTCGGGCTCCGTCAGCCGTTCCGCGTATGTCTCGGCCGCCGGGACGTCCGGCGTGGCCCGGCTCTGCTCCTGCCGGTCGGACCAGCTCTCCGCCTGCCGTTCCGCGTACGCCTCAGGAGCGACGGCGTCCTGCGGGGCGGACCAGCTCTCGGCCGCGGTGGGGGCCGTGGGGGCGGAGGGCGTCGGCGGTGGAGCCGAGCGGGGGGTGACCCAGGCGGACCAGGGCTGGGCCGGGGGCGGTTCATGGGTGGCGGCCGGGGCCGGCGGGGCCTCGCGCTCGGGAGCGGGAGGCGGTTCCGGGAAGGTGGGCGGCGCCGACCAGACGTCCCACGGGAGGGAGTCGGCGGACGGCTCCGGAGGCGGGCCGAAGGTGGGCGGCGCGGACCACGGGTCCCAGTGCGCCTGCTCCTCGTTCCGTTCCGCGGCGCCGCTTTCCTGCTCGCGCACCCCGGCCTGACCGGGCTCGGGCATCCCGCCGGCCTCCTCGCTCCACCCGGCCTCGCCGGACTCGGGCGGCCCGCCGACCTCGTCGGCCTCGTCGGACCCTCCGGAACCCCGGAGCCGCCCTGGCCCGTTGGCTTCACCGACTCCTCCGGAACCCCGGAGCCGACCCGGCCCGCCGGCTTCACCGATGTCGTCGGCCTCGTCGGCCTCGCCGAACCCCCCGGACCTCCCCGGTCCGTTCGGCCCGGCGAAACCGTACGCCGCGCCCTGCTCGCGCCGCGACATCGGCTCGTCCGGCGCAAGGGGTTCCGGGCGCGCGGCCGGTGGGCGCGGCGGCTCCGCCCGCAGGCCGTCCCGGTCCCGGCCGGCTGGGGGCGGACCGGAGTCCGCGAGCCCGTCCGGGTCGGCCGGGCCACCGGGGCCGTACGGAGACGCGGGAGATGGCGGCGCGTCGGGCTCCCCGTACCGCTCCCCCGCTTGCGGGGGCACCCCCGTCGGAGGCGGGGCCGCGCCCGACGTGGCCTCGGGATCCCGCGGCGCGGGCGGCGCGTTGCGGGTGGGCCGCGGCCAGGAGGGAGGCGGAGGCGGCGGTGTGGGCCGGCGCAGCCGCATCGTCTCGGTCCGCGGCGGAGGCGGCGGCGACACCGCGTCGACCGCGGAGTCGAAATGCTCGTCGATCGACCGGCCGTTCCCGCCTCGTGCGGCTCCCGGCGCGGGCGAGGCGGCGTCCTCGTCGTACAACTGCCGCCACCAGTCGTCTTCTTGACTGCGGTGCGGGTCGCCCTGCTGGCTCATGCCCTTATTGTCCACCGGACGGCGCGTCAGGAAACGCGAAACGCCGGGGCCGGCCCCCGCCCCCACAGCCAGGGGCCGCCCGGTGCCGGCTCCGCGTGCTGAGCGCCACGTGCAGGCCGTGCCGTGCGGAGCCGGTGCCGTTCACACTGGCACGGCGGACTGCCGGGAGGAGAAGATGACCACGGCGGGAACCCGCCGTGGCTCTTTCCCGCCACCCGGCGTACATATGATCACGCCGCCACGAGTGAACACGCAGGCGAACGTATCTGAGGGGGGACGATCGGTGCTCAGTGCCATCGGTCTGGACGACGCGCAGGAGGGTGCGTACCGCGCGCTGGTCGGCGTGGGCGCGGCGGACGCCGGTGACCTGGCCAACCGGCTCGGCCTCACCGAGGACGACACCGCGCGGCTGCTGCGCCGGCTGGAGGTGCACGGCCTGGTCGCGCAGTCGTCGGCCCGGCCGGGCCGGTGGGTGGCCGCGCCGCCCTCCGTCGCGCTGTCCGCGCTGCTCACCCGCCAGCGGCACGCCCTGGAGCAGGCGGAGCTGGCCGCGGCGGTGCTGGCCGAGGAGTTCCGGGCGGAGGCCACCGAACCCGCGGTGCACGACCTGCTGGAGGTGGTGACCGGGGCCAAGGCGGTCGCGCAGCGCTTCCTGCAGCTCCAGTTCGGCGCGGAGTCCGAGGTGTGCGCGCTGGTGACCGACAAGCCGATGGCGGTCAGCGGGATGGAGAACGAGGCCGAGGAGGACGCCGCCGGGCGCGGGGTGACGTTCCGGGTGGTCCTGGAGCGCGACGTGATCACCCATCCGAACAGCATCGCCGAGCTGTCCGCCGCGCTCGGCCGCGACGAGCAGGTGCGGGTGGTCGACCGGGTGCCGACCAAGCTCGTGGTCGCCGACCGCTCGGTGGCGATGGTGCCGCTGACCCGGCGCGCCGCCCAGCCGGCCGCGCTGGTGGTGCACGCCAGCGGCCTGCTGGAGTCGCTGATGGGCCTGTTCGAGGGGGTGTGGCGGCAGGCGATGCCGCTGCGGCTGGGCGCGCCCGGTGTCTTCACCGAGGAGCCGCCCGAGGCGCCCGACGACACCGACCTGCAGATCCTCTCCCTGCTGCTGGCGGGGCTGACCGACGCCTCGGCGGCCAAGCAGCTCGACCTGGGCCTGCGGACCGTGCAGCGCCGCGTCAAGCGGCTGATGGAGATCGCCGACGTGACGACCCGGCTGCAGCTGGGCTGGCAGGCGTACGAGCGCGGCTGGGTGGCCCGGGACCACCCGTGACAGCGCGGGGCCACGAGGCCCGGGGCACGGCTGGGGACGGGCGCGAGGCCCGGGGGCACGGCTTGGAACGGCCGCAAGCCGTGCGGCACGGGTCTGGACGGCTCCGGACGGCCGGGGATCCGCCGTGACCGGGACGCCGGGAGGCCCGGGATCTCCCGTGATGCGGCGAGTGCCCCGTGCGTGCCCCGGGCTCGTATAACGCCCCGGTCGCGAACACCTCCGCCGGGCGGCGGAGCGGACCGGATTCGGGCAGGGTGGCCTTCATGGGGACCGCACAGGAGTGCCTGATCGGCGCGGTGATGCTGCTCGGCCTCGTGGGCGTGTCGGCCCCCGGCGTACCGGGCACGTTGCTGGTCTGGGCGGCGCTGCTGTGGTGGGCGACGCTCCGCCACACCGGTCTGACCTGGGGCGTCCTGGCCGCCGCGACGGGGGTGCTGGCGCTGGGGCAGGTGGTGGTGTGGCTGATGCCGGCCCGCCGGATCCGTGACTCCGGGGTGAGCTGGCGGAACGTGATCACCGCGGGTGCCTGGGGCATCGCCGGGTTCTTCGTGGTGCCGGTGATCGGCGGGGTGCTGGGCTTCGTCGGCTCGCTGTACGCGCGCGAGCGGGTGCGGCTGGGCGGCGGCCACCGCACGGCGTGGGCCGCGACCCGCCGGGCCATGCGGGCGGTCGGCGGGTCGGTCCTGGTCGAGCTGATGGCGTGTCTGCTGGTGACGGGCGCGTGGCTGGGCGCGGTGATCGCCGGCTGAAGGGCCGGGCTGAAGGGCCGGACCGTGGCTCGCGGACCGGCCGAGCAGCACTCCCGGGCGAGCCGAGCCCACCGAACAACCCGAACAACCCGAACAACCCGAGCACTCCGAGCCCACCGACCGTCCGGACCACCCGAACCACCGCCCGGCCCGGGCTACTCGTCGATGCCCCACCCGAAGATCTTGTACGGCCGGATCCTGATCAGCTGCTCGCTCAGGTAGGACCCGTACTCGTGCGGCCCCTCCACCTGCTCGGCGACGCCGCGGATCTCCACGCCGCGCACCTTCCACGGGTCGACCGAGGCCACGTCGTCCACGACCAGCGACACGTACGGGTTGCCTCCGATGTTCCGCCATTTGCGCGAGGCGCCCATCTGCCAGCCGCCGATGTCCACGCCGCCGTCGTCACGGAGGAAGAAGCCCACCGGATTGGCCTGCGGGCGCCCGTGCCGGTCGACCGTGGCCAGCCGGCCGAGGCGCTGCCCGCGCAGGTAGGCCAGTTCGCCCTCGGTCAGCACGGTGCGCCCCCCGCCCGCCGCCCGGTTCCGTTCGCCGCCTGGAGTGCCGTCTGTCGTCGTCATGTCCTCAGCCTCACACCCGGCGCGGGCCGCGGCATCGGGCGCCGGAACCAGACGGCGGGACGGACGGGACCGGGCCGCTGGTCGTAGGACCCGTCGGGACGGAGGGGGCGGGAGGGGTGGCAGGGGCGCGAGAACTGCGAAATCAGGTCAGAGAGCGCTCTCACCAACGGCCCCGTGACCGGATACGCTGTGCGTGTCGAGAAATTGGCGGCTGAATTTCTGTTATCCGCGCGCGAAGGAGCCCTCCGTTGTCCGACCCGAGCCTCGCGCCCCGTCCCACTCTGGAGGCCGTCGCCGCGCGGGCCGGCGTCTCGCGGGCGACCGCGTCCCGGGTGGTCAACGGCAGCGAGGGCGTGCGCGCGCCGCTGGCGGAACGGGTGCGGCGCGCGGTCGACGAGCTGGGCTACGTGCCGAACCAGGCTGCCCGCACCCTGGTGACCCGGCGCAACGACGCCATCGCCGTGGTCGTCGCCGAGCCGGAGACCCGCTTCTTCTCGGACCCGTTCCTGACCCAGCAGGTGCGCGGCATCAGCAAGGAACTGACCACGCACGACAACCAGTTGGTGCTGCTGCTCACCGAGGGCGCGGCGGACTACGAGCGGGTGGGCCGCTATCTGGCCGGCGGCCACGTGGACGGCGCACTGCTCTTCTCGCTGCACGACGACGACACCCTGCCGGTGCTCGCCCGCCGGGCCGGGGTGCCGACGGTGATCGGCGGGCGGCCCGGCTGGTCCGACGCGGACACCCTCTACGTGGACTGCGACAACCGGGGCGGCGCGCGGGAGGCGGTGCGGCATCTGCTGGGCCTCGGGCGGCGCCGGATCGCGCACATCGCCGGCCCGCTGGACCAGACCGCCTCGGTCGACCGGCGCGACGGCTTCCGCGACGCGCTGCCGGACGCGGACCCGTCGATGATCGCCGAGGGCGACTTCACGCCGGAGGGCGGCGCGCGGGCGATGACGGAGCTGCTGGAGCGCTGCCCGGACCTGGACGGGGTGTTCGCGGCGTCGGACGTGATGGCGTCGGGCGCGCTGCGGGTGCTGCGGACGCACGGGCGGCGGGTACCGGAGGACGTCGCCGTGGTGGGCTTCGACGACATCGTCTCGGTCGCGGAGTGGACCGACCCGCCGCTGACCACGATCCGCCAGGACATCGAGGAGATGGGCCGGATGATGGCCCGTCTGCTGCTGCGCCGGGTCGCGCCCGGGGCGGAACGGCAGGACGGTGCCCCGCTGTCCTCGATCATCACGCCGACCCGGCTGGTGGTGCGGGCCTCCGCCTAGGCCGGCTCCGGCACGGCCCGGGCACGATCCGCGGTGACGGACCCTCACATGTGGCCCGCATACCGGCATCTCACCGTCGCATGATCCGACATCCGCACCCCCGCGCCAGGTTGGAAACGGCAGGCAACGGGAAGGTCACGGTCAGGAAGCGAACGTGAGGGTGCGGTGAAGGCCGCCCGGATGCGAGGAGGTTTCGACATGGCCTACAGCGTGATTCTCGGAATCGTGATCGTCGCGCTCGTGGTTGCCTGCGTCGTGGGGTCGTTCTGGAGTGCCGGCAGCCCGATCGGGGTCCGGCGCCGCCAGGATCGGCGGGGCGGCGCCGGGTGATCCGGACGAGCGGGACGAGCGGGACGAGCAGGAAGGGCCGCCGGACGGCGGCAGTTGGGGCCGCCGGGCCGCCGGGCCCGGCGGCCGGCCGTCAGTAGACGCGGCGGTGGCCGCCACCTCCGCCGCGCTTGCGCTCGTACATCTCCCGTCCCGCGGCGGAGCGCTGCTTCCACTCGCGCCGCATTTCCGCGCGCAGCCGCTGGTCGGTGCGGGAGGCGATCCAGGCGTTCTCCCGCAGCAACTTGCGGTAGCTGTCCAGCCGCCGGTGCGGCAGGGTGCCGTCCTCCAGCGCGGCCAGCACCGCGCAGCCCGGCTCCGACTGGTGGGAGCAGTCCTGGAACCGGCAGTCGGCGGCGAGTTCCTCGATCTCCGAGAAGACCTGGGCGACCCCGGACTCGGCGTCCCACAGCCCGACGCCGCGCAGGCCGGGCGTGTCGATGAGGACGCCTCCGTCCGGCAGCGGCAGCATGTCGCGGGTCGTGGTGGTGTGCCGGCCCTTGCCGTCGGCGTCCCGGATGGCCTGCACCTCCTGCGCCTCCCGGCCCGTCAGGGCGTTGGTCAGCGTGGACTTGCCGGCGCCGGACTGGCCGAGGAGCACCGAGGTGCCGCCGCCGAGGACGTCCGCGAGCACGTCGAGCCCTTCGCCGGTGGCCGCGGAGGCCACCACCACCTGCACACCGGGCGCCGCCGTCTCCGCGTCGGCCAGCAGGTAGGTGACGTCGGGCACCAGGTCGGCCTTGGTCAGCACGACCAGCGGTTCGGCGCCGCTCTCCCAGGCCAGCGACAGGAAACGCTCCAGCCGGCCCAGATCCAGCTCGGCCGCCAGCGAGACGCAGACGACCGCGTGGTCGACGTTGGCCGCCAGGACCTGGCCCTCGGACCTCTTGGAGGAGGTCGAGCGGATGAACTGGCTGCGGCGCGGCAGCAGGGACCGGACGAACCGGGGGTCCGCGCCTGCCGGGTCGACGGCCGCCCAGTCCCCGGTGCACACGACGCGCATCGGGTCATGCGGCATCACGAACGCGGTGTCCGCACGCACCGGCCCGTCCGGGGTGAACAGGTCGCACGCGTTGCGGTCCACCCGCACCACCCGCCCGGGCACCAGTCCCTGCGCGGCGAACGGGGCGAACTCCGCCTCCCACACGTCGTCCCAGCCGAACGGGACGAGCGCGTGCGAGGAGGCATCACGAAAAGAGAAAGACAAGGGGAGACCCTTCACAAGGGTGGCCCCGGCATCCGCGCGAACGGCGCGGCACGAAGGTGAGAGTGAGGTCAGCCGGAGACCACGGGGGTGAACGACACGAGCTTCTGGTTGCGGGCATTACCCATCGCAAAGACAGCCATCGGGTCACACCTCCCTGGTCAGTCGACAGCCGACGCACGCAGCCGTGCGGCTGCGAACACGGGAACCATAACGCGCGGGTCCGGCACCCGCCACCTGTTTTTCGCCGCCCGCGCGCGAGCTGCCCGCGCCGGCCGCACGGCCCTCGCGTGCGGCGCCGGGGGCCGTGCGGCCGGCCCGGAAAATCCCGGCATCCCCGCCGGCTGCCGCGGTACGGTCCGCCGGTGACCGATGAAGACGGGTACTTCGGAGAACGGGTGGCACGCCACTACGACCAGTCGGCGGGTTCCGAGTTCCAGCCGGACACCATCGAGCGGACCGTGGACCTCCTGGCGGAACTGGCCGACGGCGGAAGGGCGCTCGAACTGGGCATCGGCACCGGGCGCGTCGCGTTGCCGCTCGCGCGGCGGGGCGTCCCGGTCCACGGCATCGACCTGTCCCGGGCCATGACGGCCCGCCTGCGGGCCAAGCCCGGCGGCGAGGAGATCGGCGTCTCCATCGGCGACTTCGCCACCACCAAGGTGGACACGACCGCCGGCGGGCGGTTCTCCCTCGCCTACCTGGTCTTCAACACCATCATGAACCTGACGACCCAGGACGCCCAGGTCGCCTGCTTCCGCAACGCGGCCGAACACCTCGCCCCCGGGGGCTGCTTCGTGATCGAGGTGATGGTCCCCGAACTGCGCAGGATCCCGGCCGGACAGAACATCGTGCCGTTCAGCACCGGTCCGACCGAGTGGGCGTACACCACGTACGACACCGTCACCCAGGACGCGACCTGCCACTACGTCACGGTCACACCGGACGGCCGCGGCGAGGTGCACTCGACGCCGTTCCGCTACGTCTGGCCCGCGGAGCTGGACCTCATGGCCCGACTCGCCGGCCTGCGGCTGCGCGACCGCTGGGACGGCTGGACGCGCCGGCCCTTCACCGAGGACAGCGCCCGGCACGTGTCGGTCTGGGAGAAGCCGGTCACGGCGCCCTGACGGGTCGCGGGAGCGGACACGCCGCGCGGCCGGGCAGGGCGGGGCGGCAGGGCGGGGCGGTCGGGCAGGGCGGGCGGCCGCCTGGCGGCCCTGGTGGCGGCGGTGGCGCCCGGTCGTTCACCGCGAGCAGGTCTGGCCGGCCGCACCCGGGTCCAACGCGTCGCGCGCCGCGGACGCGACGGTCCGTGCGATGCCCATCTCGTTGACGAGGCGGCTGATGATGAGGCCGCCCCCGTGCACCCGGACCTTCGTCCCGGAGCCCTCCGGGCTCAGGCGGACGGTGGCGTACGACATCACGCCGTGCCGGACCGTCGCGCCCTCCTTGTCCTCGCGCTGGAGCGGCTCGACCGTGTACCCGCTGCCCAGCTGGCGGCTGAGCGCCGCCACGGCCTCCTGCTCGTGGATCTCCCGGGGAATCGTCACGGTTGGCATACCGACCTCCTCAAGGCCGCGTACTCCGGCCGGCACGCCCGTCCGGCCCGGTACCCGTGCCTGCTGGGCGCCGGAGCCACCGGCCCTTCACCCTCCCAGCCTCCCACCTGGGCGCCGCCCGGTGAGGCAGCGGCGCGGCCGCGGCACGGGCGCCGGCCCCGGTCCCGGAGCGGCCAGGGCGGCGCGCCCCACGGTTCACTTCCACACCACGAAGACATCCGATCCATTTTTCTTGACACCGATGTCATCCGTTCTGACGCCGGAGCCGTTCTACCCGTTGACGTGGCCACAGGCGACTGTCAGGCTTCGGCAGTCATCGGATGTCTCGGTCTCCCTGCGGGTGAGCCCGCGGGAGCAACGTTCCCGGAGCACACATGAAATGGATGGCGTCAGCATGCAGAATCCTCGGCCCAGTGGTGGCCCTCGGCCTGGCGGGGGCGGGCGCGCTGGGCATCACGGCAGGCCCGGCACAGGCCGCGGGCGACGGCTCGCCGGGCGCGGTGCTGTGGGCGGCGCCTGACGGCAAGGGCGGCGCCTGCGCCACGAACAACCCCTGCTCCCTTGCCACCGCGCAGGCGGCGGTGCGCACGCTGCAGCAGGGGAGCAAGCCCGCCGGAGCCACGGTCGAACTCCTCGACGGCACCTACCGGTTGGGCAGTACCTGGACGTTCGGTGCGCAGGACTCGGGCACGCCCGGCCATCCCGTCGTGTGGGAGGCAGCACCCGGCGCGCACCCGGTGATCTCCGGTGCGACCCGGGTGCAGGGCTGGCAGGAAGTGGGGCACACGGGCGTGTGGTCGGCCCACATCCCGCACGGCAGCGCCAGCCGGCAGCTCTACGTCGACGGCAAGGAAGCCCCCGTCGCGCAGGCCACCCCGCAGTCACTGCACTTCTCCGGCAAGTGGTCCGGCTCTGCCACCGGCTACGACCTGGGCGACGACCCCGCCGCGAAAGCCTGGTTCGCGAGCCTGACGCCCGCCGAACTGTCCCGCGTCGAGTTCGACTACCCGGCCGGCAACGGCGCGTGGACGGACTCCAAGTGCGGCGTCGCCTCGCTGTCGGGCAGCACCCTGGTGATGGACCAGCCGTGCTGGCGCAACGTCACCGACATCGCGCCCTTCAGCCAGGGCACCGGCGGCCTGCCGTCGATGTCCACCTCGCAGCTGCCCGCCACGATCCAGAACGCGCCGGGCCTGCTGGCTCCCGGCCAGTGGTACCTCGACCCCGCCTCCTCCACCCTGCGGTACGCCCCGGCGGCCGGGCGGAAGATGACCGGCATCGACGTCGAACTCCCGCGTCTGGAGAAGCTGGTGGAGGGCGCGGGGAGCCTCGCCCGGCCGCTGCACGACATCACCCTCACCGGGCTGCAGTTCTCCTACGCCACCTGGAACGGCCCCTCGCTGCCCACGGGCTTCGCCGACGTGCAGAGCAACCTGCGCCGCACCGGCGCGACCAACCAGGGCCTGTGCACCTTCTCCGACCCGGCCGGCAGCTGCCCGTGGGGAGCGCTCACCCAGCCGCTCGCCAACGTCGCCTTCAGCGGGGCGAGCCGGGTGTCGATCACCGGCAACCGCTTCGTGAACCTCGGCGGTGCCGGCCTGAGCTTCATGTACGGCGGCACCCACAACACCGTCGACGGCAACGAGTTCACCGCCATCGCGTCCACCGCGCTGTCCCTGGGCTGCACCTACGACCCGACGCCGGCCGAGACGCCGGCCTCGGTGATCCAGGCGAACTGCACCCCCGACCCGGCCCTGGTCCGCGGTGACACGGGCGGCGACAACGAGATCCTGGACCACACCACGGTCACCGACAACGTGATCCACGACGTGGGCACCGACTACCGCTCGGCCTGCGGCATCACGCTGCTGTTCACCCGGCACACCACGATCAGCCACAACGAGCTGTACGACCTGCCCTACACCGGCATCACCGCCGGCGTGATCCAGGGCCACGTCGACGACGCGTCCCACCCGCAGAACTCCACCAACATCAACGCCGACAACACGATCAGCGACAACCTGATCTTCGACGTCATGCAGGTCCTGGACGACGGCGGCGCGATCTACATGGAGGGCCACCAGGCCCAGTACGTGTACGCCGCGGACGGCACGCTCGACCCCGTCGCGACGCTCGCCAACGGCCTGCACGTGACTGGCAACGTTGTCTACAACGACGGCTCGCGCTACAACGCCTTCTACGACGACGCCGGTTCGGAGTGGATCAGCTTCAGCGGCAACGTCGAGTTCCACGCGCTGGCCTCGATCGGCGCGCAGGGCGGCTGCTCGTCCACCGGGCACTTCCGGGTCACCGGCAACTGGTTCTCCGACTCCGCGGGTTACTACATCTGCAACGGGCCGGTGGACTCGCAGATCAGCGGCAACACCACCATCCCCGCCTCCCCCGGCCCCGGCGACATCCCCACCGGCGTCCTGGCGAACGCGGGCGTCACCGGCGCCCACCACGCTCTGGCCGGCGCCGTCCCGCTGCGCACGAGCTACGTCTCCGCGCCCGCGCCGGAGTCCGCCGGCTCCGCCACCGACCAGGTGCTGATCGCGGGCGCCGGGTTCACGCCGGCCACCCCGGTGTACTTCGGCGGGCAGCAGGCGCACGCGGTCCGGTTCGTCTCGCCCGGCTTCCTGATCGCCACCGTCCCCGCCGGGGCGGACGGCACGGACGTCACCGTGGGCCCCTACGTGCCGCGCCCCGCGATCACGTCGCCGGCGAACGGCACCACCGGACTGGCGGCGTCGTTCGCCGTGCGCGGCACGGCGGTTGCCGGCAACACGGTGAAGGTGACCGAGAGCACCGATGACGCGTCGTGCACCGCCCAGGCCGGCTCCGACGGCGCCTGGACGTGCACGCTGACCGCCACCGGGCCCGGGCAGCGCAGCGTGACCGCCGTCCAGTCCGATGCCGCCGGTGTCGCCTCCAAGGCGTCGTCCGTGCTGGTCTACGTCGGCACCCCGCCGGCCGCGGCCCGCATCAACGACACCGACGCCTCGATCGCCTACTCCGGCTGGGACTACCTGGACAACCGGGGCTTCGGCGACCTCGACGACGACGTCCACTACACCACGACGGACGGCAACTCCCTGACCTCGACCTTCATCGGCACCGGGGTCACCGTGTTCGGCGAGATGTACACCGACCAGGGCGACATCGGCGTCTCGATCGACGGCCACCCGGCCGTCGTGGTCAGCACGGTGCCGGCCGACGGCGAGCGCCACGCCGACGCGGCCGTGTACAGCAGCGGCCCGCTCCCGGCGGGAGTCCACACGATCACCGTCACCAAACTCTCCGGCTCCTACGCCACGTTCGACGGCCTGGAGATCGCCAACACGCCCGCCCCGTGAGCGGCCCGGCCGCACACTGACCCCTCCTCCCGTGCCGCGCCCCCGCGCGGGGACCTGGGCAGGGCGCCGACACAGTTCGGCGCCCTGCCGCCCGCGCGCACCCGGCCGGTGCGGGCGGAAGAGGGGCCGGCGCAGGGTGCATTGACGGTGGGGGCGGGGGCGGTTACGGTTCCATCCCGCTAGACATCTGATGTCAGATCACTAGAAGGGAGCCGTATGGCACCCGCACAGGATCAGGGACTGTTCAGCAGGCGACGCGCCCTCGCGGGGCTCGGGGCGGTCGGAGCGGTCGGGGCGACGGCGGCAGCGGGCGTGCTGGCCGTGGAGCGGCCGGCCGGGGCCGTCACCGCGGCGGGCGGGCTGCCGGTCCTTCAGGTCGGCGAGGACTGGGCCGCCGCACTGGCCGCGCACCCCCGGGTGCAGCTGGTTCCGGGGGCGACGTACACGCTCGACGGCCCCGTGGAACTGCCCGACGGCTGCCTGATCGCCGGCAACGGCGCCACCGTGACCGTCGCCGACGCCACGGGCGGCGCACTGCGCGTGACCGGCCGCAGCGGCGTCACCCTGTCGAACCTCGTCCTCCTCGGGCAGCCGGCGAGTCCGCTCGGCACCGCGCAGGTCGCCTCGCACGTCGGCCTGGCCGTCAGCCGCAGCACCGACGTCCGGGTGGACAACTGCGATTTCACCTACTGGCGGGGCGCGGGCGTCACCGTGAACGGCTCGCCGGCCGACGACTACTTCGCCTACCGGGTGAAGCTCCAGGGAAACGCCTTCCACGCCTGCTACTTCGGCGTCTCCATGGCGGACCGCAGCGAGTACTCGATGTTCACCGGCAACAGCCTCTCGTACTGCCGGCTGGCGATCTGGAACTCCTCCGGCAACTGGACCGTCAACGACAACAGCGTCGTCGGCTGCTACGGCGCCTACTACTCCTTCGCCGCGACGAGCCCCTACGGCAGTCTCACCGCCGACAACTGGTCGCACGGTTCGCTGGTGGGCAACACCTTCAACCACTCCGGCGGCGGCGCCCGGCAACTGTGGAGCGCCGGCGCGGCGTTCGCGATCGGCGGGACGCCGCAGGACCCGGGCAGCGGCGTGGTCGTCGACGGCGTGCTGCCGCCGACGTTCACCGGCAACACGCTCTGGTACTCCGATGTGCACGGGACGGACCTGCTGGGCACCCGGTGGCTGCTGTCCGGCTGCACGCTGTCCAACCTGACCGTGACCGGCACCGGCGGCGTCCCGGTGGAGCTGGTCGGGACGCAGTCCAACGGCACGGCGAACGCGCCGGTGCTGAAGGGGAACGCCAGGGACCTGCTCGCCGCCCTGTACTGAGCGTCCGCCGGGCCGGCGGAAATCTCCGCCGGCCCGGCGGTCCGCGCCCGCTCAGCCCCGGTCCGCCGCCGGGTCAGGCACCGGGCACCCCGGGCGCGGGTGCCTGCAGCAGGGTGAGTTCGGCGGCGCTGGTGAACGGCTGCCCGTTCGCGGCGGAGGTGGCGGAGAAGCGCACGTACCGTGCCGACACCGCCGTGAACTCCACCCGCTTCGCGGTCTGGTCGTCGGCGAACGTGCCGGCGGCCGCGGTGGTCCACGCCGTGCCGTCGTCGCTGACCTCGATCCGGTAGTCCGCCACACGGCCGTTGACACCGCCGTCCTGCCGGGGCAGGTAGTCCAGCCCGGCCAGCCGGTACGCGCCGTGCAGGTCGAGGGTGACCTGGTGGGGCAGGGGCGCGACGCCGCCGCTGTAGGCGGTGTGCCAGATGGTGTACGGGTCGTCGTCGAGGACGTTCGCCGCGGCCGCGTACTCGGCGGCGGTCTCCTGGCTGTCGACCGAGGCGATGCCGATGCCGGCCTTCGGCACCGCGGTCAGCGCGCCGCCGGGCGAGCCGGGCGGTCCGCCCACGGCGTCGGCGCGGGCGAGGAACTCCCAGACGGTGGGCGACAGGGGCCCGCCCCAGGTGCGTTCGGCCAGCACCTGCAGCGGCCGCTCGGCGAAGAAGTCGAACCAGGCCGGCGCCTGGTCCTCCGCGCCGTCCGACCAGCGGGCGACCTCGTAGCCCGCCAGGTTGGGCGCGGCGGCGAACGCGTAGTGCTCGTAGGCGTGTTCGATGTCCACGTAGCCGTAACTGCCGAGCTTGCGGCCGAATCCCGGGCTCACGTACAGCACGGGTTCGGGCGCGGAGACGACGGTGTAGCCCTGCGCGGCGAGCGCGGTGGCGTCGGAGTCGACGTAGTCCTCCAGCACGATGTCCCGGTTCGGGGCGATGCTGGACCGCTGCCCGTACTGGTTCCACCACTCCCACGCCTCGGTGGTCCTGCCGAGCGCGCGCAACTGGTCGTCGACGGCGTTCAGTTCGTCGACGAACACGTCCTCGGTGTACGGGAACCCGCGCGCCTTGGCGTAGTCGACGAGTTCGGGACAGGCGTTCTTGGCCGGGTCGAGGCCGACCTCGTCGCCGCCGACGTGGATCACCTTGCTGTCGAACATCGGCACGACGGCGGCGAGCAGGTCGTGGATGAACTGCCGGGTGTGCGGCTTGGTGACGTCGAGCGTCCAGCCGCCCTTCTCGCCGCCGGCCCAGGCCGCCTGGTCCATGGACGGGCAGGCGAAGCGCAGTGACGGGTCGTAGGCGGTGATGGCGTTGGCGTGCCCGGGGAGGTCGATCTCCGGGACGACGGTGACGTGGTACCGCGCGGCGTAGTCCTGCAGTGCGCGCAGGTCGGCCGGCGAGTAGGACTGCGCCGAGGCGAGGCCGGGGAACTGCGGCACCTGGATGCGGAAGCCCTCCCAGTCGGAGAAGTGCAGGTGGAAGGTGTTGAGCTTCTGCCAGGCCATCCGGCGGATCTGCTGCTCCAGGTAGGCGAGCGGGAAGAACTTCCGTCCCACGTCGAGCATCTGCGACCGCTCGCCGGTGGCCGGCCAGTCCTGCGCGGTGCCGCGCGGCAGGGAGGCGCGGTGCGGGTCGGCCTTGAGGAGCTGCTCGACGGTCTGGGTGCCGTAGAAGACGCCGGCGGTGGCGGGCGCGGCGATGCGGACGGTGGATCCGATGTCGAGACGGTAGCCCTCGGTGCCCAGCTGCGGGTCGTCGGCGGCCGTGGTGAGCGCGATGTCCCCGGCGCGCGCCTGGCCGACGGCGACCGGGATCGTCCGTCCGGTCTCGGTCCTCAGGTCGGCCGCGAACGTCGCGGCGGTCGCCGCGAGGGTCTGCGCGTCCTGCGGGTCGATCACGATCCGGGTGCCGGCGTCCGCCGTCCAGTCGCCCTGGCCCGCGCTCCACCGGCGCAGGCTCGGCACGGTCTGCGGGCCGCCGGGTGCGGGCGCGGCCGCGGTGTCCAGCCGCTCGCCGGAGCCGCTCGCCGTGGTGGCGCTGCCGTCGGGCGCGGTGGCGCGGACGGTCAGCCGCGGGGTGAAGGAGCCGGCGGCCACGTCGTCGACGGTGACGGTGCGGGTGCTGGAGCGGCAGACGTAGGACTGCCCGGCGGCGAGGCTGCTGTAGTGGCAGGCCGGCAGGCCGTCCATGGTGCCGGTCACGGTGACGTCGGAGAGCGGGGTGTTGCCGGTGTTGCGCACCCGGGTCCAGTAGGTGGCCACGTCGTCGAGCACCCCGGGGCGGCCGGCCGCGGTGAGGTGGTCGAGGGTGCTCTGCACGCTCAGGCCGGGCGCGGCGGGCGCGTCCTGGGCGGCCGTCACGGAAACCGTCGCCTGCGTGCTGGAGTGGCGTGCCTCGACGGTGTACTCGGCGGTCAGCGCCACCTGGCCGCCCGCGGTCCCGGCGGGCGTGACCGGCACGTCCACCTGCGTCCGGGCGCCGCGCGGCAGCGCGGGGACGCGGACCGTGCCGGCGGTCCAGCCGGCGGGGACGTCCAGCGTGAGGGTGCCGGCGGCCAGCGGGGTGGCCGCCTGGTTGGTCACCGTCACCTGCACCAGGCCGGTGGCGCCGGCGGTCAGCGGCTGGGTGCCGACCGCCAGCGGGGCGCACACCCCGCCCAGCCAGTCCAGGCCGAACGACGCGTACGTCATGTGCTGGTAGCCGGCGCGCTCGTAGAACAGGCCGACCCGCCCGTCGGGCAGGGTGGCGAGCGTCGAGTAGGCGGAGCTCTCCGGCTCGACGACGCGGGAGACCGGCCACGTCCTGCCGTCGTCGCAGGACATCCGGACGGTCAGGTCGCGCCGGACGGAGGGGTCGTCGGTGTGCGACAGCAGCAGCCAGTGGGCCCGCGGGTCGCTCGCCGGGGCGTCGGGCGCGTAGCGGATGATCGAGCCGTTGTCGCCGGGGTCGGTCTGCGCGGGGTCCGGTTGCGGCGCGGTGTAGGTGACGCCGCCGTCGTGCGACAGGGCCACGAGGCGGTGCGGCGCGGCGCGGACGTTGAGCATCACCGAACCGTCCGCCAGCTGCACGGTCTTGTTCTCGTCCATGCCCGGGCCGACGGGAGTGCCCATGTGCCAGGTGTCGCCGTCGTCGTCGCTGTAGGCGCTCACGGCGTAGTTGCCGCCGCCGGCGCCGACGACGTACTGCTGGATCAGGCGGCCCGCGTACGGTCCCGTGGTGAGCTGGATGCCCTGGCCTGAGGCGGCGAACATGCCCTTCCACGCGGGGTCCTTGATCTGCGCGGTGATCCGCCGCGCGTGCCAGGTGACGCCGTCGTCGTCGGAGTAGCTGTAGTCGGCCTGCAGCACGTTCGGGTCGTCGGGGTCGTTGCCGGTGTGCGAGCCGGCGAAGCCCTGGTTGACGGAGGCCGCGTAGAACAGCAGGATCCGGCCGGTGCGGCGGTCGACGAGCAGGCTGGGGTCGCCGAAGCCCTGCGGCACCGGGCCGGTGCGCACGACCTGCTGCGCGGTCCAGGTGCGGCCGCCGTCGGTGCTGCGCCGGACCAGGTCGGTGATGGCGCTGGGCAGGTCGGCCATGCCGGGCCTGCCGTCGTACGCCGCCAGGAGCGTGCCCCGGCCGGTGACCGCCAGCGCCGGGATGCGGTACTGGGGGTAGCCGTTCGTGCCGCGGGTGGCGAGGTCGGTCCGGGTGAGCGCCGGCGTGCCGGCGGCCGGGACGGCGGCGGGAGTGGCTGCCGCGGGGGCGGGAGTGCCTGCCGTGGGTGCGGCGCGGGCCGGCGCCGGCAGCAGGGCGACGGCGAGGGTGAGCAGGGCTGCTGTACCGAGCCGGCGGATGCGCATGCGGTCTCCTCGGGCCTGGAATCAGACGGGACATCACATGTCCGATGTCAGGCGACGCTAGGGCGGCATGTGACGCCCGGTCAAGAATCGCGCTGCGCCAACCTGAAGAGACGAAGCCCGTTCGCGTCAGAAATGAGCAACACATAGCGTCAATGACGCACGCGCAGGGTTGACAGCCGACCCCAGTAGTGGTCTAGTCCACCTGCTCTCGCACGTCAGGCTCCACTCCGCTCGCTCGCTCCGCAGCCTTGCCAGGAGGACAGCCCATGCATCAGACGTACGACTCCGGCCCCGCCCGGACCAGGCACCGGACCTTCGCCGCCGGCCTCACCCTCGCGCTCGGCGCCGCGCTGCTCGGTGGTTCCGCCGCGCTGGCCAGCGCCAGCGCCGGCAGCACGGACGCCCCCACCGCACCGCAGATCCTCCCGACTCCCCAGTCGCTCACCGTGCGTTCCGACCGGGTGGTCGTCACCCCGCAGGTGACCCTCGTGGCCGGTGCGTCCGCCGACGCCTCGGCTCTGGAGGTCACACGGAGTGCGCTGCAGGCCGCCGGGGCGCACACCATCGTCCGGGCCGACGCTCCCGCCCATCCCGGCGAGCTGACCGTGTACGTCGGCGGCGCCGACCAGAACGCGCGGCTCGCCGACCTCGGCCTGCCCGGGACCGACGGCCTGCCCGCCGAGGGCTACGAACTGGGCGCCGGCCGGCAGCGCATCGTCCTGGCCGGCGCCGACGCCACGGGCACCTTCTACGCGGCGCAGACGCTCCGCCAGGTGCTGGAGCCGACCGGCGCCGCGCCCCGCCACACCGTCACCGGGTTCGCCGTGCGGGACTGGCCGGCGTCCCCGCTGCGCGGGGTGATCGAGGGCTTCTACGGCACACCGTGGTCGGACCAGGCCCGGCTGGACCAGTTCGACTTCTACGCCCGGCACAAGATGAACACCTACGTGTACTCCCCCAAGGACGACCCGTATCTGCGCGCGCAGTGGCGGGACCCGTACCCCGCGGACAAGCTCGCCGCCATCCAGCAGCTGGTGAACCGTGCCACAGCCGACCATGTCGACTTCACCTACGCCGTCTCGCCCGGCCTTTCCGTCTGCTACAGCTCGCAGGCCGACGCCCAGGCGCTGATCGCGAAGTTCCAGTCGCTGTGGGACATCGGGGTGCGCACCTTCGCGGTTCCGCTGGACGACATCAGCTACACCACCTGGAACTGCGCCGCCGACAAGGCGAAGTGGGGCACCGGCGGCGGCGCCGCGGGCGCCGCGCAGGCGTACCTGCTCAACGAGGTGCAGCAGGGGTTCATCGCCACGCACCCCGGAGCTCGGCCACTGGAGATGGTGCCCACCGAGTACAGCAACACCAGCGCCAGCCCCTACAAGGCGGCCATCGCCGGGCAGTTGGACCCGAGCGTCCTGGTGGAGTGGACCGGCGTGGGCGTGGTCGTGCCGACCATCACCACCGCGCAGGCGCAGAGCGCGCAGCAGGTCTACGGCCACAAGATCCTGGTCTGGGACAACTACCCGGTCAACGACTACGTCACCCAGCGCCTGCTGCTGGCTCCCTACACCGGCCGCGACGCGGACCTGACCGGGCAGATCGCCGGTCTGACGGCCAATCCGATGATCGAGCCGTACGCGTCGAAGATCGCCCTGTCCACGGTGGCGGACTACCTCTGGAACTCCGCCGCGTACGACCCCGGGCAGTCGTGGACGGCCGCGCTGAGCGAGCAGGCCGGCGGCGACGCGCGCACCACCGCCGCGCTGCGCGCCTTCGCCGACCTCAACCGCGCCTCCCGGCTCGACAGCACGCAGGCGCCGGAACTCGCCGCCGCCCTCAAGGAGTTCTGGACGCGGTGGAGCAGCGACCCGCAGCGGGCCGTCCGCGACCTGCGCCCCCGGCTGACCGCGGTGGCCGACGCTCCCGCCGTACTGCGCGCCCGACTGCCCCAGCAGGACGGGTTCCTGGCCGACGCCGGGCCGTGGCTGGACGCGGCCCAGGACTGGGGACGCGCCATGGTCACCGCCCTGGACATGCTCGGCCAGCAGAACGCCGGTCACGCCGCCGCCGCGTGGGCCGACCGCCAGCAACTGGCCGCGCTGGTCACGTCGGCCTCGTCGCACAACGTCGTGGTGGGCGACGGGGTCATGGACACGTTCGTCAGCACGGCGATGAACCGGTACGCGGCCACCCTCGGCGTGACCACTGTGCGTCCCACCGCCGTGACCTCGCTCGGCACCTACCAGACGAACGTCCCCGCGAACTACGTCGACGCCTCCCCCGACACGTTCTTCTGGTCGGACGGCACCCCGGCGGTCGGCGACACCGTGGGGGTGGACCTCGGCGCGGTACGCCCGATCAGCACCGTGGACGTCCTGATGTCCAAGGCCGACCGGCCCGACGACTACCTCCACCACGCCACGCTGGAGTACTCCGCCGACGGGACGGCCTGGCACTCGCTCGGTGACTTCACCGACACCCCGGAGATCCAGGCCACCGCACCGGCCGGGGCCACCGCCCGCTACGTGCGGCTGCGTGCCACCGCGACCCAGGGGAACTGGGTCGTCGTCCGGGACTTCGCCGTCGGGCCCACCTCCGGGCCGGCCGCCTCGGGCGGACCCGCGCCGGCGTCCGGCTCGTCGCTGGCCGCCGCGGCCGACGGCGACCTCGACACCGCCTACCGCGCGGCGGCCGTGCCCGCGTCCGGCGAGGCGCTCACCGTCACGCTGCCGTCGGGCAAGCCGCTGGACTCCCTGGTGATCCTGCAGCCGGGCGCCGGAACCGCGGACGCTACCGTCCAGATCGAGGTCGGCGGCGCGTGGCGCACCATCGGCGGGCTGGGCGGTCCGGTCACCGACCTGACCGCCCACGGCTGGGCGGCCACGGCGGTCCGGCTGCTGTGGACGTCGGGCAGCCCGGCGCCCGCGATCTCCGAGATCGTCCCCCGGTATCCCGCCTCCTGAGCTGAAGGGCCCTGCCCCTTCGTGAAGAAGCCCGCCCGGGTGCCGACCCCTCCCCCGGCACCCGAGCGGGCTTCGCCCCGGCCCTGATCGGGGCCGGAGGTATGAGGCCGCCTCAGACGGTCAGCCGGCGCAGGGTGGCGAAGCCGCCGGCGAGCATGACCGCGCCGGCAGCGGCGAGGATGCCGGTGAGGCCGAGGGCGGTGACGGCGGCGCAGAAGTGGCCGACGCGGTTCCAGCCGTGCAGCCCCGTCACGATCACCGCGGCGAGGGCCAGCACACCGAGCTGCGCCGCGCCGAAGACCATGGTGCCGGGCAGCCCGGAGCGGCGGTGGATCAGCCCGTACCACATGCCGTAGACGAAGAGCAGGACGAACAGGGTCGCCGCGGTGAGCCACGACCGGTACCAGGGGCCGTCCAGGAGGTAGGGGACGCGGAAGTAGGCCATGTGCATGCCCCAGCCGCCGGTGGCGCTCTCGATGCCCCCGCCGACGGTGACGACGAGCCCGAAGCACACGGCCAGCGCGAGGGCCAGCGTGGTGACGCCGAGGAAGTAGGTGCGCCGGCTGACCCCGATGCTGAGGGCGAACGGCAGGGCGTTGGCGACGGACTGCACGCCGAGGACGAACACGACGAGGAACGCCGCGGCCAGCCCGCCGACCCAGCGGCGGTCGGAGTGGCCGGCCGGGGTGAGTTGCAGGACCACCACGTCGAGGACGAAGCCGAAGGCCGCCCAGGCCCAGGGCAGGAGAAGGAACGTCACGCGGTCGATGAGCAGGTAGCGGACGACGTTCCCGATCGGGGTGGCGCGCATCAGGATGCCTCCGCTGCGGTGCGGGCGGACGGGTCGTGGTGCTCGGCCGCGTGGACCGCGAGCTGCTGGAGGGTGAGCCCCTCCAGGCGCAGCCGCAGGTGCTCGGCGAGTTCGCGGTCGCGGGAGTCGAGCCGGCCGACCATCACCGCCCGGGTGCTCATGCCCAGCGTGCGGGTGCTGAGCGTGGTGCGGCCGGCGATGAACCGCTCCACGCCGCGCGCCGGTCCGGTGACGGTGGTGGCGGTGCCGCGCAGGTCGTCGGTGGCCGCGTCCAGGACCAGCCGGCCGCGGTCGATGACGACGATGCGGTCGAGGAGTTCGGCGGCCTCGTCGACGAGGTGGGTGGAGAGCACGATGCACCGCGGGTGGGCCGCGTAGTCGGCCAGCAGCTGGTCGTAGAAGAGGGTGCGGGCGACCGCGTCCAGGCCCGCGTAGGGCTCGTCGAACAGGGTGATCTCGGCGCGGGCGGCCAGGCCGACGGTGATGCCCAGCGCGGTCCGCATGCCGCGCGACAGCTTCTTGATCGGCCGGGACGGCGGCAGTTCGTACGCGTCGGTCAGCGTAGCGGCCAGATCGGCGTCCCAGTTCGGGTACATGAGCGACGCCGCCGCGATCGCGTGCCGCACCTTCAGGTCGGGATACGTCTGGTCCTCCCGGACCAGGATGATCCGGCGCAGCACCGCGTCGTTCTCCAGCGGTTCCGCCCCGAGCACCCGTACCCGGCCGGAGGTGGCGAACTCCTGGCCGCCCAGGATGCGCAGCAGCGTCGTCTTCCCGGCGCCGTTGCGCCCGACCAGCCCGGCGATGCACGGGGTGCCGATGTCGAAGGTGACGCCGGCCAGCGCCTCGTGGCCGCGGTAGCGCCGGCCGAGCCCGGTCACGGAGATCGCCGGCGTCATCCCTCTCCCCCCACCGTCACCTCGACGGAGGCGAGTTCCTCGCGCACCAGCCCGAGCAGCTCCTCCGGCCCGATCCCCAGCCGTGCCGCCTCGACCGCCAGCGGCCGCACGTAGCGGTCGGCGAAACGGCGCCGGCGGGCCTGCACCAGCCGCTCCCGCGCGCCCTTCGCGACGAACATGCCGACGCCCCGCCGCTTCTCCACCAGCCCCTCGTCGAAGAGCACGGTGAGGCTGCGCGCGGCGGTCGCGGGATTGACCCGGTAGAAGGCCGCGAGCTCGTTGGTGGACGCGACCCGTTCCCCCTCGCCCACGGTGCCGTCGGCGATCTGGTTGGCCAGCTCGTCGGCGATCTGGGCGAAGATCGGCCCGCCGTCGTCCAGGAATGACATGACGCCTCCCTCGCTCTACTGGTTACCCACCTTAGTGGGTAACCAGTAGAGCGGGCAAGTGCGCGCCGCCCCGGGCAGGTCACGTCGGGTCAGGTCAAGCGAACTCCAGGGCCACGACGGCGGAACCGTTGCTCACATAGGTGCGCGCGCCCGACGTCGTGGAGGACCAGAGGGCCGCCGAGACGGGGGCGTCGAGCGGCAGCGTCCAGATCGGGCGGCCGTCGGACAGGGCGTAGGCGGTGAGGACGGACCCGGCTGCGGAGGTGACGCCGAGGAGGACGAGCCCGGCCTGGACGCCGAGGACCTGAGCCAGGCCGGCGATGGACGGGGTGTGCCACAGCTCGCGCCCGTCCCGCAGGCGGTACGCCGTGAGCGGCCCGCGTCCGGCGGTGATGTCCGTGCCGACCGGCGGCGCGGCGGAGGTGAACAACGTGTCGCCGTAGGGCGCGAGTTGCTGGATCTCTCGCGGCCGCGCCCGCCACAGCGTGCGGCCGGTGGCGGCGTCCAGCCCGGCGAACGCGCCGTCGGCCAGGCTGAGCCGGACGACCACGGTGCGTCCGTCGGCGCTGACCTCCGAGAAGGTGGCAAGCGTGGCGTCGGTGATCTGGTCCCCGGGGTCGAGCCCGCTGGGCACCGTCCACAGCGCGCGCCCGTCGGTCAGCCGCAGCCCCGCCAGCTCGGCGGTGTCGTACTGCATGGCGACGGCGATCCGGTCGCCCGGTGCGTCGCCCACGCCGAGGACGTCCGCCTGGTAGCGCCACAGCTGCGCGCCGGTACGCGCGTCGAGGCCGCTGACGCTGCGCCGGTCGTCGGTGGCGCCCGCCCGGGCCACGCACAGCACGACGCCGCCCCGCGGGTGGACGTCGACCCGCTGCGCCTCGCGGTGCCAGCGGGCCTTGCCTGCGGCGTCGACGCCGTACAGCGTGCCGGTCAGCGTGGAGGTCACGTACACCCAACCGCCGCTGCCGGCCTGCACGGAGAGGTCCTGCGCCTCCGGGTTCGGGTCGTCCGGCGGGGCGAACCGCCAGCGTTCGCGGCCGGTGGCGAGGTCGCGTGCGTGCACGAACCCGTCGAGCTCGACGTCGTAGACGGTGCGCCCGTCCGTCGCCGACGCGGCCGCGCCGTACGGCTTGCTCTGCCACACCGCGGCGCCCGAGGCCGGGTCGAGGGCGGCCGCGCCGCCGCCCGCCGCGGCGGTGAGCACCAGCCGCCCGCGGCCCGCCGTCCACACCCGGGGAAAGCCCTGCGGGACGCGGCGGCGCCACGCGACCCGCGG
This sequence comes from Streptomyces sp. NPDC020917, assembly GCF_044333795.1. Lineage (NCBI taxonomy): Bacteria > Bacillati > Actinomycetota > Actinomycetes > Kitasatosporales > Streptomycetaceae > Streptomyces > Streptomyces sp. NPDC020917. Next base: position 90,355 of record NZ_JBIRRR010000021.1, on the reverse strand, counting down.
CGGCTTCGGGTGGTCCCGGCCGCCGCGGCCACCGCGGGCGTCGGCGAGGTACCAGCCGGTGAGGGCGGTGGCCGCCAGGCCGCCGCCCGCGGCGGCCAGCACCTGGCGCCGCCCGAACCGGCGGACGCGGACCCCCGCGAGCTCCTCGCGCACCTTCTCGGCGCGGCGGTTCAGCTCCCGCTCGACGGGGTCGGGCAGCCAGCCCGCGCCCGGCAGCGCCGGCGCGCCGAACAGCGCGGGCAGCTGCGGCACCGCGGGGCGCTGCCAGGCGTCCTTGGCCAGGCACGCACCGAGCGCGTCGTGCAGACCGGGCGGGACGCCTTCGAGGTCGGGGTCCTCGTGAAGGGTGCGGTACATCAGGACGTGCATCCCGGTCGAGCCGAACGGGCCGCGGCCGGTCGCGGCGAACACCAGGGTGGCGCCGAGCGAGAAGACGTCGCCCGCGGCCGTGCAGGTGCGCCCGGACACCTGCTCGGGCGGCATGTAGCCGGCCGTGCCGATGATCTGCCCGGTGCCGGTGAGGGCCGCGCCGTCCACGGCGCGGGCGATGCCGAAGTCGATGACGCGCGGCCCGTCGTCGGCCAGCAGGATGTTGGAGGGCTTGAGGTCGCGGTGCACCAGGCCCGCCGCGTGGATCGCGGCCAGCGCCTCGGCGAGGCCGGCCGCCAGCGCGCGGACGGTGTCCTCGGGCATCGGCCCGTGGTCGGCGACGGCGTCGGTGAGCGAGGGCGCGGCCAGGTAGGCGGTGGCGAGCCAGGGCCGCGCGGCGTCCGGGTCGGCGTCCAGCACCGGCGCCGTGTAGGCGCCGCTGACGCTGCGCGCGGCCTCCGCCTCGGCGCGGAACCGGTCCCGGAAGTGCGGGTCCTGGGCGTAGGCGTCCCTGACCACCTTCACCGCGACGGCTCTTCCCGCGCGCGTCGTCGCCAGGTAGACCCGGCCCATGCCGCCGGAGCCGAGCAGCCGCACCACCCGGTACGGGCCGACGGTCGCCGGGACCTGGGTCCCGCCGGTGTCCTGCGGCGGGCCTGCGGGCAGCCGCGGGTCCGCGGGCGGCTGCGGGACCGTCACTTGGTGCCCGCCGGGTAGGCGGCGACCTTGCCCGCACCGCTGACGACCACCGTGCTGCCGTGCACGGCCACCCCCCGCTGGTCCAGCACGGCCGTGGTGCTGCCGCCGCCGATGGAGGGCGAGGGCGAGGCGGCGCCGCTCCCCGTGGCGGGCGTGCCCGGTTTCTGCCGCAGCGACCACAGTTGCTGCCCGTCGGAGGTCCGCAGCACCAGGCACCCGGACGTGCCACCGGTCATCGACACGCCCTCCGTGCTGACCGACAAGGGGCTGAACAGGACCGCCGTCACCTGGTCCGACGCGGCCATGGTGCGGCCCAGCATGCTGTACGCGGACAGCTGGATGGGGCTCTCCACCTGCCACTTGACGGTTCCGGTGCTCAACTCGACGGCGGTGACGTGGCTGTTGTCGTGGGTGAGGATCATCCCGCCGACCACCACCAGGTCCGCCGCCGCGGTCATCGACACCGCCCAGCGCCGCTTGCCGGTCACCGCGTCGTACGCGGTCATGCCGCCCTTGAGGCTCACGGTGACGAGCAGGTCGTCGCCCACCGCCAGGCTGGACGTCAACTCCCCGCCGCCCGCCTGCATGTACGCCGGCAGATGGCTGTCGGGATCGGCCGGCACCCGCACGGACCAGCGCTCCTTGCCGCTGTCCGCGTCCAGGGCGTGCACCACCAGGCCGGAGTCGGTGTCCTCGGTGTAGTAGAAGCCGTGGGAGTCGGCCGCATAACGCAGCGTGGAGAGGGAGTTGGGGACGACGGGCCGCTGCCAGCGGATCGTCCCGCCGCCCTTCGCCCGGCTCATGTCGATGGCGGCGACCGACTCCCCGGACTTGATCCCGCCGGTGATCCCCCCGGTGGTCTTGCCCGCCCCCAACTGGACGGTGTTGACGAGGACGTAGGTGCGGTCGCCGTGGTCGGCGAGCAGGCCGGCCGGCATGGTCGAGATGGACGGAAGGGTGGCCGTGGTGCGGGTGCGGGCGGTGGCCGGGTCCACGTCCTCCACGACGTACTTCAGGCTGAACGACCGGTCGGTGACCGAGCGGTAGAACACCACGTTGCCGTCGGTCATGCCGAGCAGGACCGCGGTGGGTCCGAGCGGTTCGCCACCGCCCACGAGTTGCCCGTCCGGCCGCGTCCCGTGCTCCCAGCGGAGCCTGCCCGTCGCGGTGTCGTAGGCGGCGCTGTACGCGGTGTCGCGCAGCACCACCACGTCCCCGTAGGCCCGCAGGTCCGGCGCGACCGACCCGGTGCCTGTCCGCGCCGTCCACAACGGCAGCGGTGGCGAGGTGAGTTGGAGGGTGTGGGCCTTCGAGCCCAGTGGGGTGCCGTTGCCCTTGCCCGGCGTGCCGGACGCACCGGACGTGCCGCCGCCGCCCTTCCTGAGCGCCAGCACGGCGCCGCCCGCCCCGAGGCCGCCGGCCAGCACCAGCCCGCCGATCAGCGCCGCCCGCCGGCCGATCAGGGGCCGCTTGACGGCCGGACCGGCGGGGCCGCGGCCCGGAGGCGGCGGCGCCACCGCCATGTGCTCGGCGTCGCGGGCGCGTTCGGCCAGGTCCTCGCGCAGCGCGGGAACCAGCAGGTCCGCCGGGTCGGCGGGTGCCAGTTCCGCCAGCACCTGCTCGGGCGTCGGGCGCCTCGACGGCGTCTTGTCCAGGCAGCGCAGCAGCAGCGGGTGCAGGGACTCGGGCACGCCCGACAGGTCCGGCTCCGCGGTCACCACGCGGTGCAGCACGCCGTCGTCACCCGTCCCGAACGGCCCCTCGCCGCAGCCCGCGTACACCAGGACGCAGCCGAGCGCGAAGACGTCGCCGGCCGGGCCGACGTCGTGCAGCGAGGTGATCTGCTCGGGGGCCATGAACGCCGGCGAGCCGATCACCATGCCCGTGCTGGTGATCCGGGTCTCGTCCAGGGCCTTGCTGATCCCGAAGTCGATGAGGCGCGGGCCGTCGGCGGCCAGCAGCACGTTCCCGGGCTTCAGGTCGCGGTGGACGACGCCCGCGGCGTGCACCGCCTGAAGCGCCTCGGCCAGGGCGGTGCCGAGCGCGCGCAGCGCCGGCTCCTGGAACGACCCGCACACCCGCATCGCCTGGTCGAGCGTCGGCCCCGGCACGTAGGTGGTGGCCACCCAGGGCCGCGCCGCCTCCGGATCGGCGTCCAGCACGGGCACGGTGTACACGCCGCTCACCCTGCGGGCCGCCGCGACCTCGCGCCGGAAGCGGCTGCGGAACGCCGGATCGTCCGCGTACTCCTCGCGCACCTGCTTGACCGCCACCAGCCGCCCGGCCGTGCTCCGGCACAGCGCCACCTCCCCCATCCCGCCGCCGCCCAGCGGCCGCATCACGACGTACGGCCCGATGACGGCGGGCAGCACGACGGTGGGTTCTTCCGCGGCGGGGAGAGGCACGGTGACCGGGACAGGGGCCGGGGCCGGGGCCGGTGCGGGGACCGCGGCAGGCGTCGGTGCCGGGGCCGCGCCGGGGGTGCCCGCGCCCGGGGGAGGCGGGCCGTAGGTACCGGCTGCCGAAGGGGGCGGGCCGTAGGGGCTCGGACTCACGCCGCGGGGAGGCGCGCCGTAGGGGCTCGGACTCACGCCGCGGGGAGGCGCGCCGTAGGGGCTCGGACTCACGCCGTGGGGAGGCGCGCCGTAGGGGACCGTGCCTGGCTCAGCCGGCTCGTTCGCCCCTGACACGTCCGGCCCCGGGGTGCCGCCTCCCGTCGGTTCCATGCCCGCCCTGCCTCCCGCCCGTCGAAGTCCCGTTAGGACCACGTGGATCCGTCGCCCACGCGGCCCGCCGGCACAGCTTCCGCCCGCGTCTCGAAGGAGGGACGCCCGCCCTTCACGGGCGGTTCCGCACGGGAGTGACACCGGTGACGCATGGTCAACTGGCCCCCATCGTTGCGGGTCACGGCCCGACCCGCAGCCCGTCGGGCCGGAGGACGCCGCGTCACGCCGCCAGGAGGCGGCAAACCGGCGCTATTCGGCGTCGAGTTGGTGGTCGCCCCAGACGTAGGACTCGGGCAGCAGCTCGGCGACGGGAACGGACCGGACGCGGTCGCCCTGCCCGACGATGACGTGGAGGGTGGGGAAGTAGTCGAGCAGTGCCTGGCGGCAGCGGCCGCAGGGAGGGATGACGCCCCGGTCGCGGTCCCCCACGGCGACCATCGTGTCCAGCTCGTAGGCGCCCTGGGCGGCCGCCGTGCCGATGACCACCAGCTCGGCGCAGGGGCCCCCGGTGAAGTGGTAGGCGTTCACCCCGGTGATGATCCGGCCGTCGCGGGCCCGGGCCGCGGCGGCCACGGTGTGGTTGTCCCCCCGGCACCGGGTGCGGGCCACCTCCTCCGCGGCCTGCACGAGTTCCTGGTCGACGGGGTGGTTCTGCGCGGTCATCGTCTCTGCCTTCCTCGGGTCTCCGGGGACATTGACCCCCACGGCCGGGACCCGCAAGCGGATTTTCGACGGCGAGTCGCCCCGCCGGTCGTCCTCTGGGCACCTGCCGCTCGCAGAACCGCGCCACGCTGTCGGGCCCGGGTGCCCCGGTCGGGCGCCGGAGGGGTGGGGAAACCCGGGCGACCGGGGGCGGGGGGTGGTGGTAGAGGTACGGCATGGAGTTCTTCTGCTACCACCGCGATCGGGTGGGGTCCGTGGGCCTGCGCGACGCGCTGCTCGAGGAGCACTGGTCCTACATGGACGGGTTCGCGGACGGGATGATCGCGCGCGGGCCGACCCTCACGGACGACGGCGAACTGCCCACGGGCAGCGTGCACATCGTGGACCTGGCGGGACCGGAGGCGGCGCGGACGTTCGCGTTCGAGGAGCCGTGCTACCAGGCCGGCGCCTACCGGGACGTGATGGTGCGGCGCTGGCGGAACCTGCTGGGGCGCACCATGTGGGACTTCCCCGGCGGCCGGACCGGCGGCAACCGGTACCTGGTCCTCGGGCTCGGCGAGGGCCCCGGCGCCGACCTCGAACCTCCCGCGAAGCGCGATGAGTTGATCGCGTACGGCCCGCTGCTGTCCGACGACGGCACCGCATGGCTGGGCACCGCGGTCCTGCTCCGGGCCCCCGACCCCGCCACCGCCCGCGCCGTCCTGACCGCCGACGTCTACGCCGATGTCGAGGTCCACAACTGGCAGTTCGGCGGCCGCCAGTGAGGCACGCCCTCCGGGCAGGGGTGCCCGGGGGGCGGGGCGCCCCCGGTTGGATATGCGGTTGGGCGCGGCAGCGCGCGGACGTAGCATCCGCCGGATGACGACGACCTCCGACGAAACCCTGCGCCCTTTCCGCCTCTCGGTGCCGCAAAGCGACCTGGACGACCTCCACGACCGCCTCAGACGGACCCGCTGGCCCGACGAACTGCCGGACGTGGGGTGGGACTACGGCGTGCCGCGCGGCTACCTCAGGGACCTCGCGGACTACTGGCTGCACTCGTACGACTGGCGGGCCGCGGAGAGTGAGCTGAACCGGTGGCCGCAGTTCACCACCACGATCGACGGGGAGCGCGTCCATTTCGCGCACATCCGGTCGCCGGAGCCGCACGCGGTGCCGCTGCTGATGACGCACGGCTGGCCCGGCTCGATCGTGGAGTTCGCCGACGTGATCGGCCCGTTGACCGACCCGGCCGCACACGGCGCCCCTCGGGCCGCGGCCTTCCACCTCGTGCTGCCGAGCATTCCGGGGTTCGGCCTGTCCGGGCCCACGCGGCAGACGGGCTGGGAGTTCACCCGCGTGTCCTCCGCGTTCGCCGTGCTGATGGCCCGGCTGGGCTACGGGCGCTACGCCGTCCAGGGCGGCGACTGGGGGGCGGCGATTTCGCGGGAACTCGGCCGGACCCGGCCGGAGAACGTGCTCGGCGTCCATCTCAACCTTCTCCCGAACTCCTTCCAGGCCGAGGAGCCCGGCCCGCAGGAGCTGGCCGCCCTCCCTCCGCGCGAGCGCCAACGGACCCTGGACTCGTGGAAGCACTTCCAGGCGTGGAGCCGGGACCGGCAGGGCTACGCGGACATCCAGGCGACGCGGCCGCAGACGCTGTCGTACGGCCTGACGGACTCCCCGGTCGGGCAACTGGCCTGGATCGTCGAGAAGTTCAAGGAGTGGACCGACTCCGAGAACGTTCCGGAGGACGCCGTCGACCGCGACCGGCTGCTCACCAACGTGATGCTGTACTGGCTGACCGGCACCGCCGGGTCGTCCGCCCGCCTCTACTACGAGCGCGCCCACGCTGCCTACTGGGGCGCCCCTCCCGAACCGTCGACCACCCCGACCGCACTGGCCGTCTTCCCCCGCGACAACTTCATCCCGCTGCGCCACATCGCGGAGCGCACCAACACCATCGTCCAATGGACGGAACACGACCGCGGCGGCCATTTCGCCGCCATGGAACAACCCGCCCTCCTCGTCGACGACATCCGCGCGTTCTTCGCGAAGCTCCACCCCTCCGCACAGGGCTGACGCAGCCGGCGGACAAGGGACCGGCGCGCCCGCGGATCCCGGGCTGCTACGGCCGGTTGACGACCGCGGCCTGCCAGGGCTGAGTGGCCGCAGGCGGGCAGGGCGCGTGGCACGCCGGCCGCGAGATGAACCGGGCTCATCAGGCCCCTTGGACTCGCTGATCTAGGCTGGCGCGGTGACTGATGAGCGGGAGCCGGTGCAGCCGTCGGGCGTGTGGGCCACGGCGGTGGGGGTGGCCAGGGTGCGGGCGCTGGAGACCGAGCGGGAGAACGCGCTGTTCCGCGACCCGCTGGCACAGGCGTTCGCCACCGCCGGCGGCCTGTGGCCGTCGTCGCCGCCGCTGCCCGATGACGAGGGCGCGCGACGCCGCCGGCTGGCCGTGGCGTTCTCCATCGTCATCAGGACGAAGTTCCTCGACGACCTGTTGCGGGAGGCCTCCACGTCCGGGGTCCGGCAGGTCGTGCTGCTCGGCGCCGGCATGGACAGCCGGGCCTTCCGGATGGACTGGCCCGAGGGCACCCGGCTGTTCGAGGTCGACACCGCCGCCCCGCTGGACTTCAAGGCTTCGGTGCTGCGCCGGGAGCGGGCCGTCGCACGCTGCGAGCGGATCACCGTCGCGGCGGATCTGCGGGAGGACTGGCCGGGCGCGCTGGCCGCCGCGGGGCACGACCCGGCGGAGCCGACCGTGTGGATCGCCGAAGGACTGCTGATCTACCTGCCCGAGGACGCGGTGGAACTGCTGCTGGCCCGGATCGGCGCGCGGTCGGCGGCAGGCAGCCGGATGGGGCTGACGTTGGGCTCGCGCGGCGTGATCGAGCGCTTCGGCGCGGACGCCGTGCCGGGATCGGCGGCGTCCATGTGGGTCTCGGAGATGCCCGACGACCCGGTGGGCTGGCTGGCCGGGCACGGCTGGGAGGCCGCCAGCCACACCCTGCGCGAGCGCGCCGCCGCCTACGGCCGCCCGATCAGCACCCCGGCGCGGCGCGAGGAGCGGCCCGGCGGACTGCTCTCGGCGGTCCGCCGGTAGAGCGCCTCCCGGTTCCCCGGACGATCGGTTCCCAGGGGCCTGATGAGCGGAGGCAGGTTCATGCGCGCAGGGGCGTGTCCACGGAACCGCACCCGTCGACGGCCCGACACGTCGCCCGGTGCGAGGATCGCGGCGTGAACGCACTGCACTTCCGTCGCGCCAATGGCGCTGACCTCGCCACTCTTGTTCGGCTGCGGGACGACGCCGCCCGCTGGATGCTCGCCCGGGGCGTCACCGGCCAGTGGCAGCCGGGCCAGTTGGGCGAGGACCACTTCCGGAAGGCCATGGCGAGCGCTGAGGTCTGGCTGGCCGAGGCCGACGGACGCGTGGCCGGGGCTTGGGAGCTGTGGTGGGACGACGAGGACGCCTGGGGACCCCAGCCGCCGGTGGCCGGTTATGTGCACCGGCTGATGGTGGATCGCGGCAGCGCCGAGCCCGGGACGGGGCGGCTTCTGCTGCGCGCCGCGGAGCGCCGCACAGCGGCGGCGGGGCGGGCGTTCGTGCGCCTGGACTGCCTGGCCGGCAACGCGCGCCTCAACGCCTACTACCTCAAAGCCGGTTACCGGGTCGTCGGCCACAAGGCGGGCAAGCCGCAGCCAGGCGGCACACCCAAGTCGTTCACGCTCCTGGAGAAGCCCTGCGCGCCCGCAGCCGCCTGCTGAGCGACCGGGCAGGGAAAATGCCCCCTGAGACCGGCGGTGCGCGACCCGCGGAGGAGGCCGCACCCCGCCGGGGGCGGTCAGGCCGCCGGGGCCTTGGAGAGGAGTTCGGTGATGCGGTTGCGGGCGCCGTCGCGCCCCTGCTCTCCGGTGCGGACCAGGCGTTCGGGGGACTGCGGGTCGCGGTTGAGGAGATGGAGGCGGCCGTCGTGGCGGACCACGACCAGGTCGGTGCTCTCGCCGGCGATCTCCGCCGAGCCCTCCGCGGTGTACTGCGTCACGGTGACCAGGGCGGACCGCTCGGAACCGGACAGCAGCGCGTCGGCGTCCACCTCGCGGCCGCCCTCCGCGGCCGACCCCTTGGGCAGCCAGTCGAGCAGCATCTGCAGGGCGTTGTCGAAGGTGTAGAGGCCGATCTGGTGGACGCCCAGCGCGTCGATGCGGACGATCATGCAGATCCGCTCCGGCTGCGGGAGCAGCAGGATCCGCCAGGGCTCGCCCTCCCCCGTGCCGGTGGCGCGCGCGTCCAGCACCATGCGGGCCCGCTGCTGGAACGCCACGGCGATGCCGAGGTCGCCGCGCACCTGCACCTGGTCGCTGGTGGAGCCGGCGAGCAGCAGCTCGCGGGCGGCCAGCGAGCGGACCGCCTCGGCCAGCACCTCGTCGGACGGCCGGGCCTCCAGGAAGTCCACGATCGCGTCCACGGCGATGAGTTCGGCGATGGTGTACGCACCGAGCAGTACCGGCCCGGTGTTGACCAGGTTCACCACCGCGGACACCAGTCCTGAGGGCAGCGTCGCCTCGCCGGGGCTCGACGACCCGGGCCCGCCGGGGGACGCGGGCCCGTTCGCCGGTTGCTCGTCACTCATCACGGTCTCCCGTCCGCTGCGGCCAGGACTCGATCCCGGGCGGCCGGCGGGCCGCCCCGAGCACGTCGGCGGCGATCCGCGACGGCGTCTCCGTCACCCACACCTCGGAGTTGCCGAACAGCCCGCGCCCGCCGTGCCGGGTCAGTGCCTGCCCCAACTCGCCCGCCAGGTCCTGCCGGTCGGGCGGCGGGAAGCGGGCGGCCAGGTCCTGGGAGACGGCGGTCGTGTCGTCGTCCTCCTCGATGCGGCGCAGCGCGGCGGTCAGCGCGCGGGCCACCGGCGGCGTCAGCGAGGTGGGCACGTCCAGCACCGGCGCCAGGTACATCGGGCGCCGCTCGGTCATCCGCGACAGGCCCCAGGGGCCGACGTTGCTGCGGGTGACCCGGTAGACGACGTAGTCCCACAGGTGCCGGAAGTCGTCGGGCCCGGGCAGCTTGCGCGAGCCGAACGCCGCCGGGGTCTTCTCCAGTTGGACCCAGGTGCCCTGAACGGTGCGGCCGTGCAGCTTCTCCCGCACCACGTGCCCGTGCATCCCGATGTCGGGGAAGCGCTTCTTGTCGATGTCGCGGTGGTGGCTGGACAGCCGCTGCCTGCTGACCCCGGGGAAGTCCCAACTGTCGTACAGGGCGGGGTCGTCGACCAGCACATGGCCGCCGCACAGCACGTCGTGCAGCTGCGGGACCTGCAGCCCGTGCTGCTCCAGGTCCGAGAGGATGACGGCCTCCTCGGGGCTGAGCCGGTTCGCCGCCGCCACCAGGCCCCTGCGGTACTCCCCCGCCCGCGCGGTGATGTCGATCATCAGCCGCACCCGTTCACGGGTCAGCGCGGCCCGCCGGTCGCGCTCGTCGTCGGGGGCCGCCGCGCCGGTCCGCCGGGCGTGCGTCAGGCCCGCCAGCGGGTGCTTGCGATCCACCCGGCCAGTACAGCACAGGGGGCCGCCCGGCGCGCGCGGACGACGGCCGGGCGAGAGCATCGCCCCTGGTCAAAGGGGCCGCCGGGCCGGCTGGGCGGCGGGTTGCCGCACGGGCCGCGGGGGTCGTCACCAGGAGCGCGGGGAGCGGGCCGGGAACGATCAGCTGGGCCGGGCGGGAACGGTGAGCGGCGCGGGGCGGGAGGCGTCAGCGGGGCCCCGGGGCGCCGCCCGCGCCGCTGCCCGGCGTGTAGCCGAAGGCGCGTCGGAACACCTCGATGAAAGCGCTCGCCGACGACCATCCGCACCGGTGCGCGACGGCGGTCACGGGCGTCCCCTCGGCGAGCAGCACCAGGGCGTGGTGGAGCCGCAGTTGGGTGCGCCACTGCGGGAACGTCATACCGAGGTCGGAGCGGAACAGGCGGGACAGCGTACGGTCGCTCGCGCCGACCTCCCGCCCCAGCGCGGCCAGGGTGCGGGTGTCGGCCGGGTCGGTGCGCAACAGTGCACACACCGCGCGGAGTTGGGGTGCGGTGGGCGTCGGCAGGTGCAGCGGCTGCTGCGGCGAGACCCGCAACTGGTCGAGCAGGACGGCCCGCACCCGGGCGCGTTCCGGGCTGCCGTCCTCGGGGTCGCGGGTGTAGGCGAGGATCAGCTCGCGCAGCAGCGGTGCGACGCTGAGCACCGCGGGCCCGGGCAGACCGAGCGGGTTGGCCCGCGCGGGCAGCCCGACGGTGTGCAACTCGACCGCGCCATGGGCCTGGTGGGCGTGCACGGTGCCGGCCGGGACCCAGATCGCCCGGTTGGCCGGGGCGATCCAGGTGCCCGCGCGGGTCGTCACGCCCACGACGCCGCGGCTCGCGTGGACGATCTGGTGGTCGTCGTGGTGGTGCGCGTCGATGGCCGCGCCCGGCGCCAGGTGCTGGGCGCGGGTGGGCGCCTGCGGCTGGTGGCGGACGTGCCCGGCGGGCCGGCCGGGTTCGTCCCGCTCGCCCCGGCCGTTCCTGTCGTTCCTGTCGTCCTGGCGGAAATGCGGCATCACCTGGCAGTTTATCGAAAGCGCGACAGCCCGCCCGCCGCCGACGATGGCCGGGTGCCCGAGGAACCGACGACCCCGAAGGGGTCACGCAGCCCGAGGAGCCCGGGGAGTCCGACTCACCCGAGGACGGCCGCAACGGCCAGGACGGACCCCTCGGCCAGCCCAGCCGGCCCAGCCGGCCAGGACGGCCCGGCCGGCCCGCCCGGGACGCCTGGAACACCGACGGCGCCGGCGAAGTCGCGCAGGCCCGCGCGGCTCATCGTCCTGCTGTCCGCCGGCCACGCCTGCGTGGACGTGTACCAGGGGGCGGTCGCGGCCCTCGTCCCGTTCTTCCTCGCCGAGCGCGCCTACGGGTACGCCGCGGCCTCCGGGATCGTGCTCGCCGCGTCCCTGGTGTCCTCGGTGGCGCAGCCGCTGTTCGGCGCCCTCACCGACCGCTGGCCGATGCCGTGGATCCTGCCGCTGAGCACGGTGCTGGCCGGGGCCGGCGTGGCGCTGAGCGGCCTGACCGGCTCGTACGCGCTGACGCTGGCGTTCGTCGCGGTGTCGGGCGCCGGGGTGGCCGCCTACCACCCCGAGTCCGCGCGGGTGGCCCGGCTGGCCGCCCGGGGGAGCCACAGCGCGATGGGCTGGTTCTCGGTGGGCGGCAACCTCGGGTTCGCCGCTGCCCCGCTGCTGGTCGCGGCCGTCGTGGCCGCGGGCGGGCTGCGCCTGTCGCCGCTACTCGCGCTTCCGGCCCTCGCGGGCGCCGCCCTGTGCCTGCCCGTACTGCGACGGCTCCGCGAGGCCGCGGAGGGCGCCGGCCCGGCGAAGGCGCAGGACCCGGGTCCGGCCGAGGACCCCGATGCCCGTGCCGCCCCCGCGGACGACGTCAGGTCGTTCCTCAGGCTGTCGCTGGCGGTGGTCTGCCGCTCCATCGTTTTCACGGGACTGAGCACGTTCGCCGCGCTCTACGTGCGGCAGCGGGTGGGCGGCGGTACGGCCGCGGGGACGGCGGCGCTGTTCGTGCTGTACCTCGGCGGGGCCGTGGGGTCCGTGCTCGGCGGCAGCCTGGCCGGCCGCTGGGACCGGGTGACCGTCGCCCGCCGCTCGTACCTGCTGTCGGTCGCAGCGGTCGCCGGCCTGCTGCTGGCCCCGGGCCCGCTGGTCTACCCGTTCGTGGCGCTGGCCTCGCTCGGGCTCTACGTGCCGTTCTCGCTGCAGGTCACGCTGGGCCAGGACTACCTGCCGAGCCGCGTCGGCACGGCGGGCGGCGTCACCCTCGGCCTGACCGTCAGCATCGGCGGCCTGGCGAGCCCGCTGGTCGGCGCGCTCGCCGACGCGACCTCCCTGCGGACCGCGCTGGTGCCGCTCGTGGCGATGCCCGCGCTCAGCTGGCTGGCCTTCCGCACCCTGCCGGAACCGGCCGTCCCCGCCCTCGGGTTGCCCTCCCCCGCCCCCGCCGGACCCTTCCAAGAGCCGCCGCTCGGGCCGGAATTGACGCGGCCTCGGTGAGGGGGGCGCGGCCCGATCCGCCCGTTCATCGGCATCCGATGACAACGTTGTTCTCCCGAGTCATGGACACCGGCCTGGTGGTGTGCTGTCATGCCACGGGCACCTTGTACAACGATGGAAATTGTGAGGATCGCGGGCGGGCCGCGGGCGATGTCCCTTCACCACGGCACCAGTTGCTCACGGCCGCGGGCCGGCCCTGTTTTCAGAAACGGAGTTGTCCGTGAGACGAAGTACAGCCAGGCGCGCGGGAGCGGTCCTGCGGCGGCGGGTCGCGGGGGTGGCCCTCGCGGGCGCCATGGCCGCCATGACCCTGGGGGGCGCGGGACACGTGTCGGCCGCCGCACCGGACGCCGGGCAGCACGCCCGGATCCCGTCGGTGACCTCCGGCGACGCGCGCTTCCAGGTCCTGTCCCCGACGCTCATCCGCACCGAGTACGCCCAGGACGGCGCGTTCACCGACGCGGCGACCTTCAACGCGGTCGGCCGCGACGACTTCACGCCGCCCTCCTACACCACGAGCACGTCCGACGGCTGGCTGACGGTCGCCACGGACGCCATGACGCTGCGGTACCGGGTGGGGTCCGGACCGTTCTCCGCGCAGAACCTGTCGGTGCAGCTGACGGCCGGCGGAACGCCGGTCACGGCGACGCCGTGGCAGCAACTCACCTGCGGCGTCGGTGCGTTGTGCGAGGCCGAGCAGTTGCCGTTGAGCGGGGTGAGTGTCGCCACCGACCACACCGGCTACACCGGTGCGGGCTTCGCAGCCGGCTTCCAGGGATCGGGCGCGTCACTGTCGGCGAGCGTCGACGTCCCGGCCGGCGGCACCTACCAGTTCGACACGCGCTACGCCAACGACAGGGGTGGCGACGGCCAGACGACCACCCGCACCCTGACCCTCACGGTGGACGGCGGCGCGGCCCAGACGCTGAGCCTGCCGCCCACCGGCGGCTGGAACACCTGGAACCTGACGACGAGTTCGGTGCAGCTGGCCGCCGGGCACCACACGATCTCGCTGACCAGGACCGCCGCGGACTCCGGGAACGTCAACGTGGACAGCGTCGCCCTGGTCACCCCGGGCGCCGCCTTCCCGTCCACCTCGACGACCGCGATCACCGACTGCCGGTTCGGGGTGAGTTGCGAGGCCGAGGCCGCGCGCATCACGGGCTCCGCGAAGGCGGCCACCGACCACGCCGGCTACGCGGGCACCGGTTTCGTCTCCGAGCTCAACAAGGGGTCGAGCGTGACGGCGCACCTGGTGGGCGTGCCGGCGGACGGCACGTACTCGCTGCAGGTGCGCTACGCCAACTCCCAGGGCGGGGACGGCCTCAACCAGACCCGCACGGCGACCGTCTCGGCCGGTGGCACCACCGGGACGCTCTCGCTGCCGGTGACGGGCAGCTGGGACACCTGGCAGACCGCGTCCGTCCCGGTGACGCTGACCGCGGGTGCCGACGACGTCACCATCGGCTGCCCGGACGCCACGAGCTGCCACATCAACCTGGACACGCTCGCGGTCTCCGCGACGGGCGCGGCCGCCCCGCAGCCGCACGTGGCGCTCGGCGGCTACCGGCGCGGCCTGGACGGCGTGAACGGTGACAACGGCGCGCCGTCGACCACCCCGGGCCTGCTGTACAAGGACGGCTGGTACCTGCTCGACGACACCACCTCGGCGCTGTACGACACGGCGACCCGCAAGGTCACCGCGCGCCCGTCGCACGGCGGCACGCCCTACCAGGACGGCTACCTCTTCGGGTACGGCCACGGCTACGAGCAGGCCCTGGCGGACCTGTCGAAGCTGACCGGCCCGGCGGAGCTGCTGCCCGAGTGGGCCTACGGCGTCTGGTACTCGGAGTACTTCGACCGCACGGCCGCGGACTACGAGAACACGATCCTGCCGGCCTTCCGCTCCGAAGGGGTGCCGCTGGACGTCCTGGTCACCGACACGGACTTCAAGGCACCCAGCACGTGGGATGGTTGGGAGATCGACCAGTCGAAGTTCCCCGACCAGAAGGCGTTCTTCGACTGGGCCGCGTCGCAGGGGCTGCACAACACCCTCAACATCCACCCGAGCATCGTCGCCTCCGACCCGCAGTTCGCGCAGGCGCAGGCCACGGCCAAGGGCAAGCTGCAGGAGGGCGGTTGCGGCAGCGACTGCTACACCTTCGACTGGGGCGACCCCGACCAGCTCAAGGCGTACATGGACCTGCACCAGACCATGGAGCAGCAGGGCAACGACTTCTGGTGGCTGGACTGGTGCTGCGACAGCTCCCAGTCGTCGTTGCCGGGCGTGACCCCGGACGCGTGGATCAACCAGCAGTACGCCACCGACGCCGGCAAGACCGTCGGCCGCGGCTTCGTCCTCTCCCGGGCGTACGGCTCGCTGCAGGCCGGCGGCTACAGCGGCCAGCAGGGGCTGCCGACCGGGCCGTGGGCGGACAAGCGCACGACGGTCCACTTCACCGGGGACACCTCGTCCACCTGGGGCACGCTGAGGATGGAGGTCGGCTACACGCCCGGTGAGGCGGCCGCGACCGGCCTGTCGGCGATCAGCCACGACATCGGCGGCTTCAACGACGCCACGGGGCTGACCGGCGCGGAGACGTACCCCTCCGGCGGCGGCACGCAGAAGACCCACAAGCTGCCGGACGACCTGTACGCGCGCTGGGTGCAGCTGGGCACGTTCCAGCCGATCGACCGGCTGCACGGCAACCACAGCGACCGGCTGCCGTGGCAGTACGGCACCGCGGCGCGGGCGTCCGCGGACAAGTTCCTCAACCTCCGCGAGAACCTGGTGCCGTACACCTACTCGCTGGCGCAGCAGGCCAACGCCACCGGCGTGCCGGTGACCCGGCCGATGTACCTGGAGTACCCGGACGAGCCGCAGGCGTACACCACCGCCGGCAGCGAGTACTTCTACGGCCCGGACATGCTGGTGGCCCCGGTCACCACGCCCGGCACCTCGGCGACCACCTCGGTGTGGTTCCCGCCGGGCAGCCAGTGGACCGACTACTTCACCGGCAGGACCTACGCCGGCGGCACCACCCAGACCATCACCTCGGGTCTGGACACCATGCCGGTGTTCGTCAGGGCCGGCGCGGTCGTCCCCACCCGCAGCGGCAACGTCACGGCGCAGGACAAGGCGCCGCTGGCCCAGGTCACCCTGACGGTGGCCGCCGGTGCGAACGGCTCCACCAGCCTGTACGAGGACGACGGCAAGCCGGCGACCGGTCACGGCCACAGCGCCACCACCGCGATCCGGTACCGGGAGACCGGGGCCGGGCACACGCTGACGATCGGCTCGGCGGCCGGCGGCTTCTCCGGCCAGGTCGAGTCGCGCCAGTGGACGGTGTCGGTGGTCGGCACGGACGCGCCGTCCACGGTGTCGGCGGACTCCAAGCAGCTGTCCCCGGCCGACTACCGCTACGACGCGGCGACCCGCACGCTGACCCTGACGCTGCCTCGGCGCAACGTGCACAACGGGATCACGGTCACCTTCCGCTGACACCGGGAGCCCGGAGCGGACGAGGGGCCCGCGCGCAGCCTGCGCGCGGGCCCCTTGCCGTCGGGCCGCGGGTCCAGCCGCCGGATCAGCTCGGCGACAGGCGGTACAGCACGGCGCCGCCCGGGTCGAGCGCGACGTCCAGCGTGGCCGGGCGGTTGATCGGGCGGTAGGTGCCGTCGTCGGGCACGAAGCGGGAAACGCTCGCCACGTGCGCGGAGTTGGTGCCCAGGTGCACGGTGGCCGGGGCGTCGGGGTTGCGGTTGGCGACGAGCAGGTAGCGGGTCCCGTCGTCCTGTGCGGCCTTGAACAGGCCGAGGACCGCGGCGTCGCCGGTGGCCGACGTGAGGTGGTCGCCCGGCGTGAAGGCGACGGTGCTCGGCGGCAGCGGCGTGTCGTTGGCGTGCTGCACGGACTCCGAGACCAGCGGCTTGAGTTCGCGGCCGACCGGCTGCAGCCAGTGGCGGTTGAGCTGCTTGGCCGCGCCGTACAGCGGGGTGCGCTTGCCGTCGACGGTCATCAGGGCCTGGGTGAAGCCCTCGCCGCGCGCCGGGTCGGGCGTCCAGTAGGTGAAGTACTGGATGCCCTTGCAGCCGTACGCCAGGCTGATGTTGACCTGCCAGGCGAGCTGGGACGCGGTCGGCACGCGGTGGCCGTTGTAGCCCACCGACTGGATGTAGGTCCACGCCGGCAGCCCGGACTTCAGCGACGCGTCGCGGAAGATCGCCCAGTTGTCGAAGTAGTTGAGGTCGATGCCGTTGCTGAGGATCGGGTAGCGGTCGAAGGAGATCAGCGGAGGCTTCACGGTGTCGATGTAGGCCTGCACGAACGCCGCGTAGCCCGCGCCGTTGCCCGGCCACAGGTTGGAGTACGGCAGCAGGCTCGGGGCGACGTTGCGGACGATGTTGGTCAGCGCGCCGACGGTGGGGAACCGCGACTGGGCGGGCTCGTCGAAGACGTTGAAGCCGGCGAGCGAGGCGTGGCCGTTGTAGCTGCCGAGCGCGGCCTGCACCCAGGAGGCGGCGTCGGCGGTGGTCAGCGAGGACGGCACGCTGCGGTCGTCGGTGACCGACATGTAGTGCGCGATCGCCTCGATCCGCGGGTCGCCGGCGATGAGCACCTTCAGGCCGGTCTGGTCGGCCATCTTCAGCGCCCAGCCGCCGCTCTGCTCGTCGAACTGGTAGTTGCCGGTGATCAGGAAGGTGAACCCGGCGTCGCTGATCTCCTGGTAGCGCGCCAGCGTGGTCTCGAACGGGTGCGGGGGCCAGAAGAGCCCGATCGGGAACTCGGACCCGCCGGTCAGTGGCAGGTCGGCGCTGCTCGCGGCGGCCGCGGCCGGGGCCGCGCCTGCGGACGTCGTGCCGGACGCGGCGCCGGACTCCCCGGAGGGGGCGGCGGCCGACGCCCGGCCGGCGGCCAGCCCGCCGGCGGCGAGGACCCCGGCGCCCAGTCCCGCGGCCTGCAGCAGGGCGCGGCGGTTCAGCGGGCGGGGCGCGTCGGAAGACGGGGGATTCTGTTCTGACATGGCCTACTCCGATCGTTGGGTACGCCTGAACGACGAGGGGTGGCTTCAGATCCGGTCAGGAGACGCCGGCGTGTGGGGCATCGGCGGGGTGGTGCGGGCGGTGCGCGGAACTCCAGCAGCTGATGCGGTGGCCCGCGCGGCCGCGGACCGCACACATGCTGGCAGACGCTGATGATTCAAACAACCACTGTGTGCACGTTCGATGAATGAATCATGCAGCGGCGGAGGCAGGGGCCCGGCCGGGGCACCGGCTCGCGCGGGCACCGGCCGCACACTCCAGGGGTGGGCGCGGGCCGCCGGCCCAACACCCTTCGGACCGGCCCTGGTTGGCCGCAAAGGCGCATTGAGCCGGGCGGCGGCGTGGCGGCTCAGCAGCTGGGCGGCTCAGCGGGCGCGGCGGCCCTTGGCCACGTGCCGGCCGGCGATGTGCCCGGTCAGCGCCATCGACGCGCTGGCCCGCGGGTATGTCAGCTGGGCCACCCGCACGTAGAGGCAGTCGATGAGCACCAGCACGGAGTGGCGGGCGCCGATGCTGCCGGAGCGGAAGCTGGTCTCGCCGGTGGTGGCGATGAGCCGGATCTCCGCGGCGCGGGCCAGCGGCGACTTGGGGTCGGCGGTGATCGCCACGGTGGTGGCGCCGCGTTCCCGGGCCATCTCGAACGGCTCGATGGTCTCGCGCGTCGAGCCGGAATGGGAGATGCCGATGGCCGCGTCGGCCGGGGTGAGCAGCGCGGCCGAGGTGGTGGCGGCGTGCACCTCGTTCCAGCCGCGCACCGCGCATCCGATGCCGAACAGCCGCAGTTCGGTCTCCACGGCGACGGCCCCGCTGCCGCCCACGCCGTACACGTCGATCCGCCGGGCCCGCGCGATGGCCTGGGCGGCGCGTTCCAGGGCCGCGAGGTCGACGGTCTCCAGCGTGCGCTGCACCGCGCCGAGGTCGGCCTGGCCGACGACGGTGACGACCCGCTCCAGGTCGTCGTCCGGAGAGATGTCGGGTCCTATCTCGGAGGTGCCCCAGCTGGTCTCGGCGCCGCGGGCGCCCTCGCGGGCCAGCTCGATCTGCAGGTGCTGGTACGAGTCGAGGCCCACCGCGCGGCAGAAGCGGGTGACGGTCGGCTGGGAGGTGCCGGTGCGCCGGCCGAGTTCGGCGGCCGAGCAGCCGATCACCGACGCCGGGTCGGCGAGGACGAGTTCGG
Source organism: Streptomyces sp. NPDC020917 (assembly GCF_044333795.1). Lineage (NCBI taxonomy): Bacteria > Bacillati > Actinomycetota > Actinomycetes > Kitasatosporales > Streptomycetaceae > Streptomyces > Streptomyces sp. NPDC020917. The sequence continues at coordinate 71,619 of NZ_JBIRRR010000021.1, read as the reverse complement.
CCACCTTGCTCAGCGACCCGGTCAGCCGCGGCAGCTCGGCCCGGATCAGCGCCGTGACGTCGGCGCGCGCGGCCCCCTGGCCGAAGCCCCTGGCTTCCATGCGGCTCCCCGATCCTTGTGTCGCGGGCCCGGCCGCGGACCCGCGGTCCCGGATGTGGGCGCGATTATGTCATTCAGATCGCACCAGATCTACCAATTCGACCATTCAGCAGGCCGTGCCGGACGGACGCCCTCCCGCCCGTGGACGCATCCCCGTCGACCGCTCGGCGACTGGCCGGCGGCCTGGGTCCGGCCCCCGGACGACCCGTGTGCGGGCCGGGTCCGCTGGGCAGGCGCACAGCGGGTCCGGTTCGGGCCGGAACCAGGGTAGGGGCGACGAGGCCCGGCCCAGGACCGGGGTCCCGGCAGGACGGGCGGGGCGGGAACGGGACCGGCCGCGGGCCGGGAGCCGCAAGGAGGCGAGGCGGATGGCCGAAGCGAACCCGGCGACGATGCACGCGTGGGTGGCCCGCGCCGGCCGGCCCGGCGCGATCGAACCGATCGATCTGCCGGTGCCGCGACCGGGCGCCGGCGAGGTGCTGGTGCGGGTGCTGGCCTGCGGGGTGTGCCGGACCGATCTGCACGTCCGCGACCAGGATCTGCCACCGCACCGCGACCATGTGGTCCCCGGGCACGAGGCGGTCGGCACCGTCGTCGCGGTGGGGCCCGACGAGGCCGCCGGCGGGGCGGGCGCGGCCGGCGGACCGCCGGTGGAGCTCCCGCCCGGCACCCGGGTCGGCATCCCGTGGCTGCGCAGCACCTGCGGCGTCTGCCGGTACTGCACGCACGGGCAGGAGAACCTGTGCCCGCACTCGACCTACACCGGCTGGGACGCCGACGGCGGCTACGCCGAGTACACCGTCGCACCCGCGGCGTACGCGTACCCGCTGCCGTCCGGGTTCCCGGACGAGGAGCTGGCGCCGCTGCTGTGCGCGGGGATCATCGGCTACCGGGCGCTGCGGCGGGCCGACCTGCCCGAGGGCGGGCGGCTGGGCATCTACGGCTTCGGCGGCTCGGCCCATCTGACGGCCCAACTCGCCATCGCGCAGGGCGCGGAGGTGCATGTGTTCACCCGTGCCCCCGCGGCGCGGGCGCTCGCGCTCGACCTCGGTGCCACCTCGGCCGGGGACTCGGCGGACCCGCCGCCCGAGCCGCTGGACTCCGCGATCCTCTTCGCGCCGGCCGGGGACCTGGTGCCGGTGGCCCTGGAGGCGCTGGGCAGCGGCGGAACGCTGAGCATCGCGGGGATCCACCTGTCCGACGTGCCGCCGCTGAACTACCAGCGGCACCTGTTCCGCGAGCGGTCGGTGCGCAGCGTGACGGCCAACACCCGCCACGACGGGCGGGAGTTCCTCGCCGCGGCGGCCCGCTACCGGGTCACGCCCACCGTGCAGGTCCGTCCGTTCGCCCGCGCGGACGCGGCGCTGGACGACCTGGCCGCGGACCGGGTCAACGGCGCGGCGGTACTGCGGATGCCCGGGCCGCGGTGACGTCGGGGCGGCCCCGGAGCCGCCCGGCACGGGCACCGCTCAGGCGGCCGGGGGCGGCGCCGTGCTCTTCCTGACCACCAGGCTGGTGGCCAGTTCCATCCGCGTCGTGGTGCTCACCCCGGCCTGCAGGCGGAGCAGCATCTCGGAGGCCGCCTCGGCCATCTTCCGCAGCGGCTGGTGGACCGTGGTCAGCGCCGGCCGGGACCACTTGGCGACGGCGACGTCGTCGTAGCCGACCACCGACAGGTCCTCCGGCGTGCGCAGGCCCAGGCTGCTCGCCGCTTCCAGGACGCCTATGGCCTGCAGGTCGCTGCCGGCGAAGACCGCGGTCGGCCGGTCGGTGCGGCGCAGCATGGCCAGGGCCTGCTCGAAGCCGCCCTCGACGTGGAAGTCGCCGTAGGCGATGTGCGCCGGGTCGACCTCGAGTCCCGCGGTGGCCATGGCCGAGCGGAACCCGTCGAGCCGGGCCAGCGAGCACATCATGTCCTCGGGGCCGGTGATGATGCCGATCCGCCGGTGGCCGCGCTCGATGAGGTGGCGGGTGGCGGCCAGACCGCCGGACCAGTTCGCCGAGCCGACCGACGGGACGTCGGGCTCGGGGTCGCCGGCCGGATCGATGATCACGAACGGGATGGACCGCGATCTGAGCTGCTGCTTGTACTCCTGCGGGAGCGCGGAGAACATCAGGATCACGCCGAGCGGGCGCCGGCGCAGCACGCCCTCGATCCACTCCGGCCCGGGCGCGTGCCGGGTGCCGCTCTCGGTCAGCACCACGCTCGCGCCGCTGTCCCTGGCGACCTTCTCGACGCCGAGTATCAGCTCCATCGCCCAGATCGCGTCCAGCTCGTGGAAGACGATCTCGATCAGCGGGGCCTCGGGCGCCGCACGGGCGTTGCGGCGGTAGCCGTGCGCCTCCAGCAGCCGTTCGACCTTGCGCCTCGTGGGCGGTGACACATCCTGCCGGCCGTTGAGCACCTTCGAAACTGTCGGCACCGAGACCCCCGCAGTTTCGGCGATCTGAGCCAAGGTCACCTTGGCGGGTCGCTGCTCGTCATCCATGACACGGCAGCGTACGGCACATGTCCAGGTAACGCTTGAATAACCCGACCCCCGAGTCTTGACCCTTCATCCGGCGGACCTTAGCGTCACAGCGCGCAGCAAATTTCGGCGATGAAGCCGAAAACTTTCGAAAGGCTGGGACGGATGAAGAAGCGCGCATGGCTCACCCGCGCCGCTGCTGGCGGCGTGACGCTCGCACTCGGGCTGGCCCTGGCCGCCTGCGGTGGCAGCAGCTCCGGCAGCGGCGGCTCCGGCACCTTCAAGGTTCTCGTCTACGGTGACGCGAGCAACAAGGTCGAGAAGCAGATCGTCGACACGTTCAACAAGACGTCGAAGGTCAAGGCGGTCCTCCAGACCATTCCTGGAGCCGACTACCAGCAGAAGCTGCAGACCATCATCAACACCAAGCAGGCGCCGGACGTCTTCTTCAACTGGGGCGGCGGCAGCATCGCGCCCTTCGTCAAGGCCGGCCTGCTCATGCCGCTGGACGACTTCATCGCCAAGGACCCGAGCCTGAAGTCCAAGTTCCTGCCCTCGGTCTTCAACAGCGCGGTGCTGGACGGCAAGTCCTACGGCATACCGATGCGCGGCACCCAGCCCGTCCTGCTCTTCAACAACCAGAAGGTGCTCTCGGACGCGGGCATCTCCGCGCCGAAGACCTGGGACGACCTGCTCAACGCGGTGAAGGCCCTCAAGGCCAAGCACATCACGCCGATCGCGCTCGGCGGCGGCGACCAGTGGCCGACCCTGATGTGGTACGAGTACATGTACGACCGCATCGCGGGTCCCGGCCTGTTCGAGAAGGCCATGGCCGGCGACAAGTCCGCCTGGGACAGCGACGACAGCCGCAAGGCCCTGGCGCAGCTCAAGCAGCTGATCGACGCCGGCGCGTTCGGCAGCAACTTCGACTCGGTCAAGTACACCGACGGCGGCTCCGTCGCGCTCGTCGCGCAGGGCAAGGCCGGCTTCGAGCTCATGGGTTCCTGGTACTACTCCCAGCAGCAGCAGGACAACCCGGACTTCGCCAAGAGCGGCCTCGGCTTCAGCTCCTTCCCGACCGTCACCGGCGGCAAGGGCGACCCGAACGACGTCGTGGGCAACACCAACAACTTCTACTCGGTGCTGAAGAAGACCAAGTACCCGGACGCGGTGGCCCAGTTCCTGAAGCTCCAGTACTCGGACGAGTTCGTCAAGGCGCAGCTGGCCATCGGCAACCTGCCCACCACCACGAACACCGTGAACTTCCTGGACACCGCGGCCAGCCCGGACTACTCGAAGTTCCAGTACAACCTGGTCAAGACGGCGCCCTCGTTCCAGCTCTCCTGGGACCAGGCGTACCCGCAGAAGGCCAGTGAGGCCATGCACACCGCGGTCCAGGAGTTCTTCGACGGCAAGCTCGACGCCGACGGATTCATCAAGGCCATGCAGGCCCTGCCCACATCCTGAACCGGGAACACGACATGACCACCTCTGCTGACAGCAGGGTGGAAAGGCGCCGGCCCGCAAAACGCCGGTCCGGCGCCGCCGTGGCCCGCCCAGGCTTCGTCTGGGCGGCGCCCGCCACTCTGTTCTTCCTGCTCTTCGCCGTCCTCCCGCTGGTCCTGGTCGCGGTGCTCTCCTTCACCAACTGGGACGGTCTCGGCTCGCCGCAGTTCGCCGGGCTGGACAACTGGAAGGCGCTGATCCACGACCACACCATGATCCAGAGCCTCTGGCTCAGCGTGCTGATCACGGTGCTGGGCGTCGTCGTCCAGACCCCGCTGAGCATCCTGCTCGGCGTGTGGGCGGCCGGCCACCAGCGCAACCGCGCCGTCCTGTCCGCGATCTACTTCGTGCCGCTGCTGCTGTCGGCGACCGCGGTGTCCATCCTGTGGCGGGCCCTGCTCGACCCGAACTTCGGCGTGCCGGCGCAGGCCCGGTGGCTGTTCGGCGACGGCAACCTGTTCGGCCGGCAGGCCAGCGCCATCGGGGTCCTGGTCTTCGTCGGGGCCTGGCAGTACACGCCGTTCCACACCCTGATCTACCAGGGCGCCGCCCGCTCGATCCCCCAGGTGCTGTACCAGGCCGCGCAGATCGACGGTGCCAGCACCGTCCGGCAGTTCTGGCACATCACCCTGCCGCAGCTGCGCAACACCATGATCACCTCGATGATCCTCATGGTGGTCGGCGGCCTCACCACGTTCGACACCGTGCTGATCCTCACCCAGGGCGGCCCGGGCACCGACACCACCATCAGCGCCTACTACATGTACGAGCAGGCGTTCAAGAGCTTCGACTTCGGCGGCGGTTCCGCCATCGCCCTGGTCCTGGTGCTCGTCGCCACGATCATCTCGCTCGTCGTCGTGAAGGTCTCCGGCTACGACAAGATGCGCAGTTCGTCGGAAGGCCTGTGATGAAGCGCCGTCCCAACTACCTCGCGGGGCTCGGCTCCCTGGTCTGGCTGGCCCTCATCGGCCTGCCGCTCTACGTGATGCTGGCGGCCACCCTGCAGAGCCGCTCCGACTACTCGGCGAACGGCCCGCTGGCCTTCCCGAAGCACTTCACGCTGAAGAACTACACCCAGGACTTCTCCAACGGCTTCGGCCACTTCTTCCTGAACACCGTCCTGGTCACGCTGGCGGTCGTCGCGATCGTGCTGCTGGTGGTGCCGCCGCTGTCGTACGCCATCGTGCGCAGCCGCGGCCGGATCACCACCGGCGTCTTCCGGCTGTTCCTGCTCGGGCTGGCCATCCCGGCGCAGGCCGTGATCGTGCCCATGTTCTACGTGATCAGCAAGGCCGGCCTGTACGACAACCTCATCGGCGTGATCCTGCCCACCGCGGCGTTCTCGCTGCCGGTGTGCGCCCTGGTGCTGACCGGAGTGATGCGGGACATCACCTCCGACCTGTACGAGGCGATGGCCATGGACGGCGCGTCGCCGTCGCGGGTGTTCTTCCAGCTGGTGCTGCCGCTGTCCAAGGGCGGCCTGTCCACCATCGTGGTCTTCTCCGCACTCCAGGCGTGGAACGGCTTCCTCTTCCCGCTGGTCCTGACCCAGTCCGACTCCTCGAAGGTCATCACCCTGGGCCTGTTCAACTTCCAGACCGAGCACGGCATCGACATCCCCGGCCTGCTGGCCGCCGTCGTGCTGTCCATGCTCCCCATCTTCATCGTCTACCTGTTCGCCCGCCGTGCCCTCGTCCAGGGGCTGATGGGCGTCGGAGGAAAGTGACCGACACCGTGGTCGAAGAGACAGATTCCGCTGCCGCCGCGTGGCGCGACCCCGCCCTGCGGCCCGAGGCCCGGGCCGACGCCCTGATCGCCGAGATGACCCTCCAGGAGAAGGTCGCCCAGCTGTTCGGGGTGTGGGTGGGGGCGTCCGCCGAGGGCGGCGAAGTCGCCCCCCACCAGCACGAGATGGAGGAGGAGGTGTCCCTGGACGACCTGCTGCCGCAGGGTCTGGGACAGCTCACCCGGTCCTTCGGCACGGCCCCCGTGGATCCGGCGCTCGGCGCGCTGTCGCTGGTGCGCACGCAGCGCAGGATCGCCGCGACGAACCGTTTCGGCATCCCCGCCGTGGCCCACGAGGAGTGCCTCGCGGGCTTCGCGACCTGGGGCGCCACCGCCTACCCCGTGCCGCTGTCCTGGGGCGCCACCTTCAACCCCGAACTCGTCCGCGGCATGGCCGCGCGCATCGGCCGCGACATGCGATCGGTCGGCGTCCACCAGGGCCTGGCCCCGGTGCTCGACGTGGTGCGCGACGCCCGCTGGGGACGCGTCGAGGAGACCATCGGCGAGGACCCGTACCTGGTCGGCACGGTGGCCACCGCCTACATCCAGGGCCTGGAGTCCGCCGGCATCGTCGCCACCCTCAAGCACTTCGCCGGGTACTCCGCCTCCCGCACCGGCCGCAACCTGGCGCCGGTCGGCATGGGCTCGCGCGAGCGCGCCGACGTGATGCTGCTGCCGTTCGAGATGGCGGTCCGCGAGAGCGGCGCCCGCTCGGTGATGCACGCCTACACCGACACCGACGGCGTGCCCTCCGCGGCCGACGAGCGGCTGCTGACCGGACTGCTCCGGGAGACCTGGGGCTTCACCGGCACCGTCGTCGCCGACTACTTCGGCATAGCGTTCCTCAAGACCCTGCACGGCGTCGCGGGCACCTTCGGCGAGGCGGCCGGCGCCGCGCTGGCCGCGGGCGTCGACGTCGAGCTGCCAACCGTGAAGACCTTCGGCGAGCCGCTGCTCAAGGCCATCGCCGACGGCCAGGTGGACGAGGCGCTGGTGGACCGCGCGCTGCGCCGCGTCCTGACGCAGAAGGCCGAACTCGGCCTGCTCGACGCCGACTGGGACCCGGTGCCCGCCGCGCTGGCCGGCGCCGGGGAGGACCCCGAGCAGCTGCGCGGCACCATCTCCCTCGACACCGACGCCAACCGGGCGGTGGCCCGCGAGGTCGCCGAGCAGAGCGTGGTGCTGCTGCGCAACGACGGCGTGCTGCCACTGGCGCAGCCCCCGGCCAGAATCGCGCTGATCGGCCCCAACGCCGACAGCCCGACCGCGGTGCTGGGCTGCTACGCCTTCCCGGTGCACGTCGGCGCGCAGCACCCGCAGGCGCCGGTCGGCATCGAACTGCCCACGCTGCGCGAGGTGCTGGCCACCGAGTTCCCCGGCAGCGAGATCACCCTCGCCGAGGGCTGCACCGTGGACGGCCCCGGCACCGACGGCTTCGCCGAGGCGGTCGCGCGGGCGCAGGACGCCGACGTGGTGGTGCTCGCGCTGGGCGACCGGGCCGGCCTGTTCGGCCGCGGCACCAGCGGCGAGGGCTGCGACGCCGAGTCGCTGGCCCTGCCCGGCGTGCAGCAGCAGCTGCTCGACGCGCTCCTGGACGCCGGCACGCCCGTCGTGGTCACCCTGCTCGCCGGGCGCCCGTACGTGCTGGGCCGCGCGGCGACCGAGGCGGCCGCGATCGTGCAGTCGTTCTTCCCCGGTGAGGAGGGCACCGCGGCCATCGCCGGCGTGCTCAGCGGCCGGGTCAACCCGTCCGGGAAGCTGCCGGTCAGCGTCCCGAGCCGGCCCGGCGTCCAGCCGTCCACCTACCTGGCCGCCCGCCTCGGGCAGGTCACCGACGTGTCCAACATCGACCCGACGCCGGCCTTCGGCTTCGGCCACGGCCTGTCGTACACCACGTTCCAGTGGACCTCGCTGGACGTGGAGTCGCTCCAGGTGGAGACCGACGGCGAGGTGAAGCTGGCGTTCACCGTCCGCAACACCGGGGACCGTGCGGGCACCGAGGTCGTCCAGGTGTACCTGCACGACCCGGTCGCCTCGGTGGTGCAGCCGGTGCAGCGGCTGGTCGGCTACCAGCGGCTGGACCTCGCGGCGGGCGAGGCCGCGCGGGTCCGGCTGAGCGTGCCCGCCGACCTGGCGTCGTTCACCGGGCGCGACGACCACCGCGTCGTCGAGCCCGGCGACCTGGAGCTGCGGCTCGGCAGCTCGTCGACGGATCTGCGGCTGACCGTGAGCTGCACGCTCACCGGCCGGGCCCGGCGGCTGGACCACACCCGCCGGATGCACGCCGCGTTCAGCACCGCACCGCAGCCGGGTCGCTGATCCCCGCTCCGCCGGGCCCGCGCCTCCCCTGCCACCGCCGGCCGGGGGGTGCGGGCCCGGCGCGGTGCCGCCGCGGGCGGCGTACGCTGCACCCGACCGAGCACGACCGTGCACGACCGTGCGGGGCCTCGCCGCGGCACCGCCCGGCACCGCCCGGTTCCGCCCGCCCAGCACCCGTCGGAGGCGATCGCCCTGATCACCCTGGATCTGCACCCGATCTTCCGCAACAACCGCGACATCGACCTCGCGATGCGCGAGACGCTGTTCCGGGCCGCCCGGACCGGGGTCGACGTGGTCGAGATCATCCCCGGCAAGGGCACGGGCCAGCTCAAGAAGCGGGTCCTGGCCTTCCTCGGGCAGAAGCACATCAGGAAGCTCTACGTGCGGGTGGAGACGGACGCGACCAACGCGGGGCGGGTCCTGGTCCACCTCCGCTGAGCCCTGGCGGGCTGCCCTCGCCCCCCAATGACCCGGGCTGCCCCCGCCCCCCTCGGCGTCCGGGCTGCCCCCTGGGCCCCGTTGCCGCCTACCGCGCCGTCGTGGCTTGTCGCGCTGGGGGACCCCGCGCCCTTGCGGGATCCGGGGTGCCCCCGGGCCTGGTCTGCCGCCTGCCGCGCCGTCGTGGCTTGTCGCGCAGTTCCTCGCGCCCCTGGCGGTGCACGTTCGGTGGGTGGGGTCGGGGCCGCCACGGGAGTGTCTCCTCGGAACTGTGCGTGCGGCGCCCTTCGTTGGGTGGGCCGGGTGTGTGCACAGTTCCTGCGGGGACACTCCCGCACCGTCCCCTCCCAGCCCGGCCCCCGTCTGCGGGAGGAATAGGGCCGGGCTCCCCTACCCACCGGGCGCACCCCAAGGGGCGCGGGGAACTGCGCGCCCAGCCACTCACGTACCGCGCACCCGGCAACGCACCCCCGGGGGCTACCCAGTTGCCGCAGGGGCGCGGGGAACTGCGCGACCAGCCACAACCGGTCCGCACCCGGCAACGGCGGCCCGGGGGCACCCCGGATGCCCGCCCCGGAGGGGCGATGCTCCAGGAGCGCGGGGAACTCCGCGCCCAGCCGCGATGGCGCGGCAGACGGCAAATCATCCGGCGGGGCAGCCCAGTTGCCGAAGGGGCGCGGGGTCCCCCAGCGCGACCAGCCACGGCGGACCGTTGGACGGGAGAGCGCGCCCGGGGGCAGCCGGGGAGCCGAAGCCACGCCAGCTCAGGGGCAGCCGACATCGTAACGGGCGGTACGATGTGGAGTATGCCCGTACCCAAGGGGACGCCCCTCGACCCCGCGCGCACCCGCAAAACCGTCCTCGCGTCGGCCACGCCTCTCCTGTACGCCCGCGGCCTCGACGGCATCGGCATCGCCGAACTCTGCGCCACACTCGGCATCTCGAAGGAGACGCTGTACCGCCACTTCGGCTCGCGGACCGGCCTGGTCCAGGCCGTGCTGGACGCCCGGAGCGACCGCGTCGTGGACTGGCTCGGCGCCGCGGTGGCCGCCGCCGGCGAGGATCCGGCGGACCGGATCGCCGCCCTGTTCGACGCCCTGCGCACCTGGTACGCCTCCCCCGCGTTCCGCGGCTGCGCCATCGTCAACGCCGCGACGCAGCACCACGAGGACCCGGCCCGCGCGATCGCCGCGCGGCACCTCGGCCGCTGCCGGGACCTGCTCACCGGCATCGCCGAACAGGCCGGAGCCGCCGACCCGGCCGCGCTCGGCCGCCAGTTGCTCATCGTGCTGGAGGGCGCCACGGTCGTCGCCGACCACCACAGCACCGGACCGGAGGCCGCCGACGACGCGAAGGCGGCCGCACTCGCCCTGCTGGCCCACGCCTCCCGGAAGTGAGACGCACATGGACGTTCCCGTACACGGCTTCACCGCGCCCGGATTCGCCCCGGTGGCCGAGGCGTTCGCCCGCAACCTCAGCGAACTCGGCGACGTGGGCGCGGCGTTCGCGGCCTACCGCGACGGCGAACCGGTCGTCGACCTGTGGGGCGGGCTCGCCGACCCCGACACGGAAGCGCCCTGGCGCGAGGACACCGTGCAACTCGTCTTCTCCGGCGCGAAGGGCCTCGTCGCCGCATGCGTGCTGCTGCTCGTGGAGCGCGGTCTGGTCGATCTCGGCGCCCCGCTCGCCCGGTACTGGCCGGAGTTCGCCGCCGCGGGCAAGGAACGGATCACCGTCGCCGACGTCATGTCCCACCAGTCGCGACTGCCCGGCGTGCGCAAGCCGTTCAGCGTCGAGCAGATGCTGGACGCGCCGTTCATGGCGGCGCTGCTGGCCGAGCAGGAGCCGTCGGCCGACCCTCGCGCCGGTTTCGTCTACCACGCGCTGACCTACGGGTGGCTGGCCGGCGAGCTGGTCCGGCGCACCGACGGGCGCGACGTCGGCGCCTTCTTCGGCGAGGAGTTCGCGGAACCGCTGGGCCTGGACGTCTGGCTCGGCCTGCCCGACGCGCTGCACCCCCGCGCCGCCACGACGCTCGCCGGCCCCGGGCTTCTGGCCGCGCCGGCAGAAGGGCCGTCCGGCGACGCACTGCGCGACCTCATGCGCAATCCGCTGCTCGTCCCGGGGGCGACGACGCTGTGGAACAGCGCCGCGTTCCGCCGCGCGGCGCCGGCCGCGGTGAGCGCGTTCGGCACGGCGCGGTCGCTGGCCCGCTTCTACGCGTGCCTCGCGCGCGGCGGCGAGATCGACGGTGTCCGCGTACTGCGTCCCGCCACGGTGGAGCGCGGGCGGGCCGAACTCCGGCGTGGCACCGAGGGCTTGTGGGGAAGCCCGATGGCCTACGGGGCCGGTTTCGAACTCCACACCGAACTCGGGCTGTTCGGGCCCGCCCCGGACGCGTTCGGGCATGCCGGCGCGGGCGGGTCGCGCCATGCGGCCTGGCCCTCGCAGCGCATCGGCTTCTCCTACACCCCCAACCACCTCCGCGCCGACTCCCCCGACCCCCGCCCCCTCACCCTCCTCGCAGCCCTCGCCACCTGCGCGGCCTCTTAGGACTCCTCACAACTGGCCGGAGTCTCCGGTGCTGTCGGTGTCGTCGTCGAAGAGCTCCGGGACATCCCAAGTGGACAGACAGAAGGGGTGACCGGCCGGGTCCGCGTACACGAAGCAGTGGTCTGCATTGGGCTGGAAGTCGAACCGGGTGGCTCCAGCGGCCAGGACGCGCGCCTCGGTAGCTGCCAGGTCATCGACGAAGAAGTCGAGGTGCATCTGCATCGGTACGGTGCCTGCCGGCCATTGCGGTGGACGGAAGTCGTCGATCTGCTGGAAGCCGATGTCGGCGTTGGGTCCGGTGACGGTGGCCCAGCCCTGGTCGCCTTTTGCCGTGCCGCCGGTGATCCGGGCGTAGAACCTGGCCAGCGCGATCGCGTCCGGCGCGTTGAGCGTGACTCCGCTGAGTCTGATGGTGTCCGACATCAGTCGACCGCCATCTGCTGGTAGGCCGGAGTGAGTTCGTTCCAGCGCTCCAGCCAGGACGGTTCCGGCGCCTGTTCGCTCCACGCCCGGGCGTCGTCGATGCTGTCGTCGGCCAGCGAGCGTGCGAGGTCTTCCAGGTGGACCTGCCAGCCGGAACCGTGGAAGTGCAGGCGTTCCAGGGGCAGGCCGCGTTCCTCGACCACGAGCCGGGTGCCGGTGCCCTCCTTGGTGAGCCAGGCCTCGATCTGGGACTCGTGCGGGGTGCCAGGCTCCATGGTGAGCAGCAGGTGGTGGGGCTGCTCGCAGATGTCGACCCGCCCCGGGCCGGTCCAGGTGCTGGTGAATACGGCGTGAATCGTGCCGCCGGGCCGCAAGTCGCCGGAGACCTTGGCGAGCCAGCGCTCCAGGCGCTGCGGGTTCGTGCAGGCCTGCCACAGGTCGTCGATGTCGGTGTCGTAGACATCTTCGACGCGCACCGCGCCGTGGGTGGCGCCCAGCGATCGCATGGTTCCGGTGGTCTTCACTCGTGTGCCTTCTTTCCCCTGTCGACTTCCGTGTGAAGCGCTTCGAGACGACTGCGCCACAGTTCGCGGTATTGGCCCAGCCATTCATCGACTTCTGCCAGGGCCTCCGCCCGGAGGCTGTAGATGCGGCGCTGCCCGTCCGGGCGCACGTCGACCAGCCCTGCCTCCCGCAGCACCCGCAGGTGCCGGGAGACGCCAGGTCTGGCGATCGGCAGAGCCTCGGCCAGTTCGCCGGCCGTTGCCGGGCGATGACGGAGGATCTCCAGCACCGTGCGTCGGCTGGGGTCCGCGAGCGCCTGTAGCACTACATCCACGAGCAGAAGCGTACCCGATCGGGTACGTACCCTCAAGGGTACATATTGGATGATGGATGACCCGCTCCTTCAGGTCCGCTTCGGCAACCGGGGTGCCCCCGGCCCTGCTGTGCCGTCTGCGACGTGCGTTGTGGCTTGTCGCGGAGTTCCCCGCGCTCCTGGAGCATCGCCCCTCCGGGGCGGGCATCCGGGGTGCCGCCGGGCCGAGGGTGCGGCCCGCACGGTCAAGAAGGAAACCCCTCAGGGAAGCCGCACAAAGCGGCGCCCAGCCCCAAGCAGAAGCGGCACAGCCGCCGCAATCCCCTCGGCCGTCCCACCCTCGGGATGGTTCATGTGGCAGATGACGACCGCACCCGGCGCCGCCGCCCCGACCGTCGCCCGAACCTGCGCCGGGGTGAACGTCGCACCCCCGTCCCCGTTGACGGAGAACGAGGCCACCCGCTCCCCCAGATCCGCGACGATCCGCGCCGCGACGTCGTCGCAGTAGGCCGTCCCCGAACGGAAGTACCGCGGCGGAGCGCCCAGCAGCCGGGCGAGCTTGAGATGGTTGCCGGCCACCTCGTCGAAGACCTCCCCCGCGCTGCGGGTACCCGGAATGCCGTAGGCGGAGCGGCCCGTCACCGACAGCGGGCGGTGCCGCGTGCCGTGGTTGCCGATCTCGAACAGCGGATCCGCCGCCAGCTCCCGGAAGACCGCCGGATTCTCGTCGATCCAGCGGGAGTTGATGAACAGGGTGGCCGGTACCCGGTGCCGGCGCAGTACGGAGATCAGCGCCTGGTCGTAGGCGCTGCCGCCGCGCCCGCCGCACGCGTCGAAGGTCAGCGCGATCTCCCGCCGCCCAGCGGGCAGCGCGTGCAGCACGCCGGGCGCGTCGAACCCCCAGGTACGCGGCCTGCGACGGCCGTACCGCGCCACGATCTCCGCCCGGGTCACCGGCAGCCGGGCCGGCGCCGGAGTCCGGACCTGCCGGCCGGCGGAACGGCCCGGGGTGGGCGAGGCCGGGGCGCCGGCCGGACCCGGCGACGAGGTGGCGGCACCGGCCGTCGATCCGCTCCGGCTGCCCTGACCCGAGCACCCGGCCACCGCGCCGGCCCCCAGCGCTGCCAGCACCACGCGGCGGCTCACCGCCATGAACGCCTCCCTCGATCCTGTCCGGCACCTGTGCGGCACCGGTCCGGCAGGGAAGAGGGCGCGACGGGCACGTGCGTTCCACCGGCACGTTGGTGCAGGCTGGAGGCCCGCACCGGACCCAGGCGCCCGGCCGCCACGGACGGCCTGCACCGAAGGCCGGCGAGAGAGCGGGGAAGCGACAAGAGCGTGCCGCCCGCAGGGACGAGGCACGAGGCGAGGCGACAGGGAGGTGGCCCGTGCGGGCCGTGGTGTTCGAGGAGTTCGGCCGGCCCGCGGAGGTGCGCGAGGTGCCCGAGCCGGTGGCGCCGCACGACGGCGTGGTGGTGCGGGTCGAGGCGACCGGCCTGTGCCGCAGCGACTGGCACGGCTGGCTCGGCCACGACGACGGCATCGCCCTCCCCCACGTGCCGGGCCACGAACTCGCCGGTGTCGTCCAGGCGGTGGGCCCCGGCGTCACCCGGTGGGCGCCGGGCGCGCGGGTGACCGTCCCGTTCGTCTGCGCCTGCGGCCGCTGCCCGGCCTGCGCCCGCGGCGACCAGCAGGTGTGCGAGCGGCAGCAGCAGCCGGGCTTCACCCACTGGGGTTCGTTCGCCCAGTACGTGGCCCTCCACCAGGCGGACGTGAACCTGGTGGCGCTGCCCGACGGCATGGCGTACACCACGGCCGCCGCGCTCGGCTGCCGCTTCGCCACCGCCTACCGAGCGGTCGTCACGCAGGGCCGGGTCCGGCCGGGCGAGTGGGTGGCCGTGCACGGCTGCGGCGGGGTCGGACTGTCCGCGGTCATGATCGCGGCGGCCTGCGGCGCGCGGGTGGTCGCGGTGGACACCGCGGACGCGGCGCTGGAACGGGCCACCGCCCTGGGCGCCGCGGTGGCCGTCAATGCCGCGCGCGCGGACGGCGGTCCGGCCGCCGCGGTGCGCGCGGCGACCGGCGGCGGGGCGCACCTGTCGCTGGACGCGCTGGGTTCGCCGGAGACGTGCGCCGCCTCCGTCGCGGGGCTGCGGTCCCGCGGCCGGCACGTGCAGGTCGGGCTGCTCCCCGGCGGCGCCACGGCCGTGCCGATGGACCGGGTGGTCGCGCTCGAACTCGAACTGCTGGGCAGCCACGGCATGGCCGCGCACGCCTACCCGGAGATGATGCGCCTGGTGGCGGCCGGAGTGCTGCGGCCCGACCTGCTGCTGGGCGAGGTGATCGGCCTCGACGCGGCGCCCGCGGCACTGGCCGCCCTCAGCCACGGCTCGCCCGCCGGCGTCACGGTCATCGCACCGCAGCGCTGAGGTGGGCCCGGCGCGGCCCCTCGAACGGCTGCGTTCAGGGCCCCTTCTGCCACTCCCACTCGGGAGCCAGCTCGCAGGCCATCCAGTGCGTGAGCGCCCACCGCTGCCACACGCGGGCCTGGACGCCGACGGCGTTCACCGTGAAGCGCTGGCACTCGGGGCAGTCCTCGCGCGGTTTGGGTTCCGCTCCGTGGTCGTCGAGGTGGTGGGTGGCCCAACCGTAGAGGAACGCACCGGGGTTGGGCGTGGCCGGATCGCGGAAGCGCGCCTCCAGTTCACCACAGCGGGCACAGTGAATGCCCAGAACACCTCTGCTCACGCCACGAGCCTACGGGGTTGCGCTCGGCGACGGGCGAATTTCTGCGCAGTCCCCTCGAACGGGAGGCCGAGTAGGGGCCGCCGGCCCCGGCGGTCACCAGCCGGTACGCACCCCCGGGTGGAGGACCCCCGCAAGGGACAGCGTACGCACAGGGATTGACAGTGCTCCGGCGATACGGCCAAACTCCCCGGGAGAGCGCTCTCCCGATCAACTCCCGGCACAGTCTGCACCGTTCGCGACGGCCGTCCCGCGTCCGGCGCCCGGTGCGGCCCGTGCCCGGAGCCTCCCCCCAGCCGCTGCCGTGACGCCGTCGCCGCCAGGCGGCGGCGCGCCCGCGCGGCAGCGGCATCACACCCGTGGAGATGCAGATGAGCATCCTGTCCCACCTGCAACGCAAGCTGAGACGGCACCGACCACTCACCGCGGTCGTGGCCGTCATGGCGCTGGCGCTCGGCGGCGCCCTCAGCGCCACCACCGGGACCGCGCGGGCGGCCGACACCCTGCTGTCGCAGGGCAAGACCGCCACCGCCTCGTCCACCGAGAACGCCGGCACTCCGGCGTCCGCCGCCGTCGACGGCGACACCGGCACCCGCTGGTCGTCCGCCGCCTCCGACCCGCAGTGGCTGCAGGTCGACCTCGGCTCCAGCGCGACCCTCACCTCCGTCACCCTCAACTGGGAGACGGCGTATGCCACGTCGTTCAGGATCCAGACCTCGGACAACGGCACCAGCTGGACCGACGTCTACTCGACGACCACCGGGACCGGTGGCGTGCAGCAGCTTTCCGTAAACGGTTCCGGGCGCTATGTCCGGATGTACGGGACGGCCCGGGCCACCGGATACGGCTACTCCCTCTGGGAGTTCCAGGTCTACGGCAGCCCGTCGGTGTCCGGCGGCTGCGGTACCGACAACGCCGCGCTCAACCACCCGGCCACCGCGTCCTCCACCGAGAACGGCGGCACGCCCGCCTCGGCCGCCGTCGACGGGGACGCCGGCACCCGCTGGTCGTCCGCCGCCTCCGACCCGCAGTGGCTGCAGGTCGACCTGGGCGCGTCGGCGACCGTGTGCAAGGTGGTGCTCACCTGGGAGTCCGCGTACGCCACGGCGTTCCGGATCCAGGTCTCGGACGACGGCCAGAACTGGACGGACGCGTACTCCACCACGACCGGCACCGGCGGCACCCAGACACTCGCGGTGACCGGCACCGGCCGCTACGTGCGGATGTACGGGACCGCGCGGGCCACCGGATACGGCTACTCCCTCTGGGAGTTCGCGGTGTACACCAGCGGCGGCGGGGGCGGCACCACCACCCCGCCGGGCGGCGGCGACTTCTCGGGCACGGTGATCTCCGCGTTCAAGCCCGTCAAGGCGTCGTCCTACGAGGGCGCCAACGCGCCCGCCGCGGCGCTCGACGGCCGCACCACCACCCGCTGGTCCAGCCTCTACACCGACAACGAGTGGCTGCAGGTGGACCTCGGCGGTCCGGCCACCATCAGCGGGGTGGTCCTCAACTGGGAGTCGGCGTACGCCAGCGGCTACCGCATCGAGGTCTCCGACAACGCCACCGCCTGGAC
The DNA here is from genome assembly GCF_044333795.1 of Streptomyces sp. NPDC020917. NCBI lineage: Bacteria > Bacillati > Actinomycetota > Actinomycetes > Kitasatosporales > Streptomycetaceae > Streptomyces > Streptomyces sp. NPDC020917. Next base: position 54,890 of record NZ_JBIRRR010000021.1, on the reverse strand, counting down.
GCCGATCTACACGACCACCACCGGCAAGGGCGGCGTGGAGAAGCTCCCGGTCACCGGCAAGGGCCGCTACGTGCGGTTCTACGGCACCGCCCGGGCCACCGGATACGGCTACTCCCTCTGGGAGTTCCAGGTCTACGGCACCGTCGACACCTCGACGGCGACCCCGCCGATGCTCTCCGGGCCCACCAAGGCCCCTGCGACCACCGGCCAGTTCGCGCTGGCCGCGCCCGCGGACAAGGCAATGGTCACCAACACCCGCAGGCCCGCGCTGTCCTGGGCGGCCGTGGCCGGCACCGCGCACTACGAGGTGTGGATCAACATCAGCCGCACCGACTACGACTGGACGGCGTCCGGCAACCTGCTCGACCTCTACACCAAGGTGGCCGAACCCACCGGCACCAGCTACACGCCGAGTTGGGACATCACCGACCGCTGGACGTACAAGTGGTTCGTCGTCGCGGTGAGCGGCTCGGGGGCCAGGACCACCTCCGACATCCGGCAGTTCAGCGTCTACCTGCCGGACATCGAGCAGGTGGACGACGGCGTGAACATCATCAACGGCGCCCGCGACCTCAACAAGGACGGCACGATCGAGCCGTACGAGGACTGGCGGCTGTCGGTCGACACGCGGGTGAACGACCTCCTCGGCAGGATGACGCTGGAGGAGAAGGCGTACCAGATGTTCTACAACGTGCAGCAGTACCCCATGTCCGGCTGGCACTTCGGCCCCGCGCAGCCCGCCGACCTGAACAACGTGCTGATGTCCACGGCGGCCACCCGGCTGGGCATCCCGCCGGTGTCCGCGGGCGACACCACGGCCGGCTACCAGACCACCTACCCGCTGCAGAGCACGCTGTCCGCGGGCAAGGACTACCCGCTGGACTACCAGCTCGGCAACATGCAGCGGGAGGAGGAGCTGGAGGTCGGGGCGCGCGGCACCCTGTCGCCGCTGGCCGAGGTCGGCACGAAGGTGCTGTACCCGCGGATCCAGGAGGGCGGCGGCGAGAACGCCGACGTGGCCGCGGCGCAGTTGCGGGCACTGGTCGCGGGCCTGCAGGGCGGCCCCGAGCTGAACCCGGGTTCGGTGCTGGCCACGGTCAAGCACTGGCCGGGCGAGGGCGCCGGCGGTGAGGCCGGGATCGTCTACGACGGGGTGACGATCAAGTACCACATGATCCCGTTCAGGGCCGCGATGGAGGCCGGCGCGGTCAACATCATGCCGGGCTACGCGGGCAGTTCGTACCTCGACCCGGGTGGTCCGGGCGCGGGCGACAGCGCCAAGATCCTCACCTACCTGCGGCAGAACCTCGGTTACACCGGTCTGATCACCACCGACTGGCTGCCGTCGGGCGCGTGGATCAACGCGGCCAACGCCGGCTCGGACGTGATGGGAGGCGCCGACCCGGGCGCGACCGGCTTCACCATGGCGAGCTTCGAGCAGGGGGTGCCGCTGGCCCGGATCAACGACGCGGTGTCGCGGATCCTGAAGCTCAAGTTCGAGCTGGGCATCTTCGACCACCCGTACGGCGACCCGGTCAACGGCCCCTACCGCTTCCACCAGCCGTCGTACACGCAGCTGGCCAACCAGGCGTCCCGCGAGTCCAACACCCTGCTGAAGAACGACGGGGTGCTGCCGCTCAAGCTCGGCTCCGGCGACAGCATCGCGGTCGCCGGCGACCGGGCGACGGACGGCGCGGCCTGCTGCATCTGGTCGAGCTACTTCCACCCCGACTACGGCTCGCTGGACCAGCTCGACGCCCTGAAGGCGAGAGCCGGGCAGAGCGGGGTGAACGTCTACCAGGGCAGCGGTCCGGCCCCGAAGGTCGCGGTGGTGTACGTCGGTGAGCCGTCGTACACCCACGCCACCGCCTGGCCGGACACCCAGCCGTACCTGCCGGCCGACCAACTGGCCCTGATCCAGAACTACAAGAGCCAGGGCATCCCGGTGGTGGTGGTGCTGACGCTGCCGCGGCCCATCGTGATCAGCGACTGGAACAACCTGGCGGACGCGATCGTGGTGACCTACCGGGGCGGCGAGGAGGTCGGGCCGGCCACGGCCAGCCTGCTCTTCGGCGACTACACCCCGCACGGCCACCTGCCGTGGCAGCTGCCGCGCAGCCTGGACCAGGTCCTCAAGCCGGGCGGCGGCGACACCCCGGCCGACGCCAACGAGGCCTGGGACCTGCCCTACGACCTGGGTGCCACCGACGCCGAACGCGCCGACATCCGGGCGAAGATCGACGCGGGCCAGCCCGTCCCCACGACGTACGGCAACCCGCTGTACGCGTACGGGGCCGGACTGACCAGCTGGGCGGCCGGCTGACCGTCCCTGTGCGAGGGTGCTGCCCGCCGGAACCGTCCGGCGGGCAGCACCCGCCCCGGTCGCGGGGGCCGGCAGCCCCGCCGTGCCGGGCCCGCTCCCCGGACGGCCGAGCCCGGGTGCCGCCCCGGCTGGCCTCTGCGATCCTTGCCGCGAGGCTTCCCGAAGGGCCGCACAGGAAGGTTCGCCCGACCATGGCCGCACCTGTAAGGACCGACCCCGCGCAGAACTACCCGGGGTTCATCGTCCCGGCCGGGCACACCGAGCCGGTCCCCCGCCGCATCCGCGCCTACCTCGACGGACGCCCGGTACTGGACACCCGTCGGGCCCGCTATGTCTGGGAGTGGCCCGGCTACCCGCAGTACAGCATCCCGGTCGACGACCTGATCGACGCGGAGCTGGAGGACGAGGGCCGCACCGAGGACTGGGCGCCCGGGCCGGTGCGGCGGCATGCGCTGCGGGCCGGGGAGACGCTGCGGCGGTCCGCCGCGTGGGTGTGGCAGGACGGCGCCGCCGAGGGCCTGCCGGGCACCGTGCGCTTCGAGTGGAACGCGGTCGACGCCTGGTTCGAGGAGGACGAGCAGGTCTTCGTCCACCCGCGCAACCCCTACACCCGGGTCGACGCGCTGCGCTCGGGCCGCCGGGTGCGGGTGGAGGTGGACGGCACGCTGCTGGCGGACGCGCCGTCGTGCGTCACCGTCTTCGAGACCGGGCTGCCCACCCGCTACTACCTGGACCGCGTCCATGTGGACCTGACCAAGATGCAGCCGTCCGACACGGTGACGGCCTGCCCGTACAAGGGCACCACCAGCGGCTACTGGTCCGCGCACACCACCGCGGGCGTCCATCGGGACATCGCCTGGGCCTACGACTTCCCCACCCGGCAGCTGCAGCCGATCACCGGGCTGATGTGCTTCTACAACGAGCGGGTGGACCTCACCGTGGACGGCGTGCTGCTGCCCCGCCCGGCCCCGGTCAGCCGCGCCTCGCTGCGCAGCTCGTAGGTTCGCACGAGCGAGCCGGTACCGCTGGATCGTGCGGTCTATGCGATGCGACAGATGACGTCCGCCTCGCAGATGCGGCACTATCATCGGCACATGCACACGTACCGGATCGGTGAGGCCGCCGCGTTGATGGGGGTCAGCGCCGACACCCTGCGGCGGTGGGTCGACAGCGGTCGGCTGCCGGCCGAGCGCGACGAGCAGGACCGGCGCATCATCCCCGGGCCCGCGCTCGCCGCGTTCGCGCGCGAACTGGGGCGCGAGGAGAAGGCCCGCACCGGGTCGTCGGCCCGCAACCGCTTCGCCGGGATCGTCACCGAGGTGATCCTCGGCGACGTCTCGGCCCAGGTCGAGATCCAGGCGGGACCGTTCCGGGTGGTGTCGATGATCAGCCGCGAGTCGGCGGAGGAGCTGGCCCTGGAGCCGGGAGTTCCGGCGGTCGCGGTGATCAAGTCCACCAACGTGGTCGTGGAGACGCCGTGATCTGGCCGGGTCCGGGGACGGACCAGGCCGTGGATCCGCGCACACGTGCGCGGCAGAGAGGGAGACGTCCAGTGACAACCCGTACCGCGATGCGCCGCCTGACCGGGACCGCGGCGGCCGGCGCCGCCGCCCTGCTCGCCCTGAGCGCCTGCTCCTCCTCGTCCTCCGGTTCCTCGCAGTCCTCGGACTCCGGCAAGCCGTCGGGCATCTCGACCACCGGCGCGTCCTCGGCGCCCTCGAAGCTCTCCGGCACCGTCGTGGTGTTCGCCGCCGCCTCGCTCAAGGAGAGCTTCACCACCCTCGGTGACGACTTCCAGAAGGCGTACCCGGGCACCAAGGTGGTGTTCAACTTCGGCGGCAGCGACACCCTGGCGGCGAGCATCACCGGCGGGGCGCCCGCGGACGTGTTCGCGGCGGCGAGCCCGAAGACGATGAAGATCGTCACCGACGCGGGTGACGGCAGCGGGACGCCCGCCACCTTCGTGCGCAACCAGCTGGAGATCGCGACCCTACCGGGCAACCCGGACCACATCGCCACGCTGAAGGACCTGACCAGGTCCGGCCTGAAGGTCGCGCTGTGCGCGAAGACCGTGCCGTGCGGCGCGGCCGCCCAGACCGCGCTGACCGCCAGCAATCTGAAGCTCACCCCGGTCTCGTACGAGCAGGACGTCAAGTCGGCCCTGACGAAGGTGGAGTTGAAGGAGGTCGACGCCTCGGTGGTGTACCGCACCGATGTGAAGGCGGCGGGCGGCAAGGTGGCCGGCGTGGACTTCCCCGAGTCGGCGAAGGCGATCAACTCCTATCCGATCGTGGCCCTGAAGAACGCGCCCAACGCCGCGGCGGCGACGGCGTTCATCGCGCTGGTGCAGTCCGCCGAGGGCCAGAAGGTGCTGGGCGAGGCCGGCTTCCTCAAGCCGTGACCCCAGGAGCCGTGGTACAGCGATGAGTTCGACGGCGACCCGCCGCGGCGCGGGCGAACGGCGCGGCCCCGGGCGGGGGCCGATCGGCCGAGGCCCGCGCCGCGGGGGCGGCGGGGTGCCGCTGCCGCTGCTGCTGCCGGCCCTGGTGGGGCTGGCCTTCCTGCTGCTGCCGCTGCTGGCGCTGCTGATCAGGGCGCCGTGGCGGGGCCTGCCGCACCAGCTGTCGAGCCCCGCGGTGTGGCAGGCGCTGCGGCTCTCGCTGGAGACCGCCACCTGTGCGACGGCCGTCTCGCTGGTGCTGGGCGTGCCGATGGCCTGGCTGCTGGCGCGCACCTCCTTCCCCGGCCGCAGGCTCGTGCGGGCGCTGGTCACGCTGCCGCTGGTGCTGCCGCCGGTGGTCGGCGGTGTGGCGCTGCTGCTGGCGCTGGGCCGCAACGGGGTGGTGGGGCGCTGGCTGGACTCCGCGTTCGGCATCACGCTGCCGTTCACCACGGCCGGGGTGGTGGTCGCCGAGGCGTTCGTGGCGATGCCGTTCCTGGTGATCAGCGTCGAGGGCACGCTGCGGGCCGCCGACACCCGCTACGAGGAGGCCGCGGCCACCCTCGGCGCGTCACGCTTCACCGCGTTCCGCCGGGTGACGCTGCCGATGATCGCGCCGGGGGTCGCGGCCGGCGCGGTGCTGGCCTGGGCGCGCGCGCTGGGCGAGTTCGGGGCGACCATCACCTTCGCCGGCAGCTTCCCCGGCCGCACCCAGACGATGCCGCTGGCCGTGTACCTCGCCCTGCAGGACGACCCGGCGGCCGCGGTGTCGCTGAGCCTGGTGCTGCTGGCGGTGTCGGTCGCGGTCCTGGCGGGGCTGCGGGACCGCTGGACGGGGGCGGCGGCGCCGTGACGGGGACGACGGGAACGCACGAGGAGCCGGCGCGGGTGACCGGGGAGCCGCCGGGTCTCGACGCCCGGCTGGTGGTGGAGCGCGAGGCGTTCCGGCTGGACGTGCGGCTGCGGGTCGCGCCCGGCGAGGTGCTGGCGCTGCTCGGGCCGAACGGCGCCGGGAAGACCACCGCGCTGCGGGCGCTGGCCGGGCTGACGCCGCTGACCGGCGGCCGGCTGCGGCTGGACGGTGTGCCGCTGGAGGAGCCCGAGCGGCGGTGGCGGGTCGCGCCGGAGCACCGGCCGGTCGGCGTGATCTTCCAGGACTACCTGCTCTTCCCGCATCTGTCCGCGCTGGACAACGTGGCGTTCGGCCCCCGCTGCCAGGGCGTGCCGAAGGCGCAGGCGCGGGCGCGGGCCGCGGAACTGCTGGAGCGCATGGGCCTGTCGGACCGCGCGGGCGCCAAGCCGCGCCGGCTGTCCGGCGGCCAGGCCCAGCGCGTGGCGCTGGCCCGCGCGCTGGCGACCGGGCCGCGGCTGCTGCTGCTCGACGAGCCGCTGGCCGCCCTGGACGCCCGGGCCCGGCTGGACGTGCGCGCCGAACTGCGCCGCCACCTGGCCGCGTTCGAGGCGGTCGCGGTGCTGGTGACGCACGACCCGCTGGACGCCATGGTGCTGGCGGACCGGCTGGTGGTGATCGAGCAGGGCGCGGTGGTGCAGGAGGGCACGCCGGCCGAGATCGCCCGCCGCCCGCGCACCGACTACATCGCCCGCCTGGTCGGCCTGAACCTGTACCAGGGGCGGGCCGAGGGCCATGCGGTCACCGTGGGGCCGGAACTCACCCTGACCACCACGGAGAAGCTCACCGGACCGGCGTTCGTCGCGTTCCCGCCGAGCGCCGTCACGCTGCACCGCGAACGGCCCGACTCCAGCGCGCGCAACGCCTGGCGGGCGGTGATCACCGGCATGGAGTCGCACGGGGACCAGATCCGGGTGGCGCTGGCCGGCGAGCCCGGCGGGCTGCCGCTGGCCGCCGACCTGACGACGGTCGCGGTGGCCGAACTCGCCCTGGAATCGGGCGCGCAGGTGTGGGCCACGGTCAAGGCGGCCCAGACGCACGCCTATCCGGCCTGACGCTCCGGGGCCGGTCCCCGCTCCCGCCGGAGCGGGGACCGGCCGAGGCGATCAACTCGGAAGTGTCCAGCTCTGGTTCGCCGCGCCCGTGCAACTCCAGATCTGCAGCCGGGTGCCGTTGGCCGAGCTGGGCCCGGTGGCGTCCAGGCACTTGCCGGACTGCGGGTTGACCAGCGAGTCGCCGGCGCCCGGCTGCCAGACCTGCGAGCCGGTGCCGTTGCAGTCGTACAGCTGCACGGTCGTGCCGTTCGCGGTGCCCGCGGCCGTCACGTCCATGCACTTGCCGAGCGCCTGCAGCGTGCCGCCGGTGCCGGCCGTCCAGTTCTGCGCGCTCGTGCCGTTGCAGTCGTAGAGCTGCACGGCCGTGCCGTTGGCGCTGCTCGCGCCGGCGACGTCCACGCACGTGCCTCCGTACCCGTGGATCGGGCCGGTCTTCGTGGCGGGCGGGGTGATCGGTCCTGACTGGCCGCCGAGCCAGCGCAGCCCCTGGATGAGCAGCTGGTTCTGCTGGGCGCTGGCGAAGGTGGAGGACAGGGTGGTGTTGGTGGCGTAGTCCATGGCGTTGTGGCCGAAGTTGGCGTAGATCATGCGGTAGTTCCTGTTGGACCACACGATCGGGTAATAGCCGCTGTACCAGGTCTGGTTGGGGTCGGTGCCGACCGGGAAGGTCGAGGGGTCCATCGAGGCCAGGATGTCGATGGCCGGATTCTGCCGCAGGTCGTTCTGCCAGCTGTACCACTCGCTGACCGACGAGGTGATGGTGGCCGGCAGGCCCGCGGTGGCCGGGTGGTTCGGGTCCTCGATCCGCAGCGTCTCCGAGGTCGGGCCCCAGGAGTTGGTCTGGAAGGTGCCCGTGCCCAGGAAGGTGTTGTGGTACCAGGGCCAGTCGCCGGTGTCGGTGGTGAACGCCGAGACGTGGAAGCCCATCCAGCCGCCGCCGTTGTCCATGTAGCTCTGGAACGCCTGCTGCTGGGCCGCGGTGTGCGGATAGTCGTCGAGGAACAGCACCACCTGGTAGCCGGCCAGATTCGCGGTGTTGAGCTGGTTCCAGTCGTTGGTCGCGGTGTACGAGAAGCCGTACTGGGCGGCGGCCTGCGGGAACCAGGCGTTGGCCTCGTGGACGAAGCTGATGTGCGCGGCGTCGTAGGTGCCGTCATAGAAAGCGATTACCCGGAACGCCGGTTCAGCGCTGTGGGCGGGTGCGGTCTGCAGGCCGAACACCACGGCGAGCAGCGCGAACAGCCGCAGCAGCGCCTGCGACCGGCGGATTCTGGAGCGAGGTTGGTACATGTGGGGGACCCTTCCTCGTGCGCGACGGATCGGACGTGCACCTGCGGGCCGCATTCAAGGGTCTAGACGGTGTTCATGTCAATGACTTATGGTCCGAACCAACCTGCTTCACCCGGCACGCAGTTGCCCGCGACCCGCTGCCCCAGGAGCCCCCCATGCGCCCATTCCTCCGCAGCACACCCCCACCCGTCGAAGTAACCGGTTTCGCGCCGGTGCCGTCCTGACCGCGGCTGCCGCCGTCGTCGCCGCGGTCGCCGCGACCCTGACCGGCACCTCGGCCATGGCCACCACTCCGGCCGCCGCGCCCGCCGCCGTGCGGGCCGCCGCCCCGGGTGCCGCCCCGGCCGTCGCCGCCGCACCGGCCGTCTTCCAGCACCCCGGCGTCCTCGTCAGCCGGCCCCAGCTCGACTTCGTCAAGGCCAAGGTCCAGGCGAACGCCGAGCCGTGGAAGAGCGCCTACAACCAGATGATGGCGAGCAGTTACGCCTCGCTGTCCCGCACGCCCGCGCCGCGGGCCACCGTCGAGTGCGGCCCGTACTCCAATCCCAACTACGGCTGCACGGACGAGCGGCAGGACGCGATCGCCGCGTACACCGACGCGCTGGCCTGGTACATCAGCGGCAACAGCGCCTACGCGAACAAGTCCATCCAGCTGATGAACGCCTGGGCGAGCACGATCACCGGCCACACCAACAGCAACGCGCCGCTGCAGACCGGCTGGGCGGGGTCGGTGTGGCCGCGCGCCGCCGAGATCATCCGGTACACCTACACCGGCTGGTCCGCCGCGGACATCGCCACGTTCTCCACGATGCTCCGCACCGTGTACCTGCCCGAGATCATCAACGGCTCCAACAGCAACGGCAACTGGGAGCTGACGATGATGGAGGCCGCGGTCGGCATCTCCGTCTTCCTCAACGACGCGACGGACTACGACAAGGCGATCACCCGCTACCTCAACCGCGTGGCGGCGTACGTCTACCTGTCCTCGGACGGCGCGCTGCCCAAGACCGTGCCGGGCAGCGGGCTGAACACCTCGGCGCAGATCATCAGTTACTGGCAGGGCCAGTCCACGTTCGTGGACGGGCTCACCCAGGAGACCTGCCGGGACTTCACCCACACCGGGTACGGGATCGCCTCCATCTCCGACGTCGCCGAGACCGCCCTCATCCAGGGCCAGGACCTGTACCCGCAGGTCGGCGAGCGGCTGCGGCAGGCGCTGGGCTTCCAGTCGAAGTACGAGCTGGGCGCGGCGGTCCCGTCGTGGCTGTGCGGCGGGTCCCTGAACCTGGGCCTCGGCCCGGTCACCGAGGTCGGCTTCAACGCCCTGCACAACCGGCTGGGCATCGCGATGACCAACACCCAGACGCTCACCGAGTCGCGCCGGCCGGCCGGCAGCAACGACCTGTTCGTGGCGTGGGAGACGCTGACCAACGCCGACAACCCCGACGTCGTCCCGAGCGGCTCCACCACCCCGCCGCCCGCCACGAGGACCGGCCCTATCGTCGGTCCCGGCGGCAAGTGCGTGGACGTCGCGGGCGCGAGCAGCGCCAACGGCGCCGCGGTCCAGCTGTACGACTGCAACGGCACGGGTGCGCAGAGCTGGACGGCCGATTCCGGGGGAGGCACACTCCAGGCGCTCGGCAAGTGCATGGACGTCACGTCCGCCGGCACCGCCAACGGCACGACCGTGCAGCTCTACGACTGCAACGGCACCGGCTCGCAGGTCTGGCAGCCGGGCGCCGGCGACTCGCTGGTCAACCCGCAGTCCGGCAAGTGCCTCGACGCCACCGGCCAGAGCTCCGCCAACGGCACCCGGCTGCAGATCTGGAGCTGCACGGGCGCGGCGAACCAGAGCTGGACCCTGCCGGGCTGACCGTCCGGGCCACCAGGTGGGCAGGACGGCCGATTCGTTCAAGACGACGGCCGTCCGGCCCGCCTAGCGTGGACGGCATGAGCACACGGATCACACCCCGCATCGACCTGATCGGACTGGTCGTCGCCGACATGGCGGCCTCCCTGGCCTTCTACCGCCGTCTGGGCCTGGACCTGCCGCCCGGCGCGGACGCGGAACCGCACACCGAACTGGCCCTGCCCGGGGGGCTGCGCATGGCCTGGGACACCGTCGAGACGATCCGGTCCTTCGACCCCGGCTGGACCCCGGCGACCGGCTCGCGCATCTCCCTCGCCTTCGACTGCGGCTCCCCGCAGGGCGTGGACGCCCTGTTCGCGGAGCTGACGGACGCCGGGTACAGCGGCAGGCACAAGCCGTGGGACGCGTTCTGGGGCCAGCGCTACGCCGTGGTCGACGACCCGGACGGCAACGCGGTGGACCTCTTCGCGGCCGCCGCCGCGTCCTGATCCACCGGCCGCAGCAGGTCGCCGAGCGGCACTCCGGCCAGCGCCCGCACCTCCCGGGCCAGATGGGGCTGGTCGGCGAAGCCGGCCTCCACCGCCACCTCGGCGAAAGGCGTGCCGCCGCGGGCCAGCGCCAGGGCGCGCTGCAGCCGCAGCACCCTGGCCAGGGTCTTGGGCCCGTAGCCGAACGCGGCCTCGCAGCGGCGGCGCAACTGCCGCTCCCCCAGACCGGCACCGGCCGCCGCGGCGGCCACCGTGCTGCCCGCTGCCAGCGCCGCCGCCACCGCGCCCGTCAGCGGGTCCGCCGGGCCGGCCGCGCGCAGCCGGGCGACCGCCCACGCCTCCAGCACGGCGGCCGGGTCGCCGGCGGCCCGCTCGGCCAGTTCCCTGGCCTGCGCGGCCGGCCACAACACGTCGAGCGGGACGCGCAGATCGCGCACCTCGCCGGCAGGGGCGCCCAGCACGGCGGGGCCCACACCGGGGGCGAACCGCAGTCCCGCGTAGTGGCTTCCCGGCCGGTCCTGCGAGACATGGGCGACGGTGTCGGGACCGGCGATCAGCAGCGAGCCGTCGTGCCAGACCAGGTCCATGCAGCCGTCGGGCAGCACGCGGTAGCGCCCGCCGCCGTCGGTGCGCTCCCACACCGTCAGCCCGGCCGCGCGCCCGTCCCGCTCCCGGTACTCGCCCACCCGCCCATGGTCCGCCACGCCGCGCCCCCGGGCCAAGCTCCGGGCGCGCCCGCACGCCCACGCGTCGCGGTCTAGTGCGGTCCCGGGCGGCCCGGGTCGCGCGGGTGGTAGCCCGGCGCCGGCTCGTCGTGCGGGTGGTAGCCGGGCGGGGGCCCCGCGTGCGGGTGGTCGCCGGGCGGCCACGGCGGCTGCTGCGGTGGGATGGGCGGCGGTCCTGACGGCATGGGCGGGACGTCGCCGAGGTCGGAGGCGGCGTCGGGCCGGCGGGGGCGGAGCCGGGCGCGGACGTCGCCGTGCGGCAGGAAGTCCGCCCAGCGCTCGGGGTACTCCGCGGGCGGCTGCTCCTCCTCGCCCGCGGCCTGGCGGGCGCGCCGGGCCGCGGCGCGGGCGACGACGTCGGCCGCCGCGGCCTCCCGCCAGCGGGCGTTCTCCTCGCGGGCCGCCGCCGTGGCCAGCGACGGCCAGACCCGGTCCACGGCCGCGTTGACCGCGGCGCCCACCAGCACCGCGAACGCCGACACCCCGATCCACAGCAGCACCGCCACCGGCGCCGCCAGCGAGCCGTAGATCGTCGGCCCCTCCACGGTGTGCGTGAGGTATATGCGGAGCACGAAGCTGCCGATCACCCACATCAGCAGCGCGACCAGCGCGCCGGGCACGTCCTCGTGCCAGGGCGCCCGCACCGGCACCGAGACGTGGTAGAGCGTGGTGAGGAAGGCGACCGACGCCAGCAGCACGAACGGCCAGTACAGGACGTGCACGATGCCGGCCCCGCCGGGCAGCACGTCGGTCACCGCGTTCGGCCCGACCACCACCAGCGGCAGCACCGCGGCGCCCAGCACCAGCGCGACGACGTACAGCGCGAGCGACATCAGCCGGGTGCGGACGATGCCGCGCCGGCCCTCCAGGCCGTACATGATCGTGATCGTGTCCACGAAGACGTTCACCGCGCGGGACCCGGACCACAGCGCGATGACGAAGCCGAGCGAGATCAGGTCCGGGCGGCGGCCGTGGAAGACGTCGTCGACCAGCGGTTTGACCAGCTCCTTGACGCCCTTGTCGGACAGCACCGTGGCCGACGCCCGCAGGATGTTGTCGCGGATGTGGTCGATCGTGTCCAGCCCGATCAGGGTGTCGACATAGCCGAGCGCCCCGACGAGGCCGAGCAGCAGCGGCGGCAGCGACAGCAGCACGAAGAAGGCCGCCTCCGCGGCCAGCCCGGTGACGCGGTACTCCATGCAGGAGTCGATCGTGTCCTTCAGCAGCAGCCAGGCCACCTTGCGCTTGGAGACGTTGCGGTACAGCGCCCGCGCGCGACGCCAGCGACCCGGACGTCTGTGGCTTCTTTCTTCTGCTGCTTGCACCCCCTTACGTTAGCTGCCATGACACCCCCCACTCACACCGTCACGAACCAGGCTCCGCCGCTGGTGGGGCATGACGTCTACGCCACGGACCGGGTGCTCACCGAGGCCGTGGCCCGGCACGCGGACCCCGCGCGGCTGGCGGTGATCGACGCCGAACTGCGCGAGCTCGGGACGGCGGCCGGCTCGGCCCAGGCACAGAAGTGGGGCGAGGACGCCAACGCCCGAGGGCCGGTGCTGCGCACCCACGACCGCTACGGCAACCGGATCGACGAGGTGGAGTTCCCTCCCTCCTGGCACCGGCTGCTCGGCCATGCGGTCACCGCCGGGCTGACCGGCGCCTGGTCGCGGCCCGACGGGCACCTGCGGCGGGCCGCCGGATTCCTGGTGTGGACGCAGGTCGAGGCGGGCCACGGCTGCCCGCTGTCGATGACCCATGCCGCGGTGCCCGCGCTGCGCACCGATCCGGAGCTGGCCGCGGAGTGGGAGCAGCGGCTGGGCTCCCGGGTCTACGACCCGCGCCTTGTCGCGCCGGGCCGCAAGCCCGGCGCGCTGTTCGGGATGGGCATGACCGAGAAGCAGGGCGGCTCCGACGTCCGCAGCAACACCACCAGGGCCGAGCCGCTCGCCGAGGAGGGCACCTACCTCCTGACCGGCCACAAGTGGTTCTGCTCCGCGCCGATGTCGGACGCGTTCCTCGTCCTGGCGCAGGTGGACGACGGCGGCCGGGACGCCCTGACCTGCTTCCTGGTGCCGCGCGTCCTCGCCGACGGCACGCGGAACGTGTTCGCGATCCAGCGGCTGAAGGACAAGCTGGGCAACCGCTCCAACGCCTCGGCCGAGGTGGAGTTCGACGGCACGTGGGCCCGCCGGGTCGGCGAGGTGGGCCGCGGCGTGCCGACCATCATCGAGATGGTCGCGGCCACCCGGCTGGACTGCGCGCTGGGCTCCGCCGCCCTGATGCGGCAGGCGGTGGCGCAGGCCGTGCACCACGCCACGTACCGCCGGGCGTTCGGCGGCCCGCTGATCGACAAGCCGCTGATGCGCAACGTCCTGGCGGACCTGGCGCTGGAGTCCGAGGCGGCCACCACCACCGCGCTGCGGCTGGCCGCCGCGTACGACGCGGACACCGAGCAGGAGCGGGCGTTCCGCCGCCTCGCCGTGCCCGTCACGAAGTACTGGGTGACCAAGCGCTGCCCGGCGGTCGCGGCCGAGGCGCTGGAGTGCCTGGGCGGCAACGGCTACGTCGAGGAATCGGGCATGCCGCGGCTGTTCCGCGAGTCGCCGCTGAACTCGATCTGGGAGGGCTCGGGCAACGTCCAGGCCCTCGACGTGCTGCGGGTGCTGCAGCGCGAGCCGCAGGCGCTGAACGCGTTCCTCATCGAGATCGGGCGGGCCCGCGGCGCCGACCACCGCCTGGACGCAGCGGTCAAGGACCTGCTCGGCGAACTCGGCGACCTGGAGGGCATCGAGGCCCGCGCCCGCCGCATCGTCGAACGGATGGCGCTCGTCCTCCAGGGCTCGCTGCTCGTCCGGTTCGCCCCCGCGCCGGTCGCCGACGCCTTCGCCGCCTCCCGCCTGGGCGCCGACTGGGGCACCACCTTCGGCACCCTCCCCGCCACCCTCGACCTCCGAACCCTCACCACCCGCGCCGCCCCCACCACCCCATAACCCCAAGGGGCTCAGCCCAGAGGAAGCAGGCCCATCCGGCAACGGCACAGCCCGCACCCCCGGGCAACCCCGGACTAGGCCGTAGGGATCGAGCCAAAGGGCCCGCCGGTGTCTGAAGGAAGAACGCGCGCAGGCCCCCGAGGAACGAGGGGGCCGAGCACGATCGACCGGCAGACACCGGGCCCAAAGGGCCCGGAGGCGAGATACCGGCAAAAAGGGGGGCCCGGCGGCGAGATGCCGGCAAAAAAATCAGCAGAGGGTGGTGCCGCGCCGACTCGGCACCACCCTCTGTTCCGTGGGCCGACCGTACCCGACCTGGGCGCCTGGCACCCCGAGTACGGTGACGCGGCGTCACTTTCGTTGCTGGTCGCGTAGGCTCGCAACCGTTGCATCCCGTTGCACGCGGACCGGGGCGTAGGAAGCATCCAGGGTGGGGGCGACGTGGCAGCACATCTACCGGGCGGTCTCGGCAGGCTGGACGGCCTCGACGTCCGGACCTCGCCCCATCTCCTCGCGTCGGTGCGGGAGGCCACGCTCGCCGGGAAGGTGCCGCCGGAGGAGCCGCGCGCGGTGATCGGCGCGTCGTGGTCGCGGGTCCTGCACCACGGCGTGGACCCGGACAACGGCGGCCACAACGGCCTGCTGGGCACGGACGAGCTGGAGTACCGGCGCCGTTCATCGCCGCTCGGCGAGATCCTGCCGGTGCTGCGCGAGGGACTGGTCTCGGTCGCGGACGCGGCCTGGCACATCATGGTCGTCACCGACGCCGACGGGCGGCTGCTGTGGCGCGACGGCAGCCTCGCGGTGCGCAGGAGCGCCGACCGGCTGGGCTTCGCCGAGGGCGCGTCCTGGTCGGAGGAGGTGGTCGGCACCAACGCGATCGGCACGGCGCTGATCACCGGCACCCCGCTGCAGGTGCACTCCGCCGAGCACTTCGTCCGTACCCACCACGGCTGGACGTGTGCCGCGTCCCCGCTGCACGATCCGCGGGACGGGCGGCTGATCGGGGTGGTGGACGTCAGCGGGCCGGCGGCCACCGTGCATCCGGCGACCCTGTCGCTGGTCGCGGCGGTGGCCCGGGTCGCGGAGGGCGAGTTGCGGGCCCGGCACTGGTCGGCGGTCGCGGGGCTGCGGGCGATGGCCGCGCCGATCCTGGCCAGGATCGGCGGGCAGGCGCTGGCGGTGGACCGCAACGGCTGGACCGCGGCGGTGACCGGGATGGCGCCGCCGGACCGGGTGGCGCTGCCCGTGTCGATGCGGGCCGGCACGCTGTGGCTGCCGTCGCTGGGGACGTGCACGGCGGAGCCGCTGCCCGGCGGCTGGCTGATCCGGGTCGACGGGCGGGAGCGGACGCCGGGCGCGGGCCGGGTGGTGCTGGACCTGAGCCTGCCGCGGTCGCCCTCGGTGACGGTGTCGGGCGCGGCCGGCAACTGGACGCAGTCGCTGAGCCCGCGCCATGCGGAGCTGCTGTTCGTGCTGGCGCTGCACCGGGACGGCAGGACCGCGGCGGAGCTGGCCGCGGACCTGTTCGGCGATCCGAGCCGGACGGTGACGATCCGGGCGGAGCTGTCGCGGCTGCGGCGCAATCTGGCCGGGGTGCTGGCCCACCGCCCCTACCGGTTCGCGGACGGCGTGGACGTCCACCTGGTGCGTCCGGCCGAGCCGCTGGACCTGCTGCCGCACTCGGTCGCCCCGGTGGTGCTGGCGGCCCGCCGCTGAGCCGGGCTCCGGCGGCGGCACGGGTTCGGGCCGGCTGCCAGGGCCGGGCACGGGTCGGTTGCCGGTGCGGGTTCGGGCAGGTGTTCGCCGCGTCGTAGGGTGTGCGGCATGAGCACCCCCGTGACCACCTGGTATCTGGAGCAGACCGCCCGGGACGAGCTGCGCCCGGCGGCCGCGCCGGCGGTTCCCGGCGTGGGGGTCGCACGGGCCGAGGTGCCCTCGGGGGATCTGGGCCGCTTCCTGTACGCGGCGGTCGGCGGCGACGTGTCGTGGATCGACCGGCTGCCGTGGCCGGTCGGGCAATGGCAGGCCCATCTGGAGCGGCCCGGGGCCGAGTTGTGGGTGGCGTACGAGCGCGGCACGCCCGCGGGCTACATCGAGCTGGACGCCCAGGACGAAGGCGCCGTGGAGATCGTCTACTTCGGGCTGCTGCCGGCCTTCCGCGGCCGGGGCATCGGCGGGCACCTGCTGTCGTTCGGCACCGCCCGCGCCTGGGACCTGGCCGGCCGCTGGCCGGGGCGGCCGGAGACGCGGCGGGTGTGGCTGCACACCTGCTCGCTGGACGGCCCCCACGCGCTGGGGAATTACCAGCGCCGCGGGTTCCGCGTGACGCACACCACACAGTCTCACTGAATGAGATGATCGAGTCCACATGACGGATAACGGTGGACTGCCAGAAGACCCGCATGCCACGCTTTCGTCATGTCGCGCACTGGAATCGCCTTGGTAGGTCGGCCGCACGTCGACTTCTGCCGCGTGTCCAGCGCGATCTGTCCGGCGGGCTGACCGTACTCGGCACCATCTCCCGCCCTCCCCGTCGTCGTGGATGCGTGCGGTTCCCCGCTGCCCGGCTGAGCCCCACCACCCGGCGTTCTCCCAGGCTGCAGGGTCCCTCTCGCGCTGTTCCGACCGCATTCGAGCCTGCCAGAAGGACGCATCGCCATGGCTGCCAGCCCCGACCACCCCCAGACCCCTGCCCGGAGCGCCCCGGCGGCCGCCCGCCGCAAGTCCGGGCGCCACCGCGGCGAGGGCCAGTGGGCCAAGGGCCACTTCACTCCGCTCAACGGCAACGAGCAGACGAAGAAGGACGACGACGGTCTCAACGTGCGGACACGTATTGAGACGATCTACGCCCATCAGGGTTTCGACTCGATCGACGGCGCCGACCTGCGCGGACGCATGCGCTGGTGGGGTCTGTACACGCAGCGGCGGCCGGGAATCGACGGCGGCCGCACCGCGGTGCTGGAGCCGGAGGAGCTGGACGACCGCTACTTCATGATGCGGGTGCGCGTCGACGGCGGCCGGCTCACCGTCGCCCAGCTGCGCGTGATCGGCGAGATCTCGCAGGAGTTCGCCCGCGGCACCGCCGACATCACCGACCGGCAGAACATCCAGCTGCACTGGATCCGGATCGAGGACGTGCCGGAGATCTGGCGCCGGCTGGAGGCGGTGGGCCTGTCCACCACCGAGGCGTGCGGCGACGTGCCGCGCGTCATCATCGGCTCCCCCGTCGCGGGCATCGCCGAGGACGAGATCATCGACGGCACCTGGGCGATCGAGGAGATCTCGGCCCGGTACATCGGCAGCAAGGAGTTCTCCAACCTGCCGCGCAAGTTCAAGACCGCGATCTCCGGTTCGCCGCTGCTGGACGTCGTGCACGAGATCAACGACCTGGCGTTCGTCGGCGTCGAACACCCCGAGCACGGACCGGGGTTCGACCTGTGGGTCGGCGGCGGCCTGTCCACCAACCCGCGGCTGGGCGAGCGGCTGAACGCCTGGGTGCCGCTGGCCGAGGTGCCCGAGGTGTGGGCGGGCGTCGTCGGCATCTTCCGCGACTACGGCTACCGGCGGCTGCGCTCCCGTGCCCGGCTGAAGTTCCTGATGGCCGACTGGGGCGCCGAGAAGTTCCGCCAGGTGCTGGAGGACGAGTACCTCGAGCGGCCGCTGCTCAACGGCCCCGCGCCGGAACTGCCCAAGCAGGTCTGGCGCGACCACATCGGCGTGCACCGGCAGAAGGACGGCCGCTACTACGTGGGCTTCGCCCCCCGCGTCGGCCGGGTGGACGGCGCCACGCTGACCAAGATCGCCGAGGTGGCCGCCGAGCACGGCTCGGACCGGCTGCGCACCACCACCGACCAGAAGATGCTGGTCCTGGACGTCACCGAGGACCGGGTCGAGTCGCTGACCGCCGCGCTGGAGGCGATGGACCTGCGGGTGCGGCCGTCGTCCTTCCGCCGCGGGACGCTGGCCTGCACCGGCATCGAGTTCTGCAAGCTGGCGATCGTCGAGACCAAGGAGCGCGCCTCCACGCTGATCGACGAACTGGAGCGCCGGCTCCCGGAGTTCGACCAGCCGATCGGCATCAACATCAACGGCTGCCCCAACTCCTGCGCCCGCATCCAGACCGCGGACATCGGCCTGAAGGGCCAGCTGGTCACCGACGCGGACGGCCGGCAGGTCGAGGGCTACCAGGTGCACCTCGGCGGCGGCCTCGGCCTCGACCCCGGCTTCGGCCGCAAGGTCCGCGGCCTGAAGGTCACCGCCGCCGAACTGCCCGACTACGTCGAGCGGGTGCTGACCCGCTTCAAGGAGCAGCGCACCGACGGCGAACGCTTCGCCCAGTGGGCGGCCCGCGCCTCCGAGGAGGCCCTCTCGTGAGCGACGCACGCGGGGCCACCGGCCCGCAGACGGCGACGGAAGGCGCACCTCTGCGCCGCGCGGGCGGAGAAGCGAACAGGGAGGCGCTGTCATGAGCGAGCGTGCCGCGCCCTTCTACTGCCCCTACTGCGGCGACGAGGACCTGCGCCCGTCGGAGGAGGGCCACGGCGCCTGGGAGTGCCGGGCCTGCAACCGCGCCTTCCAGGTGAAGTTCCTCGGCCTGCTCGCCGAGGGGTTCCAGGCCGTCTCGCAGCACAACGCACCGCACTCCCCGCATGGAGGCGCTTCGTGACCACCGCTCAGCACACCGCGGAAGAACTCGAGCGGCTGGCCGTCCAGGCCGGCCGCGACCTGGAGGAGGCATCGGCGCTCGACGTGCTGCGCTGGGCCGCGGACACCTTCGGCCGCCGCTTCTGCGTCACCTCCTCGATGGAGGACGCGGTGGTGGCGCACCTGGCGTCGCGCGCGCTGCCCGGGGTCGACGTCGTCTTCCTCGACACCGGCTACCACTTCCCGGAGACCATCGGCACCCGGGACG
Source organism: Streptomyces sp. NPDC020917 (assembly GCF_044333795.1). Lineage (NCBI taxonomy): Bacteria > Bacillati > Actinomycetota > Actinomycetes > Kitasatosporales > Streptomycetaceae > Streptomyces > Streptomyces sp. NPDC020917. Next base: position 35,881 of record NZ_JBIRRR010000021.1, on the reverse strand, counting down.
CGGTCGCGGCCGTGATGGACGTCAACGTCATCACGCTCACCCCGCGGCAGACCGTCGCCGAGCAGGACGCCGAGTACGGTCCGCGGCTGCACGACCGCGACCCCGACCGGTGCTGCGCGCTGCGCAAGGTGGCGCCGCTGGAGGAGGGCCTGCGCGGCTACGACGCCTGGGCGACCGGGCTGCGCCGCGACGAGTCCCCGACCCGCGCGAACACCCCGGTGGCCTCCTGGGACGCCCGGCGGCAGAAGGTCAAGATCGCGCCGATCGCCCGCTGGACGCAGGAGGACGTCGAGTCCTACGTGGCCGAGCACGGGGTGCTCACCAACCCGCTGCTGATGGACGGGTACGCCTCGATCGGCTGCGCGCCGTGCACCCGCCGGGTGCTGGAGGGCGAGGACGCGCGCTCCGGCCGCTGGGCGGGCCTCGGCAAGACCGAGTGCGGGATACACCAGTGACGACATCGGAGACGACCGTTCAGGAGAGCGCGATGAGCACCGGGGCCACGGTCTGGCTGACCGGACTGCCGAGCGCCGGCAAGACGACCATCGCGTACGCGCTGGCGGAGCAGCTGGGCGCCCGGGGCCGCAGGGTCGAGGTGCTGGACGGCGACGAGATCCGCACGTTCCTGTCCGCGGGCCTGGGGTTCAGCCGCGAGGACCGGCACACCAACGTGCAGCGGATCGGCTTCGTCGCCGAACTGCTCGCCTCCCACGGCGTGCTGGTGCTGGTGCCGGTCATCGCGCCGTACGCCGACAGCCGCGAGGCGGTCCGCAAGCGCCACCAGGCGCAGGGAACCGGCTACGTGGAGGTCCACGTGGCCACCCCGGTCGACGTCTGCTCGGTCCGTGACGTCAAGGGCCTGTACGCCAAGCAGGCCGCGGGCGAACTCACCGGCCTGACCGGCGTGGACGACCCGTACGAGGTCCCCGAGGACCCCGACCTGCGGCTCGGGACGCAGGACCGCACCGTCCAGGAATCCGCAGCCGCCGTCCTGGCACTGCTCGCCGAGAGGGGTCTGGTCACATGACGACGACCGTTGCGCACGGTGAGGCGACGGACAGCCCGTACGCGCTGTCCCACCTCGACGCGCTGGAGTCCGAGGCGGTGCACATCTTCCGCGAGGTGGCGGGCGAGTTCGAGCGGCCGGTGGTGCTGTTCTCCGGCGGCAAGGACTCCATCGTCATGCTGCACCTGGCGCTGAAGGCGTTCGCGCCGGCCGCGGTGCCGTTCTCGCTGCTGCACGTGGACACCGGCCACAACTTCCCGGAGGTGCTGGAGTTCCGCGACCGCACGGTCGCCGAGCACTCCCTGCGGCTGCACGTGGCGAACGTGCAGGACTACATCGACGACGGCCGGCTGCGCGAGCGGGCGGACGGCACCCGCAACCCGCTGCAGACGGTGCCGCTGACCGACGCGATCCGCGAGCTGCGGTTCGACGCGGTGTTCGGCGGCGGCCGCCGCGACGAGGAGAAGGCCCGCGCCAAGGAGCGGGTGTTCAGCCTCCGCGACGAGTTCTCCCAGTGGGACCCGCGCCGCCAGCGCCCCGAGCTGTGGTCGCTGTACAACGGCCGGCACGCGCCCGGTGAGCACGTGCGGGTCTTCCCGCTGTCCAACTGGACCGAGCTGGACGTGTGGCAGTACATCGCCCGCGAGCACATCGCCCTGCCGGAGATCTACTTCGCGCACGAGCGCGAGGTGTTCAAGCGGTCGGGCATGTGGCTGACCGCCGGCGAGTGGGGCGGGCCGAAGGACGGCGAGTCGGTGGAGACCCGGCTGGTGCGCTACCGCACGGTCGGCGACATGTCGTGCACCGGCGCGGTGGACTCCGACGCCACCACGCTCGACGCGGTGATCGCGGAGATCGCCGCCTCCCGGCTGACCGAGCGCGGCGCCACCCGGGCCGACGACAAGCTCTCCGAGGCCGCGATGGAAGACCGCAAGCGCGAGGGGTACTTCTAGCCATGACCAGCTCCACCAGCCCGATCACCGCCGAGGCCCTGTCGGCGACCACGCTGCTGCGGTTCGCGACCGCCGGTTCGGTCGACGACGGCAAGTCCACCCTGGTCGGCCGGCTGCTCCACGACTCCAAGTCGGTCCTCACCGACCAGCTGGAGGCGGTCGAGCGCGCGTCGCTGAGCCGCGGCCAGGAGGCGCCCGACCTGGCGCTGCTCACCGACGGCCTGCGCGCCGAGCGCGAGCAGGGCATCACCATCGACGTGGCGTACCGCTACTTCGCCACCGCCCGGCGCCGGTTCATCCTCGCCGACACGCCCGGCCATGTGCAGTACACCCGCAACATGGTCACCGGCGCCTCCACCGCCGAGCTGGCCGTGGTGCTGGTCGACGCCCGCAACGGCGTGGTCGAGCAGACCCGCCGGCACGCCGCCGTCGCCGCCCTGCTGCGGGTGCCGCACGTGGTGCTCGCGGTGAACAAGATGGACCTGGTCGACTACGCGGAGCCGGTCTTCGCCGCGATCGCCGAGGAGTTCACCGCCTACGCGGCCTCGCTGGGCGTCCCGGACATCACCGCGATCCCGATCTCCGCGCTGGCCGGGGACAACGTGGTGGAACCGTCCGCGCACATGGACTGGTACGGCGGCCCGACGGTGCTGGAGCACCTGGAGACGGTGCCGGTCAGCCACGACCTGACCGGCTGCCCGCCGCGGTTCCCGGTGCAGTACGTGATCCGCCCGCAGACCGCCGAGCACCCCGACTACCGCGGCTACGCCGGGCAGATCGCGTCCGGCATGCTGCGGGTCGGCGACCCGGTGACCGTGCTGCCGTCCGGCCGCACCACCACGATCGCGGGCATCGACGCGCTCGGCAGCAGCGTCGACACCGCGTGGGCGCCGCAGTCGGTGACGGTGCTGCTCGCCGACGACCTGGACGTCTCGCGCGGCGACCTGATCGCGCCGACCGCGTTCGCGCCCGAGGTCACCCAGGACATCCGGGCGACCGTGTGCCACCTGCACGAGCGGCCGCTGCGGATCGGCGAGCGGGTGCTGCTCAAGCACGCCACCCGCACCGTCAAGGCGCTGGTGAAGGAGTTGCCGTACCGGATCGACCTGTCGCACGGCCTGGCGCACGAGAACGCTCCGCAGGAGCTGGCGGTCAACGACATCGGCGCGGTGGTGCTCCGCACCGCCGAGCCGCTGCCGGTGGACGCCTACGCCGTGTCGCGGCTGACCGGGTCGTTCCTGCTGATCGACCCGGCGGACGGCACGACGCTGACGGCCGGCATGGCCGGCGAGGCGTTTGCGGCCGACGGTGCCGCGGCGGCCGCCGCGGCGACCGATGACGAGGGATGGGATTTCTGACGGTGTCCCCACCGGCCCAGGAGGCTTTCTCAGGATTCGCGAAGGAGGGCGGGCGCGTCGGCAGCGGCACGCTCGGCTCGGGCACGGGCGGCGTCGCGCGATGTGTGCGCTGACGCCCCGCGCCGCGGTGCACCCCCGGTGCACCCCGGCCGCCGTACGTGCGTACCGAGCCGCAGCGCGCCCCGCGCTGCGCCCCTTCCGAAGACCTGACGACCTTCCGGCCGCGCCGCCGAGCCCCGACTCGACCGCGCGACACGCCGGGCCTGACGAGAGGACACCTCCGTGTCTGCCCAGCCACGTTCCGCGTTCCGCTCCACCACCCGCCGCAGACTGATCGCCGCGGCCGCCACCCTGCCGATCCTCGTCGGCGCGCTGGCCGCCTGCGGCTACGGCTCCGACAAGCCGAAGGACGACCCGGCCGCCGCCCCCGCGGCGAGCAGCGGCGCCAAGAAGCTCTCCGCCGACCAGGTCAAGATCGGCTACTTCCCCAACCTGACGCACGCCACCGCGCTGGTGGGCCTCAAGGAGGGCCTGTTCCAGAAGGAACTGGGCGCGACGAAGGTGAAGGAGTACACCTTCAACGCCGGGCCGGCCGAGATCGAGGCGCTCAACGCCGGTTCGATCGACATCGGCTGGATCGGCCCCTCCCCGGCGATCAACGGCTACACCAAGTCAGGCGGCACGAACCTGCGGATCATCTCCGGGTCGGCGTCCGGCGGCGTGAAGCTGGTGGTCAACCCGGACAAGATCAAGTCCCTGGCGGACGTCAAGGGCAAGAAGATCGCCACCCCGCAGCTGGGCAACACCCAGGACGTGGCGCTGCTCAACTGGATCAAGTCGCAGGGCTGGAAGGTCGACGCGCAGAGCGGCAAGGGCGACGTGCAGGTCGTCCGCACCGACAACAAGGTCACCCCCGACGCCTACAAGAGCGGCTCCATCGACGGCGCCTGGGTGCCGGAGCCCACCGCGTCGAAGCTGGTGGCCGAGGGTGCGAAGGTGCTGCTGGACGAGAGCACCCTGTGGCCGGACAAGAAGTTCGTGATCACCAACGTGATCGTGTCGCAGAAGTTCCTCAAGGCGCACCCGGACGTCGTCGAGGCGGTGCTGCGCGGCTCGGTGAAGACCAACGCGTGGATCCAGGCCAACTCCGCGCAGGCGAAGGCGGACGCCAACGACGAGCTGAAGCGGCTGACGCAGAAGGCGCTGCCGGCCGACGTCCTCGACCCGGCGTGGCAGTCGATCCAGGTGCTGGACGACCCGCTGGCGGCGACGGCCGACCAGGAGGCGCAGCACGCGGTGGCGGCCGGCCTGCTCAAGGCCCCGAAGCTGGACGGCATCTACGACCTGACGCTGCTCGACAAGGTCCTCAAGGAGCAGGGCAAGCCCACCGTGTCCGCCGCCGGGCTCGGCACCGAGTAACCACGGTACGGCGGGACGCACCGCCGTACCGCCGCGCAAGTGCTCTCAGACGCCAGCACCCGACAGACAGACCCAGGAGGTGACACCGATGGCCGACACTCTCACCAGTGCCGCCGCTCCGAGCACGGAGACCGCCGCGTACGCGGCGCGGATCGACCATGTGTCGAAGGCGTTCGGCCGTCCCGGCGCCCAGCAGCTCGTGCTGGACGACATCGCCCTCGACGTGCGGCCGGGCGAGTTCGTCTGCCTCCTGGGCGCGTCGGGCTGCGGCAAGTCGACGCTGCTCAACCTGGTCGCGGGGCTCGACGAGCCGTCCGCCGGGAGCATCACCACTCCCGGCGGGCGGCCCGCCCTGATGTTCCAGGAGCACGCCCTGTTCCCGTGGCTGACCGCGGGCAGGAACATCGAACTGGCCCTGCGGCTGCGCGGGGTGCCCCGCGAGGAGCGCCGCCCCGAGGCCGAGCGGCTGCTGGACCTGGTCCGGCTCGGCGGGGCCCACGGCAAGCGGGTGCACGAGCTGTCCGGCGGCATGCGGCAGCGCGTGGCGCTGGCCCGCGCGCTGGCCCAGGACAGCCAACTGCTGCTGATGGACGAGCCGTTCGCGGCCCTGGACGCGATCACCCGGGACGTGCTGCACGACGAGCTGACCCGGATCTGGTCGGAGACCGACCTGTCGGTGCTGTTCGTCACGCACAACGTCCGCGAGGCGGTGCGGCTGGCCGAGCGGGTGGTCCTGCTGTCCTCCCGCCCCGGCCGGATCAACCGCGAGTGGCGGATCGACATCCCGCAGCCGCGCCGTATCGAGGATGCCGCCGTCGCGGACCTGTCCGTCGAGATCACCGAAGAACTGCGTGGGGAGATCCGCCGCCATGGCCAGCACTGACACCGGGACGGGCAGCCCCGCCCCGCAGGACGCCGCGCCCGGGGACGGCGCGCGGCCCGGTGCGGGCGCGGCGCCGCTCGCGAAGTCCGGCGTGCCCGCGCAGGGCGGCTCGGGCGACCTGTCCGGCCTGGAGGCCGGGCTCGACGCGCTGGAGACGGTCACCGTCGAACGCTCCCCGCTGGGGCGGCTGCTGGTGCAGAAGGTGCTGCCGCCGCTCACCGCGGTCGTGCTGGTGCTGGTGGTGTGGCAGCTCGCGTCCTGGGGCAAGGTCGCCGACCCCACGAAGCTGCCGAGCCCCAAGGACGTGGGGCAGGCGCTCGCCGACCGCTGGCGGGCCGGCGACCTGTTCACCATCATCTGGACCAGCGTGGAGCGGGGCCTGCTGGGCTTCCTCGCGGCGCTGGCCATCGGCACCCCGCTGGGTCTGGTGGTGGCCCGGGTGCGGTTCGTCCGTGCGGCCATCGGCCCGATCCTGTCCGGTCTGCAGTCGCTGCCGTCGGTGGCCTGGGTGCCGGCCGCGGTGATCTGGCTGGGCATCAACGACTCGGCGATGTACGCGGTGATCCTGCTGGGCGCGGTGCCGTCGATCGCCAACGGCCTGGTCTCCGGCATCGACCAGGTGCCGCCGCTGTACCTGCGGGCCGGCCGCACGATCGGCGCGACGGGCGTGCGCGGCGCCTGGTACGTGCTGCTGCCGGCCGCGCTGCCCGGCTACGTCGCCGGCCTGAAGCAGGGCTGGGCTTTCTCCTGGCGGTCGTTGATGGCGGCCGAGCTGATCGCCTCCTCGCCCGACCTGGGCGTGGGCCTCGGCCGCTACCTGGAGAACATGCGCGAGGGCTCGGACATGGCCGGGGTCGTGCTGGGCATCCTGCTCATCCTGTTCGTCGGCATCGCCATCGACCAGATCGTCTTCAGCCCGCTGGAGCGCTGGGTGCTGCGCAGCCGCGGCCTGACCGCCAGGAGCCAGTGACCGTGCGCCCCGCCTTCCCGCCCCCGCCCGCCGCCGCGCACCGCGCCGCGCCGCCGCTGCTGGTCGTCGCGCACGGCTCGCGCGACCCCCGGCACGCGGCGACCGTGCACGCGCTGACCCGGCGGGTGGCGGCGGCGCGGCCGGGACTGCGGGTGGAGACGGCGTTCCTGGACTTCAACGCGCCCGCGGTGCCGCAGGTGGTGCGGCGGCTCGCCGCCGACGGGGTCCGGGAGGCGGTGGCCCTGCCGCTGCTGCTGACCCGGGCATTCCATGCGAAGACCGACATTCCCGCCGTACTGCGCGAAGCGACCGCGGGGTTGCCCGCGTTGCGGATCAGGACCGCGGACGTGCTCGGCCCCTCGCCGCTGCTGACCGCCGCCCTGGAGCGGCGCCTGCACGAGGCCGGCCTGGACGACGCCGACCGCGCCTCGACCGGCGTGGTGCTGGCCTGCGCCGGTTCCACCGACCCCGAGGCGCGCCGGGTGATCGAGGGGGTCGCGCGGCGCTGGCAACGCGCCGGCTGGCGCGCCGTGCGCCCCGCGTACGCCTCGGCGTCGTTGCCCCGTACGGAGGACGCGGTGCGGGGTCTGCGGGAGGAGGGCGTAAGGTCGGTCGCGGTCGCGCCGTATGTGATCGCACCCGGCTTCCTGCCGGACCGCATCGCGCGCGGCGCCCGGGAAGCCGGGGCGGACGTGCTGGCTCCGGTCCTCGGGGCGGCACCGGAGCTGGCGGAGCTGCTGCTGCGCCGGTTCGACGAGGCGCGTCTGCCGGTCAGCGGGTTGAGCGTGGCCTGAGGGCGGCGTGACCTGCCCGTTCGGCGGTCTGCGGACCGCGGCTTCCGGGAGCCCCTGAACCGAGGGACGACACCGGAGACAGCAGGTATATGAGCCGAATCCAGGAGTTCGAGGCGATAGTCCGACCCGGCGGGAGGCAGGCGCAGGACGCCGCACCGGCCGGCAGAACGCCGGCACCGCGGCCGGCGCCGCGCAGGGACCGCCTCCCCGCCCTGGACGGGCTGCGGTTCGCCGCGGCGATGTCGGTGGTGCTGTTCCACTTCATGGGCCAGACCAGGTGGTCGATGATCGACATCTGGGGCCGGCCGTACCAGGAGACGTTCCCGCGGGCCCACCAGTACTTCGCCTTCGGGCGGTTGGGCGTCGACCTGTTCTTCCTGATCAGCGGCTTCGTGATCTGCATGAGCGCCTGGGGCCGCACGCCGCGGGAGTTCTTCATCTCCCGGGTGACGCGGCTCTACCCGATGTACTGGGTGGCGATCGCGGTGTCCGCGGCGGTGATCTACCTCACCGACAGCCCGTTCGGGCATCCCAACCCGCGGATGCTGTTCGCGAACCTCACGATGATGCAGCGGCCGCTGGGGGTGGACAACCTCGACCCGGTGTACTGGACGCTCTGGCCGGAGCTGTGCTTCTACCTGACCTTCTCGTTGGTGGTGTGGCGGGGCCTGAGCTACCGGCGGGTGGTGGTGTTCTGCGGCCTGTGGACGGTCGCCGCGGTCATCGCGCCCGGCGCGGGGATCCCGCTGCTGACGCTCATCGCCAACCCCACCTCGGCGCCGTACTTCATCGCCGGCATGGCCTTCTACCTGATGTACCGCTACCGGTCGACGCCGCTGCTGTGGGGCATCGTCGCGATGTCGTGGCTGCTGGCGCTGCACTTCCTGCTGACGCCGGTCGGCGGCAGCAACAACTGGGACACCTGGTCGCCGTGGCGGGGCTGGCTGATCCTGGCGGTCACCGTCTTCTTCGGGCTGGTCGCGGCGATCGCGCTGGGCTGGACCCGGTGGATCCGCTGGCGGCTGCTGACGACCGCGGGCACCCTGACCTTCCCGCTGTACCTGCTGCACGACGTCACCGGGATGACCTTCGCGCACTACTACGGCGGCCGGATGGACCCGATGCTGCTGGTCGCGGTCTCGGTGGCCGCGCTGGTGGCGCTGTCCTACCTGGTGCACCGGTACGCCGAGCGGCCGCTCGCGCTGGCCATGAGGCGTTCCCTGAACACCGCGGCGTTCGGCCTGCAGCCCCCCGCACCACGCCGCTGACCTGCGGCGACAACCCGTCCCCCGGCCGGCCGGCGACGATCGCTGTAAGGGGCATCCTTGTCGCGGTGGTGGGGTTCTCCCCACCCCTGAGGGGGAGAACACCCACCTGGAAGTCACCAGTTGGCCGGATGGGTCGTGCCTGTTCAGGCCCCTAGCGTCATGGGTGGAACGAGCGGCAGGTCGCCGCCACCACGACGATCCTTGGCAAGGGGGCACACCGTGAGTCGCGCACGCGCACACGGCAGCAAGATGGGCATCGCGGCGGCGATGGGCAGTTGGAGCGCCCGCCACCGCTGGGCGGCGGTGGGCGGGTGGCTGCTCCTCGTCATCCTGGTCATGGTCATCGGCCAGGCGGCCGGCCGCTCCGACGTCGACGAGGACCGCTCGATGCCGGGCGAGGTCTCGCAGGCCGCAACCATCAACGACCGGGCCGGGCTGGCGGACACCGCGAGCGAGATGGTCCTGGTCCAGGCCCGGCACTCCGGCACCACCGCGACCGACCCGGGCTTCCGGGCCGCCGTCGCCGACGTGGTGGCCGCGGTCAAGGGCACCGGCGCGGTCACCGCCGTGCAGTCGCCCTACACCACCAAGGCGATCTCCGCGGACCACCGTTCGGCGCTGGTGCGGTTCGACATGACCGGCCCGAAGAAGGACGCCGCGGACAAGGTCCAGCCGGTGCTCGACGCGGTCGCCAAGGTCCAGGACCGCCACCAGGACCTGAAGATCGCCGAGTTCGGCGACGCCAGCGCCGACCAGGCGGTCAACGACGCCTTCGGCTCGGACTTCAAGACCGCCGAGTACTCGGCGGTGCCGGTGGCGCTGGGCATCCTGCTCATCGCGTTCGGCGCGCTGGTCGCCGCGCTGCTGCCGGTGGTGCTGGCGCTCACCGCGTTCCTCGGCGCGACCGGCGTGGTCGCCCTGGTCAGCCACTCGGTGCCGATGAGCGACACCGCCAACTCGGTCATGCTGCTGGTGGGTCTGGCCGTCGGCGTCGACTACTGCCTGTTCTACCTGCGCCGGGAGCGCGAGGAACGGGACGCGGGCCGGGACGCGGCGACCGCGCTGCGGATCGCCGCCGCCACCTCCGGCCGGGCGATCCTGATCTCCGGCATCACCGTGATCGTGGCCATGGCCGGCATGCTCTTCACCGGAATCGGCGACTTCAAGGCGATGGGCGTGGCCACCATGATCGTCGTCGCCATCGCGATGATCGGCTCGGTCACCGTGCTGCCGGCGCTGCTGTCGCTGCTCGGCGAGCGGGTCGAGAAGGGCCGGCTGCCGTTCCTGCGCCGGTCCGCGGGGCGGGCCGCGAACGGGGGCCGGGGCACCGACGGCAGCAGCCGCTTCTGGCGGACCGTGCTGCGCCCGGTGCTGCGCAACCCGAAGGCGGCCACGGTGCTGGCCGGCGGCGCGCTGGTGGCCATCGCGATCCCCGCGTTCGGGATGCACACCGCGAACCTGTCGATGGACCAGGAACTCGGCGACCACCTGGAGATCATCCAGACCTACGAGGCGATCAACACCGCGTTCCCCGGCGGCCCGGACCCCGCCCACGTCGTGATCAAGGCCGACGACATCAAGGCGCCCGCGGTCACCAAGGCGATCGCCGGCTTCCGCACCGAGGCCGTCGCCTCCGGGGCGAGCCGGGGCCCGGTCACCGTGACCGTGCACGCGGCGCAGAACGTGGCCGAGATCGACGTGCCGCTGGCCGGCGGCACCGACCGCGGCAAGGCCGAGTCCGACCTGCGGCTGCTCCGCGACCACGTCCGTCCCGACACCCTGGGCCGGGTCGCCGGGCTGCAGGCGCCGATCACCGGTGAGACCGCCGGGTCGATGGACTTCAACCACAAGATCACCAGCAGCGTGCCGCCGGTGTTCCTGTTCGTGACGGTCTTCGCCTTCCTGCTGATGCTGCTGTCCTTCCGGTCCCTGACCATCGCGCTCACCTCGGTGGCCCTCAACCTGCTGTCGGTCGGCGCCGCCTACGGCGTGCTGACCATGGTCTTCCAGCACGGCTGGGGAGCCTCGCTGGTCGGCGCGACCGGCACCGGCGCGGTGGTGGCCTGGCTGCCGCTGTTCCTCTTCGTGATCCTGTTCGGCCTGAGCATGGACTACCACGTGTTCGTGGTCTCCCGGATCCGCGAGGCCCGGATGCGCGGCCTGAGCACCAAGGCCGCCATCGAGCAGGGCATCACCACCACCGCGGGCGTGGTGACCAGCGCGGCGGTGATCATGGTCGCGGTGTTCGCCATCTTCGGGACGCTGTCGATGCAGAGCATGAAGCAGATGGGCGTCGGCCTGGCCTTCGCGGTGCTGATCGACGCCACGGTGATCCGCGGGGTGCTGCTGCCGGCCGTGATGAGCCTGCTGGGCGACCGCAACTGGTACCTCCCGCGGTGGATGCACCGGCTGCCCGACCTCACGCACGACGAGCCGGCGCAGGACGCCGTGCCCCCGGCCCCGCAGTACCCGGCCCCGCCCGTGCCGCCGCTCCCGCCGGTGCCCGCCGGTCCCGGCCGCCACTGAGCCGGCAGCCGCCGAAGCGCCCGCACGACACCGGCAGCGCCCCCGTACCCGCCGGGTACGGGGGCGCTGTCAGTGCCCCCGAGTACGGTGGGTGACATGACCGCAAGGGACAGCAGTGCAAGCGCCACGGCCGCTCCGGCCGCCGGCGAGGTGGAGCACCGGCTGGAGGAGTACCGGGTCGAGCTGACCGGGTACTGCTACCGGATGCTCGGCTCGGTCTTCGAGGCGGAGGACGCCGTCCAGGAGACCCTGGTCCGCGCCTGGCGGGCGGCCGACCGCTTCGAGGGGCGCTCCTCGCTGCGCTCCTGGCTGTACAAGATCGCCACCAACGTCTGCCTGGACAGCCTGAACGCCGGCAAGCGCCGCGCCAGGCCGATGGACCTGTCCCCCGCCTCGCACGCCGACGCGGTGCTCCCCGACATGACACCGGAGTCGATGTGGGTCGGGCCGGTGCCGGACGCCCGCGCCGTGCCGTCCTCCGGCGACCCGGCCGACGTGGTGGTCTCGCGCGAGACCATCCGGCTGGCGTTCGTGGCCGCGCTCCAGCACCTGCCGCCACGGCAGCGGGCCGTACTGATCCTGCGCGAGGTGCTGGCCTGGAAGGCCAGCGAGGCCGCCGAACTGCTGGGCACCTCGGTCGCCTCGGTCAACAGCGCGCTGCAGCGCGCCCGGGCCACGCTCGCCGAGGCCGGGGTCGGCGCCGACTCCGCCCCCGCCGCGCCGATGGACGGCGAGCAGGAGAAGCTGCTGGCCCGCTACGTGGACGCGTTCGAGCGCTACGACCTGGACTCGCTGACCAGCCTGCTGCACGAGGACGCGACGATGAACATGCCGCCGTTCCCGCTGTGGCTGCGCGGCCATGAGGACATACGCGGGTGGCTGCTGGGGACCGGCATCGGCTGCAAGGGCTCGCGGCTGCTGCCGGTCACCGCGAACGGCGCCCCGGGTTTCGGCCAGTACCGGCCCGATCCCGCGGGCGGGCACCGCGCCTGGGCGCTCCAGGTGCTGGACATCAGCGACGGCCGTATCACCGGGCTCAGTTCATTCCTGGACACCGGACGGCTGTTCCCCCTCTTCGGACTCCCACTCGAACTCCCCGGCTAGTCCGGCCAGTTCGACCAGCGCGCGCAGGTCGGCCGAGGCGCCGCGCAGCCGCACCCGGTGGCCGGTGCGGCGCGCGGCCAGCCGCAGCCGGGCCAGCGCGGCGACCGCGCCGAGCCCCGCCAGCCCGTCGCCGTCCGGTGGCTCGCCGGCCGGCGGCAGGCCGCTGACGTCCACCGTGACCAGGCGTTCCCCGGATTCCGGGCAGGCTGGATCGTACGGGCCACCGGACGCCGCCACAGTCGCTCCTCCTTGTCGCCGGCCCCCAGGCGGAGGGCCCCGTGGATACCGACTGCTCGTACAGCCGTAACTCATCGCACCCATGGGTACGTATGCGCCGCGGAACGCACGGTGCGCGGCGGTATTTCGCAAGGTTGTGCGGGAATCCTTGGAAACCCGGCGCAATCCAGGGGCGCGACGATGCGAGACTTGCCTGTGTCCGAACGAACGGCCGTTGACTGCGGCATATGCGAACGGACGGGCGAACCGGCAGGCGGACGGATTTTCGAGAGGCTGGGCATGGCGGACGCGGTGTTCACTGAGCAGCGGGCGCGGGCGGTACTGGACGCGGCGGGCCACTCCGAGGCGGAGCTGATGTCCTTCGGGGAGAACGCGGTGTTCGCCGCCGGCCGGCTGGTGATCAAGGTGGGACGCAGCGCCGAACTGCTGGACCGGGCACGCCGCGAGGTCCGCACCGCGGACTGGCTGGCCAAGCACGACGTGCCCGCGGTGCGGTCCGCGGAGTCCGAGGTGCGGCTGCTCGAAGGTCACCCCGTCTCCTACTGGCAGCGGCTGCCGGAGTCGCTGCGGCCCGCCGAGCCGGCCGACGTCGCCCCGCTGCTGCGCCGCGTCCACGCCCTGCCGGAGCCCGACTTCGGGCTGCCGCCGCGCGACCTGCTCGACGGCGTCGAGCGCTGGCTGCGGCTGGCCGGCGACGCGATCGACCCGGCCGACGCGGCGTTCCTACGCAAGCGCAGGGACGGTTTCGCGGACGCCGCCGCCGCGCTGGAGCCGCACCTGCCGCCGGGCCCGATCCACGGCGACGCCCTCCCCCGCAACGTGCACATCGGCCCCGACGGCCCGGTGCTGGTCGACCTGGAGACCTTCTCCTCCGACCTGCGCGAGCACGATCTGGTCGTGCACACCCTCAGCCGGGACCGCTACGGCGTGCCGGCCGCCGCCTACGACGCGTTCACCGCCGCGTACGGCTGGGACGTGGCCGCCTGGCCCGGCTGCGAGGTCCTGCGCGGCGCCCGCGAGACCGCCAGCTGCGCCTGGGTCGCCCAGCACGCCCCCGCCAACCCGGCCGCCCTCACCGAGTTCCGCCGCCGCGTGACCTCCCTCCGCACCAACGACCAAACGGTCCGCTGGTACCCCTTTTAAACCGAACCGCCTGGGACGCCCCATAGGCCCGCACCAATTCTCCCGGGTGCCCCCGTGTAGGCATCGAGCCAAAGGGCCCGCCGGTGTCTAGAGAGAGAACGCGCGCAGTGAGCGCAGCGAGCGAGCACGATCGACCGGCAGACACCGGGTCTAAGGGCCCGGAGGCGAGAGGCCGGCAAAAAAGGGCCACGACGTTCACTCTGCGGACTCGGGCAACCGATCACGTCCAGCCGAATCGTTCACGTTGCGAGCTGGCTCAGCCCAGAACAATCCCACCTCACCCCACCAGTCGCGCCGCGCCCCGCAGGGGCCAGCTCGGGTCGACCGAGGGGTCGGGGGAGCCTTTGCGGGTGAGCCAGGCGGAGAAGTCCTCGGCCCAGGTGGCGTACCAGGTGGCCTGGCGGGACTGGAGGTCGGCCAGGTCGGCCTCGGCGAGTTCGGGGAAGCGCAGGGCCAGGGCGCGGGCGACGCGGACCGCGGCGAGGGCGTCGACGCCGGCGTCGTGGGCGCCGTCCAGGGCGACGCCGTAGACCTGGCAGGCCGCCTCCAGGGTGCGCTTGCCGCGGCGGTACCGGTCGAGCGCGCGGTCCAGCACGAGCGGGTCGATGACCGGGCCGGGCGACGTGCCGGGCGGTACCAGCGTCGGCAGCGCGTACCGCTTCAACTCCTCATCCAGAAGGGTGAGGTCGAAGGGCGCGTTGTAGACGACGACCGGCACGCCGGCCGCCCAGTGCCCGCGCACCGCGTCGGCGACCTCCGCGACGACCTCGGGCGCCGGCCGCCCCTCGGCCGCGGCCCGCTGCGTGCTGACGCCGTGTATGGCCGTGGTCTCCGCCGGGATCGGCACCCCTGGATCGGCGAGCCAGGCGCGGTGCCGCACCGGCTCGCCGCTCTTGACCTCGGTGACCGCGGCGGTGACGATCCGCGCCTGGCGCGGATCCGTGCCGGTGGTCTCCAGGTCGAAGCCGACCAGCAGATCCTCATGCCATGCCATGGCGCGTCCTTCCAGCCGATTCCCCCGTGTGCCCTGCCATCATCCCGTGCGCCACTGACACTCCGGCGGGGAGGGCGGGTTCAGGACACCGGCCGCGAATCGGCCCAGATCCCCTCGAACTCCTCGCGGTAGACCTCGAAAAGGCCGCCTTCCGAGGGCCGTTCGCCCTCGACCACCCGGCGGGAGCCGCCGCGCAGCACCATCACCGGGACCTCCATGCCGCGGGCCCGCCGCAGGTAGGTCTGCACGACGGCCAGGCCGTCGCCGCTGTCGCCGTCGACCAGGTACGCGGTGAACCGCGGGGTCTCGTCGAAGACCTGGATCTCGAACGCGCCTTGGTCGCGCAGCCGGGCCCGCACCCGCCGCATGTGCATGATGTTCATCTCGACCGAGCGGCCCAGTTCGCCGCGGCCCAGGCCGAGTTCGCGCTCACGGCGGCGCACCGCGCTGCTCGCCGGATTGAGGAAGGCCAGCCGCACCCGGCAGCCGGACTCGGCCAGCCGCACCAGCCGCCGCCCGGAGTAGTTCTGCACCAGCAGGTTGAGGCCGATGCCGACCGCGTCCAGCCGCCGGGCGCCGGCGAACAGGTCCTCCACCGGCAGCTGGCGCTGCAGCCGCACCCGGTCGGGGTAGACGCCGACGACGTCGGCGTACCGGTCGGCCACCAGCTGCTCCACCGCGTCGACCGGCAGCCGGTTCCCCGCGCCCCGCGGCGCCCCGGCGCCGAGCAGTTCCAGCAGCCGGGCCGAGGCGCGTTCCGCCTGGTCCAGCACGGTCCGGGACAGGGCGCGGTTGCGGGACACGACGTGCCGGGCGACCTCCAGCTCGTCCAGGGCCAGTTCCAGCTCGCGCCGGTCGTCGAAGTACGGCTCGAAGCACGGCCAGTGCTGGACCACCAGCTCGCGCAGCTGGGGCAGCGTCAGGAAGCTCAGGACGTTGTCGTCGGCGGGGTCCAGCAGGAACCCCTTGCGGCGGCTCACCTCGCGGACCGCGACGGCCCGCTGCACCCACTCGCCGCCGGCCGGCCCCGCGGCGGCCACCACCCATTCCTCGCCGTGCACCGGCTCGTAGATCGGGCGCAGCACGGCGTTGACGACGGCGCGCAGGCGCTGCTCGACGAGGTTGAGCCACACGTAGGCCCGCCCGGCCCGGCGCGCGCGGGTCCGCACCTCGGCCCAGGCGTCGGCACCCCAGTCCAGTTCCGCTCCGATCTCCAGGGGCGCGGCGAGGGTGACCGCGCCGCTCGGATCATCGGCGCTGACGTCGTCAGCGACGTGCCGGTCGCCCTGCTCACCGCCACCCGGGAGCATCAGACCTCCGGACGTCACCGTTCCACCGCCTCCCACCCCCGTCCACGATCAAGGAAGGGTACTGCGGTGCGGGGGGTGTCGCAGCCGTATCGACCCTACTTGACCCGTGCGCCGATCGAGGCAAGTCCCCTGGCCCGTCGGCGAGTTACTTCCGTGAGCAGGTGCACACGGAGTGTCACATGACGGGGTGAAACGGTCACTTCGCCGCGGCGCGTCCGGGCGGGTGGCGGCGGCCGGCCGGGGCAGGCGAGACAGGGAGCCGCGACGCGGCGGGCTCGGCGGACGGGCGCAGCGTGGCCGAAAGGGCCGACGGACACGTCGCTGTCCGTTGCGGCGAGGTCACCCTCGGGTGGGACCTGATGGGAGGATGCGGTTCGGCAACCGAACTGCCGGACCTTGCGGGGGATGTCCTGCGAGGTCCGGTTACGGACTGGAAGAGTCACTACATGCAAGTCTGGCCGGGTCATTCGTATCCCCTCGGCGCCACCTTCGACGGGGCGGGCACCAACTTCGCCGTCTTCTCCGAGGTGGCGTCCCGGATCGAGCTGTGTCTGCTGCACGACGACGGTTCGGAGACGGCGGTGGAGCTGCGGGAGGCCGACGCCTTCGTCCGCCACGCCTACCTGCCCGGGGTGATGCCGGGTCAGCGGTACGGGTTCCGGGTGCACGGCCCGTACGACCCGGCGCGCGGCCACCGCTGCAACTCCGCGAAACTGCTGCTGGACCCCTACGCCAAGGCGATGAGCGGCGGCATCGACTGGGACGAGGCCGTCTACGGCTACCGCTTCGGGCAGCCGGACTCGCGCAACGACCTGGACTCCGCGCCGCACACGATGACCTCGGTGGTGGTCAACCCGTACTTCGACTGGGCCGACGACCGCGCGCCGCGCATCGAGTACCACCGCACGATCCTCTACGAGGCCCACGTCAAGGGCCTGACGATGACGCATCCGGGGCTGCCGGAGGAGATCCGCGGCACCTACGCGGCCCTCGCCCACCCGTCCGTGATCAGCCATCTGGTGGAACTCGGGGTGACGACCCTGGAGTTGATGCCCGTACACCAGTTCATCAAGGACCACCGGCTGTCCGACGCGGGGCTGGCCAACTACTGGGGCTACAACACCATCGGGTTCTTCGCCCCGCACAACGGCTACTCCTCGCTGGGCGACCGGGGCCAGCAGGTGCTGGAGTTCAAAACGGCGGTGCGGGCACTGCACCGGGCGGGGATCGAGGTGATCCTCGACGTGGTCTACAACCACACCGCCGAGGGCAGCCATCTGGGCCCGACGCTGTCGCTGCGCGGCCTGGACAACGCGTCGTACTACCGGCTGAGCGGCGACAAGCGCTACTACACGGACACCACCGGCACGGGCAACAGCCTGCTCATGCGCAGCCCGCACGTGCTGCAGATGATCATGGACAGCCTGCGCTACTGGGTGACCGAGATGCACGTGGACGGCTTCCGCTTCGACCTGGCGGCCACCCTGGCCCGGCAGTTCCACGAGGTGGACCGGCTGTCGTCGTTCTTCGACCTGGTGCAGCAGGACCCGGTGGTCTCGCAGGTGAAGCTGATCGCCGAGCCGTGGGACGTCGGCGAGGGCGGCTACCAGGTGGGCAACTTCCCGCCGCTGTGGACCGAGTGGAACGGCAAGTTCCGCGACACGGTGCGCGACCTGTGGCGGGGCGAGAGCGCCACCCTGGCGGAGTTCGCGTCCCGGCTGACCGGGTCCTCCGACCTGTACCAGGACGACGGCCGCCGGCCTCTCGCCTCCATCAACTTCGTCACCTGCCACGACGGCTTCACGCTGCGCGACCTGGTGTCGTACGACGAGAAGCACAACGAGGCCAACGGCGAGCACAACCGGGACGGCGAGAGCCACAAC
Organism: Streptomyces sp. NPDC020917; assembly: GCF_044333795.1. NCBI lineage: Bacteria > Bacillati > Actinomycetota > Actinomycetes > Kitasatosporales > Streptomycetaceae > Streptomyces > Streptomyces sp. NPDC020917. The sequence continues at coordinate 18,033 of NZ_JBIRRR010000021.1, read as the reverse complement.
CGGTCCTGGAACTGCGGCACGGAGGGCCCGACCGACGACCGGGCGGTGCAGACGCTGCGCGGCCGGCAGATGCGGAACTTCGTCGCGACGCTGATGCTGTCCCAGGGCGTGCCGATGCTCAGCCACGGCGACGAGTTCGGCCGCACCCAGCGCGGCAACAACAACGCCTACTGCCAGGACAACGACCTGTCGTGGATCCAGTGGCCGGGCAAGCCGGGCACCTCGGACGAGGACGACGAGGCCCTGCGCCTGCACGACTTCGTGCGGTCCATGGTGTGGCTGCGCCGCGACCACCCGGTCTTCCGGCGCCGCCGCTTCTTCCACGGCCGGCCGGTGGACGGCACCCACGACGAGCTGTCGGACATCGCGTGGTTCACCGCCGAGGGCCAGGAGATGACGCAGCGCGACTGGCAGGCGGCGCACGCCCGCTCGCTGGTGGTGTTCCTCAACGGCAACGCGATCTCCGAGCCGGGGCCGCGCGGCGAGCGGGTCACCGACGACTCCTTCCTGCTGATGTTCAACGCGGCTCCGCGCGCCCAGGAGTTCGTGGTGCCGGTCAACCACGGCAAGGAGTGGCAGCTCGTGGTGGACACCGAGCGGCCGGAGGGCGTGGTGCCGGGCACCGGGGAGCTGGTGGCCGCCGGCGACCGGCTGCTGCTGGCCGACCTCAGCATGGTGGTGCTGCAGCGGCCGGCGGACTGAGGGCCCGGCGGCGGGCGGCCGACGGAGCGGGCGGTGGCCCGCCGCCCGCGGACCGGTGCCCCGGGCGGGGCCCGGCGCGGGCCGGCGTGGCGTTCGGAGCACTCCGGCGCGCCACGGCCGCCGATCCGGGGTAGAGAAGACCCCATGACCGGACACCCCGCGACGCCCAGCTCGACCTACCGGATACAGCTGCAGCCCGGTTTCACCTTCGCCGACGCCGCCGGCGCGGTGCCGTACCTCGCGACGCTCGGCATCACCCATCTGCACCTGTCCCCGGTGCTGGAGGCGGTGCCCGGCTCGCGGCACGGCTACGACGTGGTGGACCACACCCGGGTGCGGGCCGCGCTCGGCGGCGAGCAGGGCCTGCGGGAGCTGTCCCGCACCGCCCGCGAGCACGGTCTGGGGCTGATCCTGGACATCGTCCCGAACCACATGGCGGTCCCCGCCCCCGAGTACCTGAACGGCCCGCTGTGGGCCGTTCTGCGCGACGGGCCGTCCTCCCCCTACGCGCCGTGGTTCGACATCGACTGGGACGCGCTGGACGGCCGGGTGCTGCTGCCGGTGCTCGGCGAGCCGCTGCCGGACGTCCTCGGCGAGCTGTCCGTGGTCAAGGACAAGGCCGCGGGCGGCCGGGTGCTGCGGTACTACGACCACCGCTTCCCGCTGCGGCCCGGGACCGAGCGGCTGCCGCTGCCGGAACTGCTGGACGCCCAGTGGTACCGGCTCTCCTACTGGCGGGCGGCCCGCACCGAGCTGAACTACCGCCGCTTCTTCACCATCTCCGACCTCATCGCGGTGCGGGTGGAGCGGCCGGAGGTGTTCGCGGCCACCCACGACACGGTGCTGCGGCTGCTGCGCGACGGGGTCGGCGACGGGCTGCGGATCGACCACCCGGACGGCCTCGCCGACCCCGCGGGCTACCTGCGGCACCTGGCGGAGGCGGCCGGCGGGCGGTGGACCGTGGTGGAGAAGATCCTGCAGCGCGACGAGGACCTGCCGCCGGACTGGGCGTGCGCCGGCACCACCGGCTACGACGCCCTCGACCGCATCGACGGGTTGTTCACCGATCCGCAAGGGGCGGCCGAACTCGACCGTTTCTACCGGGAGTTCACCGGGGTCCCGGACGACCGCGGCGGGCGCTGGCAGCCCACCGCCCGCCGCGCGGCCTACAGGGTGGTGACGCACGACCTGGCGGCCGAGGTCGCCCGGCTGGCGCGCTCGGCGCTCCGGGCGCGCGGTGCGCGGGCGTTCGGGGACGGCGGGCCGTCCGGAGACGCGGCCTCCGGGGACACGGCTTCCCTGGAGGCGGCCCCCCGGGAGCCGGTCGCCCAGGAGGCGGCGTTCGGCGACGAGGCGTCCCGGGAGCGGGAGTTCGGGTCCGGGCCGGTGGCCGAGGCGATCCGCGAGCTGCTGGTCCGCGTTCCCGTCTACCGGCCGTACGTCCAGCCGGGCCGGCCGGCGGGCGGCACCGACACGGCCCTGCTGGAGGAGGCGGCGGCCGCGGCCCGCGCGCAGTGCCCGGCCGCGCTCGCCCCGGCCCTGGACGCGGTCCGCGACCTGGCCCTGGGACGGGTGGCCGGGGACGACGCGGCGGACTTCACCGTGCGGTTCGCGCAGGTCGCGTCCGCGCTGCACGCGAAGTCCGTCGAGGACACCGCCTTCTACCGCTACGTGCCGCTGCTGCCGCTGTGCGAGGTGGGCCGCGACCCCGGTCGTCCGGCGACCTCGCCGGAGGACTTCCACGCCTACTGCGCGCGGCTGCAGCGGGAGCGGCCCGCGACCGGCACGGTGCTGTCCACGCACGACACCAAGCGCAGCGCCGACCTGCGGCTGCGGCTGGCCGTGCTCTCGGAGCGGCCCGCGGCCTGGCGGGAGTGGCTGGCGGAGCGGGAGGAGCGGGCCGCGCAGTTGGGCACGCCGGCGGCGCCCGACCGGCACACCCTCTACACGGTCTTCCAGACCGGCGTCGGCCTCGGCTTCTGCGCGCCGGACCGGATGGTGCCCGCGGTGCTCAAGGCGGTCCGCGAGTCGGGCCTGCACACCACCTGGACCGAGCAGGACGAGGCGTACGAGAAGGCCGTCACCGACTTCACCGACGAGGGCCCGTGCGGCGTGCAGGTCTACGACGTCGGCGAGTTCGTCCGGACGCTGGAGCCGTACGCCGTCGCCAACAGCCTGGGGGCGGCGCTGCTGCACCTGACGATGCCGGGGGTGCCGGACGTCTACCAGGGCACCGAGTACCCGGTGTACACGCTGGTCGACCCGGACAACCGGGGGACGCTGCGCCGGCCGGAGCCGGGCACCGAGCGGTTCGGGCTCGCCCGCACGCTGCGGGAGCTGCTCGACGGCGCCGAGCCGAGCGGGTTCGACCAGGCCAAGGTGCGCCTCACCGCGGTGGCGCTGCGGCTGCGCCGGGACCACCCGCAGTGGTACGGGCCTGCGGCGGACTACCGGCCGCTGGCGGCCGAGGGGCCGGCGGCCGCCCACCTGGTCGCGTTCCAGCGCGGCGCCGGGGCGGTCACCGTCGTGACGCGCCTGTCCCGGCGCCTGGAGGAGGCGGGCGGCTGGCGCGACACCGTCCTCCCGCTGCCGCCGGGCCGCTGGCGCGACGCCCTCGCCCCCGCGGACGCCACCAGCTTCGAGGGCGCCGTGCCCGTCGCCGGCCTGCTCGCCGCGGGCCCCGCCGCGCTCCTCGTCCCGGCCTGATCCGGGCTCCCGGCCTGATCCGGGCGCCTCCACGGGTGTCGCGGGCCGCGTGGCGGACCTGAGGACGGTGCGGCGGTGCGGCCATGTGACGGTGCGGCAGCCTGCCGCGGCCGGGCTCGCGCCGGATGCGGTCAACCGGCCGCGGGGAGTGCGAGGAGTTCCGCGAACTCCCTTGCGGCGCCCGTGAGATGGACGCGGGAGAACAGGAACAGGGGCCGGCGCCACGGAGGGTCCACGCCGACGGCCGTGCAGCCGTCGGGCACGGCGTAGGAGGGGACGGCGACGACGCCCGCGCCGGCCGCGGCCATGCGCACGGCGGTGGAGGTGTGCTCGGTGCGCACCGCGGTCCGCGGCGCGAACCCGGCCCGCTCGCAGGCGAGGTCGAGGAAGGGCCGCCCCTCGACGACCGGTTCCATCGCGCACCGCACCCAGTCGCGTCCGGCCAGCTCGGCCAGCGCGATCCGGGACCTGACGGCGGCCCCGGCACCGGCAGCGCCGGCGTGGGCCCCACCAAGACCCTGTGCCTCGGCGCAACCGTTCCCGCCGTCCGAGCCGGACCGGGCGGCGGTATCCGCCCCGGAGCCGTCGGCGCCGCCCGCGGCCAGCGGGTCGCCGGGCGGCAGCACCACCAGCACCTCCTCCTCGCCGATCTCCTTCAGCACCCACTCCGCGCCGGGCCGCCCGGCCGGCCGGTGGCCGACGGCCACGTCGGCGACCCCGCGTTCCATCGCCTCCACCAGGTCCCCGCCCCGCCCGTACTCGTGCAGGACCAGCTCCACCCCGGGGTGCGCCCGGCGCCATGCGGCGAAGACCGGCGGCAGCAGGCCGGAGGCCACCGCGTGCACCGCGGCGACGTGCAGCTCGCCGCCCTCCGCGCCGGCCGCGGCGCGGGCGGCCCGCTCGGCCTGGACGGCGCTGCGCACCGCCCGCTCGGCGTGCGGCAGGAACGCCCGGCCCATCGCGGTGAGCCGCACCCCGCGCGGCAGCCGCTCCAGCAGGTCGCCGCCGACGTGCCGTTCGAGCGCCTTCAGCTGGTGGGACAGCGCGGACTGGGTGACGTGCAGGGTGTCCGCCGCCCGGGTGAAGGACCCGGACTCGGCGACGGTGAGGAAGTACTCCATCTGCCGCAGGCTCATGCCCGCACCCTAGGCCCGCTCCCCCGCACCATCCATGACCGTTCTTCATCAGATCGACAACATCTTGGCCTTGGACTCATGGGACAGGCCCGTTCGAGACTGCCTGCATGGACGAGACCGATGTGATCGTGATCGGCGGCGGCACCGGCGGGTACAGCACCGCACTGCGGGCCGCCGCCCTGGGCCTGGACGTGGTGCTCGCCGAGCGCGACCTGGTCGGCGGGACCTGCCTGCACCGCGGCTGCATCCCCAGCAAGGCGATGCTGCACGCCGCGGAGCTGGTCGACGGCATCGCCGAGGCCCGGGACCGCTGGGGCGTCAAGGCGACCGTCGACGGGATCGACTGGCCGGCGCTGACCGCGACGCGCGACGCCATCGTGGCGGGCAACCACCGGGGGGTGGAGGCCCATCTGGCGCAGGCGGGCGTGCGGGTGGTGCGCGCCTCGGCCCGGCTGACCGGGCCGCGCACGGTCGCCGCGGGCGGGCAGGTGTACGCGGCGCGGCGCGGGGTGGTGCTGGCCACCGGTTCGCGGCCGCGGCTGCTGCCGGGCCTGGTCCCGGACGGCCGGCGGATCGTGACGAGCGACGACGCGCTGTTCGCGCCCGGGCTCCCGGAGTCCGTCCTGGTGCTGGGCGGCGGCGCGATCGGCGTGGAGTACGCGTCGCTGCACCGCTCGATGGGCGCCCGGGTGGTGCTCGTGGAGGCGGCCGACCGGCTGCTGCCGCTGGAGGACGCGGACGTGTCCCGGCACCTGGGCAGGGCGCTGCGCAAGCGCGGCGTGGAGGTGCTCACCTCGGCGCTGCTGACGTCGGCGGAGCCGGAGGGCGAGGGGGTACGCGCCCGGGTGCGCACGGCCCGCGGGGAGGACCGCGAACTGCCGGTGGAGCGGCTGCTGGTGGCGGTGGGCCGCGAGCCGGTCACCGACGGCCTCGACCTGGCCGCGGCGGGCCTGGCGGCCGACGCCCGCGGGCACGTCCCGCCCGCGGACTGGGCGCGGCTGGAGACCGCGGTGCCGGGCGTGCACGTGGTCGGGGACCTGCTGCCGCCGCCCTCGCCGGGCCTGGCGCACGCCTCGTTCGCCGAGGGCCTGCTGGTCGCGGAGGCGCTGGCCGGGGGCAGCCCGCGGCCGGTGGACTACGCGGCGGTGCCGCGGGTGACGTACTCCAGCCCGCAGACCGCGGCGGTGGGGCTGACCGAGCAGCAGGCCCGGGACCGCGGCCTGGACGTGGTGGTGAACACCATGCCGCTCACCGCCGTCGCCAAGGGCATGGTGCACGGGCAGGGCGGCAGCGTGAAGGTGGTGGCCGAGCGGCAGGGGCCGGTGCTCGGGGTGCACCTGGTGGGCCCGAACGTGTCGGAGATGATCGCGGAGAGCCAGCTCGTCGTCGGCTGGGAGGCGGAGGCCGCCGACGTCGCGCAGCACGTCCACCCGCACCCGACGCTGTCGGAGGCGGTGGGCGAGGTGTTCCTGACGCTCGGCGGCCGGGCCCTGCACCAGGTGTGACCCCGCGCCTCGGGGGCCGGCCGGTCGGGGGCCGGGGAAATCCGCTGGACCGCCGGCGGGCGGCCCCGCTAGGGTTCCCCCGACGCCCGAGACGACAGGAAGAGGAGGCGAGAGCGATGACGAATCCGATGCCGCGCTCCCGCCCCACCGCCGGGCGTCCCTGATCCCACGGGAGCGCATGTCTCCCGAAGGAATCAAGGACACGCATGTCTGATCTGATCTTCCGCCCGCTCGTCGCGGGCGAGACCGCCCTGTTCACCTCGCTGCCCGACGCCGGCCTGGTCGGCCGCCCGCTGATGGGGCACGGCTTCGCCACCGTCGACGAGGGCGGCGAGTACCGCCCCGAGTGGTCCTGGGTCGCGCTGCGCGACGGCCGGGTCGTGGCCCGCGCCGCCTGGTGGGGCAAGCAGGGCGACCCCGAGCCGATCGCCCTGGACTGGCTGGACTTCGCCCCGGACGAGGCGGACGCCGCGGCCGAACTGCTGCACACGGCACCGCTGCACGCCGAGTACGACCTGGTGCTGCCGCACGGCTGGCGCGACGACCCGGCGGTGCGCGCCGAGGCCGAGCGCCGGATGGCCGTCGCGGAACGGGGCGGCCTGCGCCGCCTGGTGGACCGCTACCGGTACACGTGGACGGCTGGCCGCGACCCGCTGCCGCCGCGCACCGGCCGCCTGGAGTGCCGTCCGGAGCCGGACGACGCCGCGTTCCGCGCGGTGATGGCCCGCATCATGGAGGGCACGCTCGACGCCCACGACCGCCGGATGCTGGACGGGCCCGGCCTCGAGGCCGCACTCGACGAGACCATCGGCGTCCTGAACTGGATGCCGTCGCCCGCGGACTGGCGCCGGGTCGCGTACGCGCCGGACGGCGGGATCGCCGGGCTGCACGTGCCCGCGGAGAACCCGGGCGGGCCGTGCATCGGCTTCATCGCGGTGGTGCCGGAGTACCGGGGCCACGGCTACGCGTACGACCTGCTGCTGGAGTGCACCCACGACCTGGTCGACCGCGGGGCGACCCGGATCGCCGCCGCGACCGACCACGGGAACTTCCCGATGGCCGCCGCGTTCGCCAAAGCGGGCTATCCGATCACGCAGGAGCGTGTGAACTTCGTCTGAACCGGGCGGCCTCCGGGCATGGATCTGCACGGGAGCCAGACAACCGGACCTGACGGGAGCCGTGCGTGCTGTTCGAGGTGTGGGCGCCGAACGCCCAGCAGGTGGAGATCCTGATCGACGACACGAGGCACATGCTCGGCCCCGACCCCGCGAGGACGGGGTGGTGGCAGGCGGAGCTGCCGGCGGGGGACGGCACGCGGTACGCGTACGTCCTCGACGGCGGTCCGCCGCTGCCCGATCCACGCTCCCGGCGGCAGCCGGACGGCCCCGACGGCCCGTCCGCGGTGGTCGACCACGACGCGTTCGCGTGGTCGGTGCCGTGGCCGGGCCGCGGGCTGCCCCGGGCGGTGCTCTACGAGCTGCACGTCGGCACGTTCACCCCCGAGGGCACCTTCGACGCGGCGATCGAGCGGCTGCCGCACCTGGCCCGCCTCGGCGTCACCCACGTCCAGCTGATGCCGGTCTGCCCGTTCCCCGGCACCAACGGCTGGGGGTACGAGGGGGTGTCGCTGTGGTCGGTGCACGAACCGTACGGCGGGCCCGAGGCGATGAAGCGCTTTGTCGATGCGGCGCACGGGCACAGCCTGGGCGTGGTGCTCGACGTGGTGCACAACCACCTGGGCCCCTCGGGCAACCATCTGCCGCCGTTCGGCCCGTACTTCACCGACCGGCACCACACGCCGTGGGGCGACGCGGTCAACCTGGACGCGCCCGGCTCCGACGAGGTGCGGGACTTCCTGATCGGCAGCGCGCTGGGGTGGCTGCGCGACTACCGGCTGGACGGGCTGCGGCTGGACGCGGTGCACGCGCTGGTCGACACCCGCGCGCTGCACTTCCTGGAGGAGCTGTCGACCGCGGTGGACGGCCTGTCGGCGGCACTGGGCCGCCCGCTGTTCCTGATCGCCGAGTCGGACCTGAACGACCCGCGGACCACCGCCCCGCGCGACGCGGGCGGCCTGGGCCTGCACGCCCAGTGGAACGACGACTTCCACCACGCTCTGCACACCGCGGTGACCGGCGAGTCCCAGGGCTACTACGCGGACTTCGCCGCGGCGGGCCCCGCGGGCCTGGCCAAGGTCCTCGGCCACGGCTTCTTCCACGACGGCAGCTGGTCGTCGTTCCGCGGCCGCCACCACGGCCGGCCGCTGGACCCCACGGTGCCGGGCCGGCGGCTGCTGGGCTACGCCCAGACCCACGACCAGGTCGGCAACCGGGCCACCGGGGACCGGCTGCCCGCGGCCCAACTCGGCGTCGCCGCCGCCCTGGTGCTCACCTCGCCGTTCACCCCGATGCTGTTCATGGGAGAGGAGTGGGGGGCCACCACGCCGTGGCAGTTCTTCACCGACCACGACGACCCGGAGCTGGCGGCGGCCATCACCCGCGGCAGGCGCCGGGAGTTCGCGGCGCACGGCTGGTCCGAGGAGGAGGTGCCCGACCCGCAGGACCGGGCGACCCGCAACCGCTCGGTGCTGGACTGGGCCGAGCCGGACAAGCCGGAGCACCGCGAGCTGCTGGACTGGTACCGCGCGCTGATCGCGCTGCGCCGGGCCGAGCCGGAGCTGGCCGACGGGCCGCCGGCCGAGGTGGCGGCGACCGCCGGGGGCCGCACCCTGCGGATCGCCCGCGGCCCGTTCCGCGTCCTGGTCAACTTCTCGGACACGCCGGCCCGGGTGCCGCTGAACGCGCCCTGCGAGGTGCTGCTGGCCAGGCCCGCGTGCGCGGTCCTGGCCGGCTCCGCCGTCCAGCTCCCGCCACGCGGCGCCGCCGTGCTGCGGGTCCGCGGCACGACCGGGGACGCTACGGTGAACGGGTGACCGCACACGACGAGAGCACGCCCACCCCGCCGACCGCGACGACGGCCGGTGCGCGGGCCGACTGCGTGCTGTGCGGGGAGCCGACCGACCACCCGGCCAGTACCAGGGGCGCCACGCTGTGCCCGGTGTGCGAGTGGCAGGAGGCGCAGCGCAACGCCTGCTCGGGCTGAGGCCGGCCGCGCACCCGGCGCGGTGTCAGGTGCGCAGCAGCCGGGCCCGGCTCTCCGCCACGTCGAAGTCGCCCTTCGGGTACCGCGGGTCGATCTGCTCCAGGTGCTCCAGCAGGAGCGTGCTGATCGCCCAGTTGCGGTACCACTTGCGGTTGGCGGGGACCACGTACCAGGGCGCGGCCTCGGTCGAGCAGCGTTCCAGCACCGCCTCGTACGCCTCCCGGTAGGCGGGCCACATGGCGCGCTCGTCGACGTCCCCGACGTTGAACTTCCAGTGCTTGTCCGGCCGGTCGAGCCGGGCCAGCAGCCGCGCCCGCTGCTCCTCGTAGGAGATGTGCAGGAACACCTTCAGCACGGTGACGCCGTCGTCCACCAGGGACTGCTCGAAGCGGTTGATGGCGTCGTAGCGGCGCCGCCAGGTGGCCCGCGGCACCAAGTCGTGGACGCGGACGATCAGCACGTCCTCGTAGTGGGAGCGGTCGAAGACGCCGATCTCGCCGGCGGCGGGCAGCGCCTTGCGGATCCGCCACAGGAACGGGTGCGAGCGCTCCTCGGCGGTGGGCGTCTTGAAGGCGGTGACCCGCACCCCGGTGGGGTTCAGGCCGGTCGCCACGTGCTTGATGGTGCCGCCCTTGCCGGAGGTGTCCATGCCCTGCAGGACCAGCAGCAGGCGCTGCGGGTCGCCCGCGGTGCTCTGCGCGAAGAGCCGCTCCTGGAGGTCGGCGAGGCGGGTGCGCAGCTTGTCGGTGGCCGCGAGGGCCTCCCGCTTGCCCGCGGGACCGCGGGGCGTGCCGGACGGATCGTGGTCCGCGAGGTCGACGGGCCCGCCGCCGGGCGGCACGCGCAGTCGTGACCGCAGGTCCTTGCCGTGGTGCTTCGCCATGCCCCGATCCTGGCCCCGATCCCGCCGGCCCGCCAGCGACGGGCGGAGCGAGGGGGGGTCGGCGCCCGGGGCGGGGCGCTGGGCGGGTGCCCTGCCGGACGGGCCGGACCGGCCGGCGGACCGCCGCTCAGCCGGCGGCTACCGCCGTCCTGCCGGCGTCGCGCGCGAGCGCGGTGAGCCGGGAGACCGCGCGGAAGTACTTCTTGCGGTAGCCGCCGGCCAGCATCTCCTCGGTGAACAGCCGGTCGAAGGGCACGCCGGACGCCATCACCGGGATCTCCCGGTCGTACAGCCGGTCGGCGAGCACCACCAGGCGCAGCGCGGTGGCCTGGTCGGAGATCTGCTCGACGCCGCGCAGGAACAGCGCGTGCACGCCGTCGCACAGCGCGCCGTAGCGGCTGGGGTGGACTGCGGCCAGGTGCACGGCCAGCTCGTCGAAGTCGTCGAGGGCGGCGCCGGGGGTGCCGTGCGCGGCCTCGGTCACCTGCTCGTCGGTGTACGGGGCGGGGGCGGCGGGCAGGCCGCGGTGCCGGTAGTCGTCGCCGTCGATCCGCAGCGAGGCGAACCGGGCGGACAGGCCCTGTATCTCGCGCATGAAGTCGGCGGCGGCGAAGCGGCCCTCGCCGAGCTTGCCCGGCAGCGTGTTGGAGGTGGCGGCCAGCCGGACGCCGGCGTCGGCGAGCCGGCCGAGCAGGGTGGAGACCAGGACGGTGTCGCCCGGGTCGTCGAGCTCGAACTCGTCGATGCAGACCAGCTGGTGGCCGCTGAGGGCGGTGACGGCCTGCTGGAAGCCGAGGGCGCCGACGAGGTTGGTCAGCTCGACGAAGGTGCCGAACGCCTTGCGCTCGCGGGGGGCCGGCGCGGCGTGCCAGAGGCTGGCCAGCAGGTGGGTCTTGCCGACGCCGTAGCCGCCGTCGAGGTAGACGCCGGTCGGGCCCTGCGGGGCCTGCGGCTCGCGCCGGAACCACCGCCGGCGCTCGCCGGAACCGGAGCCGTTGCCGGTGCCGCTGCCCGTCTGCGCGGCGAAGGTGCGCAGCCGGCGGACCGCCTCGGCCTGGCTGGGCCGGCGCTCGTCGGGGACGTAGGTCTCGAAGCGGACCGAGTCGAAGCGGGGCGGCGGGACCATGTCGGCGACCAGCCGCCCGGTGTCCAACCGCGGCATCCGCGCGCTCAGGACCTCCGGCCCGGTGGTGGGGACGGCGTTCGGCTCGGCGAGGGAGGAGGACACGACTCCCCATCGTAATGCGGTCGCGCCACCGCCCTGGCCGAGTGTGGCGCAGCCCACGTCCCCCGCGCCCGACGACCGGCCGGCCCGCCGCGGGCCACGAGGCCGTCCGCGGCGGGAGTGAGGAGGAAGCCGGACCATGTCAGACTGCGGCGCATGCAGCGGCTGTTTCCCGTACCCGGGCAGGGTGAGGACACGCAGGAACTCGGGACCGTTCTGGGGCTGGCGGACGCGTACGCGTACCCGCCGCGGGACGGTGGCCCGTACCTGAGGGCGAACATGGTGTCCGGCCTGGACGGCGCGGCGCGGGCCGAGGGCCGGTCGGCGCCGCTGTCCTCGGCCGCCGACATGCGGATCTTCGGCACGCTGCGGGCGCTGGCCGACGTGGTCGTGGTGGGCGCCGAGACCGTCCGGCAGGAGGGCTACCGGCCGGCGAAGGCCCGGGAGGCGTTCGCGGCGCGGCGGTCCGCCGACGGCCAGGCACCGGCCGCGGCCGTCGCCGTGCTCAGCCGCAGCCTGGACCTGGACTTCACGGCCCCGCTGTTCACCGACCCCGTGGTGCCCACCCTGGTGCTGACCGGTACCGGCTGCGGCCAGGACGCGCTGGAGGCGGCGGACCGCGCCGGGGCGCAGGTGGTCGTGGCGGGCGAGGGCGAGGGCGTGGACCCGGTCCGCGTGGTGCGGGAGCTGGCCGCCCGGAGCCTGACCCGGATGCTGCACGAGGGCGGCCCCCGGGTGCTGGCCCAGTTCGCGGCCGCGGGGGTGGTGGACGAGCTGTGCCTGACCCTTTCGCCGCTGGTCACCGGGGGTGACGCGCCCCGGATCATGGACGGGCCGCCCGTCGTGCCGCCGTCGCGGTTCCGGCCGCTGTCGGTACTGGAGGAGGACGGCTTCCTGTTCACCCGGTACGTGCGCGCATAGCGGCAGGTCCGGGCCGGTGCGACCGGCTGGCGGAGATCTCACCCGAAAAAGCGGATTCTTCTGTTCCGCTTCGCGTCGCGCGGGAACACTTATCCCGGTGCCCTGTGAGGATCGGAGCAGGGCTCACCGAGAGACAAGGACGCGTCCGTGTTCACGACCGTACTCATGATCGAGCAACCGCTCGCCCCCGCCGACGTCGAAATGGTCACCACGCTCCACGGGGACGAGCAGATCTCCTTCGTCGTGCTGATGCAGCCGCGCGGCGACCAGGACCGGCTGCTGCGGGCGGTGGACGACGTGGCGCTCGGATACCTCGACGACGCCGCGCGCGAGAACCGGGTGCCCGAGGGCGACGAGGCCCTCCCGCCGGCCGAGCGGGCGCTGGCGTACTCGCTGGAGGCCCTGCGGGCGGCCGGCGCGGAAGCGGTCGGCGAACTGGTCTCGCGGCATCCGCTGGACCTGCTGAAGACCGTGGTCGAGCGGACCGGCGCCGACGAGGTGATCGTGCTGACCGCGCCGCACTTCGTCGAGGAGTTCTTCCACCGCGACTGGACGTCGCGGGCCCGGCACAAGGTGGGCGTGCCTGTGCTCAAGCTCTTCGCCCAGCACGAACCGGAGGGGGATGAGGCCGAGAAGGACGGGAGCGCGTAGCGGAGGTGCGAGAATCGGGCCGCAGAACCACCGCCGAGCACGCACCCCGGGAGATCCGCGCATGAGCACGCCCACCCCGCCCCTGCCGCCCGCCCTGGAACGCCCGCACTTCATCGGGATCGGCGGCGCGGGGATGTCGGGCATCGCCAAGATCCTGGCCCAGCGCGGGGCCCGGGTGGCGGGCAGCGACGCCAAGGACTCCGAGACCGCGCAGGCGCTGCGCGCCCACGGCGTGACCGTGCACGTCGGGCACGACGCCGCGCACCTGGCCGAGGACACCACCGCCGTGGTCGTCTCCAGCGCGATCCGCCAGGAGAACCCCGAGCTGGCCGCGGCCCGCGAGCGAGGCGTGCCGGTGGTGCACCGCAGCGACGCGCTGGCCGCGCTGATGGAGGACACCCGCCCGCTGGCGGTGGCCGGCACGCACGGCAAGACCACCACGACCTCGATGCTGGCGGTCGCGCTGTCCGCCCTGGACCTGGAGCCCTCGTACGCCATCGGCGGCGACCTCGACGTGCCGGGCTCCAACGCGCACCACGGCAGCGGCGAGATCTTCGTCGCCGAGGCCGACGAGAGCGACCGCAGCTTCCACACCTACTCCCCCGAGGTCGCCATCGTCCTCAACGTGGAGCTGGACCACCACGCCAACTACGCGTCCATGGAGGAGATCTACGACTCCTTCCTGACGTTCGCCGGCAAGATCCGGCCCGGCGGCACCCTGGTCGTCGCCGCCGACCAGCCCGGCGCGGTCGAGCTGACCTCGCGGGTGCGGGCCGCCGGCGGCCCGCGGATCGTCACCTTCGGCGAGTCCGAGGGCGCCGACCTGCGGATCACCCGGATCGAGCCGCGCGGCCTGACCAGCGAGGTCACCGTGCTGGCGGACGGCGAGCCGGTGACCTTCACCGTGTCGGTGCCCGGCCGGCACTACGCGCACAACGCGGTGGCGGCGCTCGCCGCCGGCATCGCGATGGGCGTGCCGGCCGGCGACCTGGCGGCGGTGCTGGCCCGGTACACCGGGGTCAAGCGCCGGCTGCAGCTCAAGGGCGAGGCCGCGGGCGTGCAGGTCATCGACTCCTACGCGCACCACCCGACCGAGATGGCCGCCGACCTGGAGGCAATCAGGAGCGCGGCGGGGCCGGACGCCCGGGTGCTGGTGGTGTTCCAGCCGCACCTGTTCAGCCGCACCCGCGAGCTGGGCGCGGAGATGGGCGCCGCGCTGGCGATGGCCGACGCGTCGCTGGTGCTGGACATCTACCCGGCCCGCGAGGACCCGGTTCCCGGCGTGACCAGCGACCTGGTGATCGACGCGGCCCGCGCGGCCGGCGCGGACGTGGCCGCCGAGCACGACAAGGCCGCGGTCCCCGACGTGGTGGCAGGAATGGCGAAGGCCGGTGATCTCGTTCTCACCATGGGGGCGGGAGACGTGACCGACCTGGGTCCGCTGGTGCTCGCCCGCCTCGCCGGCTGAGGAGGCCCCATGGCGTATGAAGTGAAGAAGACCGACGCGCAGTGGCGCGAGGAGCTGTCCCCGCAGGAGTACGCGGTGCTGCGCGAGGCCGGCACCGAGCGGCCGTTCGTCGGCGAGTACACCGACACCAAGACCGAGGGCGTGTACGCGTGCCGCGCGTGCGGCGCCGAACTGTTCCGCTCCGACACCAAGTTCGAGTCGCACTGCGGCTGGCCGTCGTTCTACGACCCGGCCGACACCTCCGCGGTGGAGCTGATCCAGGACCGGTCGCTGGGGATGGTCAGGACCGAGGTGCGCTGCGCGCGCTGCGGCTCCCATCTGGGCCATGTCTTCGAGGGCGAGGGCTACGGCACCCCGACCGACCAGCGCTACTGCATCAACTCGATCTCCCTGCGGCTGGAGCCCAAGGAGTAGCCCGGTGCGTGCTCCGCGGTCGCGGCCCGCGGAGCACGGCCGCCAGGACCTGGCCCGGTCCAGGTCCAGGCCGCCGAGCGCCCGAGAACGCCCGGCCGGTGGTGAGGGCCTGCCCGCGGCCGTCGCGCGGCGACCGGCAGGTGCCGGAACGGCACGGCGGCCGCGCGGACCCGGGCGGGGGCCGCGCGGCCGCCGGCGCGGGCGGGCGGCCCGCTCAGCCCTCCGCGTCCGCGGCGGCCGGAAGGCCGACCCGGATCGCGTCCATCACGGAGGAGTCGGTGAGCGTGGTGACGTCACCCAGCTCCCGGTTCTCCGCGACATCCCGCAGCAGGCGCCGCATGATCTTCCCCGAGCGGGTCTTGGGCAGTTCGGCCACGACGAGGATCTGCCGCGGCCGGGCGATCGGCCCGATCTCCTTGGCCACGTGGGCCCGCAGCGTCGCCGCCAGCTCCCCGCCCGCCGTGTCCCCGCCGCCGTCGCCGCGCAGGATCACGAACGCGACGATCCCCTGCCCGGTGGTGGCGTCGGCGGCACCCACCACGGCGGCCTCGGCCACCGTCGGGTGCGAGACCAGCGCCGACTCCACCTCGGTGGTGGAGATGCGGTGCCCGGACACGTTCATCACGTCGTCCACCCGGCCCAGCAGCCAGATGTCGCCGTCCTCGTCCTTCTTGGCGCCGTCGCCGGCGAAGTACCAGCCGGGGAAGCGCGACCAGTACGTGTCGATGTACCGCTGCTCGTCACCCCAGATGGTGCGCAGCATCGACGGCCACGGCTCGGTGAGCACCAGGTACCCGCCGGAGCCGTTGGGCACCGGCTTGCCGGTGTCGTCGACGACCTCCGCCCGGATGCCGGGCAGCGGCCGCAGCGCGGAGCCCGGCTTGAGCGTGGCCACACCGGGCAGCGGGCTGATCATGTGCGCGCCGGTCTCGGTCTGCCACCAGGTGTCGACCACCGGGCAGCGGTCCGAGCCGATGGCGTGCCGGTACCACATCCACGCCTCGGGGTTGATGGGCTCGCCCACCGAGCCGAGCAGCCGCAGCGACGACAGGTCGAAGCGGCCCGGGATCTCCTCGCCCCACTTCATGAAGGTCCGGATCGCGGTCGGCGCGCAGTACAGGATCGTGACCCCGTACTTCTGCACGATCTCCCACCAGCGGCCCTGGTGCGGGGTGTCGGGCGTGCCCTCGTACAGCACCGAGGTGACGCCGTTGGCCAGCGGCCCGTAGACGATGTACGAGTGGCCGGTGACCCAGCCGATGTCCGCGGCCGTCCAGTACACGTCCTGCTCGGGCTTGACGTCGAACACCGCCCAGTGACTCCACGCGACCTGGGTGAGATAGCCGCCGGAGGTGTGCAGGATGCCCTTGGGGCGGGCCGTCGTCCCGGAGGTGTACATGATGTAGAGCGGGTGCTCGCTGTCGAACGCCTCCGGTTCGTGCTCGGCCGGCTGGGCGGCCACCACGTCGTGCCACCACACGTCCCGCCCCTCGGTCCAGCCGACCTCCTGGCCGGTGCGCCGGACCACCAGCACGCTGCGCACGTCCGGGCACTGCTCCACGGCCTCGTCGACCGCGGGCTTGAGCGCGGAGGGCGCGCCCTTGCGGTAGCCGCCGTCGGCGGTGATCACCACGCGGGCGTCGCAGTCCAGGATCCGGCCCCGCAGCGCGTCCGCGGAGAACCCGCCGAAGACCACGGTGTGCGGGGCGCCGATGCGGGCGCACGCCAGCATCGCCACCACGGTCTCCGGGATCATCGGCATGTACAGCGCGACCCGGTCGCCGGCCCGCACCCCGAGCGCCAGCAGGGCGTTCGCCGCGCGGCAGACCTCGTCCTTGAGGTCGGCGTACGTCAGGGTCCGGGTGTCGCCCGGCTCGCCCTCCCAGTGGAAGGCGACCCGGTCGCCGAGCCCGTCCCGCACGTGCCGGTCCAGGCAGTTGGCGGCCACGTTGAGCCGGCCGCCGGTGAACCAGCGGGCGAACGGCGGCCGGCTCCAGTCGCGCACCTGCGTCCACTGCTCGGCCCACTCCAGCCGGGCGGCCGCGGCGGCCCAGAACGCCTCGCCGTCCGCGTCGGCCGAACGGTAGTCGTCCGCCGTGGCGTTGGCCGCCGCCGCCATGTCCGCCGGCGGCGGGAAACGCCGATCCTCGCGGAGCAGGTTGGCGAGTGTCTCGCCGTCCCCGTCCATCAGTGCGCCTCGCCCGCGACCGGTCCGCCGCGCTGGCCGAGCGAGATCTTCGCGCCGGCGCCCGGCCAGACCGGCAGCACGTTCTGCTTCCAGGTCGCGTTGGTGACGGCGGCGAAGGAGGCGTACCAGGCGCACACCGCGGTGATCAGGCCGATCCAGCCGCCGACCTTGGTGGTGCCGGTGGACTGCGAGAACTCCGCGATCGTCAGCACGATGAAGGTGAGCGACAGGGTGACGAACACCGCGAGGATCGCCCCGTTGGTGCGCAGCGCGGCCACCGTCATGTAGACCGTGAACACCGCCCAGATCAGCAGGTACAGGCCGGTGGCCTGGTGCGCGGTCGCCGCCGGCAGGTCGCCCGCGACGAACTTCACGTAGGCCGCGTACGACAGCCAGAACGCGCCGTACGACACGAACGCGGTCGACCCGAAGGTGTTGCCCTTCCTGAACTCCCACAACCCGGCGAGGAGTTGGGCGAGCCCGCCGTAGAACAGCGCGAGCGGCAGCACCACCGCGAGCAGGTTCTGGTCGATGAGGTGGGCGTTGAAGGAGCTGAGGACGAAGGTGGTGGCGGCGAATCCGGCGAGCCCGAGCGGGCCGGGGTCGGCGATCGCGTCCGCGGGGGTCGCAGGGGACGTGTCGGGGGAGCTCATCTGCGGTTTCCCTCCTCATCGAGGAACGGCAGGGGATGACGGGCCCGGAGCGTGGCCCTCCCGCCACGCTAGAAACCCCCACTCCCCCCGACCACCCACCGACCACCCGCATCGCCCAGCGGTCCCCCTCACTCGACAGACGGTCGCTGCACGGGGACGAGCGGTAGGGGGGTGGGGAGAACGGCTGGAGGTGATGGGCGGAGGTAGCTCGCGGGGTGGACGGAGCGGGTGGGCGTGATGGGTGGGGGTAGCTCGAAAGGTGAACGATTCGGCTGAACGTGATCGGTGCGGGTAGCTCGCAGAGTGAACGATTCGGCTGAACGTGATCGGTGCGGGTAGCTCGAAAAGTGGACGTCCTGGCCCTTTTTTGCCGGCCTCTCGCCTCCGGGCCCTTAAGTCCGGTGTCTGCCGGTCGATCGTGCTCGCTCGCTCCTTCGTCGCTCACTGCGCGCGTTCTCCCTCTAGACACCGGCGGGCCC
>NZ_JBIRRR010000020.1:93925-196175 GCF_044333795.1 Streptomyces sp. NPDC020917 | reverse complement strand
GATCTAAGGGCCCGGAGGCGAGGGCGCGGCAATAAGGGCCAGGACGTCCACTCTGCGGACTACGGCAACCGATCACCTTCAGCCGAATCGTCCACCCGACGAGCTACCCGCACCGATCACGTCCAGCCGATCCGTCCACCCTGCGAGCTACCCCCACCCCCCACCTCCACCCACCTCACCCCCACCCCCCACCTCCACCCACCCCCACCCCTCACTTCCCCGGGAACTCCACGCTGTTGACGATTTCCTGGAGGAGGGCGGGGTCGTGGGCGGTGCCGTCGGCGGCCCAGGCGCGGATGGTGACGGGGTGGCCCGCGGGGTCGCGGACGCTGACCTCGATGTGGCCGGCGGCCCGGCCGTCGGGGGCGGCCTGGGAGAAGCTGAGTACCTGGGCGCGGCGGCCGTCGAGGGTGAGCGTCTCGCGGCGCGCGTCGGCCGGCAGCTTGGTGTGGCGGGCCGGCGCGGCGGGGGTGACGGTGAGGGCGGCGTCGGTCCTGCCGCCGGTGCCGGGGAGGTCGGCTCCCCCGGTCCGCTCCTGCCACGTCTTGGGCAGGGCGACGGCCACGGAGCCGGTGCGCAGGTAGCGCCAGCCGTCGGGCGAGCCCTGGCCGACGGAGCAGCCGGTGGCGGCGAGCGCGAGGCCGAGGACGGCGGCGTGCCGCACCCTGGGGCGGGCGGTACGGGCCGGGCCGGGCGGCACGATCGGCGCGACCACTTCGGCATGCTTTGTCCGCTTCGTCGGCATGCGGGCAAATCTACGGTGCGCCGGCGCCGCCCGGGCTGATAGTCATGCGACATGCCCCCGCACGCCCTTCGGACGACGTACGAGCTGGATCCGCGTACCGACCCGCTGCCCACCGCCGATCCGCTGTGCCGCTGGGCGGCCGGACACCCGGACGGCGGCTCCCGGGCGTTCGTCCGTGGCGCGGCGGTCGCGGTGGCCGCGCCGGGGCTGTCGATGCGCGACCGGCTGGTGGTGACCGGCCCGTCCGGCGACGCGGTGCCGCTGGTGCGGGATGTGCTGGAGGCGGTCGGTCCCGGCTACCGTCCGCTCGGGGACCGCGCGCTGATCGACGCGATGGTGGCCGGGTTGCCCGGACTGCACCCGGTGGCGGCCTTCGGCTGGATGGACCGGTCGGCCACGCCGGCGCCGCCGGCCGCCGCCGAGCCCACACCCCTCTCCCCTTCCGCCGCCTGGCTCACCGAGGGCGACAGGGTCGCCGTGGGGGCGCTGCTCGACGAGGCGTTTCCTGAGTCGTACGCCTATCCGGGGCGTCCCGGGGCCCGGGACCGGTGGGCGGGCGTGCGGGACGGGGGCCGGCTGGCCGCGGTCGCCGCGCTGGCCTGGTGCGCTCCTACGGTGGGGTTCCTCGCCGGCGTGGCGACCGCACCCGCCGCGCGGGGCCGCGGCCTGGGCCGGGTGGTCTGCGCGTTCACGGTCGAGCGGGCGCTCGCGGAGTACGGCACGGCCGCGCTGATCGTGGACGACGCCAACACCGCCGCCCTGCGGCTCTACCGCGGTCTCGGCCTGGCGTACCGCCCGCTGGGAGCCGCGAGCCTGTCCCGCTGACGGGCGAGAACCGGCCGCACACAAAGAAACGGGCCGGTTCGCAGGGGGGGAGAGCGAACCGGCCCGAGGGGGGGAGTTACACCGTACCGCGTCCGAGGGGTTCGTCAGCACGTTACGCGGCAGGTGGCGTGAAAGTGATCTCGACCCGGCGGTTCTGGCGGCGGCTGGTTTCGGTGGAATTGTCCGCTATGGGGTAGTCCTCGCCGTAGCCGCGGACCTGAAATGTGTGGGAACCGTCACCGAGCGCACCCAGTTCCCTTGCGAGGACTTTGTACACCGCATCGGCTCTCTGCTTGGACAGGACGAGGCCATGGGCACTGGTGCCCAGATTGTCGGTGAACCCGAAGACACGGATGGGTGACGTGACGTGACGGGAGTTGATGTCGGCGGCGATCACCTGCAGCCGGGACGTCGCGGTCGGCGACAGGTTCGCGCTGTCCTTGGGGAACAGCACCTCCGCCTGGAGCGCATAGGTGACCGTCGCGTTCGACGTCTCCTCCCGCTGCTGGGGCTGGCTGGCCGACACCGAGCTCTGGTCGCTGACCGAGACGATGTCCAGCACCTTGGGCGGTGCGAGCGTGGCGCCCGCGGTCAGCCGCAGACCCGGGGACGAGGGGTCGATCTGCACCGGCGCGGTCGGCGAGGGGTCGCCGGCGCTGGGCGGCGGGTTGGCGTCGGCGAGCGCGGCCGGCGCGCTCAGGGTGGCGGCACCGGTGGTCAGCAGGACGACCAGCACGGCGGCTGCGGGCTTCATCGGCGCCTCACCCCTTCGCGTCCGAGATCGTGATCTTGGCCGGCGGCATGGTGGGCAGGTCGAACTCCACCTCGGTGGTGGCCTGCGGCGGCGCGGGGAACTGGGCGAAGAACGGCCGCGTCTCCTTGGGCCGGATGCCGACCAGCCCCATCGTGCACAGGCACCGCCCGTCGGTGTCCCGCAGCACGTAGTACCGCTTCTTGCCCGCCTCGTCGACGAGCACGGCCCCGGCGACCGAGGCGCCGGACTTCTGCAGGGCCACCTCCGGCCCGTTCCAGTACGTGGCGTCGAACGAGTTGCTGCCCTCGTTGTCGATGGTCCCCTCGACCGTCACGAAGCCCCCGGAGTCGCGCACCGCGGAGGTGATGGTGATCACCATGTCCCGCTCTCCCTTGAGTTGGGCCAGCACGGTGGTGGGCGACGCGGACGGGGTGGCGCCGGCGTCTGCGGTGGCCGAGGCCGACGCGGACCGTCCGGGCCCCGAACTCGGCTTGTCGTCGGCCTTCTTGCCGCCGCCCCCGCCGCCGCAGCCCGCCACGGCCACCGCGGTCACGGCGGCAAGCGCCACCGCGGCCGCGGAGTTGCGTCCGTATCGCATCGTTCCCCGCTCTCTCGTCGTGCGCTCTCGCATGGTGCCGGTGGTCACTTGCTCAGGTGGACGGAGTAGAAGTCCGCGAGGTCCAGCAGGAAGCCGGCCGCGGTGGGATCCACCGTCAGGTCGCCGCCGTCGCAGGTGAACCGGACCGCGTGGCCGTCCTTGTCGCCCGCCCGGCAGCGTGGTTCGACGACGGCGGTCGCCGACGCCGTCGCGTGCAGGTCCTGCGTGCCGTGGATCACCGAACTCCCCACCGTGCCACGGGTCCTGACTCCGACGGTGTAGCCGGGAGGACCGCTGACCCGCTGGCAGGAGCGCACGTCGGCGTCGTTGTCACCGGCGAACGAGCCCGCGGCCGAGCAGGCCGCGCCGTCGTCCGGGCCCAGCCCGGTGAGCAGGTTCCCGAGGGCGGTCAGGTCGCCCGCGGTCAGCGCCTTCAGGAAGTCGGCACCGACCTCGTCCCGGTACTCGCGGGCGGCGGCCAGCGCGGCGGCGTCCGCGGCGGTCTGGGCTCCGTTGCGCGTCACCGACGCCTGTCCCACCGCGAAGTACGCGAAGGCGAGGAAGAACAGCGCGGCCATGGCGACGATGTAGACGGCGATGGTCTGGCCGCGGTCGCCCGCGCACCGGCGCGACGCCCGCCGCGGCGGCGGCATCCCCGGCGAGGGTTTCGCCGGCCGTCTCACCCGCCCCCACCGCCTCAGTTGCCGGTGATCTTGTCGATCTGGTTCAGGATGCCGTCCTTGATCTTCTGGCCGATGTCCGTGGTGCCCGCCAGCACGCCGATGATCACGACGATCACCACCGCGATCCCGAGGTACTCGATCGTCCCCTGCCCGCGGTCGCCGGTTGCGGCGGAGCGCCGGGCCGCGAGCCGGTCCGTGCGTTCGCGGAGCAGGACTCCAGCAGCCACATAGAGCTGAAGTGCCCACCTGTTCATGCCTGTTCGCCCCATCCCTTGTCGCCTGGCCGCACACCGGGCGCTTCCGCGCCGAGTTGTGGCCGCCGTTCACGGCATCGCCGCAACTTCCGCCAGCATGACGGTTGATCACGTCCTGTGGCACCCCCGTCACGCATTCACCTCCCCCGTCCGCACCACGTTCACCCGTGGCCCCCGCGCTCTCATCCGTTGTTGCCGAACAGGTCGCCGAAGTGGACCTGGGACCCGATCACCGTGCCGGCCATGAGCAGGATCATCGTGGCCGGGACCAGCAGCGTGGTGACGACGAGCGTCGCGCGGGGCACCATGCGGGCCGCCCGGCGGCGGGCGTTCTGCGCCTCGGTGCGGCGCATGTCGGTGGCGATCTGCAGCAGGGTGCGGGCGATGGGCGCGCCGAGTTCCTCGCCCTGCTGGAGCGCGGTGACGAACTGGCCCACCTGCTCGCTGCCGTTGCGCTTGCGCAGCTGGTCGAAGGCGTCCCGGCGGCTCACGCCGAGATCCATCTGGCGCAGCGCGATGCGGATCTCGTCCGACCACGGGCCCCGGTAGACGGAGTTGACCCGCTCCAGGGCCTGGCGGAAGCCGAGGCCGGCGCTGACCACCACGGCCAGGACGTCGAGGAAGTCCGGCAGGGTGCGCTCGATGTCGTCGCGCCGGCGCCGGATCGCCACCCACAGCACGAGGTCGGCCCACCACCAGCCGTAGGCGAGCAGCAGCAGCGCGAGCAGCCAGCTGCCCTGGGTGAGCAGCAGCAGCGCGGCGAACCCGCCGAGCCCGCCGTAGACCGCGCGGCGGGCGGCGTACCGCTCGACGGTCAGGCCGTAGGGGTGCCCGGCGTGCTCGATCCGGGCCCGCATCCGGGCGATCCGGGCCGGGCCCATCAGCCGCAGCACCGTCGGCGCCCAGCGGATGCCGAGCCGGTCGATGAGGTTGCCGGTCCTGGTGGTCCGCGTCCGGCCGACCTCCAGGGCCAGTTGCAGGTCGTCGGGCAGCCGGACCTCGGCGCGCATCATGCCGACCGCGTGGACGACGCCGGCCGCGCAGGCGGCGAGCACGAGTCCCAGGGCCAGTCCGAGCAGGGTCATCGCGCGCTCCTCACACGTCGATCCGGGACATGCGGCGGATCAGCGCGAAGCCGACGACGTACAGGCCGAGCGAGATCAGGACGCAGATCCGCCCGACGTTCGAGCCGGTCAGGGCGCCGAGCGAGCCGGGCATGATCCGGTCGAGCAGCAGCAAAGAGCCGATCCCGATGACCGGAACGGCGTACGCGGTGACGGTGATCTGCGACATCTGGGTGCGGACCTCGCGCCTCGTCTCCTTGCGCTCCTCCAGGGTCACGGTGAGGTTCCGCAGCGACTCCACCAGCGAGCCGCCGGCCCGGCTGGACAGCACCAGCGTGGACACCAGGACCACCAGCTCCCGGCTGGGCAGGCGCTGCTGCAGCTCGGCGAGGGCGTCCTCGACGGAGTGGCCGAGCGCCATCGCGTCGGAGACCTGCTTGAACTCGTCGCCGGCTGGGGCCTCCAGCTCCTCCGCGGCCATCGACACGGCCGTGCGCAGCGCCAGCCCTGCCTGGGTGGCGTTGGCCAGGACTCGTGCCAGGTCCGGGAGTTGGGCGATGAAGCGCTCGTTGCGCACCCGGCGCCGCCACTCCAGGAACGACATGCCGGCCCATGCGGCGATGAGCGCGGCGATCGGCCCGAAGAACGGGGCGAGGACAAGGTGGGCGACGATCCAGGACCCGGCCACCAGGCCGGCCACCGCCGCGGTGAACTGGCCCGGCGTGAGGTTGGTGCCGGTGGCCGCCAGGCGTCCCGCGAGCCGCTTGCCCCAGGCGTACGTGCGGACCCGGCGGTCGAGCCCGGAGAACGCGGGCCGGCGTGCTTCGGGACCGCCGTCGCCGGCCAGCCGCTCGACGAGCGCGGCCCGGTCGGCCCGCCCGCCCCGCCACGCGGTCAGCCCCCACACTCCGAGCGCCAGGGCCAGCGCTGCGGCGCCGACGACCAGCAGCGGGTACGGCCCGGAGGCGAAGTCCCGGCCGGCGAGCAGGGCGTGCGGTCCGGCCGGCAGGTTCGGGGACCGGGTCATTTCGCCTCCCGGCTGTCGAGGTCGAGTTCGGTGACGCCGACGCCGAACGCGGCGGGGACGTGCTCGCCCGCCAGATACAGGCGCTCGCCGATCTCCCGTGACACCGGCCGGTGTTCGTACCAGCCGCGGACGATCCGGTCGACGCCCAGCGGCTCGGCGCGGAACCGGGTCGCGGTGGTGAGCCGGAAGACGTCGCGGCCGCGGGAGGAGAGCATCGCGATCTCGCCGATGCGCCGGGTGCCGTCGATGTGCCGATGGAGGTGGACGATGATGTCCACCGCGGAGTTGATCTGGTCGCGCAGCGCCTCGAAGGGGATCTTGACCTCGCTCATCGAGGCCAGGGTCTGCAGCCGCAGCACCGCGTCCTCGGCGGAGTTGGCGTGCACGGTGGCCAGCGAGCCGTCGTGGCCGGTCGACATGGCCTGCAGCATGTCGAGCGTCTCGCCGCCGCGGACCTCGCCGACGATGATCCGGTCGGGGCGCATGCGCAGCGAGTTGCGGACCAGGTCGCGGATGGTGATCCGGCCCTCGCCCTCGACGTTGGGCGGCCGTGACTCCAGCCGCACCACGTGCTCCTGCTGCAGCTGCAGCTCGGCCGCGTCCTCGACGGTGATGATCCGCTCGCCGTCAGGGATCAGCCCGGACAGGGCGTTGAGCAGGGTCGTCTTGCCCGATCCGGTGCCGCCGCTGACGATGACGTTGCACTTGGCGCGGACGAACGACGAGAGCAGCAGCAGCATGTGCTCGTCGAGAGTGCCCAGACCGATCAGTTCCTGCAGCGTGTAGGCGCGCGGGAAGCGGCGGATGGTCAGCGTCGGGCCGGTCAGCGACAGCGGCGGGATGATGACGTTGACGCGCTCACCGGACGGCAGCCGCGCGTCGACCATCGGATTCGACTCGTCCACACGGCGGTTGACGGTGGAGACGATCCGTTCGATGGTCTGCAGCAGCTGCTCGGCGGAGGAGAACCGGGCGGCGACCTGCTCGACCCGGCCGCCGCGTTCCACATAGATCCGGTCCGGGCCGTTGACCATGATCTCGGTGACCGAGGGGTCCTCCAGCAGCGGTTCGAGGATGCCCAGGCCGAGGGCCTCGTCCACCACCCGCCGGATGAGGGCGGCCCGTTCGGTGGTGGAGAGCACCGGGCCCTCGCGGCTGATGATGTGGCCGAGCACGCGCTCCAGCCGGGACCTGCGGTCGGCCGCGGACAGCGCGGACATCTCCGCGAGGTCGATCTCCTGGAGCAGCTTGGCCCGGTAGACGGCCACCAGGTGGCCTTCCTGCGTCTGCGGGGCGGCCTCGTCGACGGCGAGGCGGGCACGGAGGCTCATGGCGTGTCGTCCTCCTTCGGCATCGTCGCGGACCGGGTCACCGGGTGGAACAGGTGCAGGCCGGGGACGACGGACGGGACGTGGACGGTGGCCGTCGCGGTGGCCGCCGACGCGGAGTCCTGGGTGAGGCGGACGTCCGGGTCCACCCAGCCGCTCACGGCCTGACGGCCGGCCTCCACGGGGTCGGGGTGCGGGGCGTGCAGGGCCGCGGTCCTGGCCGCGGTTCTGGCCGCGGTGGCCGCCTGCTCGCCGCAGTAGGCGGCGATGCCGAGTTGGAGGCCGGCGAGGGCGATCAGTATCAGGAACGGCACCATCCCCAGGTACTCCAGTGCCGCCACGCCCCGATCCCGGGCCCGCTCCCCCGCGGTACCCCGCCGCCCCTGCGGTACGCCGCCGTCCCATGGCGCGCTGGGGTTGGTCGCGCAGTTCCCCGCGCCCCTACGGGGCTCGTCCCGTCGGACGAACGACAACCCGAGCCCCACCAGGGGCGCGGGGAACTGCGCGACCAACCCACCACCAGCCGGCGGACGGCGACGCACCGCACGGGGCACAACCAGCCCCGCAAGGAGCGCGGGGAACTGCGCGACCAACCCACCACCAGCCGGCGGACGGCAGCGGGCCCCGCGGGGCGGGGCGAAGGCCGTGGACGGGCGGCCGAACGTACGGCGCGAGGTGAACCGGGGGAAGCGTGCCCGCAGGGCAACCCTCATGGGCGCGCCTCCTCGTCGACGGTGCGCGCATGCCCGTGCACGGGCACCCAGAAATCCATCACCCCGGGAAAGAGCACCGGCACCTTGATGCTCAGCTCCACCTCGACCGTCCCGTCGGCACGGGAGACGTCGGGGCCGTTCAGGGAGTCGGCCCAGGCGCCGGGGAGGTCGGAGGCGGCAGCGGCCCTCGCGTCGCCGCCGACGGCAGCCGCGCGGGCCGCCTTGTCCGCCGCGTCGCCGGCCAGGGTGAAGGTGTAGCCGGCCAGCACGGCCTGCCAGACCAGGATCAGGGTGACGAGGATGATCGGCGTCATCCCGAGGGTCTCCAGGGCGATCTGGCCGCGGTCCCCGCCGCGCCGCGCCTTGCGCCCGCGCGCAGCGGGCAGCGCCGCGCCGGTGACCAGGCCCAACTCCCCGGCCAGCGCCCGGATTCCGGCCCGCACGGTGGACCGCGCGTCCAGGTCCTGCAGCCGCCCCGCGTCGATGACGGGCTGGAGTTCGCGGAACGCGGCCGGCACTGCGGACGCGGCGATCCTGGTGCCGGTGATCCGGCCGATGAGCGAGGGCTGGATCTCGCTGCCGCGGCTGTGCCGGTTGACCACGGTGGTGGTGTCCTGCGGCTTGCGGATCTGCAGCCGGTCCCACAGCCGGACCATGCGCTTGGCGGCGCGGACCGCGATCACGTCGGGGGTGGTGACCAGCACCGCGGCGTCGGCGGTCTCCACGGCGACCGCGTTCGCGCCGGTCATCTGGGTGCCGCAGTCCACCACGACGACCTCGTAGCGCTGGCGCAGCGCGGTCAGCACCAGCCGGGCGGAGCGGTCGGTGACCTCCTCGCCGCGCTCGCCGTCGCCGGGGGCGAGCAGCAGCGCGGGACCCGACTCGTGGACGTACATCGCGTCGTGCAGGACGCGGGAGGAGACGTCGGCGATGTCGGCGAGGTCGGCGATCGAGCGGCGGAACTGCACGTCCAGGTAGGAGCCGATGTCGCCGCCCTGCAGGTCGAGGTCGACCAGGGCGGTGGAGCGGCCGGAGGCGTGCGCGGCGAGGGCCAGGTGGACGGCGGTGACGGTGGTGCCGACGCCGCCCTTGGCGCCCGCGACGGCGATCAGAGTGCCGCCGGCGACCGCGGGCAACGAGGCGCGGCCGGGGCTCAGATGCCGCCGCACGCCGACCGCCCAGGTGGCCGCGGCCTCCACCCGGGCGCCCAACTCGTCGTAGGACAGGGGAAGTCCGATGACGCCGCGGGCGCCGGAGTTCATCGCGGAGGCGAGCATCGCCGGGCCCGCGTCGGCGGTGAGCAGCACGACGCCGGTCGCGGGGAAGCGCAGCGCGATGTCGCGGACCAGGTCGAGCGCGGGCATCGGGCCGATCACGTCGTGGACCACGACGACTTCGGGCAGTTCGTCGGGGCCGGCCTCGGCGGCCCTGGCGAGCGCGTCGAGCAGGGCGGTGGAGTCGCCGAGCGCGGGCCCGGGCTCCACGCCCGGCAGTTGGGACAGCAGCCCGGTCAGCGCGCGGGCGGCGTCGGGGTCGCCGGTTCCGGCGAGGATGCGCACGGTCACGGCTTCACCCCCGCGTCGCCGCCCAGGGTGTAGGTGCGCGAACTGGCGGGCGGTGGGGTGCTGTCGCCGGGCGCGACCAGCGCGAGCCGGACGTGGCGGGCGAACGACTCGGCGTAGGCGACGCGTTGGGCGTCCTCGGCGCCGAGCGCGAAGGTGATGGGCACGCCCTGCTCGGACAGCCGCTGGGCGTTGTCGCTCTTGTCGAACGCCTTGATCTCACCGACGTCGATGACCTGCGCGCCGGCGACGATGATCTTCGAGATATCGGGGTCGGTGTCCTTGCGCCCGGCGAACGTGGCGAAGATGTTCACCCGCGCGCCGGGGGTGATCTTGCCGGCCACGCCGGTCTCCGCGTCGATCATGATGGCGATCTCCATCTGGCCGGGCTGGAGGTCGGGCCGGGAGGACACCATGTCGGACTGCAGCAGCGAGCCCTTGGTCAGCGGTATCGCGGTGATCTTGCCCTGGAACTCCTCGGGCGTGCGTATCGCGGAGTCCGGCAGCCAGCGCTTGGGCATGGTGACCCGGTGCACCTGGGACGCGGTGAGCGGGGTGTACGCCGGGACGTCCTTGGTGAGTTCGTACGCGGTGACCTTCGGGCCCACCTGCGACCGCGCGTCGCCGACGACGGCGACCACCCCGGCGAGGGCGGCGGCCGCGCAGAGCACGGAGACCACCAGGAGGACGGCACCACGGCGCTGACGTGAGTTCATGTGCGGGCGCACCTATCGCTTGTGGGGTTCGAGTTGAGGCCGCTGGGGGCTGTCGAGGGCTCCGCTCCTGCTCCCGGGCACGGCCGGCCGGCCTTGCGGGGCGGCGACCGGGCGCCCGCCGGCGGGGGTGCCGGCGGCGGCGTGGCGGGCCGGCGCCAGGCGCCCGCCGAGCCGGGTGTCGCAGAACAGGCACTGGTCGCCGATGACTTCGAGCCCGCACCAGGTGCAGGTGTCGCGCCGTACCGAGGTGACGAGCTGGTAGAGCATGCCGACGTCCGCGATGTAGGCGGTGAACTCGACCAGTTTGGAGGTGCCCCACCAGCGGGCGGAGTCGCCCGGCAGCGGCACCTCGCGCAGGTGCTGGGTGCGCCAGGCGGCGGCCAGCGGTCCGGTGATCCAGCCGGGGTCCAGGCCGCGTCCGGCGACGGCGAGTTGCGTCTGGTAGCCGGGGCCGGGCGGCACGGCGGCCGCCTCGGCCGCGCCGAGGTACGGCTCGGGGTGGGCGAGGACCGCGAAGTGGCGCCCGGGGACGAGGGACTTGACGTGGTCGCCGACGCCGACCGGCACCCGGTCGAGCTTGGCGACCGAGCCCAGCAGCGCGCCGGCGTGCAGGTAGTACGTCAGCAGCCGGGCGGCGCCGGCCAGCACGCCGGGGCCGAGGTCGGTCCCGGCCAGCTGCCGCAACTGCTCGCCGAGCAGGGTGCGGGCGAGCGGCGGCAGGCTCAGCGGCACGATGGCGATCCGGTCCGCCTCCAGCGCGGAGCGCACCGTGTGCAGGCGCCGGCGGGCCGGATCGGCGGGTTCCGCCGGGGCGAGCGCCACGATGTGGCCATGGGCGTCCAGCGCGGCCGAGGTGCGCACCACCTGTTCCTCCAGGGGCAGCGCGAGGTCGTCGGCGGTGGCGATGATGACGCTCGGCATGCGGAACCTCCCCGTCTGCGCCCGACGAACGCACTCCACCTGCTCATTCGCGGTCGCCAGCTTATCGATGAGTAGCGATTCGGGCGCGGAAAGTTGCGGATCGGGCCCGGTGAACGACAGGTGGCCGTCAGAGGTCTTGACAACCTGATTGGTCTGGACCAGCTTTCTCCCTTGACACGTCTTCGACGTACCCGCGTTTCCCCCCAGCACCCGCACTCCCACCACCCCCCAACTCCTTGCCCCCAGGAGGCAGTCGTGGAACGTGCATCGCACGCGAATCACACGAGCCATGCCAGGCGGAGATCGACCGTCCTGCAGCGCACCCTCGCCGGCCTGAGCGCGGCCGCCGTCATCGGCGCCGGCATCGCCCTGGTCAACTCCGGTGAGGCCGGGGCCGCGACCACCAATCTGGTGGCCAACTCCGGTTTCGAGAGCGGCCTGTCCGGCTGGACCTGCACCTCGGGCTCCGGCACGACGGTCAGCAGCCCGGTGCACTCCGGCTCCTCCGCGCTCAAGGCCACGCCGACCAGCAGCGACACCGCCCAGTGCAGCCAGACCATCAGCGTGCAGCCCAACTCCCAGTACACGCTGAGCGCGTACGTCCAGGGCAGCTACGTCTACCTGGGCGCCACCGGCACCGGCGGCACCGACCCGTCCACCTGGACGCCGAGCGCGTCCTCGTACAGCCAGCTGAGCGTCAACTTCACCACCGGCGCCAGCACCACCTCGGTGACCGTCTACACGCACGGCTGGTACGCGCAACCCGCTTACTACGCCGACGACGTGACGCTGACCGGGCCCGGCGGCAGCGGCACCACGCCGCCCACCACTCCCCCGACCACCCCGCCGACGACGCCCCCCACCACGCCGCCGACGACCCCGCCGACCTCGCCGCCGCCGAACACCGGCCTGCCCAAGCACGTGGTCACCGGCTACTGGCAGAACTTCAACAACGGCGCGACCGTGCAGACCATCGCGCAGGTGCAGAGCCAGTACGACATCATCGCGGTGGCCTTCGCGGACGCGACCACCACGCCGGGCGCGGTGTCCTTCACCCTCGACCCGTCGCTCAACTACAGCGTGGCGCAGTTCAAGGCGGACATCGCGGCCAAGCAGGCGGCCGGCAAGAAGGTGATCGTCTCCGTCGGCGGGCAGAACGGCACCATCTCGGTGCGTGACTCCACCGCGGCCACCAACTTCGCCAACAGCGTGTACTCGCTGATGCAGACCTACGGCTTCAACGGCGTGGACATCGACCTGGAGAACGGGATCGACTCCACGTACATGCCGCAGGCGCTGCGGGCGCTGAGCGCCAAGGCCGGGTCCGGGCTCATCATCACGATGGCCCCGCAGACCATCGACATGCTCTCCGCGGGCAGCGACTACCTGGCCACCGCGCTGAAGATCAAGGACATCCTGACCATCGTCAACACGCAGTACTACAACAGCGGTTCGATGAACGGCTGCGACGGCGGCGTGTACAGCCAGGGATCGGTGGACTTCATCACCACGCTGGCCTGCACCGCCATCCAGGCCGGCCTGTCGCCCTCGCAGGTCGGCATCGGCACCCCGGCGTCCACCAGCGCGGCGGGCTCCGGCTACGTCAGCCCGTCCGTGGTCAACAACGCGTTGGACTGCCTCGCCAAGGGCACCGGCTGCGGCAGCTGGCACCCCAGCACCACCTGGCCGGGCATCGGCGGCGCGATGACCTGGTCGACCAACTGGGACGCCTCGGCCGGCAACGCCTGGTCCAACGGCGTCGGCCCGCACGTCCACGCCATGTCGTGACGTCCGGGACGCAGCACCCCGCGACCGGCCGCTGAGCCGGCCGGTCGCACACACGGCCGGGCCCGGGAGACGACGACCGTCTCCCGGGCCCGGAGCCGTGTCCGCGGGCGGGCGCCCGCGGACCCGCGCGTGCTCAGCCGAGCACGGCCAGCGCGTCGATCTCCACCAGGATCCCGGCGGGCAGCCCCACGTACACCGTGGTGCGGGCGGCCGGGGCCTCCTTCAGGCCGGCGAAGTACGCGTTCCAGAGCTGGTTGAACTCCGCGAAGTGCGCGGTGTCGGTGAGGTAGACGCGGATCATCAGCACGTCCTCCCACGACGCGCCGCCGGCCTCCAGCACGGCCAGCACGTTGGCGAGCGTCGTGTGCGTCTGCTCGGCCAGGGTGGGGCCGGAGAGCCGGCGCTCGCCGGAGCCGTCCTCGGGCAGGAAGCCGACCTGCCCGGCCACCTGCAGGATGTTGCCCTTCCGCACGCCGTGCGAGAACATCGCCGGCGGCGCGGCGGCGCCGGCCGGCGTGATCGCCGTCTTCGGCAGGTGCGGCAGCTGGGTGGGGTTGTGCTCGGGCAGCTCGCTCATTCGGGTGCTTCCTCGGAGGGGTCGGTGGTCGGGTCGGACATGGTCGTGGGCCCGGCGGCCGGGGCTTTCGTGGCGGCCGGCACGGTCCTGGCGGCCGGCGCGGTCGTGGCGGCGGGAACGGGCGGGATCGCGGGGCCGGGGACGGTGGTGCCGGGGACGGTGGTGCCGCGGACGGTGGTGCCGGACAGCTCCGCGCTGACGGCCTCCGCGGTGCGCAGGACCAGCGGGCGCAGCCGCAGCAGGTCGGCGGCGGCGACCACGACGTTGGGAGCCGAGACCGACATCGCCGCGCAGACCCGGCCGTCGGGGCCGCGCAGCGGCGCGCCGAGGCAGTTGATGGACTCCTCGTGCCCGCCGAGGTCGGTGGCCCAGCCCTGCTCGCGTACCCGGGCCAGCTCGGCGAGAAACGCCGTCGCGTCCGGCGTCGACCGGGCGGTGTAGCGCGGGTACTCCAGCCGTTCGGCGACCGCCCGCCGTTCGGGTTCCGGCAGGTCGGCCAGCAGCAGTTTGGCGACCGCGGCGACGGTGAGGGCCACCGGGCGGCCGATCCGGGAGTACATGCGGACCGGGTAGCGGCTCTCCACCTTGTCGATGTAGACCACCTCGCCCTGCTCGTACACCGCCAGATGGACGGTGTGGCCGGTGCGCTCGTTCAGCTCGGCCAGGTACGGGTGGGCGATCTCCCGGATGTCGAGGGCCTCCACGGCCTGCTGGGCCAGCGCGAACAGCCGCGTGCCGAGCCGGTAGCGCTGGTCCTGCTGGCGGTAGACCAGGCCGTGCGCGTGCAGGGTGCGCAGCAGCCGCAGCGCGGTGGACTTGTGCACGTCGAGCCGGGCGGCGACCTGGTCCAGGTTCGCCGGGCCCTCGGCGAGCAGCGGCAGGATGGTCAGCGCGCGGTCCACGGTCTGGCTCACGTCCGCACCTCCTGTCGCGTCCCGCCCGCTCCCTCGTCGCCGCGCCCGCCGCCGGCGCCGGCCCGGTCCGTACCGTCCGTCAGGCCCGTCCGGCCGGTCAGGTCCGTCCCGTCCTTCGCGTCCGTCCAGCCGGGGCCCAGCCGCAGTCTCCCCCACGCCGCGTCGTCCAGGGCGGCAAGCGCGTCGGCGTGTGCCCGGGTCGGGGGAACGGCCAGATCGGCGGGCACCGTCAGCGCGGCCGCGGCCGTCAGGTGGCCGTGCCGCAGCCGCTCGGCCGGCGGGAGGCCGCGGAGCGTCGCGGACAGGAAGCCGGCGGCGAAGGCGTCACCGGCGCCGACGTGCGCGACGACGTCGACGGCCGGCGCCGGCACGTGCAGCCGCTCGCCGCCCTGGTAGAGGGTGGCGCCGGCCGCGCCCTGCTTGACCACCAGCACCTCGGGCTCGGGCAGTTCGGCGCGCACCGCGTCGGCGTCCGGCAGTCCCCAGGCCGTGGCGGCCTCGTCCTCGCCGACGAACACCAGGTCGCAGCCGCGGGCCAGGTCGGCGAGCAGCCGCGGGTCGGCGTCCCGCCACAGGGCGGGCCGGTGGTTCACGTCGAAGGAGACCAGCGGGCGGCCCGGCTCGCGGCGGGTGAGGCGGTGCATCAGCTCGCGGCAGCTCGCGGACAGGGCGGCGGTGATGCCGGTCAGGTGCAGCACCCGGCCCGACCACAGCTCGTCGCGGTCCACCAGCTCGGGCGCCAGCGCGGAGGCCGCGGAGCCCTTGCGGTAGTAGACGACCTCGGCGCGTCCCGCGCCGGTGGCGTCGCGGTCGCCGGCGGTGCGGAAGTACACGCCGGTGGGCCGGTCCGGGTCGCGGCGCACCGCGCCGACGTCCACGCCGGACGCGGCGATCCGCCCGACCAGGTGGTCGCCGAAGCCGTCGGCGCCGACCCGGCTGATCCAGCGGGTGCGGTGGCCGGCGCGGGCGAGCGTGCAGGCGACGTTGGACTCGGCGCCGCCGATGGCCCGGTGGAAGGCCGGCACGTCGGCCAGCGGGCCCGGGACGGACGGCACGAAGGTGACCATGGACTCGCCCAGGCAGACGACATCGAAGGTCGGCGTCGTGCTCGGCTCGCTCGGCGTCACGTTCGCCCTCGCAATCCCTCAGGTGGCGGCCGCCGTTGACCCGGCGCAGGCTCGGATGTTAGACAGCCGTGAACAGCATACGCAATGCGTGTTGCACATAGTGCAACACGGCACGTCATCGAGTACGCGCACGGCCGGGAGGCACGATGGAGATCGACGAGCGGATCGCCGGACTGGACCGGGAGCCGGTGGGCCACCGCTTCAAGGGCATGCCCTTCGACGCGGCCGGGCTGACCGTCGGCGAACTCGCCGCCCAGCAGCGCGACCTGTTCGACGGCGGGTTCGCCACGCCCGTCCTGGTGCTCTCCGAGGAGGCGCTGGAGCACAACCTGGCCGCGCTGGAGCACTTCGCGGACGCCCACGGCCTGTCCTTCGCGCCGCACGGCAAGACCTCCATGGCCCCGCAGCTGTTCGCCCGCCAGCTCGCCCGCGGCGCCTGGGGCATCACCCTGGCCGTCCCCCACCAGGTGCGCGTCGGCCGGGAGTTCGGGGTGCGGCGGATCTTCCTGGCCAACGAGCTGGTGGACGCGGCCGCCCTGCGCTGGGCCGGCGGCGAGCTGGACGCCGACCCGTCGTTCGAGCTGATCACCTACGTCGACTCGGTGCGCGGCGTGGAGCTGATGGACGCGGCGCTGCGCGCGGCGGGCACCCGCCGGCCCCTCGACGTGGTCGTGGAACTCGGCGGCGGCGAGGGCGCCCGCACCGGTGTGCGCACCGAGGAGGAGGCGGCGGCCGTGGCCGAGGCGGTGGCCGGCACGGGCACGCTGCGGCTCGTGGGCGTCGCCGGGTACGAGGGCGAGGTGCCGAACGCGTCGCCCGAGCGGGTCCGCGCGTGGCTGCGCCGGCTGGTGGGGCTGGCCGCCGCCCTGGACGAGGCCGGGCGGTTCGCGAAGGCGGACGAGATCGTGGTGAGTGCCGGCGGCTCGGCGTGGTTCGACGCGGTCGCGGACGTCTTCGCCGACGTCCCGGAGCTGAGCCGGCCGGTGCGCAAGCTGCTGCGCTCCGGCGCGTACGTCTCGCACGACGACGACCACTACCGCCGGATCACGCCGTTCAACCGGGTCCCGGAGCAGGGCACGCTGGAGCCCGCGTTCCGCCTCTGGACGCAGGTGGTGTCCCGGCCCGAGCCCGGCCAGGCGTTCCTCAACGCGGGCAAGCGGGACGCCCCCTTCGACCTCGGACTCCCCCAGGTCGCCGCCATCCGATCGGCCCGCACCGGCGAGGTCCGCACCCCCGGGGACGGCGTCCAGGTCGCCCGCCTCTCCGACCAGCACGCCTGGCTCACCCTCCCCGACCACGAGCCCCTCGAGGTCGGCGACTGGGTCGCCCTGTCCGTCTCCCACCCCTGCACGACCTTCGACAAATGGCAACTGATCCCCGCGACCCGCGGCTCCTCGGTCACCTCCTACATCCGCACCTTCTTCTGAGCGACGCGGGCAGGGTGATCCGGCGCGGGGCGCGCGGTCGCGCGGTGGTCCCCGGGCGGGGTGCCCTGGTCCGGCGCGGGGGCCGCGTGATCCGGCGCGGGGCGCCCGGCATTGCGGCGCGGGCCGCGCTGGGCCCCTTCGGGGGTGCGGTGATCCGCCGCGCACGCCCGGTGGTTCGGCGGGACGCCGCGTGATCGGCGCGGGGGGCGGTCACAGGGGCAGGGCGAGCGTCAGCTCGTCGTGGAGGGGGATGCCGTAGTCGCCCGTGAGGGGGATCGCCGGCTTGAGGCTTCGGGCCGTGTCCACCGCGCCCGGCGCGACCGCGGTGATCCGCAGCCCGCGGCGCTGGTAGAAGCGCAGGGCGTCCAGGTTGTCGTTGGTGGTGACCAGCCACAGGCGCCGCATGCCGGCCGCCCGGGCGGCCTGGGCGGCGGCGGCCAGCAGGGCGCTGCCGACCCCGGCCCGCCGCTCCACCGCGTCCAGGGTCACGACTTCCAGCCCGTCGCCGTCCACGGCGTAGGTGAGCACCCCGGCGAGCCGGCCGTCCCGCTCGGCCAGCAGCGCCGGGAGGTCCAGGGCGTGGTACCGCGTCCCGTGCACCGCGATCACGGTGCCGCCCCAGGACCGGGCGAGCACCCCGGCGACCGCCGCGCGGTCCCCTTCCCCGGCCGGTCTGACCCGGACGTCCCCCCTCAGGTCCGGCACGTCCGGCCTCCCCCCGTGGCGCGCGGCGCGCAGCCGTACGCTGGCGTCCGTCGCGTCCGCCATCGTGCACGATGCCGCCTGTCCGGGCCACGGGCGGCGCGGGGGCCCGGCTCCGCGACGGCGAACTGAGAGGTGCGGGATGGACCTGGTGGTACGCGGGGCGACCGTGGTGGACGGCGGCGGAGGCGCCCGGTACCGGGCCGACGTCGCGATCGACGGCGGGCGCATCGTGGAGATCCGCCGGCCGGGCGGGCCGCGGCTGTCCGCCCGCGCCACCGTGCACGCCGAGGGCCTGGTCCTCAGCCCCGGGTTCGTCGACATGCACGCGCACAGCGATCTCGCGCTGCTCACCGATCCCGCGCACGAGGCGAAGGCCGCCCAGGGCGTGACGCTGGAGGTGCTGGGCCAGGACGGCCTGTCCTACGCGCCCGCGGACGAGCCGGTGCTGGCGGCGCTGCGCACCCAGCTGGCCGGCTGGAACGGCGACGGCAGCGGCGTCGACTTCGGCTGGCGCAGCGTCGGCGGGTACCTGGACCGGCTGGACGCCGGCGTCGCGGTCAACGCGGCCTACCTCGTGCCGCAGGGCACCGTGCGGGCGATGGCCGTGGGATGGGAGGACCGCCCGGCCACCGAGGGCGAGCTCGCCCGGATGCGCCGCCTGGTCGCCGAGGGCCTGGAGCAGGGCGCGGTGGGGCTGTCGTCGGGGCTGACGTACACGCCCGGGATGTACGCCTCGGACGCCGAACTGTCCGAGCTGTGCCGGGTGGTGGCCGCCCACGGCGGCTACTACTGCCCGCACCACCGCAGCTACGGGGCCGGCGCGCTGGAGGCGTACGCGGAGATGCTGGCGCTGGCCGCCCGTACCGGCTGCGCCCTGCACCTGGCGCACGCCACCATGAACTTCGGGGTGAACCGGGGCCGCGCCCCCGAGCTGCTGGCCCTGCTGGACGCCGCGCTGGCGGCCGGCACCGACGTCACGCTGGACAGCTACCCGTACACCCCCGGCTGCACCACGCTCGCCGCCCTGCTGCCGAGCTGGGCCGCGGCCGGCGGGCCGGAGGCGACGCTGGCCCGGCTGCGGGACGACGCGACGGCCGAGCGGATCCGGCACGCCCTGGAGGCCGAGGGCTCCGACGGCAACCACGGGGTGCCGATGGACTGGGCGACCATCGAGGTCTCCGGGGTGACCGAGCCGGCTCTGGCCGGCCGGGTCGGCACTCGGCTCGACGGCTGGCCGGCCGCCCGCGCCCTGCTGCTCGGCGACCGGCTGGGCACCACGATCCTGCACCACGTGGGCGACGAGCCGAACGTGCGGGCGATCATGCGGCACCCCACCCACACGGGTGGTTCCGACGGGATCCTGCACGGCGCCAAACCCCACCCGCGCGCCTACGGCACGTTCCCGCACTACCTCGGCCACTACGTGCGGGAGCTGGGCGTGCTCACGCTGGAGGAGTGCGTGGCCCACCTGACCGCCCGGCCCGCGGCCCGCCTGGGCCTGCCCGACCGCGGGCTGGTCCGCGAGGGCCACCGGGCCGACCTGGTGCTCTTCGATCCGGAGACGGTCGCGGCGGGGGCGAGCTACGACCACCCGCGGGTGCTGCCCGCCGGCATCCCGCACGTCCTGATCGACGGCCGGTTCGTGATGCGCGACGGCCGCCGCACCGACGTCCTGGCCGGCCGTTCGGTGCGCCGCGCGGGATCCCGGGCGGGCGGCGTGGTGAAAAACACCGAGCGGGTCCCGTGACGTGCCCGTAAGGTGACGCACATGCAGGTGATCCAGTCCACGAAGCTCGCCAACGTCTGCTACGACATCCGCGGACCGGTGCTCGAGGAGGCCATGCGGCTCCAGGCCGCGGGCCACCGCATCCTGGAGCTGAACACCGGCAACCCGGCGCCCTTCGGTTTCGAGTGCCCGCCGGAGATCCTGGAGGACATGCTCAGGTCGCTGGGCACCGCCCACGGCTACGTCAACTCCAAGGGCATCCTGCCGGCCCGCCGCGCGGTCATGCAGTACTACCAGACCAAGGGCGTCGAGCTGGACGTCGAGGACATCTACCTCGGCAACGGCGTCTCCGAGCTGATCCAGATGTCCATGCAGGCGCTGCTGGACGACGGCGACGAGGTGCTGGTCCCCGCGCCGGACTACCCGCTGTGGACCGCGTCGGTCTCGCTGTCCGGCGGCACCGCCGTGCACTACCGCTGCGACGAGGGCGCCGACTGGTTCCCCGACCTCGCCGACATCGAGCGCAAGATCACCGACCGCACCAAGGCGATCGTGCTGATCAACCCGAACAACCCGACGGGCGCGGTCTACGACGACGAGCTGCTGCGCGGCTTCGCCGAGATCGCCCGCCGGCACCGGCTGATCGTCTGCGCCGACGAGATCTACGACAAGATCCTCTACGACGACGCCACGCACACGCCGTTCGCCTCCCTCGCGCCGGACGTGCTGACGCTGACCTTCAACGGCCTGTCGAAGGCGTACCGGGTGGCCGGCTACCGCAGCGGCTGGCTCGCGGTGTGCGGCCCCAAGGAGCACGCCACCAGCTACATCGAGGGCCTGACGATCCTGGCCAACATGCGGCTGTGCGCGAACGTGCCCGCCCAGCACGCCATCGCCACCGCGCTCGGCGGCCGGCAGTCGATCAAGGACCTGGTGCTGCCGGGCGGCCGGCTGACCGAGCAGCGCGACGCCGCGTACGAGGCGCTCACCGCGATCCCCGGCGTCAGCTGCGTCAAGCCCCGGGGCGCGCTCTACGCCTTCCCCCGGCTGGACCCGAAGGTCCACAAGATCAAGGACGACCAGCAGATGGTGCTGGATCTTCTGCGGGCCGAGCGGATCCTGGTGGTCCAGGGGACCGGGTTCAACTGGCCCGAGCCCGACCACTTCCGCCTCGTCACCCTCCCCGCCAAGGAGGACCTCACCGACGCGGTCACCCGCATCGGCACCTTCCTCACCGGCTACAGCCAGCCCTGACGCTCCGCTGCGGGGTTCACCTGACGGTCAAGGCCAGCCCCGACAGGGCGCGGGGAACTGCGCGCGCCACCGGCCGGTGGTCCGGGTCGGACCGATCAGCCCCTTCGGGCCGGTGACGACCCGCGGCGCCGCGGTGGCCGCGCGCGCAGTTCCCGCGTCTCTTATGGGGTGCCCCAGGGCGTGGGGGTGCCCCAGGGCGTGGGGTGAGGCTCAGCCCAGGCGGGCGACAAGAGCCTCGTACTCGTCCCAGAGCTCCTTCGGGGTGTGGGACCCGAACGTCTCCAGGTGGGCCGGAATGAGACCCGCTTCCTCGCGCCAGACCTCGGGGTCGACGGTGAGGAGCAGGTCGAGGTCGGCCTGGCTGATGTCCAGTCCCTCGGTGTCGAGCGCGCCCTCGGCCGGCAGGATGCCGATCGGGGTCCGCACGCCCTCGGCCCGGCCGTTGAGCCGGTCCACGATCCACTTCAGGACGCGGCTGTTCTCGCCGAAGCCCGGCCACACGAAGCGGCCCGCGGCGTCCTTGCGGAACCAGTTGACGTAGTAGATCTTCGGCAGCTTGTCCGGGTCGTGGGTCTTGCCCAGGTCCACCCAGTGGCCGAAGTAGTCGCCCATGTTGTAGCCGCAGAACGGCAGCATGGCGAACGGGTCGCGGCGCAGTTCGCCGACCTTGCCCTCGGCCGCGGCGGTCTTCTCGCTGGCCACGTTGGCGCCGAGGAACACGCCGTGCTGCCAGTCGAAGGACTCGGTGACCAGCGGCACCGCGGAGGCCCGCCGGCCGCCGAACAGGATCGCCGAGATCGGCACGCCCCGGGGGTCCTCCCACTCGGGCGCGATGATCGGGCACTGGGCCGCGGGGACGGTGAAGCGGGCGTTGGGGTGGGCCGCCGGGGTCCCGCTCTCCGGCGTCCAGTCGTTGCCCTTCCAGTCCGTCAGGTGGGCCGGCGGCTGCTCGGTCATGCCCTCCCACCACACGTCGCCGTCGTCGGTCAGGGCGACGTTGGTGAAGACCGAGTTGGCGTACATCGTCTTCATGGCGTTGGCGTTGGTGTGCTCGCCGGTGCCGGGCGCGACGCCGAAGAAGCCGGCCTCGGGGTTGATCGCGTAGAGCCGGCCGTCCTCGCCGAACCGCATCCAGGCGATGTCGTCGCCGATGGTCTCCACGGTCCAGCCGGAGATCGTGGGCTCCAGCATGGCCAGGTTGGTCTTGCCGCAGGCCGAGGGGAACGCGGCCGCGATGTACTTGACGGCGTCGGCGCCGCCGCGCGGCGGGGTGAGCTTGAGGATCAGCATGTGCTCGGCCAGCCAGCCCTCGTCGCGGGCCATCACCGAGGCGATCCGCAGCGCGTAGCACTTCTTGCCGAGCAGCGCGTTGCCGCCGTAGCCGGAGCCGTAGGACCAGATCTCGCGGCTCTCCGGGAAGTGCGAGATGTACTTGGTCGCGTTGCACGGCCACGGGACGTCGGCCTGGCTCTCGGCGAGCGGGGCGCCCACGGAGTGCACGGCCTTGACGAAGAAGCCGTCGTCGCCGAGCTCGTCCAGCACCGGCTGTCCCATGCGGGTCATGGTGCGCATCGAGACCGCCACGTACGCGGAGTCGGTGATCTCCACGCCGATGGCGGACAGCGAGGAGCCGAGCGGGCCCATGCAGAACGGGACGACGTACATCGTCCGGCCGCGCATGGAGCCGCGGAACACGCCGCCCTCACCGTTCTGGCCGACGAAGACCTCGCGCATTTCCGCGGGGTCCTTCCAGTGGTTCGTCGGGCCGGCGTCCTGCTCGCGCTCGGAGCAGATGAAGGTCCGGTCCTCGACGCGTGCCACGTCCGTGGGGTCGGATGCGGCGTAGTACGAGTTGGGGCGAAGGGTGGGATCGAGTGGGGTGAAGGTGCCCTTTTCCACGAGTTCCCCGGCCAGCCGGTGGTACTCCTCCTCGGAGCCGTCACACCACACGACCTCGTCGGGCTGGGTCAGTTCGGCGATCTCGCCGACCCAGGTGATCAGTTCCTGGTGGTTGGTGGGAGCCGCAATACCGCGCGCCACGATCGCTCCGTCCCGCCGGGTCCGCACAGACCGGCGTCACATGTTGAGGGTTGGGTCGGCCCCTTGGGGGCTGCGGCCCGGACGCGTTCGTGGAATGCTCATCCGGTGCCGTCCGCACTCATATGAGTGTGAGCCCCTTCAAATGATTCTGTCCAGGGGACCGGGGGTGACCCACGCCACGTACCCGAGCGGAGTCCTACTTATGGGTAACTTACGGTTCCGTAGGTACGATTGACGTCATGACCGACGTGGAGGAGACGGGCGCGGCGCTTCCTGCCGTCGATCCGGCCGAGCTGCCGAAGCTCGCGAAACCCAAGCTCAGAGGGTGGCTGCACGCCGGGATGTTCCCGGCCGTACTGGTGTCGGGCGTCGCTCTGACCGCATTCGCGCAGAGCACCAGAGGACGTATCGCCTGCGCCGTCTTCACGGTCACCGCGTGCGCACTCTTCGGAGTCAGCGCCCTCTATCACCGTGGGAACTGGGGTCCGCGCAGCTCAGGAATTTTGCGGCGACTTGACCATGCCAACATCTTCCTGATCATCGCGGGCACCTACACGCCGCTGACCATCCTGCTGCTGCCCGGGGCCACCTCGGAGCTGCTGCTGTGGCTGGTCTGGGCGGGAGCGCTGGCCGGCATCGCGTTCCGGGTCTTCTGGGTCGGCGCCCCGCGCTGGCTCTACACCCCGTGCTACATCGCGCTCGGCTGGGTGGCGGTCTTCTTCCTGCCGGACTTCCTGCGCACCGGCGGTGTCGCGGTGATGGTCTGCGTGATCGTCGGCGGCGTGCTCTACAGCACCGGAGCGGCCGTCTACGGCTTCAAGAAGCCGAACCCCTCACCACGCTGGTTCGGCTTCCACGAGGTCTTCCACTCGTTCACGCTGGCCGCGTTCGCCGTCCACTACGTCGGGATCTCGCTGGTGGCCTACCAGCACTCCTGACCCCGTCCGGTCCGCCCGGCCACCGTCCCCAGGTCAGCCCCGGCCCCGCCCCCCACGGGAGGCGGGGCTTCGTCATGCTCAGCTGCGGCGCGGCCCCGTCCACACCTGGGAGCGCAGCTGCGAGCGCAGCGTGCGCGGGTCGGAGGTCGGCGCGTCGCACACGAAGTGCCGGCAGACATAGGCGGCGGCCCGGCCGCCGCGGGTGGGGCGGTCCTCCAGCAGCGGGAACTCGGTGGAGCCCTCCTCGCCGATGGCCACCACCGCCCCGGGCGCCGCGCCCAGCAGGGCGGTGCGGTGCAGCTCGGAGGTGAGCGGGTCGCCGGTGGGGCCGACGACGGCGACCTCGCGCGGCCCGTCGAGCATCGCCTCGGCCACCGCGAGTCCCCAGCCGACGAACCGCGGGGCCCGCGGCGCGAGCGCCCCCACCACGCCCAGCGCCCGCTCGGCGGCGGACCGGTGCGCCTGCGAGCCGGTGTGCGCCGCGTAGGACAGCAGCGCGCCGGCGGCGGCGTTCCAGCCGGACGGCACCGCGTTGTCCGTCGGGTCCTGCGGGCGCCGGATCAGCGCCTCCGCGTCGTCGGCGGTGTCGTACAGGGTGCCGTCGTCGGCGGTGAAGTGGTGCAGCACCGAGTCCAGCAGCAGCCCGGCGAAGTCCAGCCAGACGCCCTCGCCGGTGACGCCTGCCAGGGCGATGAAGCCCTCGGCGACGTCGCCGTAGTCCTCCAGCACGCCCTGGTGCGGGCCGGCGGTCCCGTCGCGGGAGGTGCGGAACAGCCGGCCGCGGCCGTCCATGTGCACCCGGACCAGCAGGTCGGCGGCGTCCACCGCCGCCTGCACCAGGTCGGGGCGGTCGAAGTAGGCGCCGGTCTCGGCGAGGGCGGCGATCGCCAGGCCGTTCCAGGCGGCGACCACCTTGTCGTCGCGTCCGGGACGCGGCCGCCGGGCGCGCGCGGCCAGCAGCCGCTCGCGCACCGAGCCGACCCGGTCGGCGTCCACCACGCCCGTGCCCTGCGGGAGTTGCAGGACCGAGGCGCCGTGCTCGAAGGTGCCCTCCTCGGTCACCCCGAAGTAGGCCGCGGCGAACGCGGCGTCCTCCGGGCCCAGTTCGGCGGCCAGCTGCTCGGGTGTCCAGACGTAGTGGGCGCCTTCCGCGGGCTTGCCCGAGCCGTCGTCGCTGTCGGCGTCCAGCGCGGAGGCGAACCCGCCCTCGGCGGTGCCCAGTTCGCCGATCACGAAGTCAGCGGTCTCCAGCGCGACGCGGCGTGCCAGGTCGGAGCCGGTGGCCCGCCACAGGTGCGCGTACACCCGCATCAGCAGCGCGTTGTCGTACAGCATCTTCTCGAAGTGCGGGACCACCCAGTCGCGGTCGACGCTGTAGCGGGAGAAGCCACCGCCCAGCTGGTCGTAGATGCCGCCGCGGGCCATCGCCTCGCAGGTGTCGCGGGCCATCTGCAGCGCGCCCTCGGCACCCGTGCGCGAGTGGTGCCGCAGCAGGAACTCCAGCGCCATCGACGGCGGGAACTTCGGGGCGCCGCCGAACCCGCCGCGCCGCGCGTCGTACTCGCGGGTCAGGCCCAGCAGCGCGCTGCCCAGCTCGCCCTCGCCGACCGGCACCGGCACCCCGTAGGCGCCGGCCCGTTCGGACAGCTCCCGCACGATCCGGGAGGCGACCTCGCCGACCTCGTCGCGCCGGTCCCGCCAGGCGGCGACGACACCCTCCAGCACCTGCATGAAGGACGGCATGCCCTGCCGGGCGACCGGCGGGAAGTAGGTGCCGAAGTAGAACGGTTCGCCGTCCGGGGTGAGGAAGACCGTCATCGGCCAGCCGCCCTGCCCGGTCGCGGCCTGCACCGCCTCCATGTACACCGCGTCGACGTCGGGCCGCTCCTCGCGGTCGACCTTCACCGCGACGAAGTGCTCGTTGAGGTACTCGGCGGTGGCCGCGTCCTCGAAGGACTCGTGCGCCATCACATGGCACCAGTGGCAGCTGCTGTACCCCACGCTCAGCAGCACCGGCACCCCGCGCTTGCGGGCCTCGCCGAACGCCTCCTCCCCCCACGGCCACCAGTCCACCGGGTTGTCCGCGTGCTGCAGCAGATAGGGCGAGGTAGCGTCACCGAGTCGGTTCACACCGTCACCTTCTCACGCCCCCGGCACCTC
Organism: Streptomyces sp. NPDC020917; assembly: GCF_044333795.1. NCBI lineage: Bacteria > Bacillati > Actinomycetota > Actinomycetes > Kitasatosporales > Streptomycetaceae > Streptomyces > Streptomyces sp. NPDC020917. The sequence goes on along the minus strand of NZ_JBIRRR010000020.1, from coordinate 170,329 downwards.
CCGTCACCGCCCGCCGCCCGGGTGTCGCCGGGTCGTGACCACACCGGCACGCCGCACGCACACGGACGGCGCAAAGGCCCCGCGGCCTGCGCCGGTTCAGTCGTTCGACCACAGCATGTCGGCCGACCGGGCGCAGTTGGTCGTGACGGCGTCCCCGGCGAAAGTGGTGCTGTTCTGGAGGCACTGCCCGGCCGTCGAGGCGCTCTCCACGACGGTGCCGCTGGAGGTGGACGAGCCGAACTTCCACAGGTCGGCGGTGGTGCTGCCGCAGGTGGCCATGTAGGTGAAGTTGCTGCCGGTGCCGGCGAGGCAGGTACCGCTGGCCGCGTTGCGCAGCTCGAACCGGCCGCCGGACACGGCGGCGTAGGTCCACTTGAAGGAGGCGGCCGAGGAGCAGCCCGCGAGGTAGGCGGCGGTGCTGTGGTTGAGGTCGAAGATCAGGCAGCGCCCGTCCAGGGCGGACTTGAGCCGGTGGGTGCCGCTCGCGGTGGTGCCGGAGCCGCCCGAGGAGGTGCTGCCGCCGCCCGAACTGCCCGAGCCGCCGGCACCACCCGAGGCCGTCGCGCCCGCGGACCCGCCCGTCTTCCCCGAACCGCCCGGTGTGCTGCCGGAGCCCGTCGGCTTCGACGTTCCGGTGGCCGTGCCGTGCGGGTGCTTGCCGCCGGGGGCGCCGCCGGCGTGGCCGGTCGGGGAGTTGGCCGGCCTGGTCGACGACGCGGCGGTGGACGGTGCCGCGCCGGCAGACGAGGTGCCGGCCGCGGACGCGCCGGCGGCGGAAGCGCTCACCGTGCCGCTGCCTTCGGCCGAGGGCGGGGTGTGGGTCTTCGGGGAGAGAACGTAGGGGGCGAGGGCCACCGCGCCGCCGGTGGCGGCGATGACCAGGGGCACCACCACGATGCGCGGGAACCGCCACTTGCGCCGCTCGGGAGCGGCAGCCTGGGGCGGTACGGCCTTTCCGTTCGCCCTGCCCGCGGGATCGCGACCGGGAGCCGGTTCGGACGCGGGCTCGGACGCAGCCGCTACCGCCGTTGCCGCCGCCGGCTCGGGCGCCGGCTCCGGTTCGGGTATGCGCTTCGCCGACTCGGCGTGCCTGGCGAGGAGTTGCCGCACCGGCTCCGGCCAGAGCACCGCGTCCCCGGTCACGTGCTCCACGGCCGTCCGGTTCAACTCCGCGGCGGTGGGCCGGGCCTGCGGATCCCGTGCCAGGCAGCCGGCGACCACGGCGGCCAGGTCCTCGTCGACCGCGCGCAGCGGTCCGAGGTCGGGGTCCTGGTGGATGATGCGGTACAGCATCTGCACCCCGCCGCCGTCGCCGTACGGCGGGCACCCGGTCGCCGCGAACCCCAGCAGGCAGCCGAGGGCGAACACATCGGTGGCCGCGGTCAACTCCCTTTCGCCGGCTGCCTGCTCGGGAGACATGTACGCCGGGGTGCCGATCGCCATCCCCGTCTGCGTCAGCCGGCTCTGCTCCAGCGCCTGCGCCACCCCGAAGTCGATCAGGGTCGCCCCGTCGGGGCGCAGCATCACGTTCGACGGCTTGAGGTCCCGGTGGACGACACCGATCTCGTGCACCGCCGCCAGCTCCGCCGCGGCCTCCCGCAGCAGCAGCCAGAGGTCCGCCACGGACAGCGGCCCGCCGTTCGTGCGGAGCGCCTCGTCCAGGGTGACGCCGGAGATGTAGGCGGTGGCCAGCCACGGAGGCCGGGCCTCGCGATCGCTGTCCAGGAGCTCGGCGCTGACCCCGGCGGGCAGCCGGGCCAGGTTGTCCAGCTCGTGGCCGAAGCGCCGCACGAAGCCCCGGTCCTCGGCCAGGTGCGGATGCACCTGCTTGACCGCGGCGAAGCGCCCGCCGGCCACGCCCAGGTACACCCGGCCCATCCCGCCGGACCCGAGCCGGCCCAGCAGCGCGAAGGGGCCGATCCGCCGCGGGTCGTCCGCCAGCAGCGGAACTGCTCCGAGGCCACTCAGGTCCCCGCTGTCTCCCCCGTGCACAGTCATGCGCGGCAGGCTAGCCAAACCGCGCACGCGTTGTCAGGCCGGAACGCCTGTCGCCGGTGCGGCGCCCGCACGCAGTCGACCGGGCCGGAAAAAATAATCCGGGCCGTGTGTCGAATCGCCGGGGGGTCGTTCGACGCGTTGGTGAAGGCGGGGAAGGCCCGCCGCGGGACACGTGGAAGAGGACAGTGCGATGCGCTACATGATGCTGCTGGAGCTGGACCCCTCGAAGGCTCCCTCGCAGGGCCCCAGCGAGGAGCTGATGGAGGAGATGGGCAAGCTCATCGAGGAGATGACCAAGGCCGGGGTGCTGCTGGACACCGGCGGGCTGAAGCCGGCCGACGAGGGCACGGTGATCCGGCAGTCCGGCGGCAGGCAGACGGTGGTCGACGGTCCGTTCACCGAGGCCAAGGAGGTCATCGGCGGGTACTGCATCGTCCAGGCCAAGTCCCAGGAGGAGGCGGTGGAGTGGGCTTCGCGGTTCCTCGCCATCCACGGCCCCGAGTGGGAGCTGACCTCGTACGTGCGCCAGATCGAGGAGCCTGCCTAGCCGGGACGCGGGTCCCGGGCGCACCGCCCGGGCCCGGGGCGGGCCCAGGGCCGGGGGGACCGTGGCGCGGGCCGCCGGTGCTTTGCACCCGCGGCCCGCGCCTGCTGTCATGGGTTGGCGTGAGTGCAGATGCGACGGCGGACGAGCGGGCCCGCAGGGCGGTCGACGCGGTCTGGCGGATCGAGTCGCCGCGACTGGTCGCCGGGCTGACCCGGATGGTGCACGACCTCGGCGTGGCCGAGGAGCTGGCGCAGGACGCGCTGGTGGCCGCCCTGGAGCAGTGGCCGGGGCAGGGCGTGCCGCGCAATCCCGGCGCGTGGCTGATGACCACCGCCAAGCGCCGCGCCGTGGACCGGATCCGCCGCAACGAGACGTACGCCCGCAAGCTGGAGCAGCTCGGGCACGAGCTGGAACTCGGCCAGGGCGCGGCCGCGTTCGAGGAGCCGGACGACCCCGAGGTGATCGAGGACGACCTGCTGCGGCTGGTGTTCATCTCCTGCCATCCGGTGCTGTCCCGGGAGGCCCGGGCGGCGCTGACGCTGCGGCTGCTCGGCGGCCTGACCACGGACGAGATCGCGCGGGCCTTCCTGGTCTCCGAGGCCACCGTCGCGCAGCGCATCGTGCGGGCCAAGCGCACCCTGTCCCGGGAGAAGGTGCCGTTCGAGGTGCCGTACGGGCCCGAGCGGGCGGACCGGCTCGCCTCGGTGCTCGAAGTGGTCTACCTGGTGTTCAACGAGGGGTACGCCGCCACCGCGGGCGACGACTGGATGCGGCCCGCGCTGTGCGAGGAGGCGCTGCGGCTGGCCCGGGTGCTGGCCGGACTGATGCCGGCCGAGCCCGAGGTGCACGGGCTCGCGGCGCTGCTGGAGATCCAGGCGTCCCGCTCGGCCGCGCGCACCCGGGGCCCGGTGCCGGTGCTGCTGCTGGACCAGGACCGCGGCCACTGGGACCAGCTGCTGATCCGCCGCGGCTTCGCGGCGCTGGCGCGGGCGGAGGCGGCCGCCCGGGCGCGCGGCGTCCCGCCGGGCCCGTACGCGCTCCAGGCGGCCATCGCCGCGAGCCACGCGCGGGCGCTGGACCCCGAGGACACCGACTGGGCGGCGATCGCCGCGCTCTACGAGCAGCTGGCGGTCCGCGCGCCCTCCCCCGTCGTGGAGCTGAACCGCGCGGTCGCGGTCGGCATGGCCCAGGGCCCGGCGGCCGGGCTGGCCCTGGTGGACGCGCTGGCCGCGAGCCCTGCCGGGGCCGCGCTGGCCGACTACCACCTGCTGCCGAGCGTCCGCGGCGACCTGCTGGCCCGGCTCGGCCGGTCCGCGGAGGCCCGCGCCGAGTTCGCCCGGGCCGCCGCCCTGACCCGCAACAAGGCCGAGCGGACGCTGCTGCTGGAGCGCGCGTCCTCCACGGCTTGCCCGCGTGGCACGAACGCCCCGCCCCCCTGACCGCCCCCACGGTGCCCCACACCGACCGTACGACGGCAACGAGCCCCGAAGGGGCGCGGGGAACTGCGCGCTGAGCCCATCTCCGGGCCTCAGGTCGTCACCGCCCCGAAGGGGCAGTTCTGTCCGTCCCGGACCACCGGCCGGTGGCCGGTTGCTCGCGCTCGGGGCACCTCCCCGGCGCAGCTCTGGGGGACCCCGCGCCCCTGACGGGGGGCACTCCACCACGCGACCAGCCCGCCGTGGCCAAGGCATACCGCCGACGCGGCCGAGCGCACGGCACCCCCCGCCTGCCCGGGGGGGGCCGGCCCGCCGTGGCCAAGACGTACCGCCGACGCGGCCGAGCGCACGGCACCCCCCGCCCGCCCGGGGGGCCAGCCCGCCGTGGCCAAGACGTACCGCCGACGCGGCCGAGCGCACGGCACCCCCCGCCCGCCCGGGGGGCCAGCCCGCCGTGGCCAAGACGTACCGCCGACGCGGCCGAGCGCACGGCACCCCCCGCCCGCCCCCCGGGGGGGCCGGCCTCGTGACGTCAGGGCGCACCGCATACGCGGGAGTTGACGCAAAAGCGGTGCGTTTCCCATCCACCGGATTCACACTCGTTCGGGTGCTTGACGTCCGGTCGGGGCGGGCACCAACACCACCCAGGGTGGTCGACCTTCAGCGGGAGGACATGTGCCGGAGTCACGGATCGCGCTGCGGGCGGCGGATCGCGGGGATGTGGAGCGGCTGCTGGAGCGGGCCGTGTCGGGCCGGGACGCCGGGCACCGCACGCCTGCCGAGACCGCCGCCCTGCTCGCGCGGGGGCGGGAACAGCTGGCGGAGATCGCGGACGCGGCGGCCGAGGAGTACGCGGCGTACCGGCGCGCGCTGGCCGCCGCCGACCGGTCCGGCACTCCCCCGCGCGCGTCCGGCTCGATCGGGCTCGCGGCGGGCGTCTCCGCGGCGGTGGCGTTCGGCGTGGATCTGGGCTTCGGGGTGGGGCCGGGGGTCGCGCTGGCGACCGGCGCGCTGGTGGGCGTCGCCGGGGCGGTCGTGGGAGGTGTGACGTCCGGGCGGGGCGGCAAGGACGCGGCCGCCGGTCCCGGCGGGTCCGCGCAGGCCCGGCTGCTGTGGCTGGCGGCCGTGGACCGGCACGGCATCCTCCCGTTCCTGGAGGCGGAGTCCGCGCGGGCGGCCGCACCCGCGGCGGCCTCCGCCGCGGAGGCCGCCCCGGACGCGGACCCGGCCGCCGGGACACCGGCCTCGGGCACGACCGCGGCCTCCGGCCGGACGGCCGCCTCGGGCACGACCGCGACTTCCGGCAAGACGGCCTCCTCGGGCAAGGCGGCGGCCTCCGGCAAGGCTCCCTCCGCGGGCCCGGTCCCCGCCCCGGCCAAGGTGCCGGGCCCCGCGACCGTCCCGCCGCCCCGCCGTTCCGGCGACCGCAGCGCCGCGGCCCGGACCCGGGCCGTGCTCGACCAGTCCTTCGGCCATCTCCCCGAGTACCAGGGGCCGTTCACCGGCCGCCGCGGCCATCTCGGGCAGATCGCCCAGTGGGTGCACCAGGCCCGCGCGTCGACGGGGGTGCGGCCCACCGTGGTGCTGCTGCACGGCCCGGCCGGCAGCGGCCGCACCATGCTGGCGGTGCGCGCCGCCCAGCAGTTGAAGGACCAGTTCCGGGGCGCGTGCGTGGTGGACCTGCGCGGCGCGGACGCCCCGCTGCCGGCCAGGGACGCGCTGCTGCACCTGCTGAACCGGCTGGGCGCACCCCGCGACCAGCTGCTGTTCCGGGACCGGCAGGAGCGGCAGGACCACGGCCAGCAGCTGCGCCGGCTCACCGACCAGTACCAGAAGCACCTCACCGACGTGCCCGTGGTGATCGTGCTGGACGAGGCGACGACCGCCGAGCAGGTGCGCAGCGCGGTGCCGGAGCGCTCGGAGTCCCTGGTGCTGGTCACCGCCCGCGAGCCGTTCGACCTGGAGCTGCCGGACACCTGGACGCACACCCTGGAGGTCGGCCCGCTCGACCTCGACGACACCTTCGAGCTGCTCGGCGACCTCGCCGAGGGGGCCGGGGCGCAGGGGCCGCGCCCCGAGGAGGCCGAGCGGCTGCGGGAGCTGTGCGGGGGCCTGCCGGTCGCGCTGCGGATCGCCGGCGCGGCACTGCCCGAGCACGGCAGCGCCGCCCAACTGGCCGCCGACATCGCGGTGTTCGGCCCGCAGGACCCGGTCGACCGGGTGCTGGCGCTGAGCTACCACGACCAGCCGGAGCCCAACCGCCGGCTGCTGCGGCGGCTCGCCCTGGCCGGCCGGGCCAGCTTCGGCGCCGCCGCCGCGGCCGCGCTGCTGGCCACCGACGAGCAGGAGGCCGGCCGCCGGCTGGAGGAGCTGGCGGCCGCCGGGCTCGTGGAGAACGTCCGCGGCAGCCGCTACCGCCCGCACGAGCTGGTGCGGCGGTTCGCCGGCGAGCGGCTGCTGGACGAGGAGGACCCGGTGGAGCGGGTGGCCGCGCACGAGCGGCTGATCCGCTCGTACGCGGACCTGGCGAACACCGTGATCCGGCTGGTCGAGGGGAAGACCTCCACCCGCGCCGGCCGGTTCGGGCAGCACGGCTTCCCCTCCCTCGACCAGGCGCTGCGCTGGCTGGACGAGGAGACCAGCTTCATCACCGGGGCGCTGCGCAACGCCGAGGGCGTGGACCGGGCCGCGGTGCAGGCGCTGCTGGGCGCGCTGTGCGACTACTGCCTGCTGCGCGGCGACCTGTACCGGCTGGGCGAGATCAGCGAGATGGCGCAGGCCCAGCAGGCCCGCGCGCAGGGCGCCGGACGGCCCGGCGAGGACCGCTCGGTGCTGGTCCGCTCGGTGCAGTGGCGCACCGGCATCGCGGCCCGGCAGCTCGGCGAGCTGGACAAGGCGCGGTCCACCCTGACGTCGGTGGTCGACCTGTACTTCGAGGCGCAGCACCCGGCGGGCGCCGCCCGGGCGCTGAACAGCCTCGGCATCACGCTGCACCACCAGGGCAACCTGCGGGAGGCCGAGGCCAAGCTGCGGGAGGCGCTGGCGATCCAGGGCACGTCGGCGGAGCTGGCCGAGGACCGGGCGTGGACGCTGCACGCGCTGGGCGCGGTGCTGCGCGACACCGGACGGCTCGGGGAGGCGCTGGAGCTGCTCCACGAGTCGCTGGCGCTGCACCGGGCCAACGAGAGCGTGCAGGGCGAGGCGTGGGCGCACCTGCAGCTGGGCCAGTCGTACCTGCTGCTGGGCATGGTCGACGAGGGCGAGGCGTCGCTGCGGGCGGCCGGCCAGTCGTACGCGCTGGCCCGCGACCCGCGCGGCTCGGCGTGGACGCTGACGCAGCTGGCCAGGACGCGGCTGCTGCGCGGCGCCGCCCAGGACGCGGCCCGCGACCTCGACGAGGCGGTGCAGCGGCACCGCGGCAACGACGACGCCCGCGGCGAGGCGTGGACCCTGTACCACCTGGGGCAGGCGCTGGAGGAGTGCGGCGACACCGACTCGGCGCTGCGCACCCTGGAGCGCTCGCGCAGCATGTTCTCCCGGATGCGGGACGTGTACGGGCTGGCGTGCGCCCGGCACCACTCGGCGCGGGTGACCCGCGACCAGCGGGCGGCGCGGACCGGGAACCTGCGCAACAGCGGGTTCGCCCGGCAGCTGCTCCAGGACGCGCGGCAGGACTTCCGGCGGATCGGGGTCGAGCACGGCGAGGCGTGGTCGTGCGTGGAGCTGGCCGTGATCGACGCCGGCAACGGGCGGCTGCTGGAGGCGCTGACGATGCTGGAGGAGGCCGCGGAGCTGTTCTCCGCGCTCGGCGACCTGCGCGGCCGGGACTGGGCGGAGTTCCTGCGGGCGACGATCCTGCCGCTGCTGGCCGCGGACAAGGACAGCGCGGGGGCGACGGGTACCGCGTACCCGCCGGAGGTCGCCGAGGAGGCCCGGGCGACGCTGCAGGCCCTGGCCGCGGAGCTGCACCCGGGGCAGGACCCGGACCTTCAGGAGTACGCGGCCGCCTACGGGCTGCTGCTGGACCGCGGCAGCATCGTCCCCGGCGGGCCCTGGGACGCCTGGCGGCTGGGCATGACGCCGGGCCGCTCGGCCCGCATGACGATGGCGCTGCCCGCGGCGGGCGGCGGCATGTGAGGCCGGCCGGTGGCGGCCGCCGGTGCGGTCAGGCGCCGGCGGACTTGGCGGACCGCTGGGGCCGGGCGTCGTCCTTCGGGGCGGCGGCCGGCTTCTGCTCCGGCTTCTCCTCGAAGTCGATCTTCTTCATCTGCTTGCCCATGTTCTTCATGAGCGCGTACAGCCCGACGGCCATCACGGCGAAGATCACGAAGCCGAGGAGCCCGGGCGTCACCTTGTTGTCGTCCAGCTCGGCGGCGAGCGGAACGAGCTGGTGGAGGGCGTGGGTCTGAGTCACGCCCTCCATTGTCCCCTAGGCCCCGCGGACGCCCGCAAAGAGGTCGTCCTCCGGGAGGGAGACGTCCACGCGGGAGCGCGCCAGCTCGTAGTCCTCGGTCGGCCACACCTCGCGCTGGAGGTCCATCGGGACGCGGAACCAGCCGCCGTCGGGGTCGATCTGGGTGGCGTGCGCGAGCAGCGCCTTGTCGCGGATCTCGAAGAAGTCGGCGCACGGCACGCGGGTGGAGATGTTCCGCTCCGGGCGGGCGAACTCGTCCCAGCGCTTGAGCCACTCCCCGTAGGGCGACTCCAGGCCGCGGGCCAGCAGGGCCTCGTGCAGCGCGATGGTGCGCTGCTTGTTGAAGCCCTGGTTGTAGTAGAGCTTCAGCGGGGTCCAGGGCGCGCCGGCCTCGGGGAAGCGCGAGGGATCACCCGCGGCGTCGAACGCCGCCATGGAGATCGTGTGGGTCATGATGTGGTCGGGGTGCGGGTAGCCGCCGTTCTCGTCGTACGTGGTGATCACGTGCGGCCGGAACTCGCGGATCAGCCGCACCAGCGCGCCGGCCGCCACGTCGACGTCCTGCAGCGCGAAGCAGCCCTCGGGCAGCGGCGGCAGCGGGTCGCCCTCGGGCAGGCCGGAGTCGACGAACCCCAGCCACGCCTGGCGCACGCCCAGGATCTGGCGCGCCTCGTCCATCTCACGGGCGCGCACCTCGTGGATGTGCTCCTCGATGTAGGGGTCGCCCTGGAGCTTGGGGTTGAGCACCGAGCCGCGCTCGCCTCCGGTGCAGGTCGCCACCAGTACGTCCACCCCCTCGGACACGTACTTGGCCATGGTGGCCGCGCCCTTGCTCGACTCGTCGTCGGGGTGGGCGTGGACGGCCATCAGTCGCAGCTGCTCAGTCAAGGCAGAAACCTCAAGTCTCCCGTTGTCGATCCCCCTCCGTCGGCGGGAAGGGCGCCTTCTATAGTGACCGAGTGCGGGGGCGAATAATTCCACGGTCCCCGAACGGGAGGAACGATCATGACGGCCGTGCAGTCCGGCCCGCCCGCCTCCCCTCCTGAGGGGCGCTACGGCAGCGGCGACCGCCGCTTCGACCGCGACGCGGACGCCCGCGCCGACCGCAAGCTGCGCCGCCTCGCGCTGGTGCTCGGCGTGCTGCTGGCCGCCGGCATCGGCTGGTACGGCTACCGCAGCATCGCCGACAGCCCGGTCAGCGCGCAGGTCGTCGCCTTCAAGCCGGTCTCCGACCAGGCCGTGGAGATCCATCTGGAGGTCCACAAGGACGCCGGGTCCACCGTGGTGTGCACGCTGCGCTCGGAGGACGCCGACCACAACGAGGTCGGCCGCAAGGACGTCCGGCTGTCGCAGCACGGCACGCAGGTCGACACCGTCGTCACGGTGCGCACCACCTCCCGCGGGACCACCGGTGAGCTGGTCGGCTGCAGTACCGCGTCGTCCTGACGCGGCGGTTCCGCCCGCCTGAGCCGGCCCGGCCGGTGAGACGTTGCCCCGGGCGAGGGGGCCGGTGCCGGGCGGCCGGTGCTTCGCTCCCGTCCGGCGCCGGGAATTGTTAGGCTCGTGGTTTCGTCCCGGCAGCCGGTGGCAATGCACTTGTTCACCGGGCACACACCTCTGTGCCGGCTTGCGGGGACGATCGGCCGGTCGCATTCGTTGACGCGACGGCACACCGTCCGCGGAGGGTCCGCCGGACAGGCACACCGCACGACAGTACCGACGAGGAGCACCTGTGACCCAGACCAGCGACAACGTCACCTGGCTCACCCAGGCGGCGTACGACCAGCTCAAGGCCGAGCTGGAGCACCTGTCTGGTCCCGCACGCGCCGAGATCGTCGCCAAGATCGAGGAAGCCCGCCAGGAAGGCGATCTCAAGGAGAACGCCGGGTACCACGCGGCGCGCGAGGACCAGGGCAAGCTCGAGCTGCGCATCCGCCAGCTCAACCAGATCCTGGAGACCGCCAAGGTGGGCGAGGCCCCGGCGGACGACGGCGTCGTCGCGCCCGGCATGGTCGTCACCATCGCCTTCGACGGCGACCCCGACGACACCACGACGTTCCTGCTGGGCTCGCGCGAGGGCGTGGCCGGCGATCTGGAGACGTACTCCCCGCAGTCGCCGCTCGGCAGCGGCGTGACCGGCAAGCGCACCGGCGAGGACGCCACTTACGAGCTGCCCAACGGCAGGTCGGCCACGGTGAAGATCCTCGACGTCAAGCCCTACCAGGGCTGACGCCCCCGAGCACGACGTCACCCCGGCCGCCGGACTGCTCCGGTGGCCGGGGTGACGTGTGTTTCACGGGCGCCCGGTGCCCGTGCGGGTGCCCTGGGTGTCCTCGGTCAGGCGGTCGCCGAGCGGTACTTGTGGACCGCCCAGGTGCGGAAGACCGCGACGATGATCACGGACCAGATCAGGGACGCCCACACCGGGTGCTCCATGGGCCAGGCGCTGGAGTGGCTGACGCCCGGGTTGCCGAACAGCACGCGGCACGCCTGCACCGTCGCGCTGAACGGGTTCCAGTTCGCGACCGGCTGCAGCCAGCCCGGCATCTGGGAGGAGTCCACGAAGGCGTTCGACACGAACGTCACCGGGAAGAGCCAGATGAGGCCGCCGGAGGTGGCCGCCTCCGGGGTGCGCACGGACAGGCCGATCAGCGCGCCGATCCAGGAGAAGGCGTAGCCGAGGAGCAGCAGCAGCGCGAACGCCCCGAACATCTTGGGGATGCCGTTGTGCACGCGCCAGCCGACCAGCACGCCGACGATGGCGAGCACCACCACGGTCAGCGCGGTCTGCACCAGGTCGGCCAGGGTGCGGCCGGTGAGCACCGCACCGCGGGACATCGGCAGCGACCGGAACCGGTCGATGAGCCCCTTGTGCATGTCGTCGGCGATGCCCGCGCCGGCACCGGCGGTGGCGAAGGTGACGGTCTGCGCGAAGATGCCCGCCATCAGGAAGTTGCGGTAGTCGGAGGCGCTGAGGGAGCCGCCGACGGCCACCGAGCCGCCGAAGACGTAGCTGAACAGCACCACGAACATGATCGGCTGGATGAGGCCGAAGATCACGACCTCGGGGATCCGCATCATGCGCAGCAGGTTGCGCTTGGCGACCACCAGCGAGTCGTGCGCGGACTGCAGCAGCCCGCCACGCGCCACCGGGGCCAGGGTGACCGACGGGCTGTCGGTGACGGCGCTCACTTCACTGCCTCCTTCTGCTTCGCGGCGGCAGGCGCGCCGTCCTCGTCGTCGGTGTTCCCGGTCTCCTCGGCGGCGTGGCCGGTGAGCGAGATGAACACGTCGTCCAGCGTCGGGCGGCGCAGACCGATGTCGTCGATCTCGATGCCCGCGCCGTCCAGGTCGCGGATGACCTCGGCGAGCAGCTTGGCGCCGCCGGTGACCGGGACGGTGATCTTGCGGGTGTGCTGCTCGACCTTGGCCTCGCTCAGGCCGTAGCGGGCCAGCACGCGCGCGGCCTCGTCGATCCGCGCCCGGTCGTGGGCCACGACCTCGACCCGCTCGCCGCCGGTCTGCGCCTTGAGCTCGTCGGAGGTGCCGCGGGCGATGACCTTGCCGTGGTCGATGACGCAGATGTCGTGGGCGAGGTGGTCGGCCTCCTCCAGGTACTGGGTGGTGAGCAGCAGCGTGGTGCCGCCCGCGACCAGTTCCTGGATGACCTCCCACAGCGCCTGGCGGTTCCGCGGGTCGAGGCCGGTGGTGGGCTCGTCCATGAACATCACCGGCGGGCTGACGACCAGCGCCGCGGCCAGGTCGAGGCGCCGCCGCATGCCGCCGGAGTACGTCTTGGCGGTGCGGTCGGCGGCGTCGGCCAGGTTGAACCGCTCCAGCAGTTCGTCCGCCCGGCGGCGCGCGTCCTTGGCGCCCAACTGGTAGAGCTGGCCGACCATCCGGAGGTTCTCCCGGCCGGTCAGGTACTCGTCGACCGCCGCGAACTGCCCGGACAGGCCGATGTGCCGGCGCACCTCGTTGGGGTGCTTGAGTACGTCGATGCCCGCCACGACGGCGGTACCGCTGTCGGGTTGCAGCAGGGTGGTCAGGACGCGCACGGCGGTGGTCTTGCCCGCGCCGTTGGGGCCGAGCAGGCCGAGGACGGTGCCCTCCGGCACGTCGAGATCCACGCCCCCCAGTGCCCTGACGTCACCGAAGGTCTTGACGAGACCCTCGGCGTAGATGGCGCCCGGCATGTTCTTCGCTCCTGTCGGTGGATTGCGGTGGGACTGCGGCCGCGTCCGGTGTCCGCGGCCCTCTCATTCGACCGGTGGCCGCGGTGAAACTCATCGGCCGCACGGTCGCCGGGTGCGTCGCCCCAGGATCCGCGGGCGGCACCCTCACGACGATAGGACGCGAGAATGCCAGACGCGATATATCGCGTCAACCCATTTAAGGAGTCGCTCAGGTGAGCACCGTGTAGCCGGCGTCCCGCAGGGCGGTGGCGACCGCCGTGCAGTGCTCCGGCCCCTTCGTCTCCAGGTGCAGCTCGACCTCCGCCTCGGTCAGGCCCAGCCGGGGGTCGGTGCGCACATGGCTGATGTCGAGGACGTTAGCGTCCACCACTGACAAAACCCCCAGAAGCGTGGCCAGCGCGCCGGGCCGGTCGGTGAGCAGCAGCCGCAAGGACAGGTAGCGGCCGGCCGCGGACATGCCGTGCCGCAGGATGCGCTGCATCAGCACCGGGTCCACGTTCCCGCCGGACAGCACCGCGACGATCGGGCCCTGGAAGGAGTGCGGGTGGGCGAGCAGCGCGGCCACCGAGCTGGCGCCGGCCGGCTCCACCACCAGTTTGGCCCGCTCCAGGCACAGCAGCAGCGCCGAGGACAGCTGGTCCTCGGTGACCGTGACGACCTCGTCCACCAGGTCGCGGATCACCGCGAACGGCACGTCGCCGGGCCGGCCGACCATGATCCCGTCGGCCATGGTGGCCACCGAGCGCAGCGCCACCGGCCGCCCGGCCTCCAGTGACGGCGGGTACGCGGCGGCGCCCGCCGCCTGCACGCCGACGATCCGCACCTCGGGCCGCAGCGCCTTGACCGCGACCGCCAGGCCCGCCGCCAGCCCGCCGCCGCCGATGCCCACCACGATGGTGCGCACCTCGGGGCACTGCTCCAGGATCTCCAGGCCCACCGTGCCCTGGCCGGCGATGATGTCCGGGTGGTCGAAGGGGTGGATGAACACCGCGCCGGTCTCGTCGGCGTAGTCCCGCGCCGCGTGCAGCGTCTCGTCCACCACGGTGCCGGTCAACCGCACCTCGGCGCCGTACTCGCGGGTCGCGGCGACCTTCGGCAGCGGCGCGCCGACCGGCATGAAGACGGTGGAGTGGACGCCGAGCAGCGAAGCGGCGAGCGCCACGCCCTGCGCGTGGTTGCCGGCGCTGGCCGCGACCACGCCGGCCGCCCGCTCCTCCGGGCGCAGGCCGGAGATCCTGACGTAGGCGCCGCGGATCTTGAAGGATCCGGTCCGCTGAAGGTTCTCGCACTTCAGGTGCACCGGTGCTCCGACCAGCGACGACAGGTGCCGCGAGCCTTCCATGGTGGTGACCCGCGCGACTCCTGACAGCATTTTGTGTGCGCCGCGAACGTCGTCGAGGGTGATCGACTGGGGCGCCGTCTGCTCCATGGGGCCAGTCTCGCAGTTCCCGCGGGGCGGTACGGGCGGCGCGCTCACCTGGGAGTCTGTGCCGGGGTCCAGAACAGGCGGCCGGACGGCCGCGGCGGGACCATGGGAGGGCCATCGCCGGCCGCCGCGCCGGTCCCCTGCCTGGACCCCGCTCCGGTTTCCCCGGGAAGGGTCCCGCGGCCATCACGACGCCGTACTCTTCTTCCCAACTTCCCGCCGTCCCGCCCTTTCAGCAGGGCCGACAGATCGCGAGCTTCAAGGTCATGTCCAACCCTCAGGAGACCTCGACCGACCTCCTCGAGCGCCTCCAGCACCAGGTAGCCCTCTTCGCCCGCCGAGCGGAACAGACCCGGCTCGGCGGCGTCGGCAAGGCCCGCAACTCGATGGACCGCGCCGCCTACCTGCTCCTCAACCGGCTCGACCGGGAGGGGCCGATGGGCGTCAAGGCCCTCGCGGAGGCCATGGGCATCGACTCCTCCACGGTCACCCGCCAGGTCGCCCCGCTGGTCGACACCGGCCTGGTCAAGCGCACCTCGCACCCGGAGGACGGCCGGGCCGTGGTGCTGGCGCTCTCGCCGCGCGGCCGCGGCCGGCTGGACGAGGTCCGCGACTCCCGCCGCCGTCTGATGGCGCAGGTGACGGACGACTGGACGCCGCAGGAGCGGGAGGTCTTCACCGACCTGCTGTTCCGCTTCAACATCGCGCTCGCGGAGTGGCACACCGGGTTCGGGCAGCGCGAGGACGCGGAGGAGAACCCCGCGCAGGCGGCCGACCCGGCGGACGCGCCGGTGCTGCGCGAGCCGGCCGGGACCGGCGCGGCGGCGGTCGCCGGAGGAGACACCCAAGGGGGTTGACCTGAACGCAAGGTTGCCGTCCTATGGCGGCGTGGGCAGACGCCGGGCGGCAGCGGACAGCCGACGGGACGCCGAGTTCGCGGCGTTCACCGCCGGCGCGGGGGGTCGACTGCTGCATTCCGCCACCTTGCTGACCGGCGACCCCGCCGCCGCCGAACGCCTGCTGACCACCGTGCTCGCCCAGGTCTACGCCGACTGGTTCCGGATGCGCGCGGAGGACCCGTACGAGCAGGCCAGGAGCGAGATGGTGCGCCGCTTCCACCACCGCCCGTGGTGGCGGCGGCCACACGGCGGCGAACTGGACCGGCTGTCCGGGCGGGAGCGCCTGGTGATCACGCTCCGGTTCTTCGAGGGCGTCGCCGAGGAGCAGACCGCTGCCCAACTGGGGCTGCCGGCCGACCGGGTGCGGGCGATCTGCGCGCGGGCGACGGCCACCCTGCGCAGCCGTCCGGATCCGCGGCTCGCCGGCGCGGAGCCCGCCGGATCGCCGGCGGCGCGGTCCCGTTCCGCCGCCGACTCCCGGGACCGGTCCGGGGATCCGGCCGCGATTCCGGGTGCCGGGAAGCCCGATCGGTCCGGGGGGTCCCCGGACGCCGCGCGGGACCCGGCGGTCGCCGCGCCGGCCGGGGCCCGCCGCTCCGAGGGCACGCCATGAGCCCGCTGCGGAACCGGCGCGACGACGAGGTGCGGCGGCTGCTCGACACCCCGCACCCCGCCGTGCCCGTGGACCTGGCCACCCGCGCGGTGCTGCGCGGGCGGCGGATCGTGCGCCGCCGCCGGATCGAGCACACCGTGCTGTGGGTGCTGCTCGCCGCGGCGGCGGTCGCCGGGATCGTGCTCGCCGTGCTGGCCTGGCCCGACCACCCCGCGCCGGACGTCCCGGCCACGGGCACGTGGTGGCCGCAGACCGGTCCGAACTGACCGCCGCGGGACGGCGGCTCAGGCCCCCAGGGCCTGGGTGAGGTCGGCCAGCAGGTCGTCGACGGCCTCGATGCCGACCGAGAGCCGGACGAGGTCGGCCGGCACCTCCAGCGCGGAGCCGGCGACGGACGCGTGCGTCATCCGTCCCGGGTGCTCGATCAGCGACTCGACGCCGCCCAGCGACTCGCCGAGGGTGAACAGCCGGGCCCGGTCGCAGACCCGCACGGCCGCCTCCTCGCCGCCGGCCACCCGGAACGACACCATGCCGCCGAACGCCTTCATCTGCTTGGCAGCGACCTCGTGCCCGGGGTGGGACTCCAGGCCCGGGTAGTACACCTGCGTCACCTTCGGGTGCGCGGCGAGCATCTCGGCGATCCGCCCGGCGTTGGCGCAGTGCCGGTCCATCCGGACGGCGAGCGTCTTGACGCCGCGCATCACCAGCCACGCGTCGAACGGCCCGGCCACCGCGCCCATCGCGTTCTGGTGGTAGGCCAGTTGCTCGCCCAGTTCCGCGTCGGAGGTGACCAGCGCGCCGCCGACCACGTCGGAGTGCCCGCCCATGTACTTGGTCAGCGAGTGCACGACGACGTCCGCGCCGAGCGCGAGCGGCTGCTGCAGGTAGGGGCTGGCGAAGGTGTTGTCGACGACCAGCCGCACCCCGGCCTGCCGGGCCACTCCGGCCAGCGCGGCGATGTCGGTGATGCCCAGCAGCGGGTTGGACGGGGTCTCCACCCAGATCAGCTTGGTCTGCGGGCGGACCGCGTCCCTGACCGCCTGCACGTCGGAGGTGTCGGCCACCGACCACTCCACGCCCCAGCGCTCCACGACCTTCGCGAACAGCCGGAAGGTGCCGCCGTACGCGTCGTTGGGGATCACCACGTGGTCGCCGGGCACGAGCAGGGTGCGCAGCAGGCAGTCCTCCGCGGCCAGGCCGCTGGCGAACGCCAGGCCGCGCCGGCCGCCCTCCAGCGCGGCGAGGTTCTGCTCCAGCGCGGTCCTGGTCGGGTTGGCCGAGCGGCTGTACTCGTAGCCGCCGCGCAGGCCGCCGACGCCGTCCTGCTTGTACGTGGACACCTGGTAGATCGGTGTCACCACCGCGCCGGTCGTGGCGTCCGCCGGCTGGCCGGCGTGGATCGCCAGCGTCTCGAAGTGCTCGCTCTCGTGGCCGGTGTGGCCCGCGGTGCGGTGCTCGCTGTGCTCATCGCTCATGCCGCCGAGCGTAGCCGTCGCGGAGCGCCCTTTCCGCTGGCCGACAGCCCGTGCCGGACCGTATGATCCGCTCCTGCTCGAACTCCCGTGCGGCGACCGCGCGGTACGGGGGTTCGCCGTCCTGTGGGGGGACCTTCCGATGAACGCGTCACTGCGCGCTGCCCGCGCGCTGCTGCTGCTTGCCGGCTTCTACCTGATGGGCCTGGTCCTGCTGGGCCTCGTCCTCACGCTCGACGCCTTCGTGGTCGTCGGACTGCTGCATGGCCACGCGCTCTTCGCCCTGGTCAAGCTGCTGCTGATCTCGCTGGCGCTGACGGTGCCGGTGCTCGACGGAATGCTCGCGATGCTGCGGCGCAAGGGGGACGACGGCCCCGACGGCCACGAGGTGACCGCGGCGGCGCAGCCCGAGCTGTGGGCCGAGGTCGCCGAGGCGGCCCGGCTCGCGGGGACCCGCGCCCCCGACCGGGTGGTGCTGATCGGCGACGTGAACGCCGCGGTGGCCGAACGCACCCGGCTGCTGGGCCTGGTGCCGGGCCGGCGCAGCCTCTACCTGGGCGTGCCGCTGCTCACCGGGCTCACCGTGCCGCGGCTGCGGGCCGTGCTGGCCCACGAGTTCGGCCACTACGGTCACCAGGACACCCGGCTGGCGAGCATCACCATGCGCGGCCGGGTCGCGATGACGCACACCATCGATTCGTTCCGCGCCGGCGCGGCGGACGGCAGCCGCAGCCACGCCTTCCTGGGCAACCTGTACGTCCGGTACGCACGGCTCTACCTGCGGGTCTCCCAGTCGGTGGCGCGCCGCCAGGAGCTGGCCGCCGACCGCGCCGCGGCGCTCGCCGTGGGCCGGCGCACCACGGCCAACGCCCTGCGCGAAGTCCCGCTGCTGAGCACGGCGTTCGGCTTCTACGTGACCCGGTACGCGACGGCCGGCCGGAAGGTGTCGCTGCTGCCGCCGGCCGGCGAGTTCTACGGCGGCTTCCGGCACCTGCTGGCGGACCCGGACCGCGGCGAGGAGCTGGCCCGGATGCGCGCCGGCCTGCCCGAGGAGGAGCAGTCGCCGTACGACTCGCATCCGCCGATGGCCGAACGGGTGCGGCTGATCGAGGAACTGCCGGACGACGGCCGGCCCGACGACCCGTCGGCGCCCGCCGCGCTGACGCTGCTCCGCGACCGTGCGGGTGTGCTGGCCGCGGTCGAGTCGGCCACCTTGGTGGCCGACGTCGCCGGCTTCCGGCGGGTCGCGTGGGCGGACCTGTTCCAGAGCAAGGGGTGGTCGGCGGCCACGGCGGCCGCGGAGCCGCTGCGCAAGGCCGTGTTCGCGGTGCGCGGCGGGGACGCGGCGATGCTGCCGACGATCGAGGAGACGCTGGACGCGATCGACGCGGGCCGGCTGTGGACCGAGATCGTGCCCCGGCTGCCCGTGCCCCGGGGCGGCACCGGGCAGGGCTCCCCCGAGGAGCTGCGGTCCGCGGTCCGCGACGGGCTCACCGCGCTCGCCCACCTCGCGCTGGCCCACGCGGGAACGGCCCGCTGGGAGCTGTCCTGGGCCGGAGCGCCGGTCCGCCTCGTCCTCCCCCCGGACGTGTCCGCCCACCTGGCCACCGCGGTGGAAGCCGCATCCACGGACACCCCCGACACCACCCCCCTCCGCCGCCTGCTGACGGAACCGCAGGCCCCGACGGCCGCCGATCCGGCACCGGACGCCCCGGGCGCCGTTGACCCGGCACGGGCAGCGGAGAACCCGGAGGCCGGCGACCCGGCACGGGCAGCGGAGAACCCGGGGGCCGGCGACCCGGCACGGGCAGCGGAGAACCCGGGGGCCGGCGACCCGGCACGGTCAGCGGTGGCCCCGGGAGCCGTTGACCGGGCACCCGCCGCGGAGAACCCGGGGGCCGGCGGCCCCGCCGGGGGCCGCTGAGGACTCGGGGGCCGACGCCCCGGCATCTACAGAAGTAGACCCGAGGTCCACCGGCCCCGGGCTCGCAACGGAAGACCCGGGAGCCGCCCACCCGACACCCGCCGCGGAGAACCCGAGGTCCACTGACGGACGCGGGCGGCGGAGAACCCGAGGTCCGCCAGCCCCGCAGCCGCCGCGGAGAACCCGGAGGCCGGCGGCCCCGCAGCCGCATCGGAAGGGCCCGCGGGGGCCGGCCCGGCTCGGCGGGACCCGCTGCCGGTGGCATCCTCCGAGGCGCGGTCGGGCAACGGCTGACGGCCCACCGCACTCGGGTGGGGCGCCTGGCCCGGCCCGACAGCGCAGGCCCGCAAGGGGCTCGGCATCCGTCGCGGAACCCCGGGCCTGCGGCGCGCGCGGGTGCTCAGCGTGAGCGGCCCGCGGGGGTGCCGGTCGCCACCGGCCGGGTGGCGGGGCCGGTGGCGGTGCCCAGGAGCCGGCCGCGGGGGTCGGCGCCGGGGCGGCGCAGGCAGCGGACGGCCAGGACGGCGTAGAGGCCGGCGAGCATCACGGCGTCCCGGAACGCCCGCCGCTGGAGGGACTCCAGGGACGGGAGGAGCAGCGCGCCGTTCTGCGGCAGCAGCACGATCCAGAACCAGGGTGAACGCGGCACCGAGGCCCGCAGCGGCAGCGAGGCCAGCAGGACCGGCAGGATCACCAGCACGTAGTGCAGGAACGCGGGCCGGGACGCCACGAAGGCGCACAGCATGAGCATGCTCGCCGTCTCCACCAGGCGGAGCCGCTGGTCGCCGCCGCGCCGCCAGCGCGCCCGGGCCGCCAGCACGCCCGCCACGGCAAGGGTGACGGCGATGACGTCCGCCGCCGTGTGCGGCATCCCGAGCCGCGGCAGCACGGTGCCGAGCGACGCGTCGTACGGCCGGGCGAACGCGTCCTGGCCGTGCAGCAGGAACGGCAGGGTCTTGGTGGCGAGGAGCCCCGGGTGCGGGATGAGCAGCGCGGCGAGCACGGATGCCACGAGCGGGATGCCGGCCAGCACCGCCAGCGCCCGCCATCTGCGGGCCAGCACGAACAGCAGCGCCACCGGCACGAGCATCGGCTTGCAGCAGATCGCCGCGCCGACCACCGCGGCCGCGGCTGTCCAGCGGTCGCGGGCGGCGAGGCCCAGGGCGACCGGCAGCGCCAGCACGGACGCCACCGTCCAGTTGCCGAGGCCCACTTCGCTGCGGAAGGGCGCGAAGTACGCGAGCCCGCCGGCGACCGCGACGCCGAGCCTGCTGCGCGGGCTCACGTCGAAGATCCGCAGCGCCGCCCACCAGCCGGCCAGGATCAGCAGCGCGGTGACGATCGGGACCAGCACCTGGAGGACCCGCGGGCCGAGTTCGGCCTCGGGCACGGCCAGCAGCACGCTGCTGGGCAGGTAGAGCAACCGCTTGTCGGCGTACGGCGAGCCGCCGTCGAGCAGCGCCCGGCCGGCCCGGACCAGCACCCGGTTGTCGATGCCGTTGGCCGCCGAGCCGGCGATCTCGGTGACGGTCAGCACCAGGAGCGCGGCGGCCGCGGCCTGGGCGGGCAGGGAGGCGCGGGTCCGCAGCCAGGCGCCCGGCGCGTCGACGCCGTGCGGCCCCCGCTCACCCGGTGCGTCGACGCCGTGCCGCCCCCGCTCACCCGGCGCGTCACGCCGATCGCTCCCGGCACCCGCCGTGTCGCGGCCCCGCCCGCCGCCACCGCCGGCGCCGTTCAGCCGCACGACGGCCAGCCGTATGTCATGGTTGCTCCCGGTCCGCCGGCCTCTGAGGCAAACATCCTCAATTGCTTATAGCAGCACCGCCGGGGCGGTCACGGGCACGACATGGCGCCGGCCGCCCGGGACGCGTGTCCCGGGCGGCCGGCTCCCCCCGTTCAGGGACGGCCTCCGTTCAGAGGCCGCCGCTCAGGGGCGGCCTCGGTTCAGAAGGCCACCGCTCACCACGCCGAGGGGGCGGGCGGCGGGACGACCGCGGGGCGGTCGTCGCAGGTGATGGTGTTGGGCAGCTCCCACGGCGCGAGCCAGGGCCCGGTGGTGCCGCCGCCGTCGTTGTCGCCGAGGTCGGTCACCGCGAACTCCGAGCCGGCGGGTGTGAACTGGAAGGAGCCGCAGTTGTTGACGCCGACCGCCCCGACGTTGCGGGCGTCGACGTTCTGGAAGGTCGCGCCGCCGGCGGTGCGGGCGCTGAGCACCGAGGTGCCGGTGCCGTCCACCCGGATGTCCGTGAAGTGGACGTCGGTGATCGAGTAGAGGTCCTTCACGGGGAAGTCGGAGACCAGCATGATCGCGTTGTAGGTGTTGTCGAGGAAGTCGTCGCCGGTCACCTGGATGTCCGCGTCGATGTTCCGCTCCAGCGCGTAGAACCAGATCGCGCCGAGGCCGATGTTCCAGTTGAGCTCGTACGTCCCGGCGCGGACCGTGGTGTTGCCGGTGATCCACAGGTGGCCGGTGAACGCCTGGGAGCCGAAGCGGGAGCCGACCTGCAGGGCGCTGCCCTCCCGGATCGGGTCGGCGATCAGGTTGTTCGAGACGGTGTTGTCGGTGCCGCCGTACAGGGCGATGCCGTTGGCGAGGACCGGCGTCTGCACGGTGTTGTGGTCGAAGGTGTCGCGGGCGTCCTCGGCCTTCTCCGACCACATCGCCAGGGCGTCGTCACCGGTGTTGCGCAGGAAGTTGCTGGAGACGGTGGAGTCCGTGACGCCGCTGTGGAAGTTGATGCCGTCGGCGATCTGGTCGACGATCGTGTTGCCGCTGATCCGCAGGTTCTTCATGGGGCCGTCGAACCACATGCCGACCTTGGTGTGCTGGATGTAGAGGCCCTCGATGGTGGAGTCGCTGAGCGCGCCGCCGATGCCGTTGACCTGGTCGGTGTCGATGCGCTCGCGGACGTCGCCCTCGATGGCGAAGCCCGACAGGTGGACGTGCGAACTGCCGCCGACCGAGGCGTCCTTGCCGTAGAAGCCGACGCCCGTGTGGACCGACCCGTCGGGTGCCGGCGTCGCCAGGTCCACCTGGTGGCCCTTGATGATCGTGTACCAGCTGCCGGCGCCCTCGATGGTGACGTCGTCGACGACGATGTGCCGGTTCACCTGGTAGGTGCCCGGCGGGATGTAGACCTTCAGGCGGGTGCGGTGGGCGAAGGCGATCGCCCGGTCGAGGGCGTCCGCCGAGTCCCGGCGGCCCGTCGGGTCGGCGCCGAACGCCAGCACGTTGGCGGCCACCAGGTCGACCTTGGGCTGCGCCACCAGCTGGGAGTCGAGCAGGTCGACGGTGGTGGCCGCGGCGCCGGCGGGCACGGTCAGCCGGACCTTCTGGCCGGCCCGGTAGGTGCGGCCGAGCAGCAGCCGCTGCTCGTCGTAGAAGTGGTTGGGCCGGAACGGCTTGGCGAAGACCGGGGCGGGCGTGGTGTCCTGCGGCACGCAGCCGCACTCGGTGACCCACCAGTCGGGGTGGGAGACGTCGGCGGTCGGGTCGTTCGAGAACGGATAGAGGTTGTAGAGCCAGGCGTACTGCGAGGTGAGCGTCATCCTCGTGCGGTGGCCGCCGTCGACGGTGACGTCCAGCGGCGAGGTGATGCCGCCGCCGGCCGGGGCGTCGGGGACGCTGTAGCGGACGGTGATCGCGTTGGCCGCGCTGGGCAGGGTGAACTCGACGTACTGGCCCGGCCGGAGGGTGACCGCGCTGCGGCCGGACGCCTCGGCGGGCAGGGTGTAGGCGTCGCGGCCGGGGCCGATGACGGTGCCGTCGGTGACCGCGTGCTCGGCCTCCTGCTCGGCGAAGTCGACGTTCGCGCCGCGGCCGGCGACGAGCGCGGGGGCGAGCCCGGCCCGGGTCACCACCGGTCCGGTCGGCGCGCCCGTCCCGCCGGCCGGGTGGCCCGCGCCGCCGCCGGTTCCGGCCAGCGCGGTCCCGCCGCCGAGCACGCCCAGCCCCAGCGTGACCGCGGTGACCGCCGCGGCCGCGCGCAGAACGGCCGTCGCCCCCGCGGTTCTTCGCCGCGGCCGGCCCGCCCGCCCCACCCCAGCACCTGTGAAGCTCCGTGACATCGAAAGCTCGTTTCTGTCGGATCCCATCGGGGTGAGGCGACAGTAGGGCCGCTCCGGAGCCTCCGACAAGGTTCCTGCACGAAGATTTCGCCGCCTTGGCGGCAAGCTGCACGTCCTTGTGTGATTCTTGCGCCGACTGATCCGGCTCGTTGCAGGAGCGGCGACCGGCGGTCGGCGTGGACGCGCCGGACCTCACGTCATGTCCCGCGGCGGGAAGGCTGGCTGGGGACGCGCGCCGGGACCGCGCCACCGGACAGCCGGTGGCCGGCGGGGATCCGCGGGGCGAGAGCGCAGGGGCTCGGCCCGAACGAGCGGCTCTGGAGCGGCTGATGCCGGGCGGGAGCGGGTGGTCGACGTCGCGGACCACGTCGACGCGACGGCGCACTTCCCGGTGACGGGGATCGTCAGGTGACGGAGAACTTCGGGTGACGGGGATCCTCGGGCGACGGGGTCGCCGGGTGACGGAGGGTCACACCGTGCAGGACGCCTTCGTCCCGGGCGGGTCGGCCTGCCCGGGACGAAGGCGCCGGTCGGGGCTCAGCGGGCGCCGAGCAGGTGGTCCATCGCCAGCTGGTCGAGGTGCTCGAAGGCCATGCCGCGGGCCGCGACCGCGTCCGCGTCGAAGTCCTCGTACGCGCTGCGGTCGGCCAGCAGCGCCTGCAGGGTCTCGCCCTCGCCGAGCGTCGGCCGGGCCAGCTCGTCCAGGCGCGAGGCGCGCAGCGCCTCCTGCACCTCGGGGTCGGCGCGGAACGCCGACGCGCGCTCCTTGAGCAGCAGGTAGTTGCGCATGCAGCCGGCCGCGGACGCCCAGACGCCGTCCTTGTCCTCGGTCCGCGGGGGCTTGAAGTCGAAGTGCCGCGGGCCCTCGTAGCCGGCCGTCTCCAGCAGGTCCACCAGCCAGAACGCGGCGCGCAGGTCGCCGGCGCCGAAGCGCAGGTCCTGGTCGTACTTGATGCCGCTCTGCCCGTTGAGGTCGATGTGGAAGAGCTTGCCGTGCCACAGTGCCTGGGCGATGCCGTGCGGGAAGTTGAGCCCGGCCATCTGCTCGTGGCCGACCTCGGGGTTGACGCCGACCAGGTCGGGGCGCTCCAGGGAGTTGATGAACGCGAGCGCGTGGCCGACGGTCGGCAGCAGGATGTCGCCGCGCGGCTCGTTCGGCTTGGGCTCGACGGCGAACCGCAGGTCGTAGCCCTGCGAGACGACGTAGTCGCCGAGCAGGTCGAACGCCTCCTTCATCCGGTCCAGGGCGGCCCGCACGTCCTTGGCCGCACCGGACTCGGCGCCCTCGCGGCCGCCCCAGGCGACGTAGGTGGTGGCGCCCAGCTCGACCGCGAGGTCGATGTTGCGGATGGTCTTGCGCAGCGCGTAGCGGCGCACGTCGCGGTCGTTGGCGGTGAACGCGCCGTCCTTGAAGACCGGGTGCGTGAAGAGGTTGGTGGTGGCCATCGGGACCTTCATCCCGGTGCTGTCCAGCGCCTGCCGGAAGCGCTTGACGTGGCCCTCGCGCTCGGCGTCGGTGGAGCCGAACGGGATGAGGTCGTCGTCGTGGAACGTCACTCCGTACGCGCCCAGCTCGGCGAGGCGGGTGACGCTCTCCACGGGGTCCAGCGGGGCGCGCGTGGCGTCACCGAACGGGTCGCGGCCCTGCCAGCCGACCGTCCACAGGCCGAAGGTGAACTTGTGCTCGGGCCCCGGGGTGAGGTGCTCGGGCACCGAGGGCGTGGTGGAAGTCATGATGGTCGGCTCCTATTCGTCAGACTGTTGAACAAATTAGTATGCGAGGCCGAGGATGGGAAGTGGGCACGGCGCCGGCTTCCGCCACAGGGCATTTGCGAAGGGATCGGTCACATGGCGGCACAGGGGACGGGCGGCCCGGGCGGGCGGGTCGTACTGGGCGTGGACAGCTCGACGCAGTCCACGAAGGTGCTGGCGGTCGACGCCGGCACCGGCGAGGTCCTGGCGCGCGGGCAGGCGCCGCACACCGTGAGCACCGGCGCGGGGCGGGAGACCGACCCCGAGGTGTGGTGGCAGGCCCTGCTGAGCGCGCTCGGGCAGATCGGCGAGTACGCCGCGCGCGCCGAGGCGGTCGCCGTCGGCGGGCAGCAGCACGGGCTCGTGGTGCTGGACGGCGCGGGCACGCCGCTGCGGCCCGCCCTGCTGTGGAACGACACCCGGTCGGCGCCGCAGGCCGCCGCGCTGGTCGAGCGGCACGGCGCCCAGTGGTGGGCGGAACGGTTCGGCTCGGTGCCCGGCGCGAGCTTCACCGTCGCCAAGTGGGAGTGGCTGCGCGAGAACGAGCCGGAGGCGGCGGCCGCGGCCGCGGCGGTGCGGCTCCCCCACGACTTCCTGACCGAGCGCCTGTCGGGCGCGGCCGTCACCGACCGCGGCGACGTGTCCGGCACCGGCTGGTGGGCCTCGGACCGCGAGGAGTACGACCACGAGCTGCTGGCCGGCGTCGGGCTCGACCCGGCGCTGCTGCCGGCCGTGCTCGGGCCCGGGCAGCAGGCCGGCGAGGTGCGCGACGGGCTTCCCGTACGGGCCGGCGCGCTGGTCGGCGCCGGCACCGGCGACAACGCGGCGGCCGCGCTGGGACTCGGGCTCACGCCCGGGCGGGCGGTGCTCAGCCTGGGCACGTCCGGCACGGTCTACTCGGTGTCCCGGCAGCGGCCCGCGGACCCGACGGGCATCGTGGCCGGGTTCGCCGCGGCCGACGGCGGCTGGCTGCCGCTGGCATGCACGCTCAACTGCACGCTGGCGGTGGACAAGGTGGCCGCGCTGCTCGGCCGCGACCGCGAGGACGTCGAGCCGGGCGGCTCGGTGGCGTTCCTGCCGTTCCTCGACGGCGAGCGGACGCCGAACCTGCCGTACGCGTCCGGCCTGCTGACCGGGCTGCGCCACGAGACGACGGCCGGCCAGGTGCTTCAGGGGGCGTACGACGGCGCGGTGTACGCGCTGCTGGGTGCGCTGGACCAGGTGCTCGCCGTGGACGGGGCCGAGGCCGCGGGGTCGGCGGAGCCGCTGCTCCTGATCGGCGGCGGGGCGCGCGGCGCCGCGTGGCTGCGGACGGTGCGGCGGCTGTCCGGGCGGGACGTGCAGGTGCCGCGGGCGGCGGAGCTGGTCGCTCTCGGCGCGGCCGTGCAGGCCGCGTCCCTCCTCACCGGGGAGTCGGCGGCGGCGATCGCCTCCCGCTGGGGGACGGCGGACGGGCCCGTCCACGCCGCGCTCCCCCGCGACGACGACGCTCTCGCCCGCCTCGCGGCCGCCCTCCCCCTCGCCTAGCGCCCCCTCAGGGGCGCGGGGAACGAGCCGCACGCCGGCGACGCTCCCCCGCCGGGCAAGCACCTGCCCCCCAGGGGCGCGGGGAACGAGCCGCACGCCGGCGACGCTCCCCCGCTAGGCAAGCACCTGCCCCGCAGGGGCGCGGGGAACTGCGCGCCCAACCACGCACGAGCCGCCCGACGGCAACGAAGCCCCGCCGGGCAAGCACCTGCCCCGCAGGGGCGCGGGGAACTGCGCGCTCAGCCCGCGCGGCGCCGCGGGTCGCCACCGCCCCGAAGGGGCAGTTCGGTCCGTCCCGGACCACCGGCCGGTGGTGGGCTGGTCGCGCAGTTCCCCGCGCCCCTTATGGGTTGCCCCACACCGCAAGGTGAAGCAGGCCCGGAGCCGGCCCCGAGGGCGAGCCCACACCGCGGGGTGAAGGTGGGGAAGGGGGCGGCCCGGAGGAGCGGGAGAAGGGATGCGGATACTGAGGGACGAGAGAAGGAGGCGCCGTGGGAAACGGCAAGGGGAGCGGGCCGCAGGCCGAACTGCGGCGCCGGAACATGGCCCTGGTCACCCAGGCCCTCGCCGCGGGCGAGCAGAACACCCGCGCCACGGTGGCCGCAGCCGTCGGCCTGACCAGGGCAACCGTCTCGACCCTGGTCGACGAGCTCCTCGCGGCCGGCCTCCTGAAAGAGCTCGGCGCGCAGCGCCCCGGCACGGTCGGCCGCCCCGGCACCGTCCTGGCGCTGGCCGACACCGGCCCCGCGGGCCTCGGCGCCGAGGTCGGCGTCGACCACCTCGCGGCCTGCGTGGTGGACCTGCGCGGCGCGGTCCGCTGCCGCGCCGAGGCCCCGGCGGCCAACCGCGGCCGCCCCGCCGAGGCCGTCCTCGCCGACCTCGCCGTGCTGGCCGCGAACGTCACCGGGCAGGCCGCCGCGATGAGGCTGCGCCCGGTCGGCACGACGGTCGCCGTCCCCGGCCTGGTCGGCCGCGACCGCCGGACCGTGCTGCGCGCACCCAACCTCGGCTGGGAGCAGGCGGACGTCGCCGCGGCGCTCGGCCCGGACACGGTCGTGGAGAACGAGGCCAACCTCGGCGCCCTGGCCGAGCTGTGGTTCGGCGGCCACGACCGCCTCGCGGACTTCGTGCACGTCTCCGCCGAGATCGGCATCGGTGCGGCCGTGGTGGTCGAGGGCCGGCTGTTCCGTGGCGCCCGCGGCTTCGCCGGCGAGCTGGGCCACGTGCCGGTGCGGCCGGACGGCCCGCTGTGCTCGTGCGGCGCGCACGGGTGCCTGGAGACGTTCGCGGGCGAGGAGGCGCTGCTGCGCGCCGCGGGCGTGACCGCGGGCCGCGGCCCGGCGCTGGGCGCGGCCGCCGCCACGGGCGACCCGGCGGCGCTGGCCGCGCTGGCGGAGGCCGGCGCGGCGCTGGGCATCGCGCTCAGCGGCGCGGTGAACCTGCTGGACCCGCAGGCCGTGGTGGTCGGCGGCCCGCTCGCCGAGCTCGCGCCGTGGCTGCTGCCGGGGGTGCGGCGGGAGCTGGCGGACCGGGTCACGGACCGCCAGTGGCGCCCGCAGGACGTGGTCACCTCGCGCCTGGGGCGCGACGGGGTGCTGCGCGGCGCGGCCTACAGCTCGGTACGGGCCGTCCTGGACGACCCGGCCGCCTGGATCATCGCCGGGGCGGAACGGTCCGCGAACCCGGTCAGGACCGGCCCTGGTGGGGGCCGGTCCTGACGGGACGCGCTCGGCGGGAACGCCCTGGGCGGGCAGCCGCGGGTCAGTGGAGGGCGGAGCCCGCCACCCACTGCGCCCAGCTCATGTTCCAGCCGTTGAGGCCGTTGGACGGCTGGATCGTCTTGTCCGGCGAGTTCTTCACGATGACGACGTCACCGACCAGCGAGTTGTTGTAGAACCACGCGGCCGGGGTGTTCGGGTCCTTGCCGCCCTTGGTGTCGCTCAGGCCGATGCAGCCGTGGCTGGTGTTGACCGTGCCGAAGATGGACTTGTCGCCCCAGTAGTTGCCGTGGATGAACGTCCCGGAGTTGCTCAGCCGCATGGCGTGCGGGACGTCGGGGATGTCGTACTCGCCCTTGCCGTCGCTGTCGGTGAAGCCGACGGTGGCGCCGTTCATCCGGGTCGTCTGGTCCTTCTCGGAGATGACCATCTGGCCGTCGTACGTGGTGTGGCCGTCGGCGCCCGCGGAGATCGGCAGGGTGTTGATCACCTGGCCGTCGCGGACCACGGTCATCATGTGGGTCTTGGTGTCGACGGTGGACACCTGCGAGCGGCCGACGTCGAAGCTGACGGTCTTGTGCTGGACGCCGTAGACGCCCGGCTCGGCCTTGACGCCGGCGAGGTTCAGGGTCAGCGAGACGTGCGAGCCGGCCTGCCAGTAGTTCTGCGGCCGCAGGTCGAGGCGCTTGGAGTTGAACCAGTGGCCGACCACGGTCTGGCCACTGCTGGACGTCACGGTGATGCCCTTCTGCACCGCGGCCCGGTACGTGCTGTCGACGGCCTTGTCGAAGTTGATCGAGACCGGCATGCCCACGCCGACGGTGGAGCCGTCCTCGGGCGTGAAGTAGCCGACGAAGGTGCTGGTGGCCGTGGTGGTCGCGAACGTGGTGTCCGCCGCCGCGGCGCGGCCCTGCGGGTCGGTGGCCTGCGCCGATATGTGGTACTGGGTGGCGCGGCTGAGCGACGCCTTCGGCGTCCAGGTCTTGCCGTCGGAGGATATCGAGCCCGGCACGACGGCACCGGTGGCCTTGACCGTCATGGTGACGTGCGTGAGGGTGCCGCCGGCGACGGTGACCTTGGCGCTGTTCAGCTTGTTGCCGGTGCTGCCGCTCTTCGGCGTGATGGTGATCTTCGCCGCGGACACGTTCTTCGCGGCGTTCGCGTCCTCACGCAGCTGGGTGTTCGCGGAGGCCGAGCCGGACGGGGACGCCGACGGAGAGGACGACGCCGCGCTGGAGGCGCTGGGCGACGAGGAGACGGTCGCGGCGGCCTTGGCCGACCCGCCGTGCCCGCCGCACGCCGTCAGCGCGATACCGCCTCCGGCGAGCACCGCGGCGGCCGCGAGGGCGCGGCGGCGGACGGCGGACTTGCGGGCAGGGCGCTGAGCAGGGGCGTTTCCGGAGTCGTGCGTCACTCGTGTCTCCAATGGGCTTCGACTGGGCTTTCGACGAGCCGAGGGCTGCTTCGACTGCTTCGTCCTTATGCATGGAAACAGGTGACCGGACCGTTACGTGCCGATCTGCCGGAAATTGTGTCCTTTCACACGCTGCACACACGCACCTGCCCCGATCCCTCCCGCCCCGCGTCCGCGCAGCTCAGAGGGGCCGGGCCCGTCCGTCAGCGGCGCCGCGCACCCCCGGAGCCGCCCGCGGCCGCCCCGTCCTCGTCCTCGTCCTCGTCCTCGTCTTCTTCGTCTTCGTCGTCCTCTTCGTCGTCCGCCTCGTCGTCCTCGTCCATCCCCCAGTCGTCGTCCTCCGCCGGGTCGTACTCGGTGTGCGCGCACGACCACGACGCCTGGACCAGCTCGATGCCGGGGACGTCGGCGACCAGCTCGCTGGGGTCGACGAGGTACGCCAGCGCCTCGGACTCGTCGTGACCGACCGCCGACTGCGCGTGGTCGCGTTCCTGCTGCGGCATGAACGTGTCGGCCGCGATCCGGGAGAGCGCGGACGCGCGCAGGTCGTCGGCGGCCGTCACCTCCAGCACGAGTTCTGCCTGCAGGCGTACGTAGTGGGGGCCGGTGTCACCGCGGGGAAAGTCAGTAGCGCTCATGACACGGAGGGTAAGCGGACGGAGCGCGGCTTCCCACGAGCCACACCAAGTCACTACGATCGCCCCCACGGTCAAGTCACCGCACCCTCCCCCCGGGTTGGCGCCCGGGAGGTATCCCCAGGGAGATCCTTTGACCTCGCCCCGCCCCTATGTGGCCGCAGCGGCAGCGTCCGTGCTCGCCGCCCTGTACTTCGTGCCGTCCGCTTCGGCGAGCCCGCACCACTCCACGACCGCCCGGACCGCCGCGACGGCCGACCGGGCCACCACCATGTCGCAGGCCGCCCCGCAACTCGGGCTCGCCGACACGGGAGCGGTGGACACCAAGCCGTACCTCGTCGGCGGCGCGGCCTTCCTCGTCGTCGGCGCCGGCCTCGTGGTGAACGCCGGCCGCCGCTCGCGCGCCTCTCTCTGACGGGTCGTCAGAGAGAGGCGGTACGCGGCTGACGCGCGCCCGGACGGCGCTGCCCGCCGGCCGCGGCCTAGGCCAGCGGGCCGGTGACCGTCTCGGCGGCGCGGACGAGCCCGCCGCCACGGACGAACACGCAGGCGCTCTCCAGGTCCGGCGCCAGGAAGCGGTCACGGCCGGGGCCGTGCACACCCGCTTCCCGCACCGCCGCCAGGACCGCGGCGGACGCGGGCGCCAGGCGCAGCTCGGTGCCCACGGTCCTGATCTCCAGCGCGCGGGTGGCCGCGAACATCTCGACGGCGATGACGCGCGCCAGGTCGTCCACCGCCGTGCGCAGCTTGCGGGCCGCCGACCAGCCCATCGAGACGTGGTCCTCCTGCATCGCCGAGGACGGGATCGAGTCGACCGAGGCCGGCACCGCGAGCCGCTTCATCTCGCTGACCAGGGCGGCCTGCGTGTACTGGGCGATCATCAGCCCCGAGTCGACGCCCGGGTCGTCGGCCAGGAACGGCGGCAGGCCGTGCGAGCGGTTCTTGTCCAGCAGGCGGTCGGTGCGGCGCTCGGCGATGGACGCCAGGTCGGCCGCGGCGATCGCCAGGAAGTCCAGGACGTACGCCACCGGGGCGCCGTGGAAGTTGCCGTTGGACTCCACCCGGCCGCCGCCGTCGCCGTCGATCAGCACCACGGGGTTGTCGACGGCCGCGGCGAGTTCGCGGTCGGCGACCAGCAGCGCGTGCGCCAGGGTGTCGCGGCCGGCGCCGGCGACCTGGGGCGCGCAGCGCACCGAGTAGGCGTCCTGGACCCGCGGGGCGTCGTCCTGGTGATGGCCCGTCAGCCCCGAGCCGGCCAGCACCCGCAGCATGTTGTCGGCGCTGGCCGCCTGGCCGGGGTGCGGGCGGATGGCGTGCAGTTCGGGCGCGAGCACCTTGTCGGTGCCGAGCAGCGCCTCCAGGGTGAGGGCCGCGGTGATGTCGGCCGCGGTGAACAGCGCGGCCAGGTCGGCGCAGGCCATCAGCAGCATGCCGAGCATGCCGTCGGTGCCGTTGATGAGGGCCAGGCCCTCCTTCTCGCGCAGCTCGACCGGCTCGATGCCGTGCTCGGCGAGGAGGTCGGCGGCCGGGCGGACGGTCCCGTCGGGGCCCTCGGCCTCGCCCTCGCCCATCAGCACCTGGGCGCAGTGGGCCAGCGGCGCGAGGTCGCCCGAGCAGCCGAGCGAGCCGTACTCGTGGACGACCGGGGTGATGCCGGCGTTCAGGATCGCGGCCATCGTCTGCGCGACGACCGGACGGACGCCGGTCCGCCCCGAGGCGAGGGTCTTCAGCCGCAGGAACATCAGCGCGCGCACGACCTCGCGCTCCACGCGCGGGCCCATACCGGCCGCGTGCGAGCGGACCAGGCTGCGCTGGAGCTGGGCGCGCAGTTCGGGGCTGATGTGGCGCACGGCGAGCGCGCCGAAGCCGGTGGACACGCCGTACACCGGTTCGGGCCTGGCCGCGAGGGCCTCGATCACGGCGCGGGAATCGGCGAGGCCGTCCAGGGCGGACGGGGCCAGCTCGACGGTGGCGTCGTGCCGGGCGACGGCGAGGACGTCCTCCGCGGTGGCGCCCGTGGCGCCCACCACCACGTTCTGCATATCCATATTCACGCACCCTAAGCACTGAATCGCTTCCTGTCACGCCCGGTCGCCCTCCCCGGGCCGGCCCCCCTCCCCGGACTACCCGAGCCCCCAGGGGCGCGGGGAACTCCGCGACCAGCCCATCTGCGGGCCGCAGGTCGTCACCGCCCCGAAGGGGCAGATCGGTCCGTCCCGGACCACCGGCCGGTGGCGGGTTGCGCGCGCTGGGGGCACCTCCCAGGCGCAGCACTGGGGGACCCCGCGCCCCTGATGGTTGACCTGCACCGTCAGGTGGAGCCGGACAGGGCCGAGCCCTGAAAATGCTCAAGGCAGCCCGCATGCGGCGCACCGCAGCCCGCAGGGTGGACGCAGCCCGTGGGCCGGGTCAGAGGTGGCGGCCTCGCAGGGAGCGCCGCTCAGAAGCCGGATGCGCAGGCGGCGAATCCGCGAGCCTGACGACGGGATCGTCGGGCCCCTCCTGCCCGGCCACAACAGGATGCTCCGCCCGCAACGCCTTCGCCCGGTACTGCGCCGCATCCGCAAGCCGGAAGAGCCGCCGCGCCGACCGCACCGGCCCGATCGCCTCGCCGGTGGAGGCGACCCCGCAGGCCACCCCCTCGCCGACCTCCAGCTCCGCGGCCCGCCGGCACAGCTCGCCGGCCGCGGCGATCACCTCCTCGGGTTCCACCCCGACCGCCACGATGCAGAACTCGTCACCGCCGAGCCGGGCCGCCAGGCTCCCGGGCAGCATCGCCCCGCACAGCGACAGCAGCGAGCCGAATCGTTCCAGCAGGCGGTCGCCGACCGCGTGGCCCAGCCGGTCGTTGACCGTCTTGAGGCCGTTGAGGTCGCACACCACCAGGCTGACCACCGTGCCGTCGGCCCGGTGCCGCTCCAGCGCCTCGTCGAGCTTGACGTCGACCGCGCGGCGGTTGCCGAGCCCGGTCAGCGGATCGGTGAAGGCCAGCCGCTGCACCTCGGCCAGCCGCTCGGTCTGCGCGATCCCGGAGGCGATGAGCGCGGCCAGCACCGTCGCGAAGTCCGCGTCGGCGCGGCCGAAGGCGGGCTCGCCGAGGCCGCGGGCCACGTACAGCTCGCCCCAGGCCCGCCCGTGCACGACGATCGGCGCGACCACGCAACTGCCGCGCCCGCGCCGCCGCAGCGCCGCCGTCCGGCCCCAACTGCTGCCGCCGGGCTCCGCGCCGGTGTCGTCCGCGGTCTCCACCCAGGCGTGCGGCTCGCCACCGGCCGCCCAGGTGCCGTGCAGGAACTCGGCGATCTCCGGGAAGTCGTGCACCGAGTACGACTCGTCCGCCGGCTCCGGGTCCTCGCCCGGCGCCAGGTCGCCGTCGTTGACCAGCACCCGCAGCCGGCCGGTCTCGCGCTCCCACGCGGAGATCGCCGTGAAGGAGCCGTCCATGGCCAGCCGCGCCCGGCGCGCGGCGGCGCGCACCGCGGCCCTGGGCGTGTGGGCGGTCGCCAGGACCTGCGCGAGCTCGACGACGGCCCGCAGCCGCACATCGGCCGAATCGTCAACCATCCGTCCAGGCTAGGGACGTTTGACCCGGTATGGGCGCGTGGCGACGCGGCGGCTGGGCCGAACGGACCTGACGGCTACTCCCCAGGCCAGCGCGGCGCGCGCTTCTCGTTGAAGGCGGCGACGCCCTCCGCCCGGTCGCCGGAGAAGGCGACAGAACGCCAGGCGGCGTCCTCGACCTCCAGGCCGGACCGCAGGTCCAGGCCGTGGCCGAGCCGCAGCGCGCGCTTGGCGGCCCGCAGGCCCACCGGGGAGTTGGCGGCGATCCGGTCGGCCAGTTCCAGGGCGGCGGCGCGGTCCTCGCCGTCGGGCACCAGCTGGTCCACCAGGCCGAGCCGGGCCGCCTCCTCGGCGGCGACGCGGCGGGCGGTGAAGACCAGCTCCGCGGCGCGGGCGGCGCCGACGCGGCGCGGCAGCAGCTGGGTGCCGCCGCCGCCCGGGATGACGCCGACCGACACCTCGGGGAGGCCGACGACCGCGGTGCCGTCCGCGACGATCAGGTCGCAGGCGAGGGCGAGTTCGAAGCCGCCGCCGAGGGCGTAGCCGTGGACGGCGGCGAGGGTGGGCATCGGCAGGTCGAGCACGCCGGTGTACGCGGCGCGGGCGTGCGGGCGCTGGCGCACCAGCTTGGCGTCCGTCAGGGAGTTGCGCTCCTTGAGGTCGGCGCCGACGCAGAACGCACGGTCGTGCGACGAGGTCAGCACGGTGACGCTGACCGCTGGGTCCGCGGCGAGGGTCGCGCAGGCGTCGGCGAGGGCCGCGGCCATCGCGCTGGACACGGCGTTCATGGCCTTCGGCCGGTCCAGGACGAGTTCCGCCACGCGGGCGGCGTGCCGCCGGACCACCACGACGTCGCCGAACCGCTGTTCGTCGCTCATCCTCGCCCTCGTCTCTGGTTAACGCCCGTAAACTTCCCGCCCCATCCTGCCACGCCCTCCTGGCGCCCTGCGCCCCCTTGCCCTCGTCCGCTTTCGCACGGCGGGGCGCGCCCAGCCCATCTCCGGGCCTTGCGACGGCGACGCTGCCCCCGCGGGGCAGGACGAGCCCCGCAGGGGTGGACCCCGCCGTGCGGACAGCGCGCCACCGTCGTGGCTGGGCGGGCTGAGGAGGTAGGCCCGCCCGTCAGGTGGGCCATGGGGGGCCGCACACCGCAAGGGGAAGGCGGACAGGGCCGAGCCCGGAAAGGCGAACGCGGCCCGCGCAGGGCGAACCGCAGCCCGCGAGGGGGGCTAGCTAGGGCCTGTCTGACAAATCCCGCCTGTCCCGCGGCGCCTGGCACGCACGCTCG
The DNA here is from genome assembly GCF_044333795.1 of Streptomyces sp. NPDC020917. Lineage (NCBI taxonomy): Bacteria > Bacillati > Actinomycetota > Actinomycetes > Kitasatosporales > Streptomycetaceae > Streptomyces > Streptomyces sp. NPDC020917. The sequence continues at coordinate 135,441 of NZ_JBIRRR010000020.1, read as the reverse complement.
CTGCGTTGTCAGTCGTCGGCGCAGCCCGCTGCGCTCTCCTCCCTCCGCCTTGCGATCGCACGCACCAGGTCCCGCGGGCCCCGCCCTCCGGGCGGACGGCGCTATTGGTCAGACAGGTCCTAGTCGCGGCGGGAGAGGAGCCAGGGCTCCACCACGCCGAGGCCACGGACCGGCCGCCGCCACATCGGCTGCAGAGCGAAGCGATACTTCTCCGCGGAGTCGGCGTCCACCTCGGCCTCGGAGATGGGCGCCTCGCCCGCCTCGCCGAGCGCCTCGGCGAAGTCGCCGTCGACGAGGACGGCGTCCCGCGGCGCTATCGAGGTGAGCCGGGACGCCAGGTTCACCGTCGTCCCGAAGACGTCACCCATCCGGGTGGTCACCGTGCCGAACGCCATGCCGACCCGCAGGGCCGGCATCGTCTCGTCGCCGGTCATCGTCTCGATCAGCCGCATGCCGATCTCCGCGGCGGTGCCGGGGTCGTCGGCGACGAACAGCACCTCGTCCCCGAGGGTCTTGATCAGCCGCCCGCCGTACGCGGCGACCTGGTCCGCCGCGGTGGTCTCGAACGCCTCGACCAGCTCGCCGAGTTCCTCCTCCTCCAGGCGGCGGGTGAGCCGGGTGAAGCCGACCAGGTCGGCGAAGCCGACGGCCAGCCTGCGGTCCACCGCCTCCTCGTCGTCGGACTGGACGACCCTGCTGGTGGCCGCGGCGACCTGGCGGCGCCACACGTAGATCAGGAACTCCTCCAGCTCGGGCAGGAGCAGCTCCACCAGCGGGTAGGCCACCTCGGCGCGGGTCATGCCGGGCTCGGGGGGCTCGGTGAGGCCCTCCAGGAAGGAGTCGGTCTGCCAGTCGGCCAGCCGGGCGGTGGTCTGCCCGGTGGAGCGGGCCACCTGGATCGCCATCGACTCGCTCAGCAGGCCCGCCTCGACCAGACCGGCGAGCCGCCGCAGCGCCAGCACGTCCGCCTCGGTGAGGGCCTTGGCCTGGCCGATGTCGGCGAAGCCCATGGCCCGCCAGAAGCGGGACGCCAGGTCCATGGAGACGCCGGCCGTGCGGGCGGCCTGGAAGGGCGTGTAGCGGCGGGGCGCGCCGAGGATGAGCTGTTCGAGCCGCAGGGCGAGCGGGTGCTCGCCGCCCTCCGCGACCGTGCCGGAGTCGGGCTCCGCACCCTCGTCGCCGGCCTGCTCGTCGGCGGGGTCGGCGCCGTGCGGTTCCGGTGCGGTGCCCGGATCCGGGAGGAACGGCTCGTCCGGCTGGGCCTGGTCCATGGGTTACCGCCCGGCCCCTGAAGAATCCCTGCGCACAGCCCTTCCGATCATCGAGACGACGCAGCCCCTCAACGATACGGCAGGTGTGCCCTAGCTCACTCTCGTCGGGACGGGCCGGCTCACCGGGACGGCCGGAGGTGGACGATGTCGCCCGCGCCGACCGGCTGCTCCCCGTCGGGACCGGCGATCACCAGCCGGCCGTCGCCGTCGACCGCGACCGCGGTGCCGGCCAGCTCGCGGCCGCCGGGCAGTTCGGCGCGCACCTGGCGACCCAGGGTGGCGCAGCCGGCCGCGTAGGTCTGGTCGAGGCGGCAGGCGCTCGGGTCGCCGCCGGCCGCGCGCCAGGCGGTGTACCAGTCGGCGAGGGAGCGCAGGACGGCCCGCAGCAGCGGGTCCCGGTCGGTGACCGCGGCGCCGGCCAGGGCCAGCGAGGAGGCGGTGGGCACCGGTAGTTCGCCGGCCCGCAGCGAGACGTTGACGCCGATGCCGAGGACGACGCCGGTCTCGCCGGCCCGCTCGGCGAGGATGCCGCCGGTCTTGCGCTCCTCGCCGCCGGTGGTGACCAGCAGGTCGTTGGGCCACTTGAGTGCCGTGTCCACCCCGGCGGTGCGGGACAGTGCGGTGGCGGTGGCGACGCCGGCCAGCAGCGGCAGCCAGCCCCAGCGGTGCGCCGGCACCGGCGGGTGGCCGCCGCCGGCTTCACCCGGTCGGAGCAGTACCGAGAAGAACAGGCCGGACCGGGCGGGGGCGCTCCAGGCACGGTCCAGCCGGCCGCGTCCCGCGGTCTGCTCCTCGGCGACCAGCACCGCGCCCTCGGGTGCTCCCTGCTGGGCTTTCGCCGTCAGATCGGCGTTGGTGGAGCCGGTGGCGCGGACGACGTCGAGGGCACTCCACACCCCGTCAGGACCGACCACCGCCCGGCGGAGCGCGGCGGCGTTGAGCGGCGGGCGGTCGAGGTCCGACCAGGGGCTTGAGGTCATACCACCACCCTACGAGCGGGTACCGGAGTGTGGTGAACGCCGCAGTGCCGGTACCCCAGCGTCGCCACTACGCTACGGAACACAGCGTTACTCGCCAGTTAAACAATCGAGCCGTCACAGCGCCGAGAGCAGGAGAGCCGTCCCCATGGCCGACCCTGAGTACGACATCCACACGACTGCGGGGAAGCTCGCCGACCTGCACCGCCGTATCGAGGCGGCGACGCACGCGGGGTCCCAGCGCGCGGTGGAGAAGCAGCACGCGAAGGGCAAGCTGACCGCCCGTGAGCGGGTCGAACTCCTTCTGGACGAGGGCTCGTTCACCGAGCTGGACGAGTTCGCCCGGCACCGCTCCACCAACTTCGGCCTGGAGGCCAACCGCCCCTACGGGGACGGCGTGGTGACCGGCTACGGCACCGTCGACGGCCGCCCGGTCGCGGTGTTCTCGCAGGACTTCACGGTCTTCGGCGGCGCGCTCGGCGAGGTCTTCGGCGAGAAGATCGTCAAGGTCATGGACTTCGCGCTGAAGACCGGCTGCCCGGTCATCGGCATCAACGACTCGGGCGGCGCCCGCATCCAGGAGGGCGTCACCTCGCTGGGCATGTACGGCGAGATCTTCCGCCGCAACACCCATGCCTCCGGCGTGATCCCGCAGATCAGCCTGATCACCGGCCCGTGCGCGGGCGGCGCGGTGTACTCCCCGGCGATCACCGACTTCGTGGTGATGGTCGACCAGACCTCGCACATGTTCATCACCGGTCCCGACGTCATCAAGACGGTGACCGGTGAGGACGTCGGCATGGAGGAGCTGGGCGGCGCCCGCACCCACAACACCATGTCGGGCAACGCCCATCACCTGTCGGGCGACGAGAAGGACGCGTTCGAGTACGTCAAGGCGCTGCTGTCCTACCTGCCGAGCAACAACCTGGAGGAGCCGCCGTCGTACCCGGCCGAGGCCGACCTGGCCGTCGGTGCCGAGGACCTCGAACTCGACACGCTGATCCCGGACTCGGCGAACCAGCCGTACGACATGCACAAGGTCGTCGAACACGTCCTGGACGACGGGGAGTTCCTGGAGACGCAGTCGCTGTTCGCGCCGAACATCATCACCGGGTTCGGGCGGATCGAGGGCCGGCCGGTGGGCGTCGTCGCCAACCAGCCGCTGCAGTTCGCCGGCTGCCTGGACATCAACGCCTCGGAGAAGGCGGCGCGTTTCGTCCGCACCTGCGACAGCTTCAACGTCCCGGTGGTCACCTTCGTCGACGTCCCCGGGTTCCTGCCCGGCACCAGCCAGGAGTGGGACGGCATCATCCGCCGCGGCGCCAAGCTGATCTACGCCTACGCCGAGGCCACCGTGCCGCTGATCACGATCATCACGCGCAAGGCGTACGGCGGCGCGTACGACGTGATGGGCTCCAAGCACCTGGGCGCGGACCTCAACCTGGCCTGGCCGACGGCCCAGATCGCGGTGATGGGCGCGCAGGGCGCGGTCAACATCCTGCACCGCCGCACCCTCGCCGAGGCGGAGACGCCCGAGGCCGCCGAGGAGCTGCGCCAGCAGCTGATCACGGACTACGAGGACACCCTGCTGAACCCGTACATCGCGGCGGAGCGCGGCTACGTGGACGCGGTCATCCCGCCGTCGCAGACCCGGGCGCAGCTGGTGAAGGCGCTGCGGACGCTGCGCAACAAGCGGGAGAGCCTGCCGCCGAAGAAGCACGGCAACATCCCGCTGTAGGGCGCGGGGTGGGGCGGGTCGGGGCGCGGGTTCCCGCGCGAGGCACGGAGACGGACAGCAGAGCCGGAGAGGAGCGTTCCCGTGGTGATCAAGGTGGAGCGGGGCAAGCCGACCCCGGAGGAGCTCGCGGCCGTCGTGGCCCTCGTCCAGGCGCGGGCCGCGGCGGCGGAGCCCGCCGCCGACGGCCCGTCCCGCCGGGCGGTGTGGGCCGACCCGGGGCGGAACCTGCCGCGCCGGGTGCCGGCGCCGGGCCCGGGCGCGTGGCGCACGTCGGTCTGGCCGGCCTGACCTCCGGGCGTCCTCCGGGGCGCCCGGAGGCGGTTGGTGCGTGAGCGACGGGTGCGGTCGAGGGGAACTTCTGAGTACCCGTACTCAGGCGCACGGGCGGTGGGAGCGCAACCCTTGGATCATGCTGTGGTCGGACGATCCGCACGACGAGCCTCCCGAAGAGATGCGCCGGGTGCAGGCGATGCTGCGCCGGGCGATGCTGCTCGTGGCGCTGGCCGCAGCGGTGGTGATGGCGTTCAGCGCCTGGCGCGCGTGACCTCGCGCGCGGCGCGCCCGGCGGCCCAGCGCACGGGGCGGCGGGCGCTGTTCGCCCGCGCCCTGTTCCGGGCCGGGGCGAGGGTCCCCCTCCCGGGCGGCCGCCGGGTCCCTACGATGGCCGCATGACCGCGACCCCTCGCCGCACGCTCGTTCTCGCCTCCGCCTCCCCCGCCCGCCTCGGCCTGCTCAAGCAGGCCGGATTCGATCCCCGGGTGATCGTCTCCGGGGTCGACGAGGAGGTGATCTCCGCGCCGACACCGGCCGAACTCGCCCGCGTGCTCGCCGAGGCGAAGGCCGGCGCGGTGGCCGGCGGCGGGCTGCTGGACGGCGGCGAGCTGGTCGTCGGCTGCGACTCGGTGCTCGAACTCGACGGCCGGGCGCTGGGCAAGCCGGCGGACGCGGCCGAAGCGACCGACCGCTGGCGGCAGATGCGCGGGCGGCACGGCGTGCTGCAGACCGGGCACTGCGTGATCGACACGTCGAGCGGACGGCAGGTCTCGGCGACCGCGTCCACCACGGTGCGCTTCGGCTCGCCCGACGACGAGGAGATCGCCGCCTACGTGGCGAGCGGCGAACCGCTGTACGTGGCAGGGGCGTTCACCCTGGACGGGCGGTCCGCGCCGTTCGTGGACGGCATCGACGGCGACGCGGGGAACGTCATCGGGCTGTCGCTGCCGCTGCTGCGCTCCCTGCTGGCGGACCTGGGCGTGCGCATCACCGACCTGTGGACGTGACTCCGGTCCCGCGGAGCCGCTGACCCGCTGAGGAAGGGCGCGCGGCGCCGCTTCAGGCGGTGGCCGGCGGGGCCTGCTCGCCGGGACCGGCGGGCGGCGTCCCGCGCTCGCCGCCGGAGGCGCCCCTGGCCTGCCCGGCCCCGGGCTCGTCCTCGGGCGCGTACAGCAGCAGCGTGCCCACCAGCAGCCCGAGGATCACCATCATCGCCACGAAGGCGACCCAGCCGACGAGGCCGACGACGACCGCGCCGACGACGCCGTGCACCACCGCGCACACGATGAGCACGATGCGGCCGAACCGGCCGGCCATCCGGTCGCGCAGCGCGATCCGCAGCGCGATGGCGGCGCAGCCGATCAGGAAGAGCCCGAACACCCCGCCGGCCACCCACGATCCGACGGCCATGGAGTCGTGCGACAGCCCGCCCATGGTCATCTTCTGCTTCTGCACGATCAGGCCGAGCAGCCAGTTGAGGAAGGCGATGCCGAGCCCTTCGAGCACCAGCACCACCGCCGTGCAGGTGGCTATCCCTCTGCGCACGCTGTCGTCCCCCTTCGGCCGATGCCGCTGCGGCCGTCCGGGCCGTTACCAGCGGTACTCCGCGCTGGCAGGCTACTCACGGGTATGCGAGGGGGGCAAGGGGTCCTGCGGAACCACTCGTTCGGGAACGGCAGGGCGCAAAGTTTCCGCCGTGTCTTCGTGGGGTTCCCACAAAAGACCGTCAGATCGGCCCAGGCCCGCCGCACGAGTTCGGGGCCACGCCCGGGAGTCGCAGACAACCTCCCAAGCCTGGCCGTACCGTGGATTGAGCAGGCATTCACGGGTTCTCCAGGCCCATGGATCACCCTCCGTGTGGGCAACCTCACGTGCAGGGGTGCCTCGGCATGAAGTGTGGCCAGTACCTAAACTCGGCTTGTTTCAAGGAGGGAGCCATCGTGCGCAAGGTGCTCATCGCCAACCGCGGTGAAATCGCAGTACGCGTCGCCCGTGCCTGCCGGGATGCCGGGATCGCCAGCGTAGCCGTCTACGCTGACCCGGATCGGGACGCGCTGCACGTGCGCGCGGCCGACGAGGCATACGCGCTGGGCGGCGACACACCGGCCACCAGTTATCTGGACATCGCCAAAGTCCTGGCAGCGGCCGCCGAGTCCGGGGCGGACGCCGTCCACCCGGGCTACGGCTTCCTGTCGGAGAACGCCGAGTTCGCGCAGGCCGTGCTGGACGCCGGCCTGACCTGGATCGGGCCGCCGCCGCAGGCGATCCGCGACCTGGGCGACAAGGTGGCGGCCCGTCACATCGCCCAGCGCGCCGGCGCCCCGCTGGTGGCCGGCACCCCCGACCCGGTGTCCGGCGCCGACGAGGTCGTGGCCTTCGCCGAGGAGCACGGCCTGCCGATCGCGATCAAGGCCGCGTTCGGCGGCGGCGGGCGCGGCCTGAAGGTCGCCCGCACGCTGGAGGAGGTGCCCGAGCTGTACGAGTCGGCGGTCCGCGAGGCGGTCGCCGCCTTCGGCCGCGGCGAGTGCTTCGTCGAGCGCTACCTCGACCGCCCGCGGCACGTGGAGACCCAGTGCCTGGCCGACAAGCACGGCAACGTGGTCGTCGTCTCCACGCGTGACTGCTCGCTCCAGCGCCGCCACCAGAAGCTGGTGGAGGAGGCCCCCGCGCCCTACCTGAGCGAGGACCAGAACAAGCAGCTGTACACCGCCTCGAAGGCCATCCTCAAGGAGGCCGGCTACGAGGGTGCGGGCACCTGCGAGTTCCTGGTCGGCCAGGACGGCACGATCTCGTTCCTCGAGGTCAACACCCGCCTTCAGGTCGAGCACCCGGTGACCGAGGAGGTCTCCGGCATCGACCTGGTCCGCGAGATGTTCCGGATCGCCGACGGCGAGGAGCTCGGCTACGACGACCCGAAGCTGCGCGGCCACTCGTTCGAGTTCCGGATCAACGGCGAGGACCCGGGCCGCAACTTCCTGCCGGCCCCCGGCACGGTGACGAGGTTCGACGCGCCGTCCGGCCCTGGGGTGCGGCTGGACGCCGGCGTGGAGTCCGGCAGCGTCATCGGCCCCGCGTGGGACTCGCTGCTGGCCAAGCTGGTCATCACCGGCGCCACCCGCGAGCAGGCGCTGCAGCGCGCGGCCCGCGCGCTGGCGGAGTTCGAGGTCGAGGGCATGGCGACCGCCATCCCGTTCCACCGCGCGGTGGTGGTCGACCCGGCGTTCGCCCCGCCGAAGGACTCCGGGCCGTTCACCGTCCACACCCGGTGGATCGAGACCGAGTTCGTCAACACCATCCCGCCGTTCGCCGGCGCCCCTGGTGACGACGAGGAGGCCCCGGGCCGCGAGACGGTCGTGGTGGAGGTCGGCGGCAAGCGCCTGGAGGTGTCGCTGCCGGCGTCGCTGGGCATGACGCTGGCCCGCACCGGCCTGGCCGCGGGCGCCAAGCCCAAGCGGCGGCAGGCCACCAAGGCGGCGGCCGCGGTGTCCGGCGACGCGCTCGCCTCGCCGATGCAGGGCACCATCGTCAAGGTCGCGGTCGAGGAGAACCAGCAGGTCACCGAGGGCGACCTGATCGTGGTCCTGGAGGCGATGAAGATGGAGCAGCCGCTGAACGCGCACCGCTCCGGCACCGTCATCGGCCTCAAGGCCGAGGTCGGCTCGTCGATCTCCTCGGGCGCGATCATCTGCGAGATCAAGGACTGACCTGAGTTCCGGGGGCCGCGGGTCCCCGGAACGTACGAGGCGCCGGTCGCGCTGGTGGAGCACCAGCCGGCCGGCGTTCGTACGTCGGGCAGGACGTGTGCCGTACACCGGAGCGGACGTACGGCGGAGGGGACGCGGGGCGGTCAGCGCACCGCGGTCCTCGCGGGCTGCCTGAGGGTCAGGACGAGCAGCGTCGCCGCGCCGGTGAAGACCGCGGCCATGCTGAACGCGGCGGTCGCGCCGTGCACGAACGGCTGGCCGTGGGCGTGCCGCGAGGCCGTGCCGAACACGGTGACCAGGACGGACAGGCCGAGGCTGCCGCCGACCTGCTGCATGGTCTGCAGCAGCCCGGACGCGGAGCCGGCGTCCTTGGGCTCGACGCCCGCCAGGATGAAGGTGTTCAGCGGCATCATGGTGAAGCCGACGCCGACGCCGATCAGGACGAGCGAGGGCAGGATGCCCTGGGCGTAGCCGTCGGACGCGCTCAGCCGGCTGATCCACAGGGTGCCGGCGAGGTTCAGCGCGCCGCCGAAGGCCGCCACCCACTTGGCGCCGAACCGGGCGAGCGCGCGGGGCGCCAGGCGCGCCGCGACGAACAGCGGCCCGGCCAGCGGCAGGAAGGCGAAGCCGGTCCTCAGCGGGCTGAAGTGCAGGTAGGACTGCATGTACTGGGTGCTGAAGTAGAACACCCCGAACATGCCGGCCGGCACCAGCAGCATCACCCCGTACGCCAGGGCCCGGTTGCGGTTGCGGAACAGCCGCAGCACCACGAGCGGGCGCTCCACGCGGACCTCGTTGAGGAAGAACGCGAGCAGCAGCGCGACGGCGACGGCGAAGAAGGTCAGCGCGCGGTGGTCGCCCCAGCTGCTCTCGCCGACCCGGATGAACGCGTACACCAGGGTCGCCATGCCGGCGGTGCCGGTGATCGCGCCGGCGATGTCGAACCGGCCGCCGCGGTGGCGTTCGGTCTCCTTGATGTAGCGGGGGGCCAGCAGCATGATCGCCAAGCCGACCGGGATGTTGATGAAGAACACCCAGCGCCAGGAGCCCCAGTCGGTCAGCATGCCGCCGACGGTGAGGCCGATGGCCGAGCCGGCACCGGAGATCGCCGAGAAGACGCTGAGCGCGCGGTTGCGCTCGGTGCCCTCACTGAAGGACGTGGCGATCAGGGCCAGGGTGCTGGGCGCGGCCAGGGCCGCGGCGGCGCCCTGCAGCCCGCGGGCCACGAGCAGGGTGGTGGCGTCGTTGGCGACGCCGCCGGCGATCGAGGCCAGGGTGAACGCGGCCACGCCCCAGACCAGGGCGGTCCGGCGGCCGATCAGGTCGCCGATCCGGCTGCCGAGCAGCAGCAGGCCGCCGAAGGCGAGCGTGTAGACGTTGAGCACCCAGGACATGCCGGTCGACGAGAAGCCGAGGTGGACGCCGATGCCCGGGAGGGCCACGTTCACCACGGTCGCGTCGAGCAGCAGCATCAGCTGGGCTCCGACGATCGCGGCGAGGGCCAGATACGGGTGCCTGCGGGCGGGGGACGGCCGGCCGGAGGCGGTGGTAGAAGCAGTACCAGCAGTGCCGGAAGCAGTGCCGGACAGATCGCGCACACTGTGCGAGGACATGGTGAGTAAACCCTCCAGCGGAGAGGAGAAGCGGAGGTCGCCTCCGTTAACTATACGGAGACCACCTCCGGTTCTACAATCGCTTTTGGGGAAGACCACTTCAGGAGGCATGAGCACATGCGGGCAGACGCGCAGCGCAACTACGACCGCCTGCTGCACGAGGCCAAGCAGGCGTTCATCGTGCACGGGACCGAGGTCCCGCTGGAGGACATCGCCCGGCACGCGGGCGTGGGTGTGGGCACCCTCTACCGGCACTTCCCCGACCGCTACGCGCTGATGAACGCGGTCTTCGAGCAGGAGGTCGAGAAGATCGCCGAGGAGGCGCGGCAGCTAGTCGCCTCCGAGGACGACCCGACCGAGGCGCTCATCGCCTGGCTGCGCGCCGTCGCGGTGCACTCCACGATGTACCGCGGCCTGTCCGCGGCCATCATGGAGGCCTCCGACTCGCGGATGCCCGCCTGCAAGACGCGGCTGCGCGACGCGGGCGGGATGCTGCTGTGGCGGGCCCAGCAGGCGGGCGACGTCAAGCCGGACCTGCAGATCGCCGACCTGCTGAAGCTGACCTCGGCGATCGTGCTGGCGGCGGAGAAGGACCCGGAGGACCGCGGCGTCTTCGGCCGCCTAATGGCACTGGTGATCGACGGCATGCGGACCCACCCCGGACAGGGCGCGCCGCAGCGGCCCGCGACCGGCGGCACGCAGGACGAGCCCGCGGGCGCCCCGGCGCCTGCCGCGAAGTAGGCAGGCGCCGGGACCGGGACTGAGACCGGGGCCGGGTCAGCGGCGGCGGACGTCCGCCAGCCGCGGTGTGGCCGACGGGTCGCCGGCCGGGTGCAGCCGCTGCGGGCGGCGCGGCCCGGGCAGCGGGGCCTCCCTGCCCTCGCGGGCATCGCGGGCATCGCGCGCCTCCCGGGCATCGCGAGCGTCCCGGGCGTCGCGGCGCTGCCGGCCGGCGGCCAGCACCTCCGCACCCACCGGGGTCTGCGCGACCGCGACCTGGACGCCGCGGTCGGCGAGCGCCTGCAGTTCGGTGCCGGCCCGCTCGTCGCCCACCGGCGGCTCGTCGGTCACCAGATGGGTGATCAGGTCCGTCGGCACCGTCTGGAACATGGTGTCGGCGCCGAGCTTGGTGTGGTCGGCGAGCACCACGACCTCGGCCGCCGCCTGCACCAGCGCCCGGTCCACGCTCGCGGAGAGCATGTTCGAGGTGGACAGGCCGCGTTCGGCGGTCAGCCCCGCACCGGACAGGAACGCCCGCGACACGCGCAGCCCCTGGAGGGACTGCTCGGCACCGCTGCCGACCAGGCCGTAGTTGGAGCCGCGCAAGGTGCCGCCGGTCATCACCACCTCGACGCGGTTGGCGTGCGCGAGCGCCTGGGCCACCAGCAGCGAGTTGGTGACCACGGTCAGACCCGGCACCCGCGCCAGCCGACGGGCCAGCTCCTGCGTGGTGGTGCCCGCGCCGACGACGATCGCCTCGCCCTCGGCCACGAGCCCGGCCGCGAGATCGGCGATGGCCGTCTTCTCCGCGGTGGCCAGGTGGGATTTCTGCGGGAAGCCGGATTCCCGGGTGAAACCGCCGGGCAGCACGGCGCCGCCGTGCCGGCGGTCCAGCAGTCCTTCGGCCTCCAGTGCACGCACGTCCCGGCGGACGGTCACTTCGGAGGTCTGGACGACACGGGCGAGCTCACGCAGCGACACGGCCCCGTTCGCACGCACCATTTCGAGAATCAACTGACGACGTTCTGCAGCGAACACGAAACCGACAGTAACCCCGTTGACCCAGGAAGTTCTGCGTTATGCACCAGATACGGCAATCTTCGGACCAAACACCCCGTCAAGTGCTATGGCCCGAAGGCATGTTCGGCACTCAGCCGGCGACGGGGCGTCAGCTCGCCGCCGGTCCGCCGTCAACTCCCGGCAGAAAGACGGCAGGTGACGACGGCCGGTGACGACGTGCCGGTGCGGCCGCCGGGGACTGCGGCCGGGAGCCGGTCAACGGCCGCCGGCAGTACGTCAGCTGCCGTCGCCGGTCTTGCGGGAGTGCAGCTGGCGGGCCGCCTCGGCGACCGAGCCGGACAGCGACGGGTAGACGGTGAAGGCGTTGGCGATCTGCTCCACCGTCAGGCTGTTGTCGACCGCGATCGAGATCGGGTGGATCAGCTCGCTCGCCTTGGGCGCGACCACCACACCGCCGACCACGATGCCGGTGCCGGGCCGGCAGAACAGCTTCACGAAGCCGTCCCTGATGCCCTGCATCTTCGCCCGCGGGTTGCGCAGCAGCGGCAGCTTGACGACGTTCGCCGCCATCCGCTGGGCGTCGACGTCGGCCTGGGTGTAGCCGACGGTGGCGATCTCCGGGTCGGTGAAGACGTTGGAGGAGACCGTCTTGAGGTTCAGCGGGGCCACCGCGTCGCCCAGGAAGTGGTACATCGCGATGCGGCCCTGCATGGCGGCCACCGAGGCCAGCGCGAAGACGCCGGTCACGTCGCCCGCGGCGTACACGCCCGGCGCACTGGTCCGCGACACCTTGTCGGTCTTGATGTGGCCGGACTCGGTGAGCCTGACGCCCGCCTCCTCCAGGCCCATGCCCGCGGTGTTGGGGATCGCGCCGACCGCCATCAGGCAGTGCGTGCCCTCGATCACCCGGCCGTCGGCGAGGGTGACCTCGACCCGGTCGCCGACCCGCTTGACGGACTGGGCGCGGGAGCGGGCCATGACGTTCATGCCGCGGCGCCGGAAGACGTCCTCCAGCACGGCCGCCGCGTCGGGGTCCTCGCCGGGCAGCACCCGGTCGCGCGAGGAGACGAGGGTGACCTTGGAGCCCAGCGCCTGGTACGCGCCGGCGAACTCGGCGCCGGTGACGCCGGAACCGACCACGATCAGCTCTTCCGGCAGCTCCTCCAGGTCGTAGACCTGGGTCCAGTTCAGGATCCGCTCGCCGTCGGGCAGCGCGTCCTCCAGCTCGCGGGGACGGCCGCCGGTGGCGATCAGCACCGCGTCGGCGGCCAGCCGCTCGGTGGTGCCGTCCGGGGCCTCGACGACCACGGTGCGGGTGCCCTCGGCGGTCTGGCAGCCCTCCAGCCGGCCGCGGCCGCGCAGCACGCGGGCTCCTGCCCGGGTCACCGACGCGGTGATGTCGTGGGACTGCGCGAGGGCCAGCCGCTTCACGCGCTTGTTGACCTTGCCCAGGTCCACGCCGACCACCCGGGCCGCCTTCTCCAGCGGCGGGGTGTCGTCGGCGACGGTGATGCCCAGTTCCTCGTACGACGAGTCGAAGGTGGTCATCACCTCCGCGGTGGCGATGAGGGTCTTGGACGGGACACAGTCGGTCAGCACCGACGCTCCGCCCAGGCCGTCGCAGTCCACGACGGTCACCTCCGCGCCGAGCTGCGCCGCCACGAGCGCAGCCTCGTAGCCGCCGGGTCCGCCACCGATGATCACGATCCGAGTCACGTACCCCATTGTCCCGCACGCGCCAAGGGATCGACGACGGGGGCGCCGACGGCGGCCCCGCAGCGTGCGGAGACGCTCCAGGACGGCTGCGGGCCGCTCCCGTACTCTCGTGCCATGTCGCTCTACGCCGCCTACGCCAGCAACCTCGACGCGCGGTTGATGACGCGCCGGGCACCGCACTCCCCGCTGCGCGGTACCGGCTGGCTGATGGGCTGGCGGCTCACCTTCGGCGGCGAGCTCATGGGCTGGGAGGGGGCCCTGACCACGCTCGTCGAGGACGAGGCCGGCCAGGTCTTCGTGGGGCTCTACGACATCGCGCCGGTGGACGAGGAGTCGCTGGACCGCTGGGAGGGCGTGCCGCTGGGCATGTACCGGCGGACCACGCTGCGGGTGCACACCCTGGAGGGCGACCTGCCGGCCTGGCTGTACGTCCTCAACGACTACGAGGGCGGGCTGCCCTCGGCCCGCTACCTGGGCGAGATCGCCGACGCGGCGGAGTCCGCGGGGGCGCCGCACGACTACGTGATGGAGCTGCGCAAGCGGCCCTGCTGATCGGTGCGGGGGCCGGGCGGGCGGCCCGGTTGATCGGTGAGGGGGCATGAGCCGGCAGACCGGTTGATCGCTGAGGGGGGGCCGGGCCGGCGGGCCCTGCCGAGGCCGTCGCGGCGACCCGCCGCCCGGGGGATCCGTCCCCCACACGGCCGCCGCCGCGGGGGTGAACGATCCGTTCAGTCAATTGTCGGAAGATCCGATCTTCACGTCCGGTCTGGGACTGCCGTCTACGCGCGTAGGCCATCACGGGTTACCCTCATGCGGTGAACGCTTCCGTGAACCCCGATCCCTACGCCGCGGCCGACGCCGCCGCCGCCCGCCTGCGCGAGCTGACCGGCGCCGAAACCCACGACGTCGCCCTGGTCATGGGCTCGGGCTGGGTGCCCGCCGCCGACGGACTTGGCACCGCCGACACCGAGATCCCGGTGACCGACCTGCCGGGCTTCCCCGCCCCCGCGGTGGCCGGGCACGCGGGCACCCTGCGCTCGGTGCGGATCGGCGGCGTCCGCGCGCTGGTCTTCCTCGGCCGCACCCACCTCTACGAGGGCCGCGGCGTGGCCAGCGTGGTGCACGGAGTACGGACCGCGGTCGCCGCCGGCTGCAAGACCGTCGTGCTGACCAACGGCTGCGGCGGGCTGCGCCCCGGGTACCGGCCCGGGCAGCCGGTGCTGATCAGCGACCACATCAACATGACGGCCACCTCCCCCCTCGCCGGCGCCCGCTTCGTGGACCTGACCGACCTGTACTCGCCGCGGCTGCGGGCGCTGTGCCGGGAGATCGACCCGTCGCTGGAGGAGGGCGTCTACGTCCAGCTGCCCGGCCCGCACTACGAGACGCCGGCCGAGATCGGCATGGTCCGGGCCATCGGCGGGGATCTGGTGGGCATGTCCACCACCCTGGAGGCGATCGCGGCCCGCGAGGCCGGCGCCGAGGTGCTGGGCCTGTCCCTGGTGACGAACCTGGCCGCGGGCATGACCGGCGAACCCCTCAACCACGAGGAGGTCCTGGAGGCCGGACGCGAGTCGGCGGTGCGGATGGGGACGCTGCTCGCCCAGGTGCTGGAACGCTTGTAAGGGCCGCCGACGGCCGACTCGTGGACCCGGGCCGCCGGCCCGCGCCGTACACCGGGCGCAGGGCCACCCGGGCTTTCACTTCGCGGAGGAGACGATGGACGAGTTGCTGGCCCGGGTGCGCGCCTGGATCGACGAGGACCCGGACCCCCGGACCCGGGCGGAGCTGGAGCGGCTGCTCGCCGACGGCGCCCTGGACGACCTCGCCGAGCGCTTCTCCGGGACGCTGGAGTTCGGCACCGCCGGGCTGCGCGGCGCCCTCGGCGGCGGTCCGAAGCGGATGAACCGGGCTGTCGTCATCCGTGCCGCGGCCGGCCTCGCCGCCTACCTCAACGCGCACGGCGGCGGGCTCGTCGTCATCGGCTACGACGCGCGCCACATGTCGCAGGCGTTCGCCCAGGACACCGCCGCGGTGATGGCCGGCGCGGGCCTGCGCGCCCTGATGCTGCCGCGGCCGCTGCCCACGCCCGTACTGGCGTACGCGATCCGGCACCTGGGCGCGGCGGCCGGCGTGATGGTGACCGCCAGCCACAACCCGCCGCAGGACAACGGCTACAAGGTGTACCTCGGCGACGGCTCGCAGATCGTGCCGCCGGCCGACGCGGAGATCGCCGCCGCGATCGCGGCGGTCGGGGCGCTGGACTCGGTGCCGCGGCCCGCGTCGGGCTGGGCGGTGCTCGGCGAGGACGTGCTGGACGCCTATCTGGAGCGGGCCGCGGCCGTGGTCCGCCCGGGCGGCGCCCGTGACGTGTCCGTCGTCTACACCCCGCTGCACGGCGTGGGCCTGGAGACGCTGACTGCGGCCTTCGCCCGGGCCGGCTTCCCCGCTCCCGTCGTGGTGCCCGAACAGGCCGCGCCCGACCCGGACTTCCCCACCGTCGCGTTCCCGAACCCCGAGGAACCCGGCGCGATGGACCTGGCGTTCAAGGCCGCGCAGGACGCCGGCGGGCGCGCCCCCGACGTCGTGATCGCCAACGACCCCGACGCGGACCGCTGCGCGGTGGCCGTGCCGGACGCCGCCGCGCCCGGCGGCTGGCGCATGCTCACCGGTGACGAGCTGGGCGCGGTCCTCGCCGAGCACCTGGTGCGGCGAGGTGCGGCGCGGCCGGGCCGCGACGTGTTCGCGGCGAGCATCGTCTCCTCCTCGCTGCTGTCGAAGATCGCGGGCGCGGCCGGACTCGAGTACCGGGACACCCTCACCGGCTTCAAGTGGATCGCCCGCGTGCCCGGGCTCCGCTACGGGTACGAGGAGGCCCTCGGCTACTGCGTCGACCCCGCGGGCGTCCGCGACAAGGACGGCATCACCGCGGCGCTCCTGGTGGCCGAGCTGGTCGCGGAACTGCGGGCGCAGGGGCGCCGGTTGACGGACGTCCTGGACGAACTGGCCGTCGCGCACGGCTTGCACGCGACCGGCCAGCTCTCGGTGCGGGTCGCCGACCTGTCCCTCATCGCGAAGGCGATGGCCCGGCTGCGGGCCGAGCCGCCCGCGTCCCTGGCGGGGCTCGACGTGGTCTCGGCGGAGGACCTCCGGTCCGGGGTGGGGGATCTGCCGCCCACCGACGGCCTGCGGTACCGCCTGGCCGGCGAGGGGGTTGCGGCGGCGCGGGTCGTGGTGCGGCCTTCCGGTACGGAGCCCAAGATCAAGTGCTACCTGGAGGTGGTGGTCCCGGTGGGGGCCGATCTCGCCCGTACGCGGACGGCCGCTTTCGACGTCCTCGGCGCGCTCAAGTCCTCCCTGGCTTCAGCAGCCGGCCTCTGACCCCTGAGGGTTCGGCCCGGTTCGGCTCCCGGGCTGCCTCGCGCTGCGCGTGGCCGTCTGCTGGTCTCGTCGTGGCTTGTCGCGCAGTTCCCCGCGCCCCTGGCGGTGCACCTTCGGTGGGTGGGGTCGGGGCCGCCACGGGAGTGTCTCCTCGGAACTGTGCGTGCACCTTTGTCCGTGAAGTGGGCCGGGTGTGTGCACAGTTCCTGCGGGGACACTCCCGCACCGTCCCCTCCCGGGCGGCCCCCGTCTGCGGGAGGAATGGGGACGGCGTCCACCCATGGGGGCGCGGGGTCCCCCAGCGCTTCGCCTGGGAGGTGCCCCCAGCGCGACCAGCCACAGCCGGTCCGCACGCGGGAACGTGGGCCCGGGGGCACCCCCGACGCCCGCCCCGGAGGGGCGATGCTCCAGGAGCGCGGACGTTCGACATGGTGCTGGTGCTCTTGGAGGATCGGGCCATGAGTCTCCTCGTGCACACCTTCGTCTATGACGCCGAGGGTGGCCACGACTTCCTGGAGGACCCCGACCACGGTGAGACCCTGGCCGGCTTCGAGAGCACCCGGACCCGTTTGTGGGGCAGCGAGGCGATCCGGGCTCTGGGTTGCCGGTTCTTCCCGCGACTGCGCAGCGGCGATCTCTACGTGGAGCGCGGCGACGTGGACGACTTCCTCGCCGAGTGCGAGGCGCTCCGTCCCCACCTGGGCCGCCTTGCCCATCAGGGTGGTTACGAGGTCGGCTACGTCACCGAGCGCTTCGACAACATCGTCGCTGCCGCGGTGCGAGCCCGGGCCCACGACGGCGGCATCGTCGTCTGGTAGCGATGCCCGGCCCCCCGTCGGCAACCGGGCTGCCCCCGGGCCCGCACTCCCGGGTGCGCCACGCATTGTGGCTGGGCGCGGAGTTCCCCGCACTCCTGGAGCATCGCCCCTCCGGGGCGGGGGTCGGGGTTGCCCCCGGGCCCACGTTCCCGCGTGCGGACCGGCTGTGGCTGGTCGCGCAGTTCCCCGCGCCCCCATGGGTGGACGCCGTCCCCATTCCTCCCGCAGACGGGGGACGGCCCGGGAGGGGACGGTGCGGGAGTGTCCCCGCAGGAACTGTGCATCCCCCCGGCCCACCCCACGAAAAGACCCGCACGCACAGTTCCGAGGAGACACTCCCGTGGCGGCCCCGACCCCACCCACCGAAGGTGCACCGCAAGGGGCGCGGGGAACTGCGCGACAAGCCACGACGATGCCCGCGCACGGCAGAGCAGGCCCGGGGGCAGCCCGGGAGCCGTACACCGCAGAAGGCGGAGCCGTTAGCCGAAGCGGCCGTTGACGTAGTCCGAGGTGCGCTCGTCCCGCGGCGACGAGAACATCGCCTCCGTCGAACCGTGCTCGACGATCACCCCAGGCGTACCCTGCTCCGCAAGGAAAAAAGCACAGGAGTGCGAAACCCGCGCAGCCTGCTGCATGTTGTGGGTGACGATCACGATCGTGACCTCGTCCGAAAGCTCGCCGATCGTCTGCTCGATGCGCCGCGTCGAGGTCGGATCGAGGGCCGAGCACGGCTCGTCCATCAGAAGCACGCGCGGCCGCACCGCCAACGACCGTGCGATGCAAAGCCGTTGCTGCTGCCCGCCGGACAGCGCACCACCGGGCTGCCGCAGCCGGTCGCGGACCTCGCGCCACAGCCCCGCCTTGGTGAGGCACTCCTCGACCAGGTCGTCGCGCTCGCTGCGGCCGGCCTTGACGCCGTTCATCTTCAGGCCGGCCAGCACGTTGTCGTAAATGCTCATCGCCGGGAAGGGGTTGGGCTTCTGGAAGACCATGCCGATCTCGCGGCGGGCCTGGGTGATGCGGCGGCCGCGGTCGTAGATGTCCTGGCCGTCGAGCAGCACCTGCCCGGCGAGCGAGGCGGTGCCGACGAGTTCGTGCATGCGGTTGAGGATCCGCAGGAACGTGGACTTGCCGCAGCCGGACGGGCCGATGAGCGCGGTGACGCGCTGCGCCGGCATGGTCAGCGAGACCTGGTCGAGGACCTTGTGGTCGCCGAACCAGGCGGAGACGTCGCGGGCTTCGAGCGAGGCGGAACGGGACGCCGCCGTGGGGGTGTGCGGCGCCGAAGGACCCGGTACGGGCGGGAGCTTGACGGTCTCGTCGGTGGTGGACATCGGGTGTGCTTCCCCTCGGAGGTGGGTGAGCGCGCGGGCGGTGGTCAGAGCAGGTTCGGCAGCAGTTCGGTGGCCGCGCCGGACAGCGCGACGACGATCGCGACGAGGACCGGGACGCCGGCGATCCAGGTCTGCCAGCGGCCCCAGCGGCGGTAGGCCCAGGTGACGGCGACGACGGCGAGCAGCAGCGCCTGCAGCCACAGCATCACCGGCAGCCAGGCGGACGGGTCGCCCTCCAGGGGGCGTTCCGCGGTGGAGATCTGGCCGCCGGCCGCGGGCGCGGGCTGCGCGGTGCCGGTCAGCTGGGCGTCGACGCGGAGCACCCCGCGCGGGGTGTAGGCGCCGCCGGTGGCGGTGATCAGCGTCAGCCGGCCCTGCCCGCTCTGCAGGACGGCGGGCGCCGGATCCCCGGCCCTGCGCAGGCCCGTGACCCGGTAGTGCTGCTGGCCCTGCCCGGTGGTGACGGTGATCGGGTCGCCGGCCTTCAGCTCGTCGAGGTGGTTGAACGGGCTGCCGTAGCCCCACTGCCGGCCCAGGATCGTGCTGGTGCCGGGCTGTCCGGGCAGCGGGGTGTTCCGCAGGTGCCCGGGGCCCTTGGTGAGCACCCCGGACGTGGTGCCCTGGAAGACGACCTCGCGCAGCTTGATGGACGGGATGTGCAGCACGGCGACCGGTGAACCGGTCGGCACCTGCTTGCCGTTCTGGTCCAGCCGTCCCACCGGCGCGGTGCCCAGGGCGAGTTCCTTGCGCAGGTCGTCGAATCCGGCCTGCTGGGCGTGCGCGTGCTCGATGTGGCCGAGGACGGTGAGGTGCGCGGCGAAGCCGAGCAGCAGCGCGGCCAGCAGGGTGAGCGCGGCGCCGGGTATCACGAAGCGCGGGTCCGGCCTCGGTCCGCCGCCCGGTGGCGGCTCGGCCTGCTGGGGCTCCGGCGGCGCGGCCGCGGGCTGCGACGGTGTCAGTACGGCCACGGGTGGCTCCTTCGGTGCGGGCTCTCGGTGCTGGTCGGATGCGGGCCGGATGCGTATCGGTTGTCGGCCGGACGCGGCCGGTTGTCGGCCGGAGGCATGCCGTCCAGCGGTCGGCACGTCCGGGTCGGACGCCCGCCATGCGGCGGGTGGGGACACCGCGGGCTGCGGCGTCCCCACCCGCCGCATGGCGGGTCGCGCGGCGAAGGTCAGTCGCGCGGGGTGGGGCCGAAGGTCAGCAGCCTGCCGTCCCTGCGGACCCGGTAGACGGCGTAACCGCCGCCGCCCAGGAGCAGCAGGGCGAGCAGGCTGAGCGAGGTGATGCCCGCGGCACCGGTCGCCGCCAGCGGGCCGTTGCCGCCGCCGGACGAACCGCCGCCGGCGGCACCGCTCGTGCCGCTGGTCCCGCCGGACACGTCGCCGGACGTGCCGGAGGTGTCCCCGGAACCGCCCGTGTCGCCCGATCCGGAGGTGTCGCCGGAGCCCGCGGTGTCCCCCGAGCCGGCCGTGTCACCGCTGCCGGAGGTGGTGCCCGAGGTGTCGCCGGACCCGGCTGTGTCGCCGCTGCCGGAGGTGGTGCCGGTGGTGTCGCCGGTCCCGGCCGTGGTCCCGGAGTCCTTGCCGGCCTTGAAGGCGAAGGTCTGCTTGATCCCGCTGTCGTCGCCCGTGACGTCGAGCGTGTGCGCGCCGTCCGCGAGGTCGGCGGGCAGCGTCACCTGGAGACCGGGGATCGAGCCGTCGGTGGTCGCCTGGCTGGTCGCCAGGGCGGTCGGGGCGGCGTCCAGCGTGACCGTGACGCCCTCTCCGTTGCTCGCGCCGGCCCCCGGCAGGAAGCCCTCCGCGCTGACCTTCAGTTTGGCCCCCGCCGCCAGGGTGGGGGTGTCCTGCAGGGTGTCCCCCGCCTCGTTCTGCACGACGAGCGAGGGCTCGGCGACGATCGGGTAGGCGAGCGTCGTCGCGCTCGGCACGAACTTCAGCGGGTCGGTCGGCGTGAAGGTGATCGTCGGCGTGGTCACCCCGGGGGTCGACGTCCTGGGCACGGTGACGTTCACTCCGCCGCTCGCGTAGGCCGCCTCCCCCACGGTCTGCGACTGGAAGGCGACCTTCACCGTTCCGACGGCGTCGTCCGGGATGACGGCGATGTGGAGGGTGTAGTCCTTGTCCACCTGCTGGTGCCCGGCCGGGTCGGCCGTGACGGTCAGCGAGGTCGCCGCGGGCGGAGTGGCCGCCTTCTGCGTCCACTGGCTGCCCGTGATGTCGAACTGGGCAGTGAACGTGGGGGTGTCGGTCTTCGTGGTGTCACTGGACTTGCACACGATGTGCATCACGTAGGAGCCGTCGACGACATAGGGCGCGTTGCTCGCGTCCTTGTACCCCGCGAAGCCGAACACCGTGGTGATCGACCGGTTCAACGGGCCGGCGGCCGTGGGCAGGGTGGCGTTGATCGGAGCCGTGCCGTACGGTGCGCCGCCCGTGACGTGACTGGCCAGGAGGATGTCGGACACGGCGCCCGAGGTCTTGTTCGGCAGCGCCAGGTACACGTTCAGGGAGTCCTGGTAGCCGTCGGGGCACGCCTGGTCGACCGAGATCTGCGGGAACGCCGGGGCGTCGGTCACGCTGCCGCTGGCCGGGTTCAGCGTGACCTTCGCGTCCGAGGTGTCCGCGTGGGCGCTCTCCCCGGTGGTGAGGACCAGGGCGCCGCTGCCCAGGACCAGTGCCAGCACGCTGAGCAGCGCGGCGTGCATTCTTCGTCTCATATCTCCTCGTCCCCTCGGGGATGTGGCGGTGGTTGGCGGTGGGTGCGTGTCACGCGTGCGGCCCTGCCACCTGGCGGGTGGCAGGGCACTGGTCTGCCGTGCTGGTCAGCGGGGCAACCGCCGGGCCGGCACGGCTACTTCGTGGTGAACGTGAAGGTGATCGCCACGAGGGTCTGCTCTCCGACGAGGACCGCCTTGTGGGTCCCGGCGCAGATGTTCCTGGGAACGGTGAGCGCGTAGTCCGCCACCACTCCGGCACTGTTCGAGGCCGTCGAGGCGAGCACCGCCGGGAGGGGGCCGTAGACGTTGGTGACGGCCACGTCGACCTTCTCGCCGCCGGCCGGCCGGAAGCCCCGCGCCGAGACCGTGACGGTCTGGCCGAACGTCAACTGCGGTGTGTCGCCGAGGGTGTTGCCGCCGGCGTCGGTGACGGTGACCGACGGCGCGTCGACGAACGCGTAGTCGAGGGTCTCGTAGTCCTGGGCGTAGGCCAGCTGGTCGGCCGGGGTGAAGACGGCGATGTACTGGCGGACGTTCACGACCGTGTTGACCGGCGGCTGGATGCTGGCGGTGCCGTTGACGACGGGCACCGGCGCGCCCACCACGGTCACCCCGTTGTCCGCCTCGAACTGCACGGTTCCGGGCACGCCCGCGGCGACCTTCGCGGTGAGTGTGAAGGGCTGGCCGACCTGCACGTGGTTCGCCGGGCTCGCGGAGAGCTTTACCTTCGTCGCGGCCGGCGCCGGGCGGGAGGAGACCTGCCACGTGCTGCCGGTGATGTCGATGAAGCCGGTGAAGGTCGGGTGCTCGGTGAACGCCGTGCGGTCGGCGTTGGCGCAGGTCACGTGGATGGGGTAGGTCCCGTCCGCGACCGGCACGTGGACCAGGGCGAACGCGGTGGCGATCGACCGGACGATGGTGCCGTTGCCCGTGGCGGCGGGCACGTCGGCCGTGACCGGGGCGGTGGCGTACGGCGCGCCGCTGGTGAGGTGGGAGGCCAGCAGCGACTCCCGGCCGTCCGGCACGACCACCGACACGTTGAGCGCGTCGCGGTAGTTCGCCGGGCAGGCCCTGTCCACCGAGACCTGCGCGAACGGCGAGGTGTCGGTGAGCGCGCTGCCGCGGGCGACGAGGGTGACCGTCCCCGAGGTCGCCGTCGTCGCCGCGGAGTCGGCGTCGGCCGTGCCCGCGCCGGCGACCACGGCGGCCGTACCGAGGGCGAGTCCCAGTGCGCCGGCCAGTACGCCGCGCAGTCTTCGTCTCGACATGTGCTTCGTTCCCCCCTGAGGAGTCCGATGTGTGGGTGGCGGTGCGGGGTGCGGCCGGGCACCCGCGAGGGGGTGCCCGGCCCGGCGGGGCAGGAGGCCCGCCGTGGTGGTCAAGGGGTCAGGGGACTCGCCGGACGAGGCCCGTCACCCGAGGGGTCAGACCAGGTCCTTGCTGGTGAGCGCGGTCAGCTGGGCGCCGCAGTTGGTGTCGGTGCCGAAGCCGTACTCGTTGATCACCGTGGTGGAACCGCTGAACAGCGCGGTGCACACCTCGGAGTTGGCGCCGATGAAGGTGTCCTTGATGAGGCTCTCGGTCACCCGGGTGTGCGGGATGACGTTGTAGACCTCGCGGTTGATCGGGAACGCGGTGTTGAGGTTGCCGCTCGCGTCGGTCGGCGAGACGCCGCCGATCGTCTCCAGCACGGCGCCGTTGCGGCGGTCGGTCACACCGGAGATGCCGCGGCCCTGCGCGATGTACTGCGCGATGGAGAACGGCATGACGTCCTCGGCGCCGTCCGCGGCGGCCGTGCGCTGCAGCGCGTTGCCGTTGTGCTCCTGGACGGACGCGCCGTTCTTGGCCACGTCGCTGACGCAGGACGGCAGGGTGGTGGCGTTGAAGCCCAGCGTCGACGCCCAGAACTTGCGGGTGCCGGAGCCGGACTGCGGCACCAGCGGGTGCACGGTGACGCCGTTGAGCTTCGGGAAGGTGCCGGCCGGCAGGGCGGCGCCCGTCGAGTCCTGGCAGTTGTACGCGTGCTTGAGGTCCACCAGGGTGACGTTCCCGCCGATGGTGCTGCCGGACTTCACCGCGAGCGTCACCGCGTCCACACCGAACGGGATGAAGTCGAACTGGCCGTTCGCGTTCGGGGCGGAGGAGGAGCGGGCGAAGTCCAGGCAGTGCGTACCGGCCGCGATGTCGTCGCGCAGCGCCTTGACACCGGCGCCGGAGCCGTCGGGGCGGACGACCGACTGGCAGCCGGAGTCGCGGGTGGCGATCGTCGAGCTGCCCGTCGCGTCGTAGGAGGCGATCAGGTAACCGTCGGAGCTGCCGGTCGGGTTCGGGTCCAGGATCGTGTTGGACAGGCCGTTCAGCACGTCCTGCGTGGTGTCGGAACCCACACCGACGAGCGTGCGGTGGACACCGGCCGGCGGGTCGGCCTGGGCCGCACCAGCCACCACCACGACACCCAGGGCCGCGGTACCGGCGACGATCGCCGCCCGCTTGGCGAAGTTCACGTTCACTGTATTTCCTCCGAATAAGTGCGGATGGAATTTCCAGATGTGACGCGAGGAGAGACTCCGGAATCCCTCCAGAATGATCCGATCCGTCAACCGGACGATGAATATCCTGCCGACCCGGGCAATCGGTGGCAACCAAATTGACCGCTCCGGGAAAGTGAACGACAGGTATTCCGAATTCTTTTTTAATTTCCCTCCAAGGGACACCCAGGTCCCCGGACGGGTAGGCGGATCCGATCTCGTGCGTCAGGTCACGTGGTCCTGGAGCGGCGGAGGTTCAGCAGCGGGCGGCCACTTGCGTGGAGGACACCGGCGCGCATCAGCAGCGGGCCGGCCAGGGAACCGGCGATGCCGGCGATCAGGACGATCATCAGGACCCAGCGGACGGCGCCCAGGATCATTCCGGGGGTGGTCCCGCCGGAGTCCGCGACGTTGTGGACCGGTGGGGAGGCGCTGGGCCCGCCCGCGGCACCCTTGGTCGCGGCGGCCGCGGGCGTCGGGGACGGGGAGCCGCCGGAACTCCCGCCGCCGGACGTCCCGTTGCCGCCGCCGGCCGCGCCGCTGCCACCGCCGGCCGAGCCTCCGCTCGCGCCGCCGCCCGACCCGGAGCCCGAGCCGGAGCCGCCGCCGGCGCCTCCGTCGGCCTGCGAGGTGGGGACCACGCCCGCGACCAGCGCGGTCGCCGCGGCGAGCGCCTGGTCGTGCAGGGTCGGGGTCAGCGGGGCATAGCCGAAGGGAAGTTGGCCGTAGCTGATGCCGGGCTGCTGGCCCGCGCCGACCGCGTAGCGGATCAGCGTGGCGTACTTGGCGCGCTGGGCGGCATCCATGGAGGCGTTGCCGGCGGCGTAGGTGACCGTCGTGAGCGGGTACGCGCCCGGCGTCTTCCGCGCGGGGTCCTGGTCGAGGACGCCGGGCACCTTGCCGGCCTTCATCCCGTTCACCGCCTTGGTCAGCGAGTCGACCGTCGGGGCGACGAACTGGCCGTCAGCATTGAGGAGTTCGGCGGTGCCGAGCCGGTAGCGGGCCGCGCTGGCGGCGTCGGTGAGGCCCATCATGAACGACTGGCCCGGAAGGGCCCGGGGGTCCTTCTGCGCCAGCGGGGGTCCGCCCCCGAAGACCCAGGAGCGGATGGCGCCGTTCGTGCCGTTGCGGACGATGCGGGCCGTGTCGAACAGGCTCGGCATGTACGGGTTGACGTCGATGCCGGTGACCCTGGTGTCGGGGTGGCCCTTCGGATCCGGCAGGTAGACGGTGGAATCGGGCTTCCCGAAGTCGGAGAGCGCGGTGTGGGCGGGATCGAGAGCCAGGTAGTAGGGGTTGATCTTCATGCCCCAGGGATCCGCCTTGCCTTCCAGGAAGGCCTTCGCGGCAGGATCCGAGCGCAGCCACGTCCACAGCATCGCCGCGCCGTCGCTGCCGGCCTGCGGGACGCCGAGGCTGAAGTCGCAGGAGCTGGAGGAGCCGTAGTGGACGTCGGAGTTGAGCTGCTTGAACTCGGGGTCCCCCGCGAGGTCCTTGGCGTTCTTGGGGTCCAGCCGGCCGAACGGCGGGCTGTTGGGCGGGGTGGGCAGATCGCAGGAGTAGCTCTGCGTGATCATCTTCGCCACCAGGCGGGCGTTCAGCCGCAGGTGCGGGACCTGTCTGGTCGTGCCGGAGACGTTGACGTTGTATCCGATGACCAGCCCGGAGACCGCCGTGGGCGCGTAGACGACCGGTGGCGACGACGCGGCGTCCGGCTGCGGCGCGACCGGGTTCTCCACGAACGCCAGTCCGGCCGCATTTCCGTCAGGATTGGCGATCTGCTGGCGCGAGAGATCCTCCAGCTGCGGGGTGAACTGGTAGGTGATCTTGTCGCTGGTGCAGAGTTTCGGTTCCCAGGAAGTCATGGCCTGGAAAGCGAAGTCGGATCCGGTGGTGGGCTGTTCGTCCTGGCCGATCACGCACGGCGATTCGGTCGGCCGGAAGTCCATCCGGAACTGAATGCGCTGCTTCCAGTTGGTCGCCGAAAGGGCCGATGTCGAAAGGCCGTTGAACTGCGGCGCACTTCCGTCGGCTTCGTGCATGCCCCGGGGCACGACCACCAGCCAGCAGGGCGGAGGCGTCTGGCCGCTCTGGCGGCTGGCGCCGCATCCGAGGATCTGCGACGTGGTGTCGTCCTCCAGGGAGAAGACGGTCTCACCGGTTCCGTCGGATCCGGTGACGGCGAGATCCTGCTCGTTGGTGGTGAACTGCGTGAAGTACTGGCTGACGTCCGTGGAGCTCTGCCCCGTCGCGGTGGTGAAGGGGATGTCGCGCTCGGTCGGTTCCTGCGGGTCGTCGCGCGGGGTCACCGTGCGGGTGGCGTTCAGCACCGGGGACGGCACCGGCGGCTGCCCGAACTCGCACTGCTCCGGGGACGGTCCGGCCTCGCTCCCCCAGCACTGCATGATCTGCAGGTAGTTGCCGACGAACACGCCACCGTTCTGCGTGGTCGGCTCCCCGCCGGTCCAGTTGATCTTCACGCCCTGGGTGGTCAGGTTCGCCGTCTGCTCGACCGTCACCTTCAGCCGCGAGAAGTCGTCGTACGCTCCCTTCGCGCCCGACTTGGTCACCGCCGAGCCGCTGTCCGCCTGGGCCCGGCCGCCGCCCGCCGCGGGCGGGAGCAGGACGAGGCCGACCGCGGCCAGCACCGACGTGAGGATGCCGCCGAGGCGGAGCATCCGTACCGGGCCCCTGGCGAGCTGGGGGTCACGCGCGGCCATCACGCCTCCTGGATTCGGTGAACCGCCGCGCGAGAGCCGGCGGGGCGAGGACGACGGCGAGCAGCAGCAGGGCGGACAGGCCCATCAGCCAGGTGCGCAGGCCCCAGAAGGAGTCCGCGCCGACGATCACCGACGCGGCGGAGACGTCCTGCCCGTTGCCCGCGGTGCCGCCGTCTCCGGTGCCGTCGGTGGTGGCCAGGCCGGTGTCGGGGTCGACCCCGCCCGTGCTGCCGGCCGCGCTGCCGCCGGTGGTTCCCGCCGACGTGCCGCCGCTCGCACCCGCCGTCGAACCGCCCGAGCCCGAGCCGCCGCCACTGCCGCCGCTGCCACCACCACTGCTGCCGTTTCCGCCGCCGCTGCCGCTGCCGCCGCTCGAACCTCCGCCCTGGGCGGCCGGTTTCACCTGGGTCGGGGTGTCGTGCGCGCCGGCGGTGCCGTCGGTGCACTGCGTCGGGCCCTGCCGGTCACAGGACTTGGGGAACGGCGCGTTCCTCGCCAGGGTGTTGCTGCCGTCGGTGGAGAAGGTCGGGTTGTGGCAGCCCTGGATGTTGATGCTCTGGGTCTGCACCCCGGGGATCTTCTTGACCTGGTCGAAGGCGTCCTGGACCAGGTTGATGGGCAGCGGCGAGAAGCCGAGCCGCTCGGCCTGCGCCTGCCCCTGGCACAGGAAGTAGTACGAGAACGCGCCGAGCGTTCTGCCCTTGTCCGTGGTGAGCGGCGACTCCAGCTTCGTCGGCAGGATCATGTAGCTGTAGCTGGACAGCGGATACGTCCTGCGGTCGGGGTCGGTGTAGACCCGGTCCAGGATCTGCGTCAGGTAGTTGCTGGAGTCCTTGTTCTGGTTGATCTGCGCCTGGAGCAGCGCCACGGCCACCGAGGAGGCCGTCGGCTCGGTGTAGTAGCCCGCCGCGTTGAGGACCTTGGCGACGGGGAAGCCGGTGGTCAGGGCGTAGGAGTACTCGACGTAGGTGATCGCGCCCTCGGCGTAGGACTGCCGGGTGTAGCCGGACACGCCCAGCGAGCCGGACTGCGCGATGAAGCCGGAGCCGGGGATCACCGGGTAGTTGGAGGTCTCGCCGCACGGCGTGGGCTTGCCCAGGCGCTTGCAGTAGGCGTCCCACAGGGCGCTCTGCTGCTTGGCCATCCACAGGGTGAACTGGGCCGAGGTGCCGGAGCCGTCCGAGCGCACCACCGGGATGATCCTGCGGCTGGGCAGGGTCAGTCCGGGGTTGTCGCGAGCGATCTGCGGGTCGTTCCAGTTCTTGATCACACCGGTGAAGATCTTCGCGAGCGAGTTGCCGCTGAGCCGCAGGTTGGTGACCAGCTTGCCGTTGATCTTGAGGTTGTACATGAACGAGGTGCCGCCGGCGACGATCGGCATATAGGCGTAGCCGCGCTTGGGCGGGGGTTCGCGCACGCCGAACTCCGTCGTCCCGTAAGGGATTTCGGAGACAGCGAAGTCCACGGTGCTGTTGGCGAACTGCTGACGGCCGTCGGAGGAGCCGGTGCCCGCGTAGTCGACGGTCATGCCGTACTGCGCGACGTTCCGGCGCCACTGGTCGATGGCGTTCTGGCTCCAGGTGGAACCGGCACCGCTGATACGGGCGTAGGTGGCGCTGTGCGCGGGCGGCTGGCCGAGGGCGAGCAGCGTGCACAGCATCAGGGCGAGGGCTGATGCCGCCGCCCGTATTCTCTTCACGATCCGTCAACTCCCTGTGCGGGTCCGTGCTCGGGGCTGTCGAGAGGGGCTGGTGCGGGGCCTGCGGAGGACGCGGCGGCGCGCGCCGCCGACCGCTCGGCGAAGCGCTTCAGGTCGCGGCGGGAGGTGACCACCCGGCGGTGGGTGCCGCGCTTGGTCAGCTCACCGGGGCCGCGGCCGCCCACGGTGCGGGCGACCACGAAGAGCACCAGGACCAGGACCAGGAGGGTGGCCGCGGTGCCGAACCCGCGCGAGATCATGGCGGGTTGTGGGGACTTGACGAACTCGAAGGTGGCCAGCGGCAGCGACACCATCGGCCCGTGCAGCGGGTCGGTGTTGGTGATCGCGGTGAACCCTGCGGTCAGCAGGACGGGCGAGGTCTCGCCGACGCCGCGGGCGGTGCCGAGGATCACGGCGGTGGTCAGGCCGGACCGGGCGGTGGGCAGCACCACGTGCCACACGGTCCGCCAGCGCGGCGAACCGAGCGCGTACGACGCCTCCCGCAACGTGCCGGGCACGAGCCGGATCACCACGTCGGAGGCGCGGATGATGATCGGCAGCATCATCACCGAGATGGCCAGGGACGCGGCGAAGCCGGACTTCTCCAAGCCGAGGGCCAGGATCGCGGTGGCGTAGACGAACAGGCCGGCGACGATCGACGGCAGCGCGGTCATCGCCTCGACGACGGTGCGGACGAACCGCGCGTAGCGGCCCGGCACTTCGTTGAGGAAGACCGCGCACAGCAGGCCGGCCGGCACGGTCAGCACCAGCGCGATGCCGATCTGGACGAGGGTGCCGACCATGGCGTGCCGGATACCGCCGACGCTCAGCGGCTGCAGCGGACCCGCGGTCTTCATGTCCTGGGTGAAGAAGTTGGTGTGCGGCAGCGCCTTGCGGCCGTCCCACAGTGTGTAGACCACGACGAAGGTGAGGGCCGTGAGCAGGACCACCGCCAGGCTGTGCACGATCACCGACGCGAAGCGGTCGCGCACCGCGGGCCCGTTCTCGTCGAACGACACCAGCAGCGCGTACAGCGCGAGGAAGAGGACGTAGGCGAACACCACGAAGCCCAGGCCGCCGCTGAACGGGGCGAGCCGGGTGAAGAACAGCCAGGTGAGCGCGAGCGAGGAGGCCGCGGCGCCGACGATGGCGTAGACGTCGCTGGCGCGCGTGGTCCCGGTGTTGCGCCGCCGCTCCTGCCCTTCGGGCCGCGCGGTACGGGCCGGCAGGGTGGTCGCCGCCCCCGGCCCGGCGCCGTCGGCCCCGGACGTGGCGGGAACGGGCGTGGCGGGCAAGGGCGTTGCGGGTGGCGCGTGGCCGGCCGGGCCCGGCTCGGTCGCGCCGCTGGTGGCCGTGGCGTCCGTGGTCATACGGGAGGAACTCCTGTCTCCGCCGATTGCTCGGCTACTCGGCGGTGGCGCCGGAACGGCTGCGGGCGACGATCGAGGA
Organism: Streptomyces sp. NPDC020917; assembly: GCF_044333795.1. Taxonomy (NCBI): domain Bacteria; kingdom Bacillati; phylum Actinomycetota; class Actinomycetes; order Kitasatosporales; family Streptomycetaceae; genus Streptomyces; species Streptomyces sp. NPDC020917. The sequence continues at coordinate 105,758 of NZ_JBIRRR010000020.1, read as the reverse complement.
GGCGACGAAGTTGACGACGAGGGTCATCAGAAAGAGCGCCAGGCCGGCCGCCATCAGCGCGGACATGCCGAACTTGCTGGCCTCGCCGTAGCGCAGGGCGATCAGCGAGGACACCGAACTGGTGCCGCTCTGCAGGATGTGCGGCTGGATCGCGAAGACCGGGGAGATCACGAGGTAGACGCCGATGGTCTCGCCCAGCGCCCGGCCGAGGCCCAGCATCGTGCCGCCGATCATGCCGCCCTTGCCGAACGGCAGGACGACCGAGCGGATCATGCCCCAGCGGGTGGCGCCGAGCGCGTACGCGCCCTCCCGCTCGCCGACCGGGGCCTGCGAGAAGACCTCGCGGATCACCGAGCAGATGATCGGGGTGACCATCATCGCCACCACCATCCCGGCGACGAACGTCGACGCGGTGTAGACGGTCGCGGTGGCCAGCGGGTCGTGCGGATCGGCGCCGTCCACCGTGAACAGCGGGATCCAGCCGAAGTACGTGGACAGCCAGCGGGCCAGGCCGATCACCTTGCCCTGGAGGAAGAACAGCCCCCACAGGCCGTAGACCACCGAAGGAACCGCGGCCATCAGGTCCACGGTGCTGATCAGCGTCCGGCGCAGCCGCTGCGGGGCGTACTCCGAGATGTACAGCGCGGTGCCGATCGCCAGGGGCACCGCGAAGACGATCGCGACCAGGGCGATCAGCACGGTCCCGGTGAGCACGGCCGCGATCCCGAAGTTTCCGGCGTCCGGATCCCACGCGGCGGTGGTCACGAACGACCACCCGGCCTTGCGCAGCGCCTGCCACGCGCGGAACGTCAGAAAGCCGCCGACCAGCAGCATCACGGCCAGCACCACACCGCCGCCGCCGCGGGCGACGCCGCGGAACAGCCGGTCGGGCAACCCGGAGTCGGCGTGCAGCCGGCGCGGCCGGTCCGCGGCCGCTCCGGCGTCGACCTCCATGTCGGCACCTGCTGTTCGTGCCCGTGTTCGCATCGTCACGGGATGACGCTCACGGGGTGCGATGGCCGGGTGAGCACCGAAAAGTGAACGAGGGCACCCGTAGGGGCAACTTCCGTTCACCTTGGGGCAGTCACGGCCTCCGGTCGGCTCGCGGCCCGGCTCGCACGTCGGCGCGTGCCACGGTCCGGGGTACGCCGTTCAGCCCGCGTCGCCCCACAGCGACGCCGGTGTCTCCCGCAGCGCGAGCAGCAGGACGCGGAACCGTTCGTAGGCGGCCTGGCAGGTCGAATGGCGTTCGTAGGCCCGGGCGGAGACCGCGCGCACCCGGCCCTCGCCGTCGCGTAACCGCCACACCCATCCGCTGGTCTCCGCGGCGTGCTGCACGCCTCCGGTGAGCAACTCCGGCTGCCTGCACAGCCCTTCGAACGCCTCCCGGCACGCCGCCTCGTCCGGGTAGGCGATCGCGCCCAGCGCGATCACCCGGCCGTTGCTGGCGGTCAGCCGCCAGGAGAACCGTCCGCTCTCCCCGATGTCGATCTGGCACCGCGTCCCGAGAGCCGCGCCGCCCCCCACTGCTTCCCCTGTTTCCCCGGCCATCCTGCATCCCCACCCCTGTCAGCCCCTGAGGAATGCGCGCAGGCGCGAGCACGCCCGCTTGGTGGCGAGCGAACCCGGCTGGTTCCGCGCACAGCGCCGCGCCTTCGTTGCCGCGGGCGGCACGGGCAATGTAGGCGGCGGGCGAATGGTTCAGCGTTGTCTCACAGGTTGCTCGCGGCATCCTTCACTCCGAAGTTGCCCCTTGTTCACGCCACATCACTCAACGTCACCGGGTCCGTCCACTCCCCCGGAGCAGCTTTGCCTCTCCGAGGGGCCCCATCTCCCATACGCTCGGCCCGCGTTGGCCCGGGCCCGGCCCCGGGGTGCCTCTCGCTGCGCGTGGCCGTCTGCGGGTCTCGTCGTGGCTTGTCGCGCTGGTCTCGTCGCGCCCCCTCGGCAGCCGGGGTGCCCCCGGGTGTGCTTTGCCGTCGTGCGGCGTCGTTGTGGCTGGTGGCGCAGTTCCTCGCGCCCCTGGCGGTGCACGTTCGGTGGGTGGGGTCGGGGCCGCCACGGGAGTATCTCCTCGGAACTGTGCGTGCGGCTTTCTCCGTTGGGTGGGCCGGGTGTGTGCACAGTTCCTGCGGGGACACTCCCGCACCGTCCCCTCCCAGCCCGGCCCCCGTCTGCGGGAGGAATGGGTCCGGGGGGCACCCATAGGGGCGCGGGGTCCCCCAGAGCTTCGCCTGGGAGGTACCCCCAGCGCGACCAGCCACGACGCAGGGCGCACCCGGCAACGCAGGCCCGGGGGCACCCCGGACCCCCGCCCCGGAGGGGCGATGCTCCAGGAGCGCGGGGAACTCCGCGACCAGCCGAAGTGGACCGTTCGACGGGAACGGCGGCCCGGGGGCAACCCGGAACCCGAACCCGCACTTTGGTCTGGGCGTTGGCAGAGGGGCTGTCACTGCGGGTGGTGGGAGGCCCAGTCGTCGCGGGCAGCGATGAGCGCGGGGCGAACCTTGTGGTCGAGCACATCGGCATGGGCCCGGAGCCGGGCGGCGATGTCGCTGAGGCGCTGCGGGTCAAGCCCGAGAATCCAACGTCCCACACTGACTTGAAGGTTGACTACTGGCATCCGCATGCCGGGGTCGGGGTCATACGGGTTGCAGTCGATGCTGCCCTCCAGGACGGAGTCCTCCTCGACACCGTCCCAAAGGTCCGGCGCAGTGATCGGCAGCGTCGGACCGTCGAAGAACGCGCGGTGGTTGATCATGGCCAGGCGCCTGCTCAGCTCTTGCGGAGGCACGTTCACCTCGGTCGGGTCGTCCTCGGCCCATGCGGGTAAATGGCCTGTGATCGCGATGCCTTCGGTTGTGGTGATCGTCCACGCTCCTGGCGTGCTCCACGGCGACGGCTGCTCCGTGGAGGGGACAGTGCCAGGGCCGACCTCGAACCAGACGATCTTCCCTGCCGGGTCCGCTGTAGTGCCCCAGTCAGCGGCAAGCGCGTCCACCAGGAGCAGGCCACGGCCGCCTTCGGAATCCGGTGAACTTTCGCGCGGCTTGGGATGGGCAGAGCTGGTATCCGTGACCTCGACCCGCACACGCGCTCCGGTCCAGCGCACGGTCACGGCGCATGAAGCGTCGCTATAGCGCAGGGCATTGGTGATCACTTCGCTCGACAGCAGCTCCAGTTCTCGGAGTGCATCGCCCGGCAACGGAAGGTCCCAATTCCGCACGAGGGTCTGGATCTTGTGCCGGGCTTCGGACACCGCGACGGTCTCGGCCTCGACACGGAAGCCGACGGGGACGGTGGTGGGCTTGGTCATTGCACGCGGTCCTTTACGGGGAGCCCTTGTGACACGGACGGTCAGTCCATGCCTGGCAGTGGGGAATTCACGTTCGCGGTCGGAATTCCGGGAAGGTCCGTTGCGTCGTCGGAGCAACAGAGCACCGTCAGTAGACGACTGCAGTTCGCTCACGGGAGACTCCGTTACGTGACTCCAAGACGGAGTCACCATGCGGAGCATGGTCGTAACCTCGAGGTCAGGTTGTACTGAGGAAGGTGCTCGTGAATGGTGCGGAGCGCGACCCGCGCGAGATCGTCACCGGGCTTCTGGCCGATCGCCGGTTTCTTGCCGCCTGCTCCAGCCGCGATATGGGCACGCTGTTCCGTCTGCTCAACTACCGCGGTGTCAGCACCCGCCGCATAGCTGCCGCGGTCGATATCAGCCAAGGACGGCTGTATGACTACATGAACGGTAAGAGCCGGGTCGAGAAGCTGGCCATCTTCGAGCAGATCGCCGATGCCTTCCATATCCCCGGCCGTCTCCTCGGTCTGACCGAGCGCCCCTGGGAGCCCGCGGCCCCGGCCCCAACGCAAGCCTTAGCCGAGCCTCTGCAGACTGGCGACGACATGACGGCGATGCACGCCTTCCGCACCGCCGATCGCCAGGCAGGTGGCGGGCGCCTCTACACCTCCGTCACCCGCCACCTGCGCGAGGTCATCGGTCCCCGTCTGGTGGACGCCGACGGCACCCTCCAGGTCTTCGCGGTCGCCGCCATCCTCACAGAAATGGCTGGGTGGATGGCCCACGACTCAGGCCAGGACACCACTGCGGGACGTCACTTCGCCCGCGCCCTCCCACTGGCACGAGCGTCGGGCGACACCCCGCTGACCGCCAGCATTGCCGCGAGTACCAGTCATCTCGCCCTCCAAACCGGCGACCCGGAAGCGGCAGTGCACTGGGCACAGAGCGGGCTCGCTCTCACAAAAAGGGGCCCCTCACTTCCCAGCCTTGTCGCCCGCCTGCACACCATGTCGGCCCGCGCGCTGGCCGCAGCCGGCCAGCCGACTCCCGCCATGGCGGCCCTCGCCAGTGCCGAAGAAACCCTCGACGGCGTGCCCGAAGCCGAACGCCCATGGCTGAGCCCCTTCGATCGGGCAGCACTGGCTCTCGAGTCCGCTCTCGTCCTACGTGATCTGTGCCGCCATGACGAAGCCCGCGCCCACGCCGAACACGCGGTCCACCTCCGCGAGTCCCACCGCGCCCGTTCCCTGGTCCTCAGCCGCATCGCCCTGGCCACTCTGCATCTCCGGTGCAGCGACCTCGATGCCGCCGTCATCGTTGGGAACGACATCGCGACTGCCGACCCAAACCTCGGCTCGATCCGGGTGTTGCGCCACATCGACGACCTTCGCGCCCAGCTCGCACCACACCGCGACCATCCGCCGGTTCGTGCCCTCCTGATGAGGCTGGACGAAACGCGCCGGGCGAGGATGCTGTTGCTCGCCGATCTCGTTCCCGCGCCCAGCAAAGGCACGATGCCATGAGGCCCTCTCCCGCAGACCCGGAAGCCTGGAACGCCTATCTCGCCGAAGGCAACGCCAAGCAGGCCCGCAAGCGCGTCTCCGCGGACGTCCTGCTGCGCGACGAACAAGGCCGCGTCCTCCTCGTGAAGCCCACGTACAAGCCGGGCTGGGACCTCCCCGGCGGGATGGCCGAGGCCAACGAGGCCCCGGACGACGCCGCCCGCCGTGAACTCAAGGAAGAACTCGGACTCGACGTCATCCTCCGCGGCCTCCTCGTCGTCGACTGGGTCCCGCCCCATGGTCCCTGGGACGATCAACTGGCCTTCCTCTTCGACGGAGGCACCGTCGGCCCTGCCCAGACCGCCGCGCTGCACCCCCGCGACGACGAGCTCTCCACCGTCGCCTTCGTTTCCGCGGCGGATGCCTCCCGACGGCTGAACGAGCGCCTCGCCCGCAGACTCAGCGCGGCGATGCGCATGGAAGGCGCGGCGAACGTGCTGCTGTGCGACGGCTTCCCTCCCCGCATGCGGCAGGACGACTGAACTACGCCGGGGGTGCCTCGTCCCGCTTGTCCTCGACGTGGACGACGCGCAGTTCGGTGCCGTCGCGGTGGCGCTTGGAGCGTCCGTAGAGCCCGACGGCGATGTCGGTGTGCTCCTCGATCTCGTCGGCTGCGACATACGTCAGAACGTCAGGGTGGTGGCTGGTCACCGCCCACCCCTCCGCGTCCTCGGGGTTGATCACCGTGAAGTCCCCGGCCGAGGACCCCACATGCACGGGCCCGACCCTCCGGAGGATCTCCTCGGCCTGCTCCGCGAGGTCCCCCTCCGGAGCGGTCAGGACGACACAGGTGCCGTGCTCGAACAGAACCCACGATGCATTCGGGTTCACCAGAAGGCGCCGCCAGGCGTCGATGAGTATGTCTGAGTTCACCTCGCCCATGATGCCGAGGCCCACTGACATCCGAGTGCTCTCTGCTTGGGCGCGGGCTTCGCTTTCGGGGTTCGGGCTGCCCCCAGCCCCCGTTCCCGTCGAACGGCCCACTCTGGCTGGGCGCGAAGGTCCCGCACTCCTGGGAGCATCGCCCCTCCGGGGCGGGAATCCGGGCTGTCCCCGTGCGGTACGTCGCCGGGTGCGCGGCGCGTGGGCGGCCGGTCGCGCAGTTCCCCGCGCCCCTGCGGGATCCGGGGTGCCCCCTGGGCCGCACTGCCGGGTGCGGACCCGTCGCGGCTGGGCGCGGAGTTCCCCGCGCTCCTGGAGCATCGCCCCTCCGGGGCGGGGGTTCGGGGTGCCCCCCGGGCCTACGTTGCCGGGTGCATCGCCGTCGTGGTTGAGCGCGCAGTTCCCCGCGCCCCTGTGGGGTGCCCCCCGGACCCATTCCTCCCGCAGACGGGGGCCGGGCTGGGAGGGGACGGTGCGGGAGTGTCCCCGCAGGAACTGTGCATCCACCCGGCCCACTTCACGGACAAAGCCGCACGCACAGTTCCGAGGAGACACTCCCGTGGCGGCCCCGACCCCACCCACCGAACGTGCACCGAAAGGGGCGCGAGGAACTGCGCCACAAGCCATGACACCGCGGCACACGGCGACGGCCCCCGGGGGCACCCCGGATGCCGCCGGCTCAGGCGGGACGAGGCCCGCACACGGCACGGCGCACCCGGGAGCACCCCGGACAACGGAAAAAGCGAGGCTCAGATAGCGAGAAGCACAATAAGCACGATGAGCCCCGCCAAAGCCGGAGCGATCAACTCGTAGCACCAGCGCACCTCGGCCGGCGGCCGCTCCGCCCCGTCCTCCGGGACGGGCCGCGCATCGGAAAGCTCGCTCAGCTCGTCGACGGCCTGGTCCGACCACGCCCGCGTCGGGTCCGCGGACGGGGATCCCGGGCGGAGCCCGGGGCGGCGCGGACGGCTCGGCCCGAACGGGTTGTCCCCGGCGGCAGCCGCCCGCGACGCCTGCCGCGACGCCCGCTTCCGCGCCCGCAGCGACACCGGAATCGCCCACAGCTGGTACTTCCGGCCCCCGGAGAACAGCTCCGTGGAGTACGCGGCCCTGATCCGGTCCACCGCGGTCCACGGCAGGACGATCGTCCGCAGCGGATTGCGGATCCGGATCCGCTCGTCGTTCGCGTAGACCGCCGGCCGCACCGTGAACGCCACGATGACCGGCACCGCCAGCAGCAGCCCGGCCAGCGCCAGCCACGGCGTCCTGCCGTGCCCGCGGAAGATCGCGTCTCCGCCGAGCCACCCGGCGAGCACGAGCAGCAGCACGCCGCCGGTGATCCCGGCCATCGAGCGGTAGGCGCGGTCGGCGTACTTCGGCTGCTGCTGCCCGTCCCCGGCGGTGGCCGGACCGTTCGGGCGATCCTGGTGGGGGCTTGTCATAATCACCGATTCTGCCCGACGCCGTACCGCAACCGGCCACGACCCGGTTGCTTTCCGATCTCGGTCACCCGGAACCGGCCGTCCGCCCCGCACAGAACGGCCTCCGGCCCGCCATCGAGACAACTCTCACATTTCCCCGCGGGTCAGATGTTCCCGCGGATCGCCTTCCCGCGGATCACCTTCCCGCGCGGACCGGCCGCCGCCCGGCCCAGCCCGCCTTCCCCCCTCGCCGCGGGCAACAGCCCGTCCGCCCCAGCCCCCCTCCCCCGCCTCGCCGCGGGCAACAGCCCGGCCGGCCCGGCCCGCCTCCCGGACCCGCCCGAAGGCCCAGGGCCCGCCCAGGGCCCGCCGAAGACCCGCCAGGGAACGGCCCCGGCCCGCCCGGACCACCCCTCCCCGCGGCCCCGCCAGGACGGAAGCAAGGGAGGATAGGGGTAGTGACACGCTGCTACGCGCGTAGATATGCTGGTGTGGTGACCATGTCCTCCGTTGTACCCGCATACGCCCCCGATGCCGCGGGCCGCCTGGCCGGCCTCGCGGACGTCACCGCGTCCGCCGGCGCGCTGCGCCGCTTCCTGCACGGGCTGCCGGGGGTCGACGCGGTCGGGCTGGAAGCCCGCGCCGCCGGCCTCGGCACCCGTTCGATCAAGACCACGGCGAAGGCGTACGCCATCGACCTCGCCATCTCCATGATCGACCTGACCACGCTCGAGGGTGCCGACACCGCCGGCAAGGTCCGGGCTCTGTGCGCCAAGGGCGTCCGGCCCGACCCGACCGACCGGGGCACCCCGCAGGTCGCCGCGATCTGCGTCTATCCGGACATGGTGGCGGTGGCCAAGGAGGCCCTCGGCGACTCCGGCATCCACGTCGCCTCGGTGGCCACCGCGTTCCCCGCGGGCCGCGTCGCCCGCGACGTGAAGCTGGCCGACACCCGGGACGCGGTGGCCGCGGGCGCGGACGAGATCGACATGGTCATCGACCGCGGCGCGTTCCTGTCCGGCCGCTACATGGACGTCTTCGAGGAGATCCGCGCGGTCAAGGCCGCCTGCGCACGCGCCGACGGATCCAGCGCCCATCTGAAGGTGATCTTCGAGAACGGCGAGCTGTCGACGTACGACAACATCCGCCGCTGCTCCTGGCTCGCCATGCTGGCCGGCGCCGACTTCATCAAGACCTCGACCGGCAAGGTCGCGGTGAACGCCACCCCCGCGAACACCCTGCTGATGCTGGAGGCGGTGCGCGACTTCCGCGACGCGGTGGGCGTGCAGGTCGGCGTGAAGCCGGCCGGCGGCATCCGCACCTCCAAGGACGCGATCAAGTACCTGGTGCTGGTCAACGAGACGGTCGGCGACGACTGGCTGTCCCCGGACTGGTTCCGCTTCGGCGCCTCCAGCCTCCTCAACGACCTGCTGATGCAGCGTCAGAAGCTCCGCACCGGCCGGTACTCCGGTCCCGACTACGTGACGGTGGACTGATTCCCGTGACCGTGAAGCACCAGATGTTCGCCTACGCGCCCGCGCCCGAGTCCCGCGCGATCGTCGATCTCGCCCCGTCCTACGGGCTGTTCATCGACGGCGAGTTCACCGAGGCCGCGGACGGCCGGGTGTTCAAGTCCGTGTCGCCGTCCAGCGAGGAGGTGCTCGCCGAGGTCGCCAGGGCCGGCGAGCAGGACGTCGACCGGGCGGTTCGGGCCGCGCGCCGGGCGTTCACCCCGTGGTCGGCGCTGCCCGGCGCCGAGCGCGGCAAGTACCTGTTCCGCATCGCGCGCATCCTGCAGGAGCGCTCGCGCGAGCTGGCGGTCCTGGAGTCGCTGGACAACGGCAAGCCGATCCGCGAGACCCGGGACGTCGACCTGCCGCTGGTCGCCGCGCACTTCTTCTACTACGCGGGCTGGGCGGACAAGCTCGCCCACGCGGGCCTCGGTCCCGACCCGCGGCCGCTGGGCGTGGCCGGCCAGGTCATCCCGTGGAACTTCCCGCTGCTGATGCTGGCGTGGAAGATCGCCCCGGCGCTGGCCGCGGGCAACACGGTGGTGCTCAAGCCCGCCGAGACCACCCCGCTGTCGGCGCTGTTCTTCGCCGACGTGTGCCGCCAGGCGGGCCTGCCCCGCGGCGTGGTCAACATCCTCACCGGGTACGGGGACGCCGGTGCCGCGCTGGTGGCCCACGAGGGCGTGGACAAGGTCGCGTTCACCGGCAGCACCGAGGTGGGCAAGGCCATCGCCCGCACGGTCGCCGGCACGGACAAGAAGGTCACCCTCGAACTCGGCGGCAAGGCGGCGAACATCGTCTTCGACGACGCCCCGATCGACCAGGCCGTCGAGGGCATCGTCAACGGCATCTTCTTCAACCAGGGCCACGTGTGCTGCGCCGGATCGCGGCTGCTGGTGCAGGAGTCGGTGCAGGAGGAGCTGCTGGACGCCCTGAAGCGGCGGATGAGCACGCTGCGGGTCGGCGACCCGCTGGACAAGAACACCGACATCGGCGCGATCAACTCCGCCGAGCAACTGGCCCGGATCACCGCGCTGGCCGAGGCCGGCGAGGCCGAGGGCGCCGAGCGCTGGGCGCCGGCCTGCGAACTCCCGGACGCGGGCTACTGGTTCGCGCCGACGCTGTTCACCGGCGTCACCCAGGCGCACCGGATCGCCCGCGAGGAGATCTTCGGCCCGGTGCTGTCGGTGCTGACCTTCCGCACCCCGGCCGAGGCGGTGGAGAAGGCCAACAACACGCCGTACGGCCTGTCCGCCGGCATCTGGACGGAGAAGGGCTCGCGCATCCTGTCGATGGCCAGCAAGCTCAAGGCCGGTGTGGTGTGGGCCAACACGTTCAACAAGTTCGACCCGACCTCGCCGTTCGGCGGCTACAAGGAGTCCGGCTACGGCCGGGAGGGCGGCCGCCACGGCCTGGAGGGGTACCTCAAGTGACTGCGTCAGAGAAGTCCGCGAAGGCCGCGAAGCCGGCGAAGGGCGGCGGTGCCGCCCCCGCGGCGAGCGCTGCCGGTGCCGCGTCCGAGGCGAAGCAGCAGGGCGCGCGGCTGAGCGTGTTCAAGACCTACAAGCTGTACGTCGGGGGGAAGTTCCCCCGTTCCGAGAGCGGCCGGGTGTACGAGGTGACGGACTCCAAGGCCGGCCGGTGGCTGGCGAACGCGCCGCTGTCCTCCCGCAAGGACGCCCGTGACGCGGTGGTCGCCGCGCGCAAGGCGGTGGGCGGCTGGTCGGGCGCGACCGCGTACAACCGCGGGCAGGTGCTGTACCGGGTCGCGGAGATGCTGGAGGGCCGCGGCGAGCAGTTCGCCCGCGAGGTCGCCGAGGCCGAGGGCCTGTCGAAGGCCAGGGCCGCGGCGGTCGTGGAGGCGGCCGTGGACCGCTGGGTCTGGTACGCCGGCTGGACGGACAAGATCGCGCAGGTGGTGGGCGGCGCCAACCCGGTGGCGGGGCCGTTCTTCAACCTGTCGACGCCGGAGCCGATGGGCGTGGTGGCCGTACTGGCCCCGCAGGACTCGTCGTTCCTGGGCCTGGTCTCGGTGCTGGCGCCGGTGATCGCGACCGGCAACACCGCCGTGGTCGTGGCGTCGGAACGGGCCCCGCTGCCCGCGCTGTCACTGGGCGAGGTGCTGGCCACCTCGGACGTGCCCGGCGGCGTGGTCAACGTGCTGTCCGGCAGGACCGCGGAGATCGCCGGTCCGCTCGCCGCCCACCAGGACGTCAACGGCATCGATCTGACCGGCGCCTCGGCCGAGTTGGCCACCGAGCTGGAGACGGCCGCGGCGGAGAACCTCAAGCGGGTCCGCCGCCCGTCGGCCGAGGACTGGGCCGCGGACCCCGGCACCGGGCGCCTGACCGCCTGGCTGGAGACGAAGACGGTCTGGCACCCGATCGGGGTCTGACCTCGCATTGGGCGCCGCGCGCCCGGGGCACGACCCCGGGTTGCGCGGCGCCTCGCGCCACCGGCCGACGGGAGAGGGTGGGGTGACGATCCCCGGCCGGCCCGGCGACAGCACGTGACGCCGACGGCCGGGGGGCAGTACGGACCCCCTCGGCCCGGACTCGGGTCAGCCCGGGAGCAGGCCGGTCGCGGTGCCGACCAGCGGCAGGGTCGCGAGCGAGCCGCCGTGGGTCAGCGGATCCGTGGCGACCGCCGTCGACAGCGGCTTGAAGTCGGCGACCCGCGAGCCGACCGCGTTGTCCAGCGGGTCGACGCTGGTGTTGGACAGCGGGTCGAGGGTGAGGTGCTTCACCGGGCCGACGGCGTCGCCGAGCACGCCGGTGACGGTCTGGGTCGGCAGCGCCGAACTCACGGAGTCCGGCAGCACGTCGGGCAGGGACTGCCCGGGCTGCGGTGCGGCGGAGCCGGCCGTGGCCGCGGCGGCGGTCCCCGCGGGGAGGGCCACGGCGGCGGCGCCGGTGAGGGTCAGGAGCAGGGCGGTACGGAGTGAGGCCATACCCGTTCCAACGCCGCCCCGGCCCCACGGTCACGCCTTTGCCCTGTCCGGGGTGCTTCGGGGGTTCGCTGCCGTCTGCGACGTGCGTCGTGGCTGGGCGCGGAGTTCCCCGAGCCCCTGCGGGATCCGGGGTGCCCCCGGGGTTCGCTGCCGTCTGCGACGTGCGTCGTGGCTGGTCGCGGAGTTCCCCGCGCTCCCTGCGGCAACTG
>NZ_JBIRRR010000020.1:0-93827 GCF_044333795.1 Streptomyces sp. NPDC020917 | reverse complement strand
CGGGGTGCCCCCGGGCGTGCGTTCCCGTCTGCGACGTGCGTTGCGGCTGGGCGCGGAGTTCCCCGCACTCCTGGAGCATCGCCCCTCCGGGGCGGGAATCCGGGGTGCCCCCGAGGGTGCGTTGCCGGGCGCGCGGTGCCTGGGTGGCTGAGCGCGCAGTTCCCCGCGCCCCTGCGGGTCCCGTCCTGCCCCCCCAGGGTGCGTCCCCGTCCAACGCTCCGCCGTGGTTGCTCGCGCAGTTCCCCGCGCCCCTGCGGCAACTGGGGTGCCCCCGGGCGTGCGTTCCCGTCTGCGACGTGCGTTGCGGCTGGGCGCGGAGTTCCCCGCACTCCTGGAGCATCGCCCCTCCGGGGCGGGGGCCGGGGCTGCCCCCGGGCCCACGTTCCCGCGTGCGGACCGGCTGTGGCTGGTCGCGCTGGGGGCACCTCCCAGGCGAAGCGCTGGGGGACCCCGCGCCCCCATGGGTGACCCCCGGACCCATTCCTCCCGCAGACGGGGGCCGCCCGGGAGGGGACGGTGCGGGAGTGTCCCCGCAGGAACTGTGCATCCTCCCGGGCAAGCCAAAGGACAAAGCCGCACGCACAGTTCCGAGGAGACACTCCCGTGGCGGCCCCGACCCCACCCACCGAAGGTGCACCGCCAGGGGCGCGGGGAACTGCGCGCTCAGGCGGGACGATGCCCGCAGACGGCAATGGCGCCCAGGGGGCACCCCGGACCCCGAAGGGGCGCGGGGAACTGCGCGACAAGCCACGACGGACCGTTCGCCGGGAACGGCGGCCAGGGGGCACCCCGAACACCGAGGCGCGCGGCAGGCGGCAGAGCAGGCCCAGGCCACCCGGAAGGCGGACCCCGTCCACCTCAGGCGGAGCCGACGACGCGGCGGCGTCCGCACCGTGAACCCATGGGAGAATCGGATCCCGTGAGTGGAGCCCTTGCGCGTGTGATCCTGGTGGCCGGCCCTTCGGGGTCGGGGAAGTCGTCCCTTGCCGCCCGCACCGGGCTTCCCGTGCTGGTCCTCGACGACTTCTACCGGGACGCCGACGCCCCGGGGCTGCCGCTGATGCCGGGCGGTTCCGCGGTGGACTGGGACGACCCGGGGTCGTGGGACGCCGACGCCGCCGTGGCGGCGATCGCCGCGCTGTGCGCGCTGGGCACCGCCGAGACCCCGGTCTACGACATCGCGGCGAGCGCCGCCACCGGCCGCGCCCGGCTCGACCTCGAAGGGGCACCGGTCTTCGTCGCCGAGGGCGTCTTCGCCGCCGAGATCGCCGGCCGCTGCCGTGAACTGGGCCTGCTGGCGGACGCGTTGTGCCTGCGCGGGCGGCCGGCCACCACCGCGCGGCGCCGGTTCGTCCGCGACCTGCGCGAGGGCCGCAAGTCGGTGCGGTTCCTGCTGCGCCGCGGCTGGCACCTGATGCGCGCGGAACGCGGCATCGTGGCCCGGCACGTGGCGCTCGGCTGCCACCCGTGCGGGCACGCCGAGGCCGAGCGCCGGATCGCCGACGCGCGCAACGGTGCGCCGGTCCCCGTCGACGCCTGACCCCGGCCCGGCCCCCGAACCGACTCCGGCTCCGGCTCCGACTCCGGCCCCCGACGCCGACTCCGACCCCGGCTCCGACCCAGCCCCCGAACCGACCCCGACCCCGACTCCGGCCCCGGCTCCGGCTCCGGCTCCGGCTCCCAGACCCTCACCCGCTCCCCCCTCTCGTACGCGCCGCCGCACCCCCCCGCCCGGCTTGCCCGGCCCAGCGCTGGCTTCTACGCGTACGCGCTGCCGTAACGGCCGGCCCGGGCCGCCCCGGCCCCACGCCTCTCCCCTCGTCTCGCAAGCGCCGCCACGCTCCCGCATCCCGCGCGGCGGCGCGCCCGCGCCGCTCCCGCCACGCCCCCGCGCCCGACTCCCGCTCTCCCGCCGCGGGTTCGGCTCTGGCTCCTGTCATTGACATGTACCTGCGTGCGCTGTGACCCTAGTGCTCCGAAGTGAGCGATTCACCGTAGTTTCACGCGCAACTGAGCATCCAGCAGCCTGATTTGATCGGAGACATCTGCTTTGCGGAGACTCAGACCACACCCACGGGCGGCGGGCGTGCTCGCCGCCGCACTCGCAGCGGCGCTGTCCGTCACCCTGCTCGGCGCCCGGGTGCCGACCGCCGCGGCGGCCACCGGCAGCGGCGGCGTCCTCGACGGCACCACCAAGAGCGTCACCTGGCAGAGCCCGGTCTACGCCAAGGGCACCACCGGGGGGCCCACGTCCTGCCCGGCCGAGGACGCCGACCCCGGCAACACCGTCTGCGACTGGTTCGACCTGACCGTCTCGGTGCCGGCCGGCTACTGGGACGACAACCCCGAGGGCGGCGTGCCGGTCTCGGTCCAGTGGCAGCACCCGACCGACGACTTCGACATGTACATCTACGGTGCCGACGGCAAGGAGGTCGCCGAGAGCGCGGGCACCGCGGACCCTGAGGCCACCGTCATCCCGATGGCGTCGGGCACGTACCACGTGCTCGTCGTGCCGTACGACGTGCACGACAACTCCTTCACCGGCACCGCGTACCTCCCCGAGACCACCGACGCGGGCGACCTGACGTCGTTCAGCGGGAGCGACGGCAGTTACGCGATCGCGGCCGGCGACCTCAAGGCGAAGGTCGACTTCCTGGCCGACGGGCAGCTGCGGCTGCAGGCCGCGCCCGACGGCGCCTTCACCGACCCCGCCGGCTCGGCGCAGATGATCGTGAAGCAGCCGGCCGCCGACCGGCGGACGCGGTCCTTCGACGCCGGTGCCTACTACGGCATCAGGGCCGACGACACGGTGCTGCGGGTCTACAAGAAACCGCTGCACTTCGGCCTGTACAAGGCGGACGACCGCACGGTGATCTGGCAGGAGGACAAGCCGCTGCGCTGGTCCACCCACGGCATGCGGCAGAGCCTGGTGCGCGGCGCCGACGAGCAGTTCTTCGGCGGCGGCGAGCAGAACGGCAGCTTCTCCCACCGCGGCCAGACCATGCACGTCGGCAACAACTTCAACTGGAACGAGGGCGGCTGGAACAACTCCCAGCCCTTCTACCTCTCCAGCGCCGGCTACGGGGTGTTCCGCGACACCTACTCCCCGGGCGTCTACACCTTCAACGCCCCGGTGACCACCGGCCAGCAGGAGCGGCGGCTGGACGCCTACTACTTCCTCGGCGACGCCAAGCAGGTCATCGGCAAGTACACCGCGCTGGTCGGCAAGCCGTTCATGCCGCCGGTGTACGGGCTGGAGCCGGGCGACTCCGACTGCTACCTGCACAACGCCAACCGCGGTGAGCGGCACACCCTGGACGCGCTGAAGATCGCCGACACCTACCAGCAGCAGCAGATGCCGCTGGGCTGGATGCTCGTCAACGACGGCTACGGCTGCGGGTACGAGAACCTGCCGGAGACCGCCAAGGGCCTCCAGGACGACCACGCGCAGCTCGGCCTGTGGACGCAGGACGGCATCGACAAGCTCGCCGACCAGGTCAAGGCGGGCCAGCGGGTGGCGAAGCTGGACGTGGCCTGGGTCGGCAACGGCTACGACTTCGCGCTGGGCGCCTGCGACAAGGCGAAGGCCGGCATCGAGGACAACAGCGACGCGCGCGGCTTCGTCTGGCTGCCGGTGTCCTGGGCCGGCGCCCAGCGCTGCGGCGTGCTGTGGAGCGGCGACCAGAGCCTGTCGTGGGACTACATCCGCTGGCAGATCCCGACCTACGCCGGCGCCACCATGTCCGGCATCGCCTACGACACCGGCGACGTCGGCAGCATCTACCGGCACGACCCGAAGATGTACACCCGGGACCTGGAGTGGAAGGCGTTCCTGCCGGCCATCATGACCATGGACGGCTGGGCCAGCGACATCACCACCCACAAGCCGTCCGACCAGCAGCCGTGGGTCGACGGCGACCCGTACACCTCGATCAACCGGAAGTACCTGCAGCTCAAGGAGCGGCTGCTGCCGTACATGTACACGCTGTCCGCCGAGGCGGCGAAGTCCGGGGTGGGCGCGGTGCGCCCGCTGTGGCTGGAGTACCCGGACGACCCGAACACCCTGGGTGCGAGCGCCACGTACGAGTTCCTGGCCGGCAAGGACTTCCTGGTGGCGCCGGTGTACCAGGACTCCGACACCCGCGACGGCATCTACCTGCCGAAGGGCGAGTGGACCGACTACTGGACCGGCCGCACCTACCACGGCCCGACCACGGTCAACGGCTACCACGCGCCGCTGGACACCCTGCCGCTGTTCGTCCGGGGCGGCGCGGTCGTCCCGATGTGGCCGAAGGGCACGACGTCCTGGCAGACCCGTGACCGCGGGGAGCTGGACTGGGACCTGTACCCGCAGGGCCGCAGCTCGTACACGCTCTACGAGGACGACGGCGTGACGCGGCAGTTCGCCGCCGGCTCGTCGGCCGAGCAGCGGGTGGACGTGAACCAGACCCGCGGCGCGACGGTGGTCACGGTCGGCGCGAGCAAGGGCTCCTACCAGGGCGAGCCGCAGGCCCGCGGCTACACCTTCACGGTGCACGGCGAGGCGGTGCCGCGCCAGGTGGTGCTCTCCGGCACCGGCCCGCTGGCCAGGGCCGGCTCGGCCGCGGCGCTGGACGCCGCCGGCTCCGGCTGGTGGTACGACCCGGACACCGGCGTCACGACGGTGAAGACGCCGTCGCTGCCGCTGGCGAAGGGCTTCACCGTGAACCTGGTGCGCTGACCCCGGCACTGTGACGGAACGCACCGGCCGGGCGCACGGCGGCCCGGCCGGTGCACGACACGACGGGACCGGACGGCTTCCCCCTCGCCGTCCGGTCCCGTCGTGTTCCCCCCGTGCGTTCCCCCGTGTCCCCCCTGGTGCTCCCCCGTTCCCCCGTTTCCCCCTCGTCCGGTGGGCCGTGGCCGGCCCCCGCGGGCGGTGCGTCAGGCGACGAGCTCGCCGAACGCGTCCTCCTCGCTCCGGCCGAAGCTCAGGGCCTCGTCCTCGCGCATCCGGCGCAGCGAGCGCCAGATGCTGCTCTTGACGGTGCCGACGCTGATGCCCAGGATCTCGGCGATCTCCGGGTCGGTGCGGCCCTCGTAGTAGCGGAGGACCAGCATGGTGCGCTGCTGCTCGGGCAGCCGGGCCAGCGCCTGCCACAGCACGGCGCGCAGCTCGGTGCCGCCCATCTCGTCGTTGTCGCCGACGGTCTCCGGCAGCTCCTCGGTCGGGTACTCGCTGAGCTTGCGACGGCGCCAGGCGCTGATGTGCAGGTTGGTCATGGTGCGGCGCAGGTAGCCGCCGACCGCCGCCTTGTCGCTGATCCGGTCCCACGCGCGGTAGGTGGAGAACAGCGCGCTCTGCAGCAGGTCCTCGGCGGCGAACCGGTCACCGGTGAGGTGGTAGGCGGTCGCGTACAGCGAGGCGCGGCGCTCCTGGACGTACGCGGTGAAGGCCGCCTCGGCCTCCGCCTTCTGCTCCGAGCCGCGGCGGGTGGCGTCGCCCTGGTCCTGGGCGGGCGTCCGCTCGTCGCTGCTGCCCTCGACCGGGGTGATCCATGCCGGGCGCTGGCGGCCCGGGCCGGCCTGGTGGGGCGTGCGTCCGGCGCCGCGAGCGTACCCCCGTCCGCTCGCGGCGCCGGACATCTCGTTGGTCCTGACCGAAAGGTGATCGTGCGCGGATCGGACTGCGGCGGTGGTGGTGCTGTGCAGTGCGTTCATGTCGCGCCCCCGTCGATGGAACCTTCAGCGTGGTGTTCGGCGTCGCAGCCGGTGTGGCGTGCGCTCATCCGATGGCCATAAGACTGCCGGGCCAGTTTCATGGCGCTGTCCGCCGAGTGTCACAGCACCGTCACAGAGGCAGGTCCCGGTGCGGAGCAGGTGAGCCGGGTGCGGCGGGCGGTACGGCAGAGGCGCCGGGCCCGGTACGGGCGGTGTCCCGGCCGGATCCGGGCGGAATCCCGGTGGAGCGCGGGCCTGCCGCGGGGGGCGGCTCCCCCCAGGCAGTCGCAGAGAAAGGAGCAGTAGGCAACAATGTCCGGCGTGCCTTTCCTGTTGCTAATCGAGGATGACGACGCCATCCGCACCGGTCTCGAGCTCGGCCTGTCCCGTCAGGGCCACCGCGTGGTGGCCGCTGCGACGGGTGAGGACGGCCTGCGGCTGCTCAAGGAGCAGCGGCCGGACCTGATCGTGCTGGACGTGATGCTGCCCGGGATCGACGGCTTCGAGGTGTGCCGCCGCATCCGCAGGACCGACCAGCTGCCGATCATCCTGCTCACCGCCCGCAGCGACGACATCGACGTCGTGGTGGGCCTGGAGTCCGGTGCCGACGACTACGTGATCAAGCCGGTGCAGCCGCGGGTGCTGGACGCCCGGATCCGCGCGGTGCTGCGCCGCGGCGAGCGGGACAGCACCGACTCGGCGGCGTTCGGCGCCATCGTCATCGACCGCAACGCGATGACCGTCACCAAGGACGGGCAGGACCTCCAGCTCACCCCGACCGAGCTGCGGCTGCTGCTGGAGCTGAGCCGGCGGCCCGGACAGGCGCTGTCCCGGCAGCAGCTGCTGCGCCTGGTGTGGGAGCACGACTACCTCGGGGACTCGCGGCTGGTCGACGCGTGCGTCCAGCGGCTGCGCGCCAAGATCGAGGACGTCCCGTCCTCCCCCACCCTGATCCGCACCGTCCGCGGGGTCGGCTACCGCCTGGACACGCCTCAATGACCGCTGCCGCACCTACGGCGGGGAAGGAAGCTCACGGCCTGCGCAGGCGGCTGCCCGGCCTGCTGCGCCTGTCGTCGCTGCGGCTGCGGCTGGTGGCGGTGTTCGCGCTGGTGGCGCTGACCGCCGCCGTCTCCGTGTCCGGCATCGCCTACTGGCTGAACCGCGACGCGGTGCTCACCCGCGCGCAGAACAGCGCGCTCAACGACTTCCGCGACTCGCTGCAGCGCAACGCCGCCTCGCTGCCGGTGCAGCCCACCTGCGCGTCGCTGAACACCGCGGCGAACCGGATGGGCGGTCCGGACACGTACCAGGTCGTGCTGATCGACACCACGCCGGACAACTCGCCGTGCGCCGCGCCCTCGAACCGCGACGCGTTCACCCTCGACGACGTGCCCGCCTCGCTGCAGCACGCGGTGAACACCCCGCACAGCAAGGACGACAACCGCTACCACCTGCACTGGGAGCGGATCTCGCTGCAGAGCCACCCCTACCTCGTGGCGGGGGCGCGGATCAACGACGGCGGCCCGACCGGCTACATGCTCAAGTCGCTGGACGCCGAGCGCAAGGACCTCAACTCGCTCGCGTGGTCGCTGGGGATCGCGACGCTGCTCGCGCTGATCGGCGCCGCGCTGCTCGCGCAGGCCGCCGGCTCGACCGTGCTGCGCCCGGTGCGGCGCCTCGGCGAGGCCGCGCAGCGGCTCGGCGAGGGCCATCTGGACACCCGGCTGAAGGTCAGCGGCACCGACGAGCTCGCCGATCTGTCACGGACGTTCAACAACGCTGCGGAGCTGCTGGAGAAGCGCGTCGAGGAGCTGAGCGGCCGGGAGGCGGCCAGCCGCCGGTTCGTCGCCGACATGTCGCACGAGCTGCGCACCCCGCTGACCGCGATCACCGCGGTGACCGACGTGCTGGAGGACGAGGCCGAGGCGCTGGACCCGATGATCGCGCCCGCGGTCCGCCTGGTGGTCAGCGAGACCCGGCGCCTGAACGAGCTGGTGGAGACGCTGATGGAGGTCACCCGGTTCGACGCCGGAACCGCGAAGCTGCGCGTCGACGAGGTCGACGTCGCCGACATGATCATGGCGTGCATGGACGCGCGGGCCTGGCTGGACTCCGTCGAGCTCGACGCGCCCCGCGGGGTGCTGGCCACCCTCGACCCGCGCCGGCTGGACGTGATCATGGCCAACCTGATCGGCAACGCGCTCAAGCACGGCGGCTCCCCGGTGCGGGTGTCGCTGCGCAAGGAGGGCGACGACGAGACCGGCGAGATCGTCGTCGAGGTCGCCGACCACGGCCCCGGCATCCCCGCGGACGTCCTGCCGCACGTCTTCGACCGCTTCTTCAAGGCCGACGCCTCGCGTGCCCGGTCCGAGGGCAGCGGGCTGGGCCTGTCCATCGCGATGGAGAACGCGCACATCCACGGCGGCGACATCACCGCCCGCAACTCCCCTGCCGGAGGCGCGGTGTTCACCCTGCGCATGCCGATCCGGCCGCGGCACGGCGACGGCCCCGAGGGCTCCCCGGACGCGGCCGTCGACGGGCAGGACGGGAACGGCCGCCAGGGGAACGGGCGCGACGGCTCCGGCCTCGGCGGCCGTGACGAGGGGCGCACCAGCGGTGCGGCCGGCACTCCCGGCAGCAACGGCGCGGGCGGTGCCGGATGAGATCCCGCTCCACCCGCCCGGCCCCGAGCCGCACCCGCGCCCACAGACGCGGGGCGGCTCCCGCCGCGGCCCTGGTCGCCCTGGTGCTGCTGCCGCTGCTGGCCGGCTGCGGGATCCGCACCACCTCGGTCCCGGTCGACGCCGGGCCGGCGCCCTCGCGGGTGTCGTGCGCACCGCCGAAGGCCGCGGCGGACCCGGACCCGGACACCGTGAGCCGGCAGGTCTACCTGGTGTGCAGCATGCAGCTGGCGCCGGTCAGCCGGAGCGTGCCGGTGCGCGACGTCGGCAACGTGCGCACCAGCGTCTCCAGCCAGGCCACGGCGCTGATCCGGCAGCTGGAGCAGAGCCCGCGCAGCGCCGAGTCGCAGGCCGGGTTCTCCACCGCGGTGCCGGCCACGACGGAGATAGCCGCGCGGCACGGCGGCGACCCGGCGAACGCGCTGCGCCTGAACCAGGAGCTCGACGATCTGCCGTCCTTCGCGCTGGCGCAGATCGTCTGCACGCTGACCGCCGACTCCGGAATCGCCCCGGACGGCACGGTGCTGCTCGGCGGGCAGTCGCCCGGCGATCCGCTGCGCACCTACACCTGCACGTCCGACCTGCGGACCCGGCCCGACGCCGGGGACGACGCCGGCACACTCGTGCGGCAGCCGTGAGCGAAGAGCGGAACCGCGTGACCCCGTACCGCGTCATCGAAGGCGTGCGGCACGAGGGCTCCAGGATCAGGGTGCGCGCGGCCGGGCTGCTGCTCACCGCGGCGTATCTCTGCTTCGTCGCGTGGCTCCTGCTGCGGCCTCATTATGCGGCCTGGGTGCCCGCGCCGAACCTGCGTCCGCTGGCCACGATCCGCTCCGACCTGTCGGCGGGCGCGGTGCCCGCGGCCCGGCGGATCGGCGAGGGCCTCGGGCTGCTCGCGCCGCTGGGCGTACTGCTGCCGATGGCCGGCGGGCGGGTCGACGTGCCCGCGTTCACCTCGTTCGCGCGGACCGTGTTCGCCGGGCTGATGGTGTCGATGTCGCTGGAGTTCACCCAGACCGTGGTCCCGGGCCAGCTCTTCGATGTCGACGCGCTGCTTCTGAACACGGCGGGCGTGGCGCTGGCTCATCTTCTGGTCGTCCCGGCCGTCCGTCGCCGGCTTCGCCAGCGCTTTCCCGTTTCTCCTCCCCCGCACCCGACCCCCGCGCCCGCCGGCCTCACCCCCTGAGCGGGGGGATCCCCCCTCCCCACGGCGAAGTGCGCCCCGCCAGGGGCGCGAGGTCCCCCAGAGCTGCGCCTGGGAGGTGCCCCCTGCGCGCTCAGCCCCAGCGGCGACCCGCCGTCCCCACGACGAGGTGCCCCCACAGGGGCGCGAGGAACTGCGCGAGCAACCGGCCACCGGCCGGTGGTCCGGGACGGACCGAACTGCCCCTTCGGGACGGTGACGACCCGCGGCGCCGCGCTGGCTGAGCGCGCTGGGGGCACCTCCCAGGCGCAGCTCTGGGGGACCCCGCGCCCCTTTCGGGGCTCGTCCTGCCCCGCGAGGCGACGTCGCCGTCCAACGGCCCGTGGATGGTTGCTCGCGCAGTTCCCCGCGCCCCTGGCGGGGCAATGTCGCCGTCCAACGGCTGCCGGGGGCCCGCGCCGTGTGCGGGCGGGGCGGGAGGGAGGGGTGGCTCCCCGCAGGGGGGCTAGCCGAGGAGGCCGCCGCCGGCGGGGAGGCCGCCGAGGAGGCCGGAGACGGGCGCGACCTGGTTGCCCGACACGTGGTTGCCGGAGGGGAGCAGGCCGTGGGTGGGCAGCGCGGACGTGCCGTCGCCGACCGCCTGCCGGGCGCCGGCCGCCGAGTCCGCGGCGCCGGGCACCAGGTCGGTGGCCTGGCCGACGGGCAGCCCGCCGAGCGTGTTGGTGGCTCCTGCGAGGTCGGCCGCGGAGGCGGAGCCCGCGGCGGCGGCCACGGCCGCAAGTCCCAGCGCAGCCGTGGTGAGGGTCTTCTTGGTTCGCGTGTGCATAACCGCGGAACGTAGTCATCCGCTCACGGCCCCCGCAACCGCCGTGGCGTGCCCGCACTCCCGCCGCGGCGGCCAGGCGCGGGCCGCCCGATCAGCCCTCGGAGTCGGCAGATCCGCTGGCCACAGGGGGTGCGGCCGCACCGGCCGTGAACAGCCACTCGGCCTTCAGCTCGGCGTACCCGGGCTTGATCACCTCGTTGATCATCGCCAGACGTTCGTCAAAAGGAATGAACGCCGACTTCATCGCATTGACGGTGAACCACTGCATGTCGTCGAGCGAGTAGCCGAACGCCTTCACCAGGTGCTCGAACTCGCGGCTCATGGTGGTGCCGGACATCAGGCGGTTGTCGGTGTTGACGGTGACCCGGAAGTGCAGCCGCCGCAGCAGCCCGATGGGGTGGTCGCGGTAGGACTCGGCGGCGCCCGTCTGGAGGTTGGACGTCGGGCACATCTCCAGCGGCACCCGCTTGTCCCGCACGTAGGCGGCCAGGCGGCCCAGGGACACCTCGCCGCCCTTCTGCTCGATGTCGTCGATGATCCGCACGCCGTGGCCGAGCCGGTCGGCGCCGCACCACTGGAGCGCCTGCCAGATGGACGGCAGGCCGAACGCCTCGCCCGCGTGGATCGTGAAGTGGTTGTTCTCGCGCTTGAGGTAGTCGAACGCGTCGAGGTGCCGGGTGGGCGGGAAGCCGGCCTCGGCACCGGCGATGTCGAACCCGACGACGCCGGCGTCCCGGTAGCGGTTGGCGAGTTCGGCGATCTCCTTGGAGCGGGCCGCGTGCCGCATCGCGGTGAGCAGGGCGCCGACCCGGATCCGGTTCCCGTTCTCGCGTGCCCGCTGCTCGCCCTGCCGGAAGCCGTCGTTGACCGCCTCGACGACCTCCTCCAGGGACAGGCCGCCCTCCAGGTGCTGCTCGGGCGCGTACCGGATCTCGGCGTAGACCACGCCGTCGGCGGCCAGGTCCTCGGCGCACTCGGCGGCCACCCGCGCCAGCGCGTCCCGGGTCTGCATCACCGCGCAGGTGTGCGCGAACGTCTCCAGGTAGCGCTCCAGCGAGCCGGAGTCGGCCGCCTCGCGGAACCACGTGCCGAGCTTGTCCGGGTCGGTCTCGGGCAGCGCGGTGTAGCCGCCTGCCCGCGCGAGCTCCACGATGGTGCCGGGGCGCAGGCCGCCGTCGAGGTGGTCGTGCAGCAGCGCCTTGGGCGCGCGGCGGATCTGTTCGGCGGTCGGGATGCTCGATGTCGGGTTCTGCATGCACGAACGATAGCCCCTACGCGCGTAGATATCGCGTACGTGCCCACTATTTTCCGCAGGGCCATACAGTGCACACCCTGTCTTCTGCCAAGGTTGCCGCATGGCTTCGCAAGCTTTACCGGCGCGTGGCGCCCGGCTGGGGCGGCAGGTGACCGTCGGGCTGGTGCCCGGGCCCCGGCAGCGCGACCCGCACGCCGGCGCGACCGTACGCGCGGTGGTGCTCGCGCTGCCCGGTGGCGACGCGCTCAGCACCCGGCGGCGCTCCCCGCTGGCCGCGGCCCTGATCTGGCCGCTGGCCCGGCACCTCGTGCGTGAGGGGCAGGACGACGGTCTGGCCGCGCACGTGGTCCACTACCGCTTCCGCGGCTGGAACGGCGGGCACGCCCACCCCGCGGAGGACGCCGAGTGGGCGGTCGGTGAGGCGGTGCGCCGGTACGGGGACGTGCCGGTGTGCCTGGTCGGCATCGACATGGGCGCGCGGGCGGCGCTGCACGCGGCCGCGCATCCCGCGGTGACCGCCGTGGTGGCGCTCGCGCCGTGGCTGCCCGGCGGGCCGGAGCCGGAGCCGGTGAAGCAGCTGATCGGCCGCAAGGTGCTGCTCGTGCACGGCACCGAGGACGACTCCACGGCGCCGGAGCTGTCGTACCGGCTCGCCGAGCGGGCGAAGAAGGTGAACCGGGACGTGTGCCGCTTCGAGGTGCACTCGGACGGGCACAGCCTGCACCAGCACCGCGCGGAGGTGTCCGCGCTCACCGCGGACTTCGTGCTCGGCAACCTGCTGGACCGGCCGTTCGCCCGCCCGGTGGCCGACGCCCTGGCCGCGCCGCCCCCGCTCGGCCTGCGCATGCCGCTGGCCGCCGGCTTCGGCCGCTCCCTGCGCGCGTAGCGCCCCGCGGAAGGGCGGCCCGCGGAGCGCTGTCCCGCGGTCGTCCGGACGGCGCCGTGACCCGGGGGACGACCGGCGTCGTCCGACCGACGGATCCTTCCAGCGCAGTCGCGGGTCCCGGGACGGGCAGGTGGGCTCCGACTCCCCGCGCCCACCTGGCCTTTCAGTGGCGGGGATCGGGAAGCAGGCGGCCCTTGCGGGAGAGCAGGAAGCGCTTGAAGGCGGCGACGGGCGGGGCGTCGTCCTGGCCGTCGAGCCAGGCCACGCCGATCTCCCGGACCGCCCGCTGGCCGAGCACGTCCAGCTCGGTGACGCCGGGGCGCGGCACGGCGGGCGGCGGCAGCAGGGCCACGCCGAGCCCGGCCGCGACCAGGCCGCGCAGCGTCTCCGCCTCCTCGCCCTCGAAGGCGACCCGCGGGGCGAACCCGGCCTCCTCGCACAGCGCGTCGGTGATCCGGCGCAGCCCGTATCCGGCTTCGAGCGTGACGAACGGGTCCCCGGCCACCTCCGCCAGCCGCACCCTGCGCCGCCCGGCGAGCCGGTGCCCGGCCGGCACCACCAGCCGCAGCCGCTGCTCGTCCAACCGCCGCACCACCAGGCCCGGCTCGTCCGGCAGCGGCGAGGTCAGGCACAGGTCGAGACCGCCGGCCCGCAGCCGCTCCAGCATCGCCTCGCCCCACGTCTGCACCAGCTGGAACCGCACCCGCGGGTGGTCCGCGCGGAAGGTCCGCAGGAGTCCCGGCACGGTCTCGGGGCCGAGGGTGTGCAGGAAGCCGAACGCCACCCGGCCGCTGCCGGGGTCCGCCTCCAGCCGGACGGACTCCGCGGCGCGCTCCACCTCCGCCAGGGCCCGCTCCACCGCGCCGCGGAACGCCACCCCCGCCCGGGTCAGCCGCACCGTGCGGCCCTGCCGGGCGAACAGGGTGACGCCCAGGTCCGCCTCCAGCCGGGCCAGCGCGCGGCTGAGAGTGGGCTGCGGCATCCCCAACTGCTGGGCGGCGCGCGTCACATGCTCGGAACGCGCGACCGCGGCGAACTGCGCGAGGCGCGGCGCGAGCAGCGCCGCCCAGGCGTCGGCGGACGGCTCGGGGCCGGGCGGCTGCGCAGTGGTCCTGATCTCGTCGCTCACCTCGTACACCCCTGCCCACCTCGTGTCATGCGCTGGCGCATCAATAGTGCCGCATTCATGCATTGGACGCATGGAAGCAGGCGGTCCTACGGTCGGGCCATGACCTCCGCCGATACCGGGGCGGCGACGCCAGTGCGCCGCGACGCCGCCCGCCCCAGCGCCTCCCCCGGGCCCGCCGCCTCCGCCGCAGCGCCTGCCGGTTCCACCGACTCCCGTCTGCGCAAGGGCACTTCGGCGTACCGGCGGGCGAACCTCGCGTTGTTCGCCGCGGGCCTTGCGACCTTCGCGCTGCTGTACTCCACGCAGGCGCTGCTGCCCGCGCTGTCCAGCGGCCTGCACCTGTCGCCGGCGCAGGCGAGCCTGACGGTGACGGCGTCGACCGGTGCGCTCGCCGTCGCGCTGCTGCCGGTCAGCGCGCTGAGCGAGAAGTACGGGCGCACCACGGTCATGACGGCGTCGGTCTTCGGCGCGTCGCTGCTCGCCCTGGCGGTCCCGTTCGCGCCGAACCTGACCGCGCTGGTCGTGCTGCGCGCGGTGCAGGGCGTGGCGCTGGCCGGGCTGCCGGCCACGGCGATGGCGTACCTCGCCGAGGAGGTCCACCCGTCGGCCATCCCGTCGGCGATCGGCCTGTACGTCGCGGGCAACTCGATCGGCGGCATGAGCAGCCGGGTCGCCGGCGGCGCGCTGGCGCAGGCGTACGGGTGGCGGGCCGCGCTGCTGGCCGTCGGCCTCACCTCGCTCGCCTGCGCGGTGGCCTTCCGGCTGCTGGCGCCGCCCGCACGGCACTTCACACCCGGCCCGGTGCATCCCTCGGCCCTGTGGCGCACGGTCCGCGGCCACGTCGGCGATGTGCGGCTGCGCCGGCTGTACGCGCTCGGGATGCTGTTCATGGCGGTGTTCGGGGCGGTGTACACGGTGCTCGGCTACCGGCTGACGGCGGCGCCGTACCACCTGTCGCAGACGGCCGTCGGCGCGATCTTCCTGGTCTACCTGGTGGGGACGGGCACCTCCGCGGCGTCGGGCGCGCTGCAGGCACGGCTGGGCCGGCGCGGCGCCTTCGCGGTCGCCCTGGTGCTGTGCGCCGCGGGCCTGCTGGTGACGCTGGCCGGGCCGCTGCTCCTCGTCCTGCTCGGGCTGGTGCTGATCACCGCCGGGTTCTTCACCGGCCACTCGGTCGCCTCCGGCGCCGTCAGCCGGACCGCCACCGCGGGCCGCGCCCAGGCCTCCGCGCTGTACCTCACCGCCTACTACGTCGGCAACAGCGTCGGCGGCAGCGTCGCGGCGTCCGCCTACCACCGCGCCGGCTGGCCGGCCGCCGCCACCGTGGCCCTCGTCGCCGTCGCCCTCTGCCTGCGCCCCGCCCTGCGCCGCATTCCCGCACCTCGCCGCTGATGCCGCAGTGAATGTGCCTGCCGACTCGACCGGCTCTCAAGCGAACTGACGAATACTGCAGATGCATTGAGACAGCACGTACCAGCGGAGGAAAATGTGTCCGAGACCACTGAGTTAGCGGACCTCTACTCGGTCATCGAGGAATCGGCCCGGCTGCTCGAGGTGCCGTACTCGCGGGACAAGGTGCGGCCGATCCTGACGGCCTACCAGGATGCGCTGCGGAGCGAGCCCATCGCATTCAGGATGGGGATGGGAGAGCGCTATACGGGAGACGTCGATTGGCGCTTCTCGGTTCCCGTCGAGGACGACGAACCTTACTCCGTCGCCCTGGCGCACGGACTGCTCGACAGTACCGACCATCCGGTCTTCTCGCTGCTCGGGGAGGCCACGGAGCGGTGCAACGTCAGTTCCTACGGCGTGGACTTCGGCGTCGTCGGCGGCCTCAAGAAGATGTACGTGGTCTTCCCGCCCGACGACATGGCCGACCTCGCCGCACTGCGCGACCTGCCGTCCATGCCGCCCTCCGTGGCCGGGAACTACGACACGTTCGCCCGCCACGGCATGGTCGGCAAGCTGGTCCCCACGTTCGCGATCGACTACCGGGACCGCACCGTCAACCTGTACTGGAACTTCTCCGTGCTGCCGGCGGCCACGCTCGCCCCCGACGGCGTCCGTGCCCTGTTCCGCGACCTGGGGCTGCGGGCTCCCAGTGACCGGATGATCGAGCTGAGCAAGCAGGCCATCGGCGCCTACGTCACCCTGGGCTGGGACTCCGCGCGGGTCGAGCGGTTCAGCTTCACCGTCCTGGCCAAGGACCCGGCGGACCTCCCGGTGCCGATGGAGCCCGAACTCCGGAAGTTCCACGCCGACTTCCGGCACCACGCCGACGATGACACGTTCCTGTACTACGTCGCCGTGTCGTCCTCCGGCGAGGAGATCTACAAGTACGCCCAGTACTACCGGTCCAAGGCGTTCGTGAACCAGATGCTGCAGTCCACTCCGGGCGAGAGACGGAACGGCTGACCACTCGCCGCCGCGCAGCCCCGAAGGACGGCCCGGCCACCGGGCGTCCTCTTTCCAGGACCCTCTTTCCCGCACGTCAGCGCAGCCGGCCCGGATCCACCGCTTCGAGGTGATCCCCCCGCGGGCCACGGGAATCCACGTTCCCTTTCTCTTTTTCATGACGGCCCGGTCCTGCCGTCTTTTCCAGCGAGCGATCCGCCGCCATTCGGCGTGCCGCCACGTGGTGACACGCCGATGGTTCGCGCGCGGTTTCCCGCGCGTTCACGGCGGCGTCCACGACGTCATCACCGAATCTCCCGATATCCAGAACAGGAGTGTGGCATGAGGCCACTGAATGATGCGTGCTCGGCTCCCATCCCCTGGCCCGCGGAAGTCGATCCGGGCCAGGTGCGCCAGGCCACATCGCGACTGGTCGCATATGTCAGCAACAGGGTCGGTCCTGACGGCGCGTTGCAGGAGGAGTGCCAGAGCCGCGTACTGGAGTCGGCGCTCGCGCTGACGCTCATGATCCGCACCGGAACGGTCTCCCCGGCGCGGGATCGCGTGCTCGCCTTCCTGGAGGCGCAGCGCGACACCTCGAACGAGTTCAACCGCCTGCTGGCCGCGTTCGCCCTCGGGCGGGCGTCGGACCGGGAGCCGGCCGGCGACGCCGAGCTCATCGCCAAGCTGACCGAGGCCGTGCTCGGCAACGCGCCGGAGTTCCTCTCCGCGCGCCGCCGCCGGATGCTGTACGCCGTGCTGTCGGTGCTGGGGTGCCCGCTGCCCGCGGGCGTCGTGCCGGCGGCCGACGAGGAGCCGCCCACCGACGTCGTCCACTCCTGGGCCGCCGTCCAGCAGGCCGGTGTCACGCTGATCCTGGCCTCCGCCGCGGGCGTCAGCAACAAGGCCACCGACGCCGCGCTGAGCACCCTGACGGCCACCCGCCCGGCGTCGACCGTGTGGGAGGGGTACGTCCTGCTGCACCTGCTGTCGCTGCACGGCCTCGCCGGCGTTGCCGGGCAGGAGGCGACCGTGCGGCGCGGCCTGCGGGCGCTGGTCCGCTGCCAGCGGCACGACGGCGGCTTCCCCTTCGTGATGCAGATGGACAACTGGTGCGCCTCGACCGCGGGTCTCGCGCTCGCCGCGGCCGGTGCCCGGCCGAGCGTGCTGCGGCCGATGGCGCAGACCCTCGCGGCCCACCGGGTCGACGCCTCCCAGCGCGACCTCTACCTGTCCCTGTCCCGCGGCAGGCCGCTGCTCGGCGGCTGGTCCATCGGCCCCGAGGTGGCGCAGGAGGACGTGGACGACACCGCGTGCGCCGTGGAGTTCCTGCACGAGGTCGACCCGGTCGCGTTCCGGGGGCCGGTGCGGCGCGGCGTGGACGCGCTGCTGGCCGTCCAGAACGACGACGGCGGGTTCCCCACCTATGTCGCCGGCGGCTCCTCCGAGCCGTGCATGACGGCCGCCGCCGTCAACGCCCTCGCGCCGTTCCCCTCCACCGCGCCCGCGCGGGAGCGCGCCCTGAAGTCCCTCGTCGACAGCCAGCTGGCCGACGGCGGGTTCGAGCCGGGGTGGAGCAGCAGCCGCCACCACGCGATGTTCCGCGCGCGCCTGGTCGCGCTCACCGCGGACCCGGACGACCGCGGTGCGGCCCTGATGGCCGAGCGGATCGAGCGGTCGGTGTACGAGACGCAGAACGACGACGGCGGCTGGGGGATGCAGCCCGGCGATCCCAGCGACGACATCAGCACCGCCTCGGCGCTGATCACGCTGTGCTACGGGGACAGGTCCGAGCCCGTCGGGCGCGCCCTGGCCTGGCTGCTGGCGCACCAGAACGCCGACGGCGGGTACAGCGGCCCGCCCGACCAGGTGGGCCCCCGCCCGCTCTCGTACCACTTCCCGGTGCTGACCGACATCCCGGTGCTGCTGGCCCTCGGCCACGTCCGCTCCCGGGTCGGCCGTACGACGTCCCAGCTCCAGGGCATCGCATGACCTCGAACACCCCAGCCGTCCAAGGGAGTTGAGGACTGCCTGCCCGCCCCGCCGGCCGCCCTGCGGGCGGGCGGCGGGGTGACGCCGGGCCGGGGTCCGGCACCGGCGTCGGCGGGGACGACATCACCGACGCCGGCGTGGGCGGTACCGCCTCCGCGGGTCAGGCGATGCGGTCGAGGACGATCGGCGTCGGGGTGAAGGGCTGCCCGGCGGCGGACACGGCCACGGCGCCGTCGAGGGCCTGCAGCGCGTACCCGAACTGCTCGGGGGTGTCCGTGTGGAGGGTCAGCAGCGGGGCGCCCTCGGTGACGGTGTCGCCCGGCCTGGCGTGGAGTTCGACGCCCGCACCGGCCTGGACGGCGTCCTCCTTGCGGGCGCGGCCGGCGCCGAGGCGCCACGCGGCCAGGCCCACGGCGTAGGCGTCGAGGGAGGTGAGCACGCCGGAGGCGGGCGCCGGCACCACGTGGGTCTCGCGGGCCACCGGCAGCGCCGCGTCCGGGTCGCCGCCCTGGGCGCGGATCATGCGGCGCCACACGTCCATGGCCGAGCCGTCGGCCAGGGCCTTCGCGGGGTCCGCGTCGACCAGCCCGGCGGCGTCCAGCATCTCGCGGGCCAGCGCCAGGGTCAGCTCGACGACGTCGGCCGGGCCGCCGCCGGCGAGCACCTCGACGGACTCGCGGACCTCCAGCGCGTTGCCCGCGGTGAGGCCGAGCGGCACGGACATGTCGGTGAGCAGCGCGACGGTTCGCACGCCGTGGTCGGTGCCGAGGCCGACCATGGTGGCGGCCAGCTCCCGGGCGTCCTCCAGGGACTTCATGAAGGCGCCCGAGCCGACCTTGACGTCGAGCACCAGCGAGCCGGTGCCCTCGGCGATCTTCTTGGACATGATCGAGGAGGCGATCAGCGGGATGGCCTCGACCGTTCCGGTGACGTCCCGCAGCGCGTAGAGCTTCTTGTCGGCCGGGGCCAGCCCGTCGCCGGCCGCGCAGACGACCGCGCCGACCTCGTCGAGCACCGACAGCATCTCGTCGTTGGAGAGGGTGGCGCGCCAGCCGGGGATGGACTCCAGCTTGTCCAGGGTGCCGCCGGTGTGGCCGAGGCCGCGGCCCGACAGCTGCGGCACGGCCGCCCCGCAGGCGGCGACGAGCGGGGCCAGCGGCAGCGTGATCTTGTCGCCGACGCCGCCGGTGGAGTGCTTGTCCGCGGTGGGCCGGGACAGGGCGGAGAAGTCCATGCGCTCGCCGGAGGCGATCATCGCGGCGGTCCAGCGGGCGATCTCGGCCCGGTCCATCCCGTTGAGCAGGATCGCCATGGCGAGCGCCGACATCTGCTCGTCGGCGACCACGCCGCGGGTGTAGGCGTCGATGACCCAGTCGATCTGCTCGTCGCTGATCCGGCCGCGGTCGCGCTTGGTACGGATGACGGAGATGGCGTCCATGAAAGGCAGTTCCCTCGGGGTTCGTGAGGTCGGCGGTCACCGGCCGGCCGCCCGCCGGGCTGCGGTGGCAGCCCGGCGGGGCGCCGGCGGTCAGCGGTCGGTGGAGGCGGCGGCGGGGCGCCGGGCGGTCAGCGGTCGAGGTCCTCCGGCCCGAACGCGTCGGGCAGCACCTCGCTCATCGGGCGCACGCCCC
The DNA here is from genome assembly GCF_044333795.1 of Streptomyces sp. NPDC020917. Classification (NCBI taxonomy): domain Bacteria; kingdom Bacillati; phylum Actinomycetota; class Actinomycetes; order Kitasatosporales; family Streptomycetaceae; genus Streptomyces; species Streptomyces sp. NPDC020917. Next base: position 74,189 of record NZ_JBIRRR010000020.1, on the reverse strand, counting down.
GCACCGTCTCGACCTGCAGCCCGGGCCCGCCGTGCTCCCACAGCAGCTGCCGGCACCGCCCGCAGGGCATCAGCACGTTGCCCCGCAGGTCGACGCAGGTGAAGGCGACCAGCCGGCCGCCGCCCGAGGCGTGCAGCGCGGAGACCAGCCCGCACTCCGCGCACAGCGCGACGCCGTACGCCGCGTTCTCCACATTGCATCCGACGACGACGCGGCCGTCGTCGGTCAGCGCGGCCGCGCCCACCGGGAACCCGGAGTAGGGCGCGTAGGCCCGCTCCATGACCTCCCGGGCGGCGCGGCGCAGCGCCTCCCAGTCCACGGCGGGATCGGTCACCCGCCCTCTCCCTTCCGGTACGGAACGCCGTCCGCCTTCGGCATGCGCAGCCGTTGCGCGGACAGACCCATCACCAGCAGTGTCGCCACATAGGGCGTGGCCTGCACGACCTCGTCGGGCACCGTGTCGGTGGTCACGTACCAGATGGACAGCAGGACGGCGAAGGCCAGCGCGACGGCCGCGCCGATCCGCGCGCCGCGCAGGAACTTCCAGATCGCCATGCCGAGCAGCAGCACCGCGAGCAGCAGGAGCAGGGCGTGCACCGAGGGGCCGCCGTTGCGCAGCTGGAGGCTGTCGGCGTAGCCGAACAGCCCGGCGCCCATGGCGAGGCCGCCGGGCCGCCAGTTGCCGAAGATCATGGCGGCCAGACCGATGTAGCCGCGGCCACCGGTCTGCCCGGCCAGGTAGAAGTGCGTCTGGATGGCCAGGAAGACGCCGCCGAGGCCGGCCAGCCCGCCGGAGATGATCACCGCGATGTACTTGTACGTGTAGACGTTGACGCCCAGCGACTCCGCGGCGACCGGGTTCTCGCCGCAGGACCGCAGCCGCAGGCCGAACGAGGTCCGCCACAGCACGAAGAACGTCCCGGCGAACAGCACGATCGCCAGCAGGGTCAGCGACGAGATGTGGGTGACGAAGCCGCCGACGATCCCGGCGAGGTCGGAGATCAGGAACCAGTGGTGCTTCTCGATGGTGCTGAGCCAGTGCGACAGGCCCGGCACCGTGAAGTGCTTGATGTCGTCCATCGGCGGCGACTGCTTGGGGGTGCCGCCCTTCTCGGCCGCCGCGCCGCCGGTGAACAGCTTCTTGGCCAGGTAGGCGGTGACGCCGGTGGCCAGGATGTTCATCGCGACACCGGCGATGATGTGGTCGACGCCGAAGGTGACGGTGACGATCGCGTGCACCAGGCCGCCGGCCGCGCCGCCGAGCACGCCGATGAGGACGGCCAGCCACGGGTTGGTCTGCCAGCCCACCCACGCACCGAAGAAGGTGCCGAGGATCATCATGCCCTCGAGGCCGATGTTGACCACGCCGGCCCGCTCCGACCACAGGCCGGCCAGACCGGCCAGGCCGATCGGCACCGCGCTGGACAGGGCGCCGGCGATCTGCCCGGCGGAGGTGACGTCGTTGGCCCCGGTGACCGCGCGGACCGCGGACACCAGGATCAGCGCCGCCGCTATGACCAGCAGGACCACCGCGGGGGTGAACCTGACCCGCCGGTTCTGCGGCTTCCCCACCCGCGGCGCAGCCGGCGGCGGAGTCTTCGTAGCTGTGGCGCTCACTGAGTCTCCCTGTTCGCTTCTCCGCCCGCTCGGCGAAGCCGAAGGCTCTTGTCTGACTGCGGGCCGGTGGCCTCGCGTGCGCCGCTCACGCCGCAACCTCCTGCTTCGTAGCGCCAGCAGCGGCGAGTTCCGCGCCGACCTGGCGTTGCTGCCGGGTGATGCCGTAGCGGCGGACGACTTCGTAGGCGATGACGACGGCCAGGACGATGACGCCCTGGATGACGCCGACGATCTCCTTGTCGTAGCCCTCGAACTCCAGGCCGTTGGAGGCCCGCTCCAGGAACGCCCAGAGCACCGCGCCGACCGCGACGCCGATCGGGTTGTTGCGGCCGAGCAGCGCGACCGCGATGCCGGTGAAGCCGATGCCGACCGGGAAGTCGGTGCCGTAGTCGTAGGACTCGTTGAGCAGGGTGGGCATGCCGACCAGGCCGGCCATCGCGCCGGAGATCAGCATGCTGGTGACGACCATCCGCTTGACGCTGACGCCGGACGCCTCGGCCGCGGACTGCGAGCGGCCGACCGCCCGCAGGTCGAAGCCGAACCGGGTGCGGGACAGCCCGAACCAGTAAACGACGCCGGCCACCACCGCGAGGACGATGAACCCGTCGATCGGGCCGCCGCCGGTGGTGAAGTTGAACAGGTGGCTGGAGGACGGCAGCGGCTTGGTGGAGACCATGTTGGCGCTCTTGTCGAGCACGCCGAGCCGGCCGCCTTGCAGGAAGTACCCGATCACGATCCCCGCGATCGAGTTCAGCATGATCGTGGAGATGACCTCGCTGACCCCGCGGGTGACCTTCAGGACGCCCGCGATGGCCGCCCAGACCGCGCCGACCGCCATCGCGGTCAGGATGATGATCGGGATCTGGATGACGCCGGGGAGGGACAGCGCCCCGCCGACCGCGGCGGCGAAGAACGCCGCGAGCCGGTACTGGCCGTCCACACCGATGTTGAAGAGGTTCATCCGGAAGCCCACCGCGACCGCGAGACCGGCCAGGTAGTACGTGGTGGCCTTGTTCAGGATGTAGACCTGGCTGTCGGTCTTGTCGCCGTAGTCGATCATGACCCGGAAGGCGGTGAACGGCTCCTTGCCGGTCGCCAGGATCACCAGCGCGGTGACGATCAGCGCACCGACCACCGCGAGCACGGGCGCGGCGATCCCCAGGACCACCCGGTCCTTGTCGAACTTCTTCATCGGTCCTCTCCCCCGGACGCGCCGGACCCGGAGAGGGTCCCGTCGCCGTTCTCGGAGTCCACGGTGTCCACCGGGCCCGCGGTGTCCGCGGCCAGTACGGGGGGTTCGGCGCCTTCGCCGCCGTCGTCGTGTTCCAGGTGGCCGCTGGCCGCGCCGGTCATGGCGGAGCCCAGCTCCTCCGGGGTGACGGTGGCCGGGTCGGCGTCCGCGACGAGCCTGCCGCGGTACATCACGCGCAGGGTGTCGGACAGGCCGATCAACTCGTCGAGGTCGGCGGAGATCAGCAGCACCGCCAGGCCCTCGCGGCGGGCCTGGCGTATCTGGTCCCAGATCTGCGCCTGGGCGCCGACGTCCACGCCGCGGGTGGGGTGGGCGGCGATCAGCAGCTTGGGCAGGTGGCTCATCTCCCGCCCGACGATGAGCTTCTGCTGGTTGCCGCCGGACAGCGACGCCGCGGTGACCTCGATGCCGGGGGTGCGGACGTCGTACTCCTCGACGATCCGCTCGGTGTCGCGGCGGGCTGCCGTGGTGTCGATGAGGAAGCCCTTGCTGTTGGGCCGCTCGGTGACGTGGCCGAGGATGCGGTTCTCCCACAGCGGCGCTTCCAGCAGCAGGCCGTGCCGGTGCCGGTCCTCGGGGATGTAGCCGATGCCGTCCTCCCGGCGCTTGCGCGTCGGGTCCCGGGATATGTCCTGGGCGTCGAGCACGATCGTGCCGGCGTCCGGGGTGCGCATGCCCATGATCGTCTCGACCAGTTCGGCCTGGCCGTTGCCCTCCACACCGGCGATGCCCAGCACCTCGCCCTTGTGGATGGTGAACCCGATGTCGTCCAGCAGGATGCGCTCGACGCCGTCAAGATCCACCTCGGCCAGCCGCAGCGCGCCGACGGTGAGCATCGGCTCGGTGGTGACGGTGGACTCGCGGGTCTCCGGCGACGGCAGCTCGCTGCCGACCATCAGCTCCGCGAGCTGCTTGGTGGTGGTGCGCTTCGGGTCGGCGTTGCCGACCGTGGTGCCGCGCCGGATGACGGTGATCTCGTCGGCGACCGACAGCACCTCGCCCAGCTTGTGCGAGATGAAGATGACGGTGAGGCCCTCGGCCTTCAGCTCCCGCAGGTTGTCGAAGAGCGCGTCGACCTCCTGCGGGACGAGCACCGCGGTCGGCTCGTCGAGGATGAGGATGCGGGCGCCGCGGTAGAGGACCTTGAGGATCTCCACCCGCTGCCGGTCGGCGACGCCCAGGTCCTCGATCAGCACGTCCGGGCGCACCCCCAGCCCGTACGCGTCCGACAGCTCCTTGATCCTGGCCCGGGCGCGGCCGCCGATCCCGTGCAGCTTCTCGCTGCCCAGGACGACGTTCTCCAGCACGGTCAGGTTGTCGGCGAGCATGAAGTGCTGGTGGACCATGCCGATCCCGCGCGCGATCGCGTCGCCGGGGTCGCCGAAGCTCACCTGCTCGCCGTTGACGGCGATGGTGCCCTCGTCCGGCTTCTGCATGCCGTAGAGGATCTTCATCAGCGTGGACTTGCCGGCGCCGTTCTCGCCCACGAGGGCGTGCACGGTGCCGCTCCGCACGGTGATCTCGATGTCGTGGTTGGCGACGACGCCGGGGAAGCGCTTGGTGATGCCGCGCAGTTCGACGGCGGGTGGACTCGTGGACGCGTTGATGGCGCACTCTCCTCAGGGGAAAGGCTCGGGGCGGGGGCGGTTCTGGCGTGGGGGCGAAGGTATCGCGGAATCACATGTCTACGCGCGTAGTGCTATCCGATCGGCACGGAACAGAGGCCCGGCGGGGATGCCGCAGCAACCCCCCGCCGAGCCTCTGGTCACACCTGGTCACGCGCCATGGGTCACGGGGTCGACTTGACCGTGATCTGCTTGGAGACGATCTTCTGCTTGGCCGCGTCGATCTGGGCCTGGATGTCCTTGATGAAGCCGCCCGAGTCGGCCAGCGAGACACCGCTGTTGGCCAGGTCGTACGTGTTGGTGCCGGCCTTCGCCTTGCCGTCGTGGACGGACTTGATCAGGTCGTAGACGGCCACGTCGACGTTCTTGACCGCCGAGGTGAGGATGCTGTTCTTGTACTTCGCCAGCGCCGCGTCCTGGTACTGGTCGGAGTCGACGCCGATCGCCCACGCGCCGGCCTTGCCCGCCACCGCCTGGATGGAGCCGTCACCGGAGAGGCCGGCCGCGGTGTAGATGACGTCCACGCCGCTGTCGAGCATGCCCTGGGCCTTGCCCTGCGCCGACGTCGGGTCGTTGAAGCCCTTGGTGTCGGTCTCGTACAGGTACTGGTCGGTGACCGTGGCGGACGGCTTGGTGTCCTTCACGCCCTGGTCGAAGCCGGCCTGGAAGGTGCCGATCAGGGTGTTGTGCACGCCGCCGATGAAGCCGACCTTGCCGGTCTTGGTCTTCAGGGCCGCGGCGACACCCGCGAGGTAGGAGCTCTGCTCGGTGGCGAAGACCATGCTGTCCACGTTGGACGCGTCGACCACGGAGTCGACGATGCCGAAGGTGGTCTTCGGGTACTTCGCGGCGATCTTCTTCACCGCGTCGCCGTAGGTGAAGCCGACCGCGACGACCGGGTTGTAGCCCGCGCCCGCCAGCAGGTCGAGGCGCTGCTCACGGTCGGACTCGGTCTCGCCGTTGCTGGCCGTCTGCTCCTTGTGGCCTGTGTTGAACTCCTTGTCGGCCTTGTCCATACCCCGGGCCGCGGAGTCGTTGAAGGAGTGGTCGCCACGACCGCCGACGTCGAAGGCCATACCGACGCCCTTGTTGCCCTTGCTGCTCGAACTGGAGCTGCTGCTGCCACACGCGGTCGCGGTCATCGCGAGGGCCGCGGACACCACGCCCGCCGCAGCGATCTTGGTTACCCGGCGCAAGAGGGTCCCCTTCAGTCGGAAGCGCCCCGTCCGGCGCTGGCTAAGCCCGGAGCTTAACGCGCGTAGATGTCAGGTAAAGACCGAATGAAGACCCGTTATCGGATCGACGCATTTCGGCCAGGTGAAGCCTCGGTAGCCGCTGCCTCACCCGGCGTCAGAACGGCAGGCAGGCCGCCGTGGAGGCGGCGGCCGGTCGCCGTTCAGGACGCGTGCGGATCACCTCGGGCCATCATCGCGCGACATCAGGGGACACGGGGCCGTATCAGGACAGCAGCACCGCGGAGGTGAGGAGTTCCACTCCGACCGCGATGGCGCCCTCGTCCACGTCGAAGTCGCCCTGGTGCAGGTCGCGCTTGGCGGTGTCGCCGACCGGACGCACGCCGAGCCGGGCCAGCGCGCCCGGAACGTGCTCCAGGTACCAGGAGAAGTCCTCGCCGCCCAGGCTCTGCTCGGTGTCCTCGATGGCGTGCGCCCCGAACCGGGCGGTCATCGCGTCCCGCAGCAGTTCCACCGACGAGCCCTCGTTGACCACCGGCGGCACCCCGCGCTGGTACGTGATCTCGCACTTGGCCCGGTAGATCGCGGCGACCTGGTCGATCACCTCGTGCACCAGGTCCGGCGCCTCGTGCCAGGCGGCCAGGTCCAGGCAGCGGACCGTGCCCTCCAACTCGGCGTGCTGCGGGATGACGTTCGCGGCGTGGCCGGCCTCGATCCGGCCCCAGACCACGCTCAGCCCGGAGCGCGGGTCGACCCGGCGGGTCAGCGCGGCCGGCAGTTCGGTGGCCAGCTTGGCGGTGGCCATCACCAGGTCGGTGGTCAGGTGCGGCCGGGCGCTGTGCCCGCCGGGGCCGTCCAGCGCGAGCTTGAGCTTGTCGGCGGCCGAGGTGATCGGGCCGTGCCGCAGGCCGATCCGGCCGACCTCGACCTTGGGGTCGCAGTGCAGGGCGAGGATACGTTCCACCCCGTCCAGCACACGGGCCTTCACCGCGTCCAGGGCGCCGCCCGGCATGACCTCCTCGGCCGGCTGGAACACCAGGCGGACCGGGCGCGGCAGCCGCCCCTGCTCGGCGAGGGCGGCGAGCATCAGGCCGGCGCCGAGCACGATGCTGGTGTGCACGTCGTGGCCGCAGGCGTGGGCGCGGCCCTCGACGGTGGAGCGGTACTCGACCTTCTTGGTGTCCGGCACCGGCAGCGCGTCCAGGTCGGCGCGCAGGGCGAGCCGGCCGCGGGCCGGGTCGTCGGGGCCGATGTCGCACACCAGGCCGGTGCCGTTGGGCAGCACGCGCGGGCTCAGGCCGGCCTCGGCCAGGCGGGACCTGACCTTCTCGGTGGTGCGGAACTCCTGGCGGCCGAGCTCGGGATGGCGGTGCAGGTCGCGGCGGAAGGCGATCAGCTCGGCGCGCAGGCCGTCGGGCAGGGCGGGCGCGGCCAGCGGGTCGGCGTCGTCGACGAGGCCGGCGGCGGGCTCGCCCGCGGGCTGGGCGGTGCCGGACGACGGGCCGGGCGCGGGGTCGTGTGCCGTGCTCTGCGCGGCAGAGCTCTCGTCGAGGGCCTTGCGCGCGACCTCGGACGGCGCGCCGGAAGGACCTTCGGACGGCGCTGCTGGTGAGTCGTTCACCTCAGTCAGGGTATGCCCCACGACCGGCTCCTCTTACATGATCGGGAAAAATAAAGTGCTGCGGGAGGAGAAGAAGTCGCCCGATCGGCGCATACCGGATCATCCTCGAGGGTATGCCCACCCTTTTGGGGTCCGGGCCTGTTGACACCCATAGTCGCTCAACGAGCGCCGCGTCGCGAGGCAACGCGGGGGCGCTCGGCTCGGCGCTACGGCAAACGGGGTGACCGCCGCCCGCGAGCACGACGCCCGGGCGCGCCGCCGCCCCGCCCCTCCCGGCAGCACCACCCGCACGTGATCCCCCACCCTACGGCCGCCGTGTTACGGCAACGTGGCGCCTCCAGCGGGACTCGATCACCCCGCAGGGGCCGGGCGTCCGGCATCCCGCGGGGAATCTTCCGCGGGCGGCTGCGGCGGCCGGTGCCGTTCACCATCGATCTGGATCTTGACGTGCTGACCCCCTGAGCGCGGAGGATTCCCGGCCGGACCGGGCGGGGTCCGGGCCGGCCGGGCGGGTGGGTGGGCGTCAGGGGGCGGTGCGGTCGGCGGTGAGCCACTCGTCGAAGGTCTGGGTGCCGCGCGGGCCGGGCTCGGTGGGGAGCAGGGCGCCGCTGGTCATGGCCTTGCCGACGGCTCCGGGCAGGGCGACGGCGACGAGGGGGCGGCGGTCGCCGCGCGCCGTCCGCAGCCGCCGGACCATCTCGTCCATCTTCAAGTGCTGTTCCGGCCCGGCCAGTTCGGGGGCCAGGCCCAGCGGGCGGCCATGGGCGAGGTCCACCAGGTGCGCCGCGACGTCGCGCACGGCGACGGGCTGGCTGAGCATCTTCGGGGCGATGACGAGGGGGCCCTTGCGGGCCAGGGTCTGCGCCGCGAACTCGTGGAACTGCGTGGCGCGCAGCACGGTCCCGGGCACCGGTCCGGCCAGCACCAGTTCCTCCTGGCGGCGCTTCCCCTCGTAGTAGCCGTAGTCGACGCGGTCGACGCCGACGATCGACAGCGCGACGTGGTGGCCGACGCCGGCCTGGGCGCCCGCGGCCAGCAGATGGGCGGTGGCGGTCGCGAAGAAGGCCACCGCGGGCTTCCGGCGGACGGTCATGATGTTGCTGACGTCGACGACGGCCTCGACGCCGTCGAGGGCGCCGGCCAGGCCGCGCCCGGTGACCAGGTCGACGCCGGTCGATCGGGCCAGGACCACGGGGTCGTCACCGCGTTCGCGGAGGACCTCCACGACGCTCCGGCCGGTCCATCCCGTGCCTCCCGCTACTGCGATACGCATGGCTGCTGTGCCGTCCCTTCTGCCGTGCTTCGGTGTTCGGTGTTCCGGGGCCGTGCCGGCCGGTGGGGCGCCGGCGGCAGGAGCAGGGCCGCCCGTCCCCGGCCGGGAGGGCGCTCGTGGAACTGGCGCGGCCGGAAGGCGGCCCACACCCCCGCGTACACGGCGGTCAGGGCGAGCGCTGCGGCCAGGATCTGTTGGGTGCGCAGGGTCATGCCCATGCGACGAGACAGGGCCCCGATGTGTCAGGTCGTGACCCGCCCGCGGGCGTGTGAACCCGCTCACCCGGCTCCGCCCCGGAAGCTCGGACGCCTCGTCACGTCCGGGACCCGGGGGCCCTGGCCCGGGGCTAGCCTGGGCCGGGGCCCGGACCGGGGCCACCTGACGTTCCGGTGGCCCGCGGTGTCCTGAGGGCGAGGAGGGGGACGCGTGGAGCACGAGCAGCAGCAGCCGCTGGTGGACGACCCGGTGCTCGGCGGGCGCCGGCATCTGGTGTGGCTGGCGTTCCGGATCCTGGGCACGGTGGCCGAGGCCGAGGACGCGGTCCAGGAGACCTACACGCGCTGGTACCGCATGAGCCAGGCCGAGCGGGACGCCATCGAGGTGCCGCGCGCCTGGCTGACCCGGGTCGCCGGCCGGGTCTGCCTGGACATGGCGACCTCGGCGCGGGCCCGCCGTGAACGCTACGTCGGGCCGTGGCTGCCCGAGCCGGTGCCCACCGCGATGCTGGGCGAGGCCGGCGGGGGCGCCGGGGATCCCGCGGACCGGCTGACGCTGGACGAGTCGGTCAGCACCGCGCTGCTGGTGGTGCTGGAAGCGATGACCCCGGCGGAACGGGTGGCGTTCGTGCTGCACGACGTGTTCGCCGTGCCGTACGCGGAGATCGCCGAGACGGTGGGGCGCACCCCTGGCGCGTGCCGGCAACTGGCGTCCTCCGCCCGTTCCCGGGTGCGGCGCTCCCCCGGCAGGCAGGTGACGCGGGCCGACCACGACAACGTGGTGCGGGCGTTCGCGGCGGCCTGCCGGGAGGGCGACCTGGTCGCGCTGACCGCCGCGTTGGACCCGCAGGCGGTCCTGCGCTCGGACGGCGGCGGGAAGGCCAGCACCGCCCGCAAGCCCGTCCACGGTGCCGACCGGGTGGCCCGTTTCGTGCTCGGGGCCGCGCGGGCCCGCCCCTACGTCGAGATCACCGAGCAGCAGACGGCCGACGGCCTGGGCTTCGTGCTGTGGGAGCAGGGCCGGATCACCGGCGTGGTCACCCTGGAGGTAGCCGGCGGCCTGGTCACGGCCGTCCTCATGATGCTCAATCCCGACAAGCTCACGCTGTGGAACCCCTGAGCGCCGGCCGGGCCGCTGGGCCGGGGGGGCCGCGGAGGCGCCGTTAAATGCGCTGACGACGTGCGTGCGGGGCGCCTAGGGTCGGCGCATGACTGACGACATCGCGGCGCTTCCCAAGGCCGAGTTCGCGTTTCCGGGGCCGCTGCGGGACAAGCTGCTGGCGGCGGTCCTGAGCGGGGCGAAGACCTCGACGACCGGGCTGCTGGCCGCGTACGAGGCCGAGGACGAGGCGCTGCCGGAGGTGGGGGCGCGGTTCGCCGTGGTCGACTCGGCGGAGCTGCCGGTCGCGGTGATCGAGACCACCGAGGTGCGGGTGGTGCCGATCGGCGAGGTGGACCTCGCGCACGCGGTGGACGAGGGCGAGGGCGACACGTCCCTCGACACGTGGCGGGCGACCCACGACGAGTTCTTCACCAGCGCGCCGATGCGGGAGATCCTCGGCGACCCCGGCTTCACGGTCACCGACGCCACCCTCGTCGTCCTCGAACGCTTCCGCGTGGTCGAGCGCCTGGGCTGAACGACGGCCGCCCGGCCGCGGGACCTCGTCCCTCGCGGCCGGGCGGCTGGCGGCGTCAGTCGCCGAAGATGTCCTCGGCACGCTCGGCGGTGACGGCCCGGTGGAACCACAGACGGACCAGATCGGAGTCCGTGCAACTCTCGACCCGCTCGCGCACGTCGTCGCTGACCTCGATACCGCGGAGTTGAAGCGCGGTGAGCGTGTCCTCCGCGCGACTCTGCACCCGCCCCTCTTCGCGGACCTTCTCAGCCGTCTCGGAGCGGAAGAACGAGGTGGGGATGGCCATGAGGTCCCTCCAGATCTCTGCTGCCGGGCTCGTACCCAGCCCAAGTTCGGTGATTTCCTTGAAAAGGTCGGCCGTATCGGGATCGGCCTTTCGGAGAGCCGCGGACAGTGCCCTCAACATCGTATCCGCATGCGGATGCCTACTGTGAGTGAGCACGGAGAAGACAGCCACGGGGATGTCCTCGGCCGCGGACGCCACGTCGGCGACGATCGGTACGTTATGCGGCCCCAAGACCAGTGGCCGAAGGGTCAGCGTGCGCCACATCGGGGTTCCGAGGTGGAACGGCATCTTGGCCCACTGCGCGGTTGCTTCGTCCTGGCAGACGACCAACAGCAGCGGTGGCATGCGGTACTTCGCGTACAGGTACGACAGGTAGTACGCCCAACTGCAGTGCTTGTCAGGGTCCTTCCTTCCTTGGGCCTCAACCGCCAGGAGGTAACTCCCGCCGTCGGCCGTCTCCACTTGGAGCAGCGTGTCCAGCCGCCGCTCCAGCGGCTTGATCTCCGTGAGATCCGTCGGGAGCAGTGAGACCGCCACGGGTTCCGTGAAAGGTATGCCGAGACGGTCGAAGGTGCGGGCGAAGATGCCGGGGTCTTCCTGGAAGATCCGGTGCATCGCCTCATGCGATGAACTGACCATGCAAGGAACATATGGGCGGGCGTATGCGCAAAAACGGTCCTGCTTGGGCAGATTCACTCTTTCGTGGTTGGAAAAGGTGGAGAAGCGGGCAATCTCAGTCACATACGGTCGCGGGTGGGGTGAGCGCCGCGCGCGCGTCCCGGCCGGGAGACCGCTGGTTCTTTGCCCCTCAGACGAGGGGGAGTTCGCCCTCCCTGACCGCGTGCGTGAAGGCGGTCCACGCTTCCGCTGTGAAAAGGAGGGCGGGGCCCTGCGGGTCCTTGGAGTCGCGAACGGCCATGGCTCCGGCCCCGACGCGTGCGGCCTCGACACATTCGCCTTGCGCGTTGCTGTAGCTCGACTTGTACCAGTCGGCTGCGCTGAGAGCCTCGGCCATGATGGTCATCGGTATCAATGCTCCTTGATCGCTTCTTTGATCATGTGCAGGGATTCACGCGGTCCTGGCGCAAGGGCTTGCAGGTCCGAGACCGCGTCCGCGTACCGCTCGACGTCGCCTTCACCGCGCTTGACCCAGGCGTCCACGAGGCCCTCCAGGTAGACCATGGGTTTCAGCGACAGCTTCTCCGGAAACTGGATGAGGACGAACGACCCGTCCATCCCCGAGTGCGCGCCCACGCTGAACGGCACAACCTGCACTCGCACGTTGGGCCGGGACTCGACCACATCGACAATGTGCGCAAGTTGCTCGCGCATGACGGGGCGTCGCCCAACTGGCCTACGGAGAACGGCCTCGTTGATGATCGCGGTGAACTTCAGGGGGGATTCCGGTCGGCTCAGGACATCCTGACGCCTCGTTCGGATGGCGGCGATCATGTCGGCCTCCTCATCCGTCGGCCGGTTGAGCGCCAGCTCATTCAGTGCACGGATGTAGGCCTCCGTCTGCAGGAGACCCGGGACGAACTCCGCCTGGTAGTTCTGCACCGCGGTCGCGGTCGCCTCCAGGTCGAGGAACGCCTTGAGGCCGGGACTGATGACCTGCCGGTATTCCGGTGTCAGCCACCAGTCCCGCTTCGTCTTGGTCACCGCGGCGTAGCTGAGGAGCACCGCTCGCCTCTCAAGGTCCACTCCGTAGATCTCGCACAGCGCCATGACGTCGGCGGTCTCGACCGAGGTGTTCTCGCCCGTCTCCAGGCGAGTGAGCTTGGACGGGCTCCACAGGAGCCGCTTCACCACTTGAGAGCCCTTGAGACCCGCCGCTAAGCGAAGTTGCCTGAGTTCACTGCCGAGTTGGAGGCGGCAGAGGGCGGGAGTCGCCGCTTCCAGATCCGTGATCATCCGTACTCCTCCTGAGCGAGTCCAGTCTGTCGGCGCACGTTCCAGGCGTGCAACGAACTTTCTGCGCCCCAGCGGGACATCTCGCGGCTCCGCGAGAACCTGCCATCCCGCCACGCAATTTCGCGTGGGAATTTGCCGAGCAGAATTGCTGCTAACGGCTGCCACCGTAGCCCGAACGGTGCCACGCTTACAGCCAGTCGCTCACATTGCGCAGCGGTGCCCTCGCCCTGAGTGGTCGGGCCGGGGGCGGACCACGCGCGCCCACTCCGCAGAACAAAGACCCGGCACAGCCGTGCCCGGAAACGGAGGCACCACCATGGATCAGGCGCCCAGCCTGCCGGTCACGTTGTGGCCGGCCACACCCCACAGCGTGCACCGCGCGCGCCACGCGCTGCTCGACGCGCTGGACGCATGGGAGTTGGGCGGGCTCGGGGACAGTGCCGCGCTCGTGCTGTCGGAGTTGATGACGAACGCGGTGCGGCACGGCCGCGTGCCCGGCCGCGGGATCGGGACGCGGTTCGTCCGGCAGGGGAACGGCCTGCGCATCGAGGTGCACGACTGCGGAGACGCCAAGCCCGAGCTCCAGTCGCCCGCGGACGACTCCGAGCACGGCCGCGGGCTCGCGCTGGTCGAGGCGATCACCGGGAGCCGGTGGGGGGTCGTCGCGCGGTCGGGGCCGGGCAAGGTCGTCTGGGCCGAGCTGGCCGCTGAGTAGAATCGACGGCCGTGGTGGACACCCAGTACGAAGACCTGTTGCGGCTGGTACTCGACTCCGGGACGGCCAAGGCCGACCGGACGGGCACCGGCACCCGAAGTGTCTTCGGGCACCAGCTGCGCTACGACCTCGCGCGGGGGTTCCCGCTGGTCACCACCAAGAAGGTGCACCTCAAGTCGATCGTGTACGAGCTGCTGTGGTTCCTGCGCGGCGACGCGAACGTCGGCTGGCTGCGCGAGCACGGCGTCACCATCTGGGACGAGTGGGCCGACGCGAACGGCGACCTCGGTCCGGTGTACGGCGCGCAGTGGCGTTCGTGGCCCGCTCCTGACGGCCGGCACATCGACCAGATCAGCGAGGTCCTCGACACGCTGCGCCGGGACCCCGACTCCCGGCGGATGATCGTCTCCGCCTGGAACGTCGCCGAGCTGCCGAAGATGGCTCTCGCGCCGTGCCATGCCTTCTTCCAGTTCCACGTCGCCGACGGCAGGCTCTCCTGCCAGCTGTACCAGCGCAGCGCGGACCTGTTCCTCGGCGTCCCGTTCAACATCGCCAGCTACGCCCTGCTCACGCACATGGTGGCGCAGCAAGTCGGCCTGGAACCGGGCGACTTCATCTGGACCGGCGGCGACTGCCACATCTACGACAACCACGTCGCGCAGGTGACGGAGCAGCTGTCGCGGACCCCGTTCGCGTTCCCTGAGCTGCGTCTGCGCCCGGCCGAGTCGCTCTTCTCGTACGCGTACTCCGACGTGGAAGTGGCCGGCTACCGCCACCACCCGGCGATCAAGGCCCCGGTCGCGGTCTGAACGGCGGCGGCAGCGGGCCCTGTTGCCCGCGTCGCACGGTGCACCACCGGGCGCGCGCGGAATTCGATGGCCTGGGGGCCGGGGGCCGCGTACCGTGCGCGGGCATGGCGACAGCTGACGCGCATGCGCGCTCCGACGCGACCGGTGAGGCCGCTCCCGACGTGACGATCAGGGCCGAGGCGGCCGGCGAGGAACAGGCGGTCAGGGCGCTCCAGGCGGCGGCGTTCGGGGACCCGGACCGCGTCCCCGGTCTCGTCGACGCGCTGCGCGCGGCCCGCGCGGCGGTGCCGCCGCTGTCCTTCGTGGCCGTCGCGCACGGCATCACAACAGGCGTGTCCGCCAACGGGATTGCGGGCGCGGAGAGCGCCGCGGACCCCGCGCACGAGCGGATCGTCGGGCACGTGATGCTGAGCGCGTGCCGGCTGGACGCGCTGCCGCGCCTGGTCGACGTGTACTCGCTGTCGCCGCTGGGGGTGCACCCGGACCATCAGGGGCGCGGCATCGGGACCCGGCTGATCGCGCACGCGCTGGCCGCTGCCGATGCGTCGGGCGTCCCGCTGGTCTTCCTGGAGGGCTCGCCGCGCTACTACAGCGCCCGCGGGTTCCGGCCCGCCGAGGAACTCGGCTTCCGCCCGCCGACGTTGCGCTATCCGCCGGGCGCCTTCCAGGTGGCGGCGCTCGCCGCGCACGAGGAGTGGATGACGGGCACGTTCGTCTACTCCGACACCTTCTGGGCGCTGGACTGCGTGGGTCTGCGGGGCGACGACCTCGCCGAGGCCCGGGCGCACGCGCAGCCGCCGCAGTCGTAGATTTTCCGCGGGCAGGGCGGCCGGGAAAGGGCCCGTCACGGCCCGCGGGCGCGGTCCTGGCGCCCGCCGGGGCCGGGGCCGGGGTGACGGGCTTCCGGGCGTCCCGCCGGGCCCGCAGCCTGCCGTTCCCGGCCCCCGCATGCAGTGTGTGACCTGGGCTTTTGTCGTGTCCGGACGGTACCGTGACGGCTCCGCTTGAGAGGGGGCCCGATGTCGCAGGGGCTGGAGCCGGACCGCTCGATCCGCACGGTCGAGGACGTCCTGACGCTGCTGGACGGGCTGTTCGCGCCCGAGGCCGACCGGTGGACGGAGGACGGGGGCAGCGCGTGGTGGGACGGCTTCTACGCCGACCGCGCGCGGCCGGTGCCGTTCTTCGTCGACAAGCCGGACGAGAACCTCGCGGGGTATCTGGACGGCGGGCTGGTCGCCCGCGGCGGGCGGGCGCTCGACCTGGGGTGCGGGCCGGGGCGCAACGCCGTCCACCTGGCGTCCCAGGGGTTCGAGGTGGACGCCGTCGACCTGTCACCGGCGGCCGTCGCCTGGGCGCGGGACCGCGCCCGCGAGGCCGGCGTCGCCTCCCGGATCCGCTTCCACCGCGGGAACGCCTTCGCGCTGGAGGCGATCGGCGCGGCGGGCCCGTACGACCTGGTGTGCGACTCGGGCTGCTTCCACCATCTGCCGCCGCACCGGCGGATCAGCTACCTCGGGCTCCTCGACCGCGTGCTGGCGCCCGGCGGGCACCTCGCCCTCACCTGTTTCGCCGCGGGCGCGATGGGATCCGAACTCCCCGACGCCGCCTTCTACCGCGACGCCCGGCTCCACGGCGGCCTCGCCTACTCCCCCGCCTCGCTGCGCGCCCTCTTCGCCGCGCTCGTCCCCCGGGAACTGCGCCGCATGCGCGAACAGCCCGCGGAATCACCGTACTTCGGCGCACCCTTCCTCTGGACCGCCCTCTTCCAGCGCCCGCAGCGCTGACCTCCACGCCCGGACACCAAAAAATCCCCGGTGCCGCGAATTGCGGATCGGGGATTTCCTCGCGTATATTGGCTGTTTCTGTGTTCTCACGAAGAAAGCCCCGCAACGGGGGCTTCTGGAAACAGAATATCGGACAGGGGGCGATGATGTCAAATCACGAGAAGCACGAATTGCACAAGGAGCAGGAATTCATCGACCGGCTCTACGACCGCGTCGACACCCTGCGCGGGGCCGCCGCGCAGGCGGTCGAGGACGCGCTGGCGCCGGTGGGGAACAGCAGGCAGGCCCGGGTCGAACGCGATGTGGTCGTCGCCGAGCGGTCCGGTCTGCTGGCGGCCCTGAACGCGGTGGACGGCTCGCTGTGCTTCGGGCGGATCGATCTCCGGGACGGCACCGCGCACCATGTCGGCCGGATCGGAATTCGTGAGGACGACACCGATCACACCCCCCTGCTGATCGACTGGCGGGCACCGGTCGCCCGGCCTTTCTATCTCGCCACCGGGCATACCCCGATGGGGCTGCGCCGGCGCCGGCACATCACCACCGAGGGCCGCACGGTGACCGAGCTGCACGACGAGATCCTCGATCTCGGCGACCGCGAACGCAGCGGCTTCGAGGACCCGACCGGCGACGCCGTGCTGCTCGCCGCACTCAGCTCGGCCCGCACAGGCCGCATGGCCGACATCGTGCGGACCATCCAGGCGGAGCAGGACCGCGTCATCCGTGCCCCGCACCGGGGGGTCCTCGTCGTCGAGGGCGGCCCCGGCACCGGCAAGACGGCGGTCGCCCTGCACCGTGCGGCCTTCCTCCTGTACGAGCACCGCGAGCTCCTGGCCCGGCGCGCCGTCCTGGTCGTGGGGCCCAACCCGGCGTTCCTGCGGTACATCGGCGAGGTGCTGCCCGCCCTCGGCGAGACCGGGGTCATGCTCGCCACGCAGGCCGAACTCTTCCCCGGCGTCCACGCCCGCGGCACCGACACCCCGCGGGCGGCGGCCGTCAAGGGCGGCGCGGGGATGGCCGAGGCGCTCGCCCTCGCCGTGGACGACCGGCAGCGGCTGCCCGAGCCCGGTGCGCCGGTGATCATCCGGCACGACGACGGGGATCTCGTCCTGGACTGGGAGATCGCCTACGAGGCGCGGGCGGCGGCCCGCGAGACGCGGCTCCCGCACAACCTCGCCCGCCCGTACTTCACCTTCCACGTCATCGACGCCCTCACCGCGCAACTGGCCGCACGCATCGGCACGGACCCGTACGGCGGCCCCAACTTCCTCGGTCCTGACGACGTCGCCCTGCTCGGCAAGGGCGTCGCCGCGAGCGAGGAGGTGCAGGCCGCGGTCGGGGAGCTGTGGCCGATGCTCACGCCGCAGGAGTTCCTCGGCGACTATCTGGCCGAACCGCGCTACCTGCCCGACGAGGACGCCGAGGCCATCCGCCGCGCGCCCGGCGAGGGGCAGTGGACCCCGGCGGACGTGCCGCTCCTGGACGAGGCGGCCGAGCTGCTGGGGGTCGACGAGAGCGCCGCGCGGGCGGCCGCGGAGGCCGAGCGCCTGGAGCAGATCGCGTACGCGCAGGGCGTCCTGGACCTGTCGGCGGGGTCGCGGACCTTCGAGTTCGAGGACGCGGAGTCCGAGGTCCTGGCCGCCCACGACGTCATCGACGCCGAGCGGATGGCCGAGCGGCAGGAGGAGGCCGACCACCGGACCGCGGCGGAGCGGGCGGCCGCCGACCGGACCTGGGCGTTCGGGCACATCATCGTCGACGAGGCGCAGGAACTGTCGCCGATGGCATGGCGGTTGCTGATGCGGCGGTCGCCGACCCGCTCGCTGACCCTGGTCGGCGATCCGGCGCAGACCTCCGAGGAGGCGGGCGTCGGCTCGTGGGAGGCGATCCTGGAGCCGTATGTCGGCGACCGGTTCGACCATGTGCGGCTGGGGGTCAACTACCGCACGCCGGCCGAGATCATGGACCTGGCGGCCAGGGTCGTGCGCGCGAAGGACCCCTCGTTCGAGCCGCCCGGGTCGGTGCGGTCCACCGGCGAGGAGCCGTGGACGCGGGACGCGGGTGAGGACCTGGCGGGGGCGGTGGCGCGGGCCGTCGCCGAGCTGACGCCCGCCGAGGGGCGGCTGGCGGTGATCGCGCCGCGCGAGCTGCACGAGGAGATCGCGGCCCCGCTCGACGGCGTCACGGCCGGCGCCGAACCCGACCTCACCCGTCCCGTGGTGCTGCTCGGCCCGCGAGCCGCCAAGGGCCTGGAGTTCGACCACGTCCTGGTCGTGGAGCCGGGACGGTTCGGGACCAGCGACCTGTACGTCGCCCTGACCCGGGCGACCCGCCGCCTCGGCATCATCCACCGCGAGGAACTCCCCGCCGCCCTGCGCTGACCGCCGGCTGAGCGCGCCGGACTTCCCCGTCCCCCGGGCGGCTCGGCGCCGCAGGCGTCGGGCGAGGCGCTGCGCGGGGGTGGGCGCACCATGCCCCACTTCGGCAACGGGCGTAAGCGTGCGCATGATTTTGCAGAGTTGAGTCTGTATTCAACGAAAGTGGATACGGATATTGCACGCGTGTGTCCAGGAGGCTACGGTCCCCCTGCACCGTCCAGCCCCACCCGGCGACCGGGCCGGCGATCCCCCCACCCATCCCTCCTTCGTTCCCCCGCACCCCGCTCCGTGAGGCGGTCCGCCATGCCCGGGTGCGCCTCCCCCCACCCCTTCGAAGGGAGCAAGTCGTGTTCGCCAGACTCAGAAAGCTCAGGCGTGCGGTCGCCGCGGGAGGTGGCACCGCCCTGCTGACCGTGGGCGTGGTCGCCCTCGCGGCACCGCAGGCGATGGCCGCGGCCACCGGCGGCAGCGGCGCGAGCCTGCCGTACGTCGAGGTGCAGGCCGAGAACTCCGCCACCAACGGCACGGTCATCGGCCCGAGTTGGGCAGCCGGCCAGCTCGCCGACGAGGCGGCGTACCGCAAGGCGGTCACGCTGTCGGGCAGCGGCAAGTACGTCACCTTCACCACGCCGGTGGCGACGAACTCCATCGACTTCCGCTACAGCATCCCGGACGGCTCGGGCGGCTCGGTCTACACCGCGCCGCTGTCGTTCTCCGTCAACGGCGCCGCGCAGTCCGACTTCACGCTGACCAACGCCTACAGCTGGTACTACGGCAGCTACCCGTTCACCAACACCCCGGGCAGCAACCCGCACCACTTCTACGACGAGGCGCACCGGCTGCTGTCGCAGACGTATCCGGCCGGCACCACCTTCACCCTGCAGGTCCCGTCCGGCGGCACCGCCACCACCATCGACTTCGCCGACTTCGAGAACGTCGGCCCGGCACTGGGCCAGCCCTCGGGCTCGGTGTCGGTGACCAGCAAGGGCGCCGACGCCACCGGCGCCGCCGACTCCACCGCGGCCTTCAACGCGGCCATCGCGGCGGCCGGTTCGGGCGGCACCGTGTGGATCCCGCCGGGCACCTTCAAGGTCCCCGGCCACATCATCGTCAACAACGTCACCGTCGCCGGCGCCGGCATGTGGTACTCCACGGTCACCGGCGCCGCGCCCGGCTTCTACGGCAACTACCAGCCGAACCCCAGCAGCAACGTCCACCTGCAGAACTTCGCGATCTTCGGCGACGTCCAGGAGCGCGACGACAGCGCCCAGGTCAACGGCGTCGGCGGCGCGCTGTCCAGCTCCTCCGTCTCCAACCTGTGGATCGACCACATGAAGGTCGGCGCGTGGATGGACGGGCCGATGGACGGGCTGACGTTCAGCGGCATGCGCATCCGCGACACCACCGCGGACGGCATCAACTTCCACGGCGGGGTCACCAACTCCAAGGTGACCAACAGCGACATCCGCAACACCGGCGACGACGGCATCGCCACCTGGGCCGACTCCAGCCTGGGCGCCGACGCCAACGACACCATCTCCAACAACACGGTGAGCCTGCAGATCCTCGCCAACGGCATCGCGATCTACGGCGGCCACGACAACACCGTCAGCGGCAACCTGGTCACCGACACCGGTCTGGCGCAGGGCGGCGGCATCCACGTCGGCCAGCGGTTCACCTCCACGCCGGTCGGCACCACCACCATCTCCAACAACACGCTGATCCGCGACGGCAGCCTCGACCCGAACTGGCAGTTCGGCGTGGGCGCGCTGTGGTTCGACGGCAGCCAGGGATCGATCACCGGCCCGATCAACGTGAGCAACGCGCTGATCGAGCAGAGCCCGTACGAGGCGATCCAGTGGGTCGAGGGCACCATCAGCGGCGTCAACCTCGACAACGTGACGATCGCCGGCACCGGCACCTTCGCGCTGCAGGAACAGACCGGCGGCGCGGCCAAGTTCAGCAACGTCACCGCCACCGGCGTCGGCGCGTCCTCCCCGGTGTACAGCTGCGAGGGCGGCAACTTCGCGGTCACCGACGGCGGCGGCAACTCGGGGATCAGCGGTACGCCGCTGTGCGGCGGCTGGCCCACCCCGGTCTTCCCGCCGTACCCGGCCGAGGGTGTGACGGCCAGCCCGAGCGCCCTCAACTTCGGTTCGGTGGCGACCGGTGCGACCAGCGCCGCGCAGACCGTGACGGTCTCCAACCCGACCGGTGCGGCCGCCGCGGTCTCCTCCATCGCGGCCGGCGGCGACTTCGCCCAGACCAACACCTGCGGCTCGTCGATCCCGGCGAACGGCTCGTGCGCGGTCAGTGTGACGTTCAAGCCCACCGCGACCGGCAGCCGCAGCGGCACGCTGACGGTGAACGCGGGCGGCACCACCAGCACCGTCGCCCTGTCGGGCACCGGCACCGCGCCCGGCCCGGTGCTGAACGCCACCCCGGCGTCGCTGTCCTTCGCCGGCACCGTCGTCGGCGCCACGGCCGGCGCGCAGACGGTGACGGTGACCAACTCCGGCACCACCTCGGCCACCGTCTCCGCGGTGTCCGTGTCGGCCGGGAGCAGCGACTTCAGCCAGACCAACAACTGCTCCACGATCGCGGTCGGCGCCTCCTGCGCGGTCACCGTCTCGTTCAAGCCGACCACCGGCGGCGCCCGCACCGGCACCCTGACGGTCACCAGCAGCGCCAACAACAGCCCGACCACGGTGGCGCTCAGCGGCACCGGCATCGACAGCTCCACGAACATCGCCGCGGGCAAGACCGCGTCGGCCAGCTCCAGCAACGGCACCTACACCCCGGCGAACCTGACGGACGCGGACGCCTCCACGTACTGGGAGAGCGCCAACGGCGCCTTCCCGCAGTGGGCGCAGGTCGACCTCGGCCAGAGCTACGGCATCGGCAAGGTGGTGCTGAAGCTGCCGCCGGCCACCGCGTGGGCGGCGCGCCAGGAGACGCTGTCGGTGCTGGGCTCGACCGACGGCTCGTCGTTCGCCACCCTCGTCGGGTCGGCTGCCTACACCTTCGACCCGAACGCCAACAACAACACGGTGACCATCACCTTCGCGTCCGCCACCGCGCGGTACGTGCGGGTGAACATCACCGCCAACTCCGGCTGGACCGCCGGGCAGCTGTCGGACTTCGAGGTCTTCCCCAGCGGCAGCGGCGGCAGCCCGTCCGCCACGCTCACCGCAGCCCCGGCGTCCCTGACCTTCGCCTCGCAGGCGCCCGGCACCACCAGCGGCGCGCAGACGGTGACGGTGTCCAACACCGGCACCGCCGCCGCGTCCGTCTCCGGGGTGAGCGTCACCGGTGACTTCGCGCAGACCAACACCTGCGGGTCGTCGATCGCCGCGGGCGCCTCCTGCACGGTCGGCGTGACGTTCACGCCGACTGCGTCGGGCACCCGCACCGGCACGCTGACCGTCGCGAGCAGCGCGTCCAACAACCCGCTGACGGTGGCGCTGACCGGCACCGGCAGCGGCACGGTCGCCACCAACCTCGCGGCGGGCAAGGCCACCAGCGAGTCCAGCCACAACGACGTGTACCCGTCGTCGCACGTCACCGACGGGGACCAGAACAGCTACTGGGAGAGCGCCAACAACGCGTTCCCGCAGTGGGTGCAGGTGGACCTCGGGTCGGCGCAGAGCGCCGGCAAGGTGGTGCTGCAGCTCCCCGCGTCCTGGGGCGCGCGCAGCGAGACGCTGACGCTGGCGGGCAGCACGGACGGTTCGACGTTCACGACGCTGAAGGCCTCGGCGTCCTACAGCTTCGACCCGGCCGCCAACAACAACACGGTGACGATCACCTTCCCGGCCGCCACCGAGCGCTACTTCCGCGCGACGTTCACGGCCAACTCCGGCTGGCCCGCCGGCCAGCTCTCCGAGTTCCAGGTCTGGAGCTCCTGACCCCGCGGGACGTCCCGACCTCCCCCCACGGGATCCGGCGCCGCCGGGAGGGCACCCCCCTCCCGGCGGCGCCGCCGTCGTTCAGGGCCGGGGCCCCAGCAGGCGGGCGTAGAGGTCGATCAGCGGCACCGACTCGGTCTGCCAGGACCACTGGCGCAGCACGTCGTCGCGGTCGTACGCCTTGCGGTAGCGCTTGGGGTTGGTGAGCACCGCGCCCACCGCGCGCACGAAGTCGGCGGTGTCGCCGGCCCGGAACACCTCGCCGTTGCCGAGTTCCAGGGTGGCCGCGGCCATCGCCCGCACGTCGCTGACCACCACCGGCAGCCGGGCGTGCGCGTACTCGAAGTAGCGTGAGGCCAGCACCCCCTGGTGGTGCGGCAGTTGGTGCACCGGCAGCACGCCGATGTCCGCGGACGACAGGAACGCCGGGATCTCCTCAACGGGCACGTACGGCACCACGTGCAGCCGCGCGTGCACGCCCAACTGGGCGGCCCGGTCGCGCAGTTCCGCCAGATACGGATCGCCGGTGTCGGGCACCACGAACGCCGCGTGCAGGTCGTACAGCTTGGGCAGCGCCTCGATGACGGTGGCCGGGCCGCGGTCGGGCAGCAGCCGGCCGGCGTGGACCAGCAGCGGCGTGTCCTCGGACAGGCGGCAGACGGCGCGCACGCCCTGCGGGCCGTCCGGCGCGGCGGTCAGCGGCGGCGCGTTGCGGCACACCGTCGGGGTGGCGGACAGGCCGTGCCGGGCGCGCAGTTCGCGGGCCAGCCGGTCGCCGACGGTGACCACCGCGTCCGCCTCGGGGGCGAACGTGCGCTCGTGGGCGTCCGCGGCCACCGTCGCCCGCCGGGTCGGGGCCGGGACCCGCGGCGGCGCGTCCCACACCACCTCGATGCGGTGCCCCGACGCCTCGGCCCGCAGCGCCGCCCGGATCGCGACGCCCAGCGTGCGGTGGCCCAGGGCATGGATCAGGTGCGGCCGGACCGAGTCCAGCGCGGGCCCGTAGGCGACCTCCTCGTCGAGCAGGCCCGGGTCCAGCCGGCGCCAGGCGCGGCGGCGCAGCAGCAACCGGGCGAGTTCGGTGACGATGTTGTCCAGCCGGGTGTCCGGCTTCTCCCTGCGGTGCACGGCGGTGCGGTGCTGCGCGGCCCGGGCGCGCGTCCACACGGCACGCACGCCGTGCCGCAGCAGGGCCAGCAGATGACCGCATCGGGCCACCGCGCGCAGCGGCAACGGCCGGTGGACGAGGGCGAGTTCGGCGCCGCGGGTGGCGAGCAGCGAGCGCCGCGCGGCGACCAGGGTGGTGCGGTGGGTGTACGCCTCGGCGCTGCGGTAGGCCAGCGGCCAGCGAAGTCCCGGGCGGGGCCGCAGCATGCGGTGGGTGCCGATCACGCCGGCCACGGCCACGGTGCGCGCGGCCACGCCCAGCGGCACCGCCGTCGCCGGCCCGCGGCCGATCAGTGTCACCTCGTAGCCGGCCGCCCGAGCGGCAGCGGCCACTCTCAGGGCGCGGGAGTCACCGTCGAGAACGCCGCCCGACACGACCGCCACGCGCGCTGAGCCGCGTAAAGTTCCCGCCATTCCCGTACCCAACCCGATCCAGTTGATCAAAGGGTTAAGTATGCCTGGCCGCGCGGCAAACGCGCACTGAGGGGGTCGTGGTCCCGCCACCGCGGACGCCGGCGCCCCGGCACGCGCGGGATGCCGTTCCCGCGCGGGCCCCGCCGGCCCTGCCCGGCCCTCGGAGCGGAGTCGCGGGACACGGCCCGCTCAGCGCCTCAGGCGGGGCTCGGCTCGTCGGCCGTGGGCAGCCCGTGCAGATCGCGGGCCGTGTGCGTGATGCCGGTGAGGAAGGTGTGGGCGCGCGGCGAGGCCGACGCGGTGAGCCACTCCTGGTCGATGTCGCAGACCACGATGTGCACGCCGGTACCGGCCAGCGCCAGCGGCAGGGTGTGCACCACCGTCGAGGGGAACGACAGCACCGAGCGGCCGATCGGCCCGCGGCGCGCGACGAGTTCCAGCGGCAGGTCCGGCCGGACGATCTCCAGGCCGGTCTCCGCGGCCAGCCGGTGCAGCTTGTCCGCGGCCTCCCTGCGGTGCGCGAAGTACCGCTTGGCGCCGTGCCGTTCGGCAAGCGAGCGGACCACCGCGAGGTAGCGGTCGGGGTCGACCACGCCGGTCTCCACCAGCGAAGTGCCGATCAGGTCGGTGCCGGCCAGCGTGCGCGGCGGCCCGAACCGGCTGCGGGTCCAGGCGAACCGGTTGGTGCGCAGCGCCATCCCGGGCGGCGGCGTCGCCGGCATCGCGCTGAACAGCTCGACGCGGTGCCGCCCGCCGGGCGTCAGCTTGCGCCGCGCCGCGGACGCGAACAGCCCGAACGCGAGGTCCACCGGCGACATCCGGCGCCCGCTGCGGTGCCACCGCACCAGCCGGCCGCCGCGGTTGAGGATCTCGGTGAACTCCATGGTGGCGGTGCCGTCGTCGACCACCGTGATGTCCCGCACCGAACGGCACAGCGGCAGCAGCACCTGCACCAGCCGGGAGAACGGGTCGCCGAGCACCAGCCGGCGCACCCGCAGCAGCAGCGGCGCCAGCGCCACCGCGGTGCGCAGCAGCCCGCCGCGGCCGCCGCGGGCCTCGAACCAGCGCACCACCGCGCCCTCGTCACGGGCGAGTTCGGCCATCCGGCGCAGCTGGCCGCGGCTGGTCGGGTCCGACGGCGAGAGCACCACCACGGTCAGCGGCTGCGCCGGTTCCACCGCCGCGGGCTCGTCCGCGTCGGCAGTCCCGCGGCGCTCGGCGCCGGAGCGGGCCGCGGGGATCACCGGACCGGCCGGGGGGTGGACGTGCGCCCACTCCAGGACGTTGAGCAGCTGCACGGGCGACTCGACCAGGGCGACGGCGCCCGTCCCCGGTACGGGCTGGCGTCCGCCGGCCGGCGGCGTGGGCCCTTCGGTCATCCTGCTCGGTCCCCTCGTTCCTGGTGTCTCTCGTCGGGTCCGCCCGCGGGCGGTCTGCGATCCGCGGGCGGTGTGCGGCCGCGGCCGCCGGCCGGGGTCGGCCCGGACGGCGGCCGGCCGCGGGTCAGACGCCGGCGGTCTCGTGCGCGGTCTCGCCGGCGGCCTCGGCCTCGGCGACGACACCGGCGACGCGGCGCAGCTTCTTCATCGGGCCCAGCTCGCCCTCGTAGACCTTCTTCACGCCGTCACCGAGAGAGGTCTCGATGATGCGGATGTCGCGCACCAGGCGCTCCAGGCCCTGGGACTCCACCGACGCGGCCTGGTCCGAGCCCCACATGGCGCGGTCGAGGGTGATGTGCCGCTCGACGAAGACCGCGCCGAGCGCGACCGCGGCCAGCGTGGTCTGCAGGCCGACCTCGTGGCCGGAGTAGCCGACCGGCACGTTCGGGTACTCCGACTGCAGGGTGTTGATCATGCGGAGGTTGAGCTCCTCGTGCTTCGCCGGGTACGTCGACGTGGCGTGGCACAGCACGATGTTCTCGCTGCCGAGGACCTCGACCGCGTGGCGGATCTGCTTCGGCGTCGACATGCCGGTGGACAGGATCACCGTGCGGCCGGTGGCCCGCAGCGCGCGCAGCAGGTCGTCGTCGGTCAGGCAGGCCGAGGCCACCTTGTGCGCGGGCACGTCGAACTTCTCCAGGAAGGCGACGGACTCCACGTCCCACGGGGACGCGAACCAGTCGATGCCGCGCTTGCGGCAGTACTCGTCGATCGACCGGTAGCCGGCCTCGTCGAACTCCACGCGGTGGCGGTAGTCGATGTAGGTCATCCGGCCCCACGGGGTGTCGCGCTCGATCTC
The DNA here is from genome assembly GCF_044333795.1 of Streptomyces sp. NPDC020917. Classification (NCBI taxonomy): domain Bacteria; kingdom Bacillati; phylum Actinomycetota; class Actinomycetes; order Kitasatosporales; family Streptomycetaceae; genus Streptomyces; species Streptomyces sp. NPDC020917. The sequence continues at coordinate 48,143 of NZ_JBIRRR010000020.1, read as the reverse complement.
CCACTGGTCGCGCGGGGTGCAGATCTCCGGCGTGCGCTTCTGGAACTTGACCGCGTCGCAGCCCGCGGCGACCGCGGCGTCGATCAGCGCGAACGCGTTCTCCAGGTCGCCGTTGTGGTTGATGCCGATCTCGCCGGTGACGTACACGGGCTGGCCGTTGCCGATGTGGCGGCTGCCGACGGCACGGAGGTTGGCGGGGAGGGTGTTCTGCGAAGAGGTCACGGGGGAGGTCCTTCGTGGTCGGGACGTGTACTTCAGGGGGTTTCAGGGGATGGAGGGCGGACCCTGGCTCAGCGGGCCAGGTTCGGGCCGAGCAGCCAGGCGGCGATCTCGCGGATCGCACCGTGGCCGCCGTGCGCCGTGGTGACGGCGCGCGCCGCGGCCCGCACCACGTCGTGGGCGCCCGCGACGGCGACCGGCCAGCCGACCAGGCCGAAGCACGGCAGGTCGTTGACGTCGTTGCCGGCGTAGAGCACCCGCTCCGGGGCGATGCCGTTCTCCTCGCACCACTGCTTGAGGGCGAGGTCCTTGCGGTCGATGCCGTGCAGCACGGGAACCTGCAGCTTGCGGGCGCGTGCGGCGACGACCGGGTTGGTCTCGGTGGACAGGATGAGGACGGGCAGCCCCGAGCGGCGCAGCGCCGCGATCCCGAGCCCGTCGCCGCGGTGCACGGTGACGGCCTCATGTCCGTCCGCGTCGATCAGCACCCGGTCGTCGGTCTGGGTGCCGTCGAAGTCGAGGACGACCGCGTCGACGTCGTCGGCGGTCGGGGTGGCCGCGTGCGGGTCCAGCAGCGGCGCGAGGGCGCGGGCCCGCTCCAGGTCGGCGGGCTCGTCGATCTCCAGGACCCGCGCGGGGTCGGTGCGGACCAGCGCGGTGCGGCCGAAGAAGCGGTGGCCGGCGGCGCGGAAGCCCGCGGCGCGCATCCCGTAGGCGGCGCCGGTCTCCAGCAGGTCCTGCGGGCGGTCCTGCCGGCGCGGCCGGGTCGCCTTGTCGTGGTTGACACCCACGCCGCCGGCCGCGGCGGGGATCGCGGTCTCCGCCTCTGCGGTGTCCATGGCGTCCATGGCGTCCATGGCGTCCGTGGCGTCTGTGGCGTCCCGCCAGACGAAGCCGTGGAAGGGCGCGACGGTGTGGGCGGTGTCGGCGCCGTCCTCGGTGACCGCGGCGACGACGCCGTCGATCTCCTCGCTGGTGATGAACGGGCTGGTGCACTGGACGAGCAGCACGACGTCGGCCGGTATGCCGGACATGGCCGCGTGCGCGTCCATGGCGTGCAGCACCGCCGCCTCGCTGGTGGCCGTGTCCCCGGCGATGGACTGCGGGCGCAGCACCACCTCGGCGCCGGCCGTGCGGGCGACCTCGGCGATCGACGGGTCGTCGGTGGACACCACGACGGCGGTGACCCGGCGGGCGCCGGTGCAGGCGCGGACCGCGCGGGCGACCAGGGGCACGCCGCCCACCGGCGCCAGGTTCTTCCCCGGCACCCCCTTGGAGCCCCCGCGGGCGGGAATGACGGCCAGTACGTGGGCACTTGCCGTCTGCGGCGTCTGGTTCATCGGGTGGCTCCTGTCACTTCTCGGCTTCCGCCGTGGTCGTCCGCCCTTCTCTGGGCGGCTCCTTCTGGGCGGCCGGCTCGCGCATCTCGCGCGGCGGGGTGCGCCCCTTCAGGGGCGCGGGGAACTGCGTGACCGGCCCACCGCGGCCCTCGGGCCGTCACCGCCCCGGAGGGGCAGATGCGGTCGTCACCGGGCCACCGGCCGGAAGGCGCGCTCACAACTGGCCCCAGCGGCGGATGGCGGGGGCGACGCGCTGGACGCCCTGGCGGTACGCGGTGCGCGCGGAGTTGCGGACCAGGTCGCGGACGGCGCGGCGGACCGGTCCCGGCTCGGTGGGCGCGAGCCCCTCGATCGGCTCGCCCTTGACGTTCAGGCCGTGCCGTGCCAGCACCCCGGGCAGGTACCCGGGCGCCGTGCGCGCGGTGTAGTACGGCGCCAGCCGCGGCAGTTGCCTGGCGCCCAGCAGGCCGCGCACCCGGGCCCGCAGCGCCGCGTACGGGTCGGCGCCGGCCACGCCCTGCGCCGCGGTCCAGTCGGGGTCGGCCTGCGGCAGGCGGCCGTCGTCCAGCTCGTCCCAGGACGCGTAGAGGCCCGAGCCGAGGAAGTGGTGGTTGCCGAGCGCCTCGCGGATCCCGAGGTCGGTGAGCACGGCGGTCGGGATCCCGCGGTGCAGCGCCTCCAGCGCGGCGGTCGAACTGACCGTCACCAGCAGGTCGGTGCGGTCCAGGACCTCGGCCATGTTGCCGTAGACCAGGCTGAGGTTGTCCGGCGGGTTCAGCCCGGCCACCAGCTTCTGGTACGGGTGCTCCTCGATGTGCGTGGTGTGCTCGCCCGGCTTGCTGCGCAGCTTGACCAGCACGGCGCGCTCGGGGTGCCGCCGCGCGTGCTCGACGGTGCGGCGCAGCAGGTGCATCCGGTCGGCGCGGCCCTCGGGCGCGGACGGCTGGACGGCGAAGGTGACGGTGAACGGCCGTGCCGGGTCCGGGCGGTAGCGCTCGCCGCCGAGGAACGGCAGCGCGGTCTCCACGATCGCGTCGGCCGGGTGGCCGACCCCTTCGTACACGGCGGTGAACCGTCGTGCGTCGTCGGCGCTGTTGGCCAGCACGACGTCCGCGCCGGCCCGCAGCAGCAGGCCGTCGGCGAGCTTCTCGTAGACCACGCCCACGTAACCGGTCACCACGACCGGACGCGAACCGCGGCCTTCCCAGGCCCGGTTGAAGCCGTGCAGCAGCGCCTGGACGGTGCCGCCGACGCAGGAGACGACCACGACGTCGCAGATCTCGTCGTTCGTCGCGGCGAGGATCTCCGCGGCGGTCGCCTCGACCATCGAGTCGGCGGGGATGCCCAGTTCGGCGAGCTGCCGCGGGGTGGGCGTGGCCCGGCCGCGGAGCAGGCGCGCATCGACGCGGGCCTCGGGGTCGATACGGCGCGCTATCAGCGCACCCCACTTCCACCGGGTATCCGAATCGGCGATCACCGTGACCCGCAGCGGGCCGGACTTGCGTTCTGGCACGACGCAGACGGTAGGAAGCCGGAGGGTTCATCCGACAAATCCGCGACCAACGGCAGGTAAACAAAATGCCGCCACTTTGCACCTCTCCAGGTGGCAGCGGTGCACCTGACCGCCGGCGAAGACGCACGTCACCGTCTCGTCATCTTTCGTTTCACCAGATGTTCACCGGCGGCTAATCACCGAGCCTTAGGCGCCCGTAGTGTTCGGCGGGTGGTAAAGCTCTCCGTCATCGTGCCGTTTTACAATGTGCAGCAATACGCTCCTGACACGCTGCACAGCCTGCGCGCCAACGCCAGGTCAGACTTCGAATTCGTGTTGGTGGACGACAAATCCACCGACCGGACGCCCGAACTGCTGGAAAGAGCGCTGGACTCCCTGCCGGGCGCGCGCCTGGTACGGCACGAGCGCAACGGCGGCCTGGCCACCGCGCGCAACACGGGCATCGACGCCGCCCGTGGCGAGTACCTGACCTTCCTGGACGGCGACGACTGGTACGGGCCCGGCTACCTGCCCCGGCTGGTCGCCGCCATCGAGGACATGGGCACCGACTTCGTGCGCGTGGACCACGTCCAGTGCACGGGCAGGACCCGCAACGTGATCCGGGTGCCGCACGGCCGCAGGGGCGTCGCGCTGAAGGCGCGCGACGCGATCCTGCCCGCCGACCGCTCGACGTCGGTCGACTACCCGTACGCGTGGGCGGGCATCTACCACCGCCGGCTGCTGGACGCCGGGTTGCTGCACTTCCCCGACGGGCTGCGCACCGCCGAGGACCGGCCGTGGATCTGGCGGCTGCACCGCAAGGCGGAGACGTTCGGGGTGGCGGAGCTGTTCGGCATCTTCTACCGGCGCGGCGTGACCACCTCGCTCACCCAGATCGGCGACGTCCGCCAACTCGACTTCATCCGCAGCTTCGACCAGGTGATCGCCGAGGTGAGCGAGGACCCGGACGCCGACCGCTTCCTGCCCAAGGCGGTCCGCACCTACTGCGCGATCATCGCCCACCACCTGGGCAACATCGAGCGGTTCGAGCCGCAGGTGGCCCGCAAGCTCAAGTCGATGAGCGCCGCCGCACTGCGCCGGCTGCCGCAGGACGTGCTCGCCGACGCGCTGGACTCGATGGACCTCGAACGCAGCGTCAAGATCCGCAGACTTCGCTGGCGGATCCCCGCCGACGGAACGGCGGCCGCGTGATGGCCGTCGGCACGGGCCGCACCCGCGGCCGTACCCAGCTCTTCGTCGCCTCCACCCTCTACGGCGCCGCCACGCTCGCCGCGGCGCTGGACGCGGGCTGCTTCGAGCGGGCCGACCGCCGGCTGCTGGTGGTCAGCAACAACGCGGCGATCCCGGAGATCACCCCGCCGCTGAACGAGGCGCCCGGCTTCGCCGCGCTGCGCCCGCGGTTCGACAGCCTGCGGTCGTGGAACGAGGCGATCCACCCGCTGCACCCCGGCGGCTGGTCGCCGCGCGCCGACGACGCGCCGATCTGGGAGCGGCATCTGCGGATGCTGTGGGACCTCGGTGACGACGAGATCGAACTGGTCGTGGAGTCCATCCAGGTCGAGCCGGCGCTCGCCGTCGCCGCGTGCTTCACCGGCGCGCCGATCACCGTGTACGCCGACGGCCTGATGTCCTACGGCCCGACCCGCAACAAGATCGGCGCGCTGGTCGACACCAGGATCGACCGGCTGCTGCACCTGGACCTGGTGCCGGGGCTGCGCCCGCTGCTGCTGAGCGAGCACGGCGTGGAGGCCGAGGTGGTGCCGACCGAGGAGTTCGTCAAGGTCCTCGCCGAGGTCGCCGACGCCTCGGAGGTGGCGGCGGGCAGCACGCTCGCCGACGTGCCCTCCGGCAGCGCGCTGCTGCTCGGCCAGTACCTGTCGGCGCTGGGGCTGATCAGCGCCGCCGAGGAGGAGGACCTGCACCTGACGATGGTGCGCGGGGCCGCCGCACTCGGCCACACCGAGATCGTCTTCAAGCCGCACCCGACGGCGCCGGCGCACTGGACCGAGCCGCTGATCGCCGAGGCCGAACGGCTCGGCGCGCGGCTGACGGTGCTCAACACCCCGGTGCTCGCCGAGGTCGTCTACCAGAAGGCCGAGCCCGCGCTGGTGATCGGCTGCTTCTCGACGGCGCTTCTCACCGCGTCGGCGCTGTACGGGATCCCGGTCGCCCGCACCGGCACCGGCCTGCTGCTGGACCGGCTGACGCCGTACCAGAACAGCAACCGGATACCGGTCACGATCGTGCACGACGCACTCCCCGACCTGGCCGACGCCAAGGCGGTACGCGCCTGGCGTGCGCCGACCCCGGAGTACGTCGAGGGCGAACTGACCCCGCTGCTGCACACCGTCGGCTACTGCATGCAGGCGCAGGCGTACCCGCAGTTGCGGGACGAGGCGGCGGACTGGCTGACGCACCGTCTGACCGACCGGACCTGGGTGTACTTCAAGCGCCGGCGGCTGACCTCGCTGGGCCTGCCGGGCGCGGTGCCCTCGCGGCTGGCGTTCGTCCCGCGCAACCGGACCGTCCGCCGGGTGGCCCGCCGGGCCCGCGCGCTGAAGAAGGCCACCCTGGGGTGAGTGTGGGGGTCCCGTGATCTCCGGGCGGCTACGCGCCGGTCACCGGTGGGGGCTGCCCTACGATGGAAGCGTGACCGACATCACCCACGGCAGCCTGCGCGGCCAGCCCACCCGCGCGGAGGAGATCCGTGCGGGCGGTCTGCGCGACGAGAAGAGGAGGCAGACCCGGCGGCACATCGCCGAGGTCGCGACCGGCCTCTTCCTCGAGCGCGGCTTCGGCCAGGTGACGATCGCCGAGGTGGCGCGGACCGCCGAGGTCTCGGTGAACACGGTCTACACGTACTTCCCGTCCAAGGAGGACCTGGTCTGCTATCCCGAGGAGGTCTCGGCGCAGCGGATGGTCCAGATGGTCGAGGACCGCACGGCCGGCCGGTCCGCGGCCGGAGCGGTGCTGGGCGCGCTGCGCGGCGAGCTGCGGCAGGGCGACCGGATGGTCGGGCTGACGCAGGGGTTCGGCCGGTTCCTGGAGATGGCGCGGGCCGAGCCGACGCTGGCGGCGCGGCTGGACGCGATAGCCCGCGAGATGGTCGAGGCGCTCGCCGCGGTGCTCGCCGCCGAGACCGGCGCGGCGCCCGGCGACCCCACACCACGCCTGGTGGCCTCCCAACTCGGCTGGGTCCAGGAGCAGTTGTTCCTGGAGATCGGCCGCCGCAGCCACGAGGGACAGGCACCCGGCACGATCGCCGAGGCCGCCCTGGCACTGCTGGACAGCGTCGAGTCCCTCCTCGGCGACCGCCTCCTGGCCTACGCCACGCGTTAGGGCCCCGCTTGCGGGCCGCCCCGGCAGGGGCGCGGGAACCCCGGGCAGCCGGTCGGCCGGGAAGGGTCCGGCCGGCCGGGAAGGGTCCGGTCAGACGGGGGCGGTGGCCGCGGGGGGAAGGCCGATCCGGGGTGGGGGCTAGAAGGCGTCGGTGGGCACGTAGGTGCCCCACACCTCGCGCAGGGCGTTGCAGACCTCTCCCACGGTGGCCCGGGCCCGCAGCGCGTCCTTCATCGGGTACAGGACGTTGTCCGTGCCCTCCGCGGCCTTGCGCAGCGCGGCGAGCGCCGCGTCGACCGCCTGCTGGTCGCGGCCGGCCCGCAGGTCCGCCAGCCGCTGCGCCTGCTGCGCCTCGATCGCCGGGTCCACCCGCAGCGGCTCGTACGGTTCCTCCTCGTCGAGCTTGAAGCGGTTGACGCCGACCACGGTCCGCTCCCCCGCGTCGGTCTCCAGCGCGATCCGGTAGGCGTTCCGCTCGATCTCGGACTTCTGGAAGCCGTGCTCGATCGCCGCGACCGCGCCGCCGAGATCCTCCACCTTGGCCATCAGCTCCAGCGCCGCCGCCTCGACGTCGTCGGTCATCTTCTCCACCACGTACGACCCGGCGAACGGGTCGACGGTCGCGGTGACGTCGGTCTCGTAGGCGAGCACCTGCTGGGTGCGCAGGGCGAGCCGCGCGGACTTGTCGGTGGGCAGCGCGATGGCCTCGTCGAAGCTGTTGGTGTGCAGCGACTGCGTGCCGCCGAGCACCGCGGCCAGGCCCTGGACGGCGACCCGGACCAGGTTGACCTCCGGCTGCTGGGCGGTGAGCTGCACGCCGGCGGTCTGGGTGTGGAACCGCAGCATCTGCGACTTGGGGTTCTTCGCTCCGAACTCCTCGCGCATCACCCGCGCCCAGATCCTGCGGGCCGCCCGGAACTTGGCGACCTCCTCCAGGATCGTGGTGCGGGAGACGAAGAAGAACGACAGCCGCGGCGCGAAGTCGTCCACGTCCATCCCCGCCGCGATCGCGGTGCGCACGTACTCGATGCCGTCGGCGAGGGTGAAGGCGATCTCCTGCGCGGGCGAGGCGCCGGCCTCGGCCATGTGGTAGCCGGAGATCGAGATGGTGTTCCACTTGGGGATCTCGGCCCTGCAGTACGCGAAGATGTCCGCGATCAGCCGCAGGCTCGGCTTGGGCGGGAAGATGTAGGTGCCCCGGGCGATGTACTCCTTGAGCACATCGTTCTGGATGGTGCCGGTCAGCTGCTCCGCGGGCACGCCCTGCTCCTCGCCGACCAGTTGGTAGAGGAGCAGCAGCAACGCGGCGGGGGCGTTGATCGTCATCGAGGTGGACACCTTGTCCAGCGGGATCCCGCCGAACAGCACCTTCATGTCCTCGACCGAGTCGATCGCCACCCCGACCTTGCCGACCTCGCCGTGCGCGATGGCCGCGTCGGAGTCGTGGCCCATCTGCGTCGGCAGGTCGAAGGCCACCGACAGGCCCATCGTGCCGTTGGCGATGAGCTGCTGGTACCGGGCGTTGGACTCGGTGGCGGTGCCGAACCCGGCGTACTGCCGCATCGTCCACGGCCGCCCGGTGTACATCGACGGGTACACGCCGCGGGTGAAGGGATAGCCGCCGGGCGCGCCCAGCTTGGCGTCCGGATCCCAGCCGTCCAGGGCGTCGGGACCGTAGACCGGCTCGATCGGCAGACCGGATTCCGACTCGCGCGCCATGCTCACGCCTCCGCTGAAGAAACTCACTGGTGGGGCCAGCCACGGACTGTAGTGGCGGCCGTGCTGCCCGTGCAGTGCGCCGGGCTGGGACCTTCCTCACAGTCTTCCCCGAACTGCCGCAACCGCACAGGCGCCATTCGATGTCTAGGGGGTGACAGAGCATTCGAGACGCTGAGATTCGGGACGAAGGCGGGGAAGGTGACGACCGTGCGCAGAAGACCTACCGCGGCCGTGGCAGCGGCGGCGGTGACCGCGGTGCTGTCCGCGGCCGTGCTCACGGCCTGCGGGCCGACCGACAACGCGGCGGACGGCAAGCCGGCCACACCGTCCGCGACCAGGGCACCGGCGACCACCGCGTCCGCCACGCCCAGCAGCGATCCGACGACCGCGGCGCCGACCACGCCGTCCGGTACGCCGGCCACCACGCCCGCCGCCCCGGCGACCACGGCCACCCCTACCGCGACCAGGCCGCCGGTCGAGCCGGTCGTGATGGCGGTGGGCTCCAGCAGCGCCCAGGTGCGCGAACTGCAGGCCAGGCTCGGCCAGCTGCACCTGTTCAGCCGCACCCCTACCGGCTACTACGGCACGGTCACCCAGCACGCGGTGAGCGACTTCCAGGAGCGGCACGGCCTCAGGTCCAGCGGCACGGTGACGAAGGCCACCTGGACCAAGCTGCGGGGTCTGACCCGGCAGCCGACCCACACCGAGATGTACCCGCCGGCCCCGCCGAAGCCGGCGACCAAGCTGGACCCGCGCTGCATGACCGGCCACGTGATGTGCATCAGCAAGACGACGCGGACGCTGTCCTGGGTCGTCGACGGCAAGGTGCAGGCCACCATGGACGTGCGGTTCGGCTCGCAGTACACCCCGACCCGCGAGGGGCTCTTCCACGTCACGTTCAAGAGCCGCAACCACGTCTCGACGATCTACCACACGCCGATGCCGTACGCGATGTTCTTCAGCGGCGGCGAAGCCGTCCACTACTCCGCGGACTTCGCGGCCCGCGGCTACGCCGGCGCCTCGCACGGCTGCGTGAACGTGCGGGACAGGGCGGCGATCGCGAAGCTCTTCGACGAGGTGAAGGTCGGCGACAAGGTCGTCGTCTACTGGTGACGGGATGAGCGCGCATCGCTGAACGTCCGCGGCGGACCCAACACCGCTCGCGGACGAGCGCGGCCGGGCAGGGGGAATGCGCCCGGCCGCGCTCTGTACGCGGACCCCGGTACGGGGAGAACCGGGGTCCACCGGACCGATGACCAGTCGGTCCACTACCTAAAGCGCATCGGCCGCCGGAAGTGTCACCCCGCTGTCGCGGGCGCCGCTGCGGCGGCCGGCGACTTCGCGGGCTTGTGCGGCGTTTTGGGCGACTTCACCAGGGTTTGCGAGCGGGCCGGTGTGGCCTGGCTCTTCGCGGGCCTGCGGCCGGAGCCGGACGGGGCGGCGGCGCGCCGCACGGTCGCGCCGGCCTGCGAGGCGTTCACCGGCTGGGTGCCGGAACGGCCGTGGTCCTGCGTGTCCACGGCGTCCTTGACCGCGTTCTGGTTCTGGCCGTTGCCCTGACCCTGACCCTGGTTCTGACCCTGGCCGTTGCCCTGACCCTGACCCTGGCCGTTGTTCTGGTTCTGGCCTTGGCCGTTCCCCTGGTTCTGGTTCTGGCCCTTGCCCTCGACCTGGCTCTGGTTCTGGCTCTGGTTCTCGTCGTCGCCCTGGTTCTGGCCGTTGCCCTCGTTACCGTTCCCGTTCTGGTTCTGGCCCTGGCCGTTGCCCTCGTTGCCGCCGCCCTTGCCCTCGTTGCCCTCGTTCTGGCCGCTGTTGCCGCCGTCCCGCCCGTTGCCGGTGCGGTCCTTGTCCTTGCGGTCCTCCGAGCCGGTGCGGTCGGACCCGGCGCAGTGGGCGCCGGACCCGTACCAGCGGTCGGTGTCCTGCCGGAACGCGCGCGGGCAGGAGTGGGCCGGCCCGGTCGGCACCGTGCCGTGCAGACCCGCGCCGCCGCGGCGCGGCGGGACCGTCGTCGCGGGGGCCGCGCCGCCGCCGTGGGTGTCCGCGCCGGGCGAGCCGGTCACCGCGGGGGCGCCCGAGCCGGCGCCGGGTACCGGCAGCCGTCCGGTGCCCGCGGCGACCGCGGCCGCCACCCCGCCGAGGGCGAGCACCGCGGCCATCGCCGCGGTGGCCACGCGGACCGAGCGCAGTCCGGGCAGCCGCAGCCGCACGCCGCGGCCGGTGGCGGAGTCCCGCCGCACGGGCAGGGTGCGGACGATCGCCGGCTCGGGGATGCCGGAGTAGACGTCGGAAGCCTGGGAGGACACGGAGGGCAGCGAAGCCGCCGGGGACGCCTCGGCGCGGGCGGCGCGGAAGGCGGCGAGCGCGGCCTCCTCGCGGGCCGGGTCCAGCGCGAACCCGAGCTCGGTCAGCGGCCCTTCGGCGCCGGCGCCGGAAGGCCGGCCGGCGGCGGCGGAGAGCAGGCGGGCCAGCCGGTCCGCGGTCTCCGCCGCGACGGCGTCCTGGGGGTGGACCCGCCTGCCGGACAGCAACTGCTCCGCGGCCTGTCCGGTGAGCCAGTCGATGCGGGCCGCGCGCAGTGCGCGGCGGGCGCCGGGCCGGTTCGTGGGGGCGGACCGGGGCCCGGGCAGCGGTGGGGCGCCGTCGTGGCGTGGGTTCTCGGTCATGTCAATTCCTCACAGCGCCCGGGACGCGGAAAACGTCACATCGGCCCGCCGGCCCGCGGCCGTCCGGGGGTCGGGGGTCCGCTCGGCGGGCTCGGGGCCGCGGCCGCGCCGCCCGCCGCCGGCCGCGCCGGTCCCTCCCCCGCCGCCGCGGTCCGCGCCCCGGACCGGGTGCGCGGCCGCCGCCCGCTCCCTGGCCCTGCGCTGCTCCTGCTGCTCGCGCCGTTCCCTGCGCTCGCGCTGCTCCTGCTCCTCCCGCTGGGCCTCCTCGGCCAGCAGTTCCGCCAGCCGCCGCAGCCCGCGGTGGGTGGCCATCCGCACCGAGCCGGCCCGCTTGCCGAGCACCTTGGCCGCGCTGGTGGAGTCCAGGCCCATCACCACCCGCAGCATCACCGCCTCGGCCTGCTCGCGCGGCAGCGCCGCGATCGCGGCCAGCGCCCGGTCGGTGGCGACCGCGTCGAGCGCCTCGCCGGCGGTGTCGGCCCGGTCGGGCAGCTGGACCAGTTCGTCGACACCGCCCCCGGCGATCGGCCGGCGGCTGCGGGCCCGGATGTGGTCCAGGGCCCGGTTGCGGGCGATGCGGGCGGCCCAGCCGCGGACGGACGTGCCGTCGCCGCGGAACGACGGCAGGTCGCGGGCGATCTGCAGCCAGGCCTCGGACGCCACGTCCTCGGCGTCCACCGGGCCGACCAGGCTGCGCACGTACTGCAGCAACTGCGGCTGCACGGCGCGGTACACGACGCGGAACGCGGCCTCGTCGCCGCGTTGCGCACCGCTCACCGCGGTATCGAGATCCACGTTGGGCCCCACCCCTTCGAGCACCGTCCCATCCTGCCTCATGCCGGCCGGTGACACTTTCGGACGGCCGTACGCCGTACTAGTGGCGGCCGGGGACGCTCCTGTGGGGGGAGGCGGACCCCGGCCGTCGTCACAGCTCAACGGCCGCCGACCTGCCGACGGTACGTTCCGGGCGCCGCGGGGGCACCGCTGGGAAACACGCCGAAGTCCCGTGGCCGGGCTTCCGCCAGGAACCGCAGCACACTCCCAGGCGTCCAGCTCAACGGGTCGCGCCCCCGTGCGTCAACCCGCCGACCGATCCCGGTCCCGTACGGGTGAACACTGCCGCCACAGCGGTCACCACAGCCCCATTCGCCGTGCGCGGCCGTACAGTTGGGTGACCCCGTCGTACGTCCCGCCGTGTTCCCAGGAGCGTCCGCTGTCCAGCGACACCCCGCCCGAGGGGCTGATCCTGCTCAACCTGGCACCCTCCACGGAGGCCGAGGCCGCCTTCAGCGACTGCTGCGGCTCCCACCGCTGGGCCCGCCGGATGACCGCGCACCGCCCCTACCCGACGGTGGAGGCGCTGCTGGCCGCCGCCGACGAGGCCGCCTACGACCTCACCTCCGGCGACCTGGCCGAGGCGCTGGCCGCCGAGGCCACCACCCCGCTGCCCGACCGCGGCAGCCTCACCGTGCACACCGCGCTGCGCGCCGCGCACGCCGCCTACGAGGCGAAGTTCGGGCATGCGTTCGTCCTGGCGCTGGACGAGGAGGACCCCGGCCACGCGCTCGACCAGACGCTGGCCTCGCTGCGGCAGCGCCTCGGGCACGACGAGGACGAGGAGGCGGTGGCGACCGCCGAGCAGCTCCGCCGGACGGCCCGATTCCGGTTGATTCGGCTCGCCGGTTCACCCGACCGTGCGGGATCGATCACACCTGGCCTACCCCGTGGTACCGAGCCGACATCGCGTCGCTACGATGGCCGGGGCCGGTGGACCGTACCCGGCCGGGCGTGACCGACTAGCAAAGCGAACGACAGCCGGCACCCCTCGTCCCGCTCCCGGAGGGTTTTTCCGTGCCGGCTGGAACGCTGTACCGCGGCCGGGAAGGCATGTGGTCCTGGGTGGCTCATCGAGTCACCGGTGTCCTCATCTTCTTCTTCCTGTTCGTCCACGTCCTCGACACCGCACTCGTGCGCGTCTCCCCCGAGGACTACGACAAGGTCGTCGCGACCTACAAGACCCCGATCGTCAGCCTGCTGGAATACGGCCTCGTCGCCGCGATCCTGTTCCACGCGCTGAACGGTCTGCGGATCATCGCCGTCGACTACTGGACCAAGGGTCCCCGCTACCAGAAGCAGATGTTCTGGACGGTCATGGGCCTGTGGATCGTGCTGATGCTCGGCGCGATCTACCCGGTCCTCGGCCACGCCGCACGAGTCCTGTTCGGGAGCTGAACGACATGGCCACTGAAGTCACCCCGGCCGACGAGGTGGAGCTGACCGGCTCCAGCGTCTCGTACAGCCCCGAGAACCCTGCCCCGGTCATCGAGCCGCCGCGCGCCCGCACCGCGCGCACCCCGCGCGCCACCCGCACGAACTTCGAGCTGTACGGCTGGCTGTTCATGCGGCTGTCCGGCGTCGTGCTGGTCGTCCTGGTCATCGGCCACCTGCTGATCCAGCTCGTGCTGGACGGCGGCGTCACCAAGGTCGGCTTCGCGTTCGTCGCGGGCCGCTGGGCCTCGCCGTTCTGGCAGGGCTGGGACCTGGTCATGCTGTGGCTGGCGATGCTGCACGGCGGCAACGGCCTGCGCACCGTGATCAACGACTACGCCGAGCAGGCGAACACCCGCTTCTGGCTGAAGACGCTGCTGTTCACCGCTGTGGCGTTCACCATCGTGCTCGGATCGCTGGTGATCTTCACCTTCGACCCGAACATCCGCTAGGCCAGGGCCGGACAGGGAAGCGATCCCCATGCAGATCCACAAGTACGACACCGTCATCGTCGGCGCGGGCGGTGCCGGCATGCGCGCCGCCATCGAGGCCACCAAGCGCAGCCGCACCGCCGTCCTGACCAAGCTCTACCCGACCCGGTCCCACACCGGCGCCGCGCAGGGCGGCATGGCCGCCGCCCTCGCGAACGTCGAGGAGGACAACTGGGAGTGGCACACCTTCGACACGATCAAGGGCGGCGACTACCTGGTCGACCAGGACGCCGCCGAGATCCTGGCGAAGGAGGCCATCGACGCGGTCCTCGACCTGGAGAAGATGGGCCTGCCGTTCAACCGGACGCCCGAGGGCCGGATCGACCAGCGCCGCTTCGGCGGCCACACCCGCAACCACGGCGAGGCCGCGGTGCGCCGCGCCTGCTACGCCGCGGACCGCACCGGCCACATGATCCTCCAGACGCTGTACCAGAACTGCGTCAAGGAGGGCGTGGAGTTCTTCAACGAGTTCTACGTCCTGGACCAGCTGATCACCGAGGTCGACGGCGTCAAGCGGTCGTCCGGCGTGGTGGCCTACGAGCTGGCCACCGGCGAGATCCACATCTTCCAGGCCAAGGCCGTGATCTACGCGTCCGGCGGCACCGGCAAGTTCTTCAAGGTGACCTCCAACGCGCACACCCTGACCGGTGACGGCCAGGCCGCGGTGTACCGGCGCGGGCTGCCGCTGGAGGACATGGAGTTCTTCCAGTTCCACCCGACGGGCATCTGGCGGATGGGCATCCTGCTGACGGAGGGCGCCCGCGGTGAGGGCGGCATCCTCCGCAACAAGGACGGCGAGCGCTTCATGGAGAAGTACGCGCCGGTCATGAAGGACCTCGCTTCCCGCGACGTGGTGTCCCGGGCCATCTACACCGAGATCCGCGAGGGCCGCGGCTGCGGCCCCGAGGGCGACCACGTGTACCTGGACCTCACCCACCTGCCGCCGGAGCAGCTGGACGCCAAGCTGCCCGACATCACCGAGTTCGCGCGGACGTACCTGGGCATCGAGCCGTACACCGACCCGATCCCGATCCAGCCGACCGCGCACTACGCGATGGGCGGGATCCCGACCAACGTGCAGGGCGAGGTGCTCTCCGACAACACCACGGTGGTGCCGGGCCTGTACGCGGCCGGCGAGGTGGCCTGCGTGTCGGTGCACGGCGCCAACCGCCTGGGCACCAACTCGCTGCTCGACATCAACGTCTTCGGGCGCCGGTCCGGCATCGCCGCCGCCGAGTACGCGCACGCCAACGACTTCGTCGCGCTGCCGGAGGACCCGGCCGCGCTCGTGGTCGAGACGATCGAGCGGCTGCGCGACTCCACCGGCAACGAGCGGGTGGCCGACATCCGCCGGGAGCTGCAGGAGACGATGGACGCCAACGTGATGGTGTTCCGTACCGAGCAGACCATCAAGACCGCGGTCGAGAAGATCGGCGAGCTGCGCGCCCGCTACCGGAACGTCTCCATCCAGGACAAGGGCAAGCGGTTCAACACGGACCTGCTGGAGGCCGTGGAGCTGGGCAACCTGCTGGAGCTGGCCGAGGTCATGGCGGTGTCCGCCCTGGCGCGCAAGGAGTCGCGCGGCGGCCACTACCGCGAGGACTTCCCCAACCGCGACGACGTCAACTTCATGCGGCACACGATGGCCTACCGCGAGGTGGACGCGAACGGCACCGAGTCGATCCGCCTCGACTACAAGCCGGTCGTGCAGACCCGCTACCAGCCGATGGAGCGTAAGTACTGATGAGCACCCCGACGCTCGACAAGCACGACGGCAACTCGGCGGCGCTGGACGCGGCCGAGGCCGGAACGTCGCACCTGATCACCATCGTCCTGCGGATCCGCCGGTTCAACCCGGAGGTCGCGGCCGAGGCCGAGTGGGTGGACTACCAGATCCCGATCGACCCCAAGGAGCGCGTCCTGGACGCCCTCCACAAGGTCAAGTGGGAGATCGACGGCACGCTGACGTTCCGCCGCTCGTGCGCGCACGGCGTGTGCGGCTCCGACGCGATGCGGATCAACGGCCGCAACCGGCTGGCCTGCAAGACGCTGATCAAGGACCTCAACCCGGACAAGCCGATCACGGTCGAGCCCATCAAGGGCCTGACCGTGCTGAAGGACCTCGTGGTCGACATGGACCCGTTCTTCCAGGCGTACCGGGACGTGATGCCGTTCCTGATCACCAAGGGCAACGAGCCGACCCGCGAGCGGCTGCAGTCCGCAGCCGACCGCGAGCGGTTCGACGACACCACCAAGTGCATCCTGTGCGCCGCGTGCACGTCGTCCTGCCCGGTCTTCTGGAACGACGGCCAGTACTTCGGCCCGGCCGCGATCGTCAACGCGCACCGCTTCATCTTCGACTCGCGCGACGAGGGCGGCGAGCAGCGCCTGGAGATCCTCAACGACAAGGACGGCGTGTGGCGTTGCCGCACCACCTTCAACTGCACGGACGCCTGCCCGCGCGGTATCGAGGTCACCAAGGCCATCCAGGAGGTCAAGCGCGCGCTGGTCACCCGCCGCTACTGAGCACGCGGCGGCACTGACGCGCCAGGGCCCGCACCGGTCGGACGACGACCGGGGCGGGCCCTTCCGTTGTGCGCGGGGGCCGCGGGAAGGCGTCAGGCGGCGTCCTGCTCGGCGAAGATCTCCCGCGCCTCGGCGACGCCGTTGAGGGCGGCGGGGAAGCCCGCGTAGCCGGCCATCTGCGTCATCAGCTCCACGACCTCCTCGCGGGTGCCGCCGACCCTGAGGAAGGCCCGCAGATGGACGCGGAGTTGGGGTCCGGCGGTGCCGAGCGCGGTGCACATCGCGACCGAGGCCAGCTCGCGGTCGGCCAGGTCCAGCCCGGTACGGGTGTAGACGTCGCCGAAGACGTACTCGACGAGGTAGCGGCCGAGGTCGGGGGCGATGTCGTCCAGCGCGTGGACGACGTGCTCGCCCGCCGGACCGTCCACGGCCCGCAGCGCCGCCAGGCCGCGCTGGTAGCGGTCTCCCCCGGCTGGGGCGCCGTCCGTTGAGCCGTCCGCTGAGTCGTCCGCTGCGGGGGCCGTCGCCGCGTCCTCCGGGGCCCCCTCGCCGGCCGGGCGCCGGGCGAACACCTCGCGGGCCGCGGCCAGGGCGTTGAGGGCGGCAGGGAAGCCCGCGTAGACGGTGGCGTGGATGAAGGTCTCGACGATCTCCCGGCGGGTGCAGCCGACGTTGAGCGCGCCGCCGATGTGGAAGCGCAGCTGCGGCGCCGCGTTGCCGAGCGCGGCGAGCGCCGCGACGGTGGCGAGCTGCCGCTGCCGCGGGGTGAGCCCGGGCCGCGACCAGACGTCGCCGTACCCGAACTCGACGGTGAACCGCGCCAGATCGGGGGCGATCTCCGCGACCGGGTCCAGGACGGCCGGGTGCGCGGTCCCGGTGACCTGCGCGAGGGCGGCCAGGCCGCGGGCGTAGCGGTCGTCGGCTCCGCCGTGCGGGTGGGCGTGCGGCGGTACGTGCTGCTCTTCCTGCGTCATGCCCACGACGCTACGAGTTGGAGCACGCTCCAAGGCAAGCGCCGCCGCCGTGTCCGGCGCCGGGGTCAGGCGCTCGCGCGGCTGCCGCCCCAGTTGCGCAGGTCCGCGGCGTTCACCGCGGGCAGCACCCGGACGCCCGCGTCGCGGCAGGCGTTCAGCAGCGGGCGCACGCCGGCGGCCCGGATCTCCACCCAGGTGCCGTCCGCCATCCTCAGGTCGGTGCCGGCCAGCGACCACAGCGGATGGCGCGGGGTGAACTCGCAGGCCACCGCGATGTCCTTCCACGCGGCGACGGGCTGCCGGGTGCCCTCGGCGGTGTGCAGGGCGAGCCCGCCGTCCTCGGCGACGAGCAGCCCCTTGCGCCCGTCGACCGCGGCGGGCAGCGCCAGGCCGGTGCCGGGGCGCGGCACCCCGGCGGCGGCGCGGCGCAGCGCGGATCGGCGCAGCAGGTACCGCACGCCGACCGGCATCACGACCAGCACGAAGGGCACCACCCAGAACGCCAGCCCCACCATGAGCCGCACGGCTCTCTCATGGCTGTCGGCGTTGCCGCCTCCCCGGTAGACCAGGGTGATGCCGACGCAGATGACGAGCGCGAGAACCAGCATCACCCCCGGGTTGAACCGGGTGTAGCTGTTCTCGTAGGCCCGCACGCCGAACCGCGGTTTCGGCCCGTCGAGTTCGGCGAGCTTCTCGGTGAACTGCTCCCGCCGCGCCACCACCGCGGATTCGCTCATGATCGGGCCTCGCTCACTTTCCGTCGTTCTCCGCCTGGCCGGGCTGGTCCGTCCCGCCGGTCCCGCCCGCGTCGGTGAACACCGAACGTCCGGCGATGACCGCGACCAGCGCGCCCAGACCGTACACCTGGGTCGAGTCGAGGCAGTTGCCGACCACCAGCAGGCCGCGCCCGCCGCCCGGCGGGCAGGCCAGCGCGACGGCCAGCCCGATCTGGGCGACCACCTCGGACTCGTCCTGCGGCGGGGCGACTCCCGAACCGGGCACGGACATCGTGCCGTCCCGCCCGAGCACCGGCCGGTCCAGCAGCCCGAAGCCGAGCCCCATCTCGGTGGTGTAGGTCTCCATGTAGGCAGTGGCCGCGTCGGGACGGCTGCCGAGCAGCCGCACCACCACCTCGGCGAGGTCGATGTCGGGGTCGATGGTCGGCAGGTCCACCACGCCGGCCATGATCTGCCACGTGGCGCCGTGCTCGGTGCCCGTCTCCTCCGGCGGCACCGCGACCAGCCCGTCCAGGATGACGCCCTGGTCGAGCAGGGTGCGCCGCCAGAGCATCATCGCCTGCACGAAGTCGGCGCGCAGCTCCGCGTCGTGCTGCGGGTAGCTGCGGCGCACCAGGTCCTCGATGCGGGCGCGGGCGGCCTCGTCGTCCTGGCCGTCCTCCAGCAGGTCGAACCAGTCGGTGGGCACGAACAGCTCGATCTCGCCCAGGGCGTCCGCCGGTGCGGCGGTGGGAGTACTCATGACGGCGTCGCAATCGGGGAGTTGTTGGTGAGCGGTCCGAGGCCCTTGCCCTTGAACCAGTCGCCGACCATCTGCACGGTGCCCTTGGCCCCCATGGAGATCATGACGTTGCCGCCCCACGTGCAGTGGAAGCGGGCGGCGCGCAGCCCGAACTCGGCGGTCGACATCTCGTAGGAGGCGTCCTTCGCGAGTTCGAAGTAGCTGGGTGGCGCCTTCATCTTGGCCAGCGGGCTCATCGACTTGAGCGCCATCTGGCTGAACGTGCCGCCCTCGCCCGCGAGTTTGGCCAGCTTCATGGAGGCGGTGAAGGCACCGGCGCCGAACGCGAGGGTGACCGCGTCCATGATGACCGTCGGGTTGGTGAGCGCCTTGAGGAAGCTGCCGCTCTCGCCGACCGCGCTGAGGTAGTGGCTGACCAGCGCCACGCCGCCGAGGAGGAGCGCGGGCAGGGCGAGGAACTGCAGGCCGGGGATCAGCGAGAGCAGGCCGAGCACGGTGCTGGCCAGGCCCGCGATGTCGCCGATCACCTTCAACAGCGGTGCGATCTTGGCGAGTTCCTTGACCGCCCAGTCGGCGAAGGAGTCGGCGAGTTTGCCGACGTCGTCGATCAGGCCGCCGATGGCCTCGCCGATCCGGTCGAAGAAGCCGGGCTTGCCGGGCGCCTCGTCCATGGCGTGCTTGAGCTTGTCGGCGACGTCCTTGCCGTCGTGCTGGTACTGGTCGTGCAGCGTGTGCGCGCGGCGGCGGACGTCGTCCAGCGCGGCCTGCGCGTGGGTGACCGCGGTGTTGGCGTCGGTGCGGTCCTTGGCGTCCTGGGTGGCCTTCTTCTTCCCCGCGTCGTCGTCGGGTTCGGGGTCACCGGGCCTGGGAGCGGGCGGCAGCCCGTTGAGGTGGGACTGCTTGGAGCTGAGGGTGGAGGCCGCGGTGGCCGCCTCGTGCTCCAGGGACACGGCGGCCTTCTGCTGGGTGCCCATGGTGGTGACCCAGCCCTCCAGCGCGGTCGCCGCCTCGCCGAAGGAGCGCTGGGCGGTCTCCAGCTTGGGCCGGAAGTCGTGGGAGAGCAGATCGCGGAAGGCACGGGCCGCCTCGCCGCGCCACTCGCCGTCGGCGGCTCCGCGCAGCACGTGGTCGACCTCTTCGAGGGCCTTCGCGGCGCCCCGCACCACGCGGGCGACGTCGCCGGCCTGGTCCTCGTCGCCGGGGCACGGCACGAACCCGAGGTTGGGGAAGTCCGCAGCCGTGGGGGAGCTCACTTGGCGTCCCCCTTGCTCTTGGCGGCGTCCGTCAGCGCCTTGGCCAGGTCGGTGTCGGCCTTCTCGAAGGTGCTCTTGATCTTCTCCAGTGCCGTCACCGCGCCGTGCGAGAACTCGCCGAGCTTGCCGATGCCGTAGTGCCACTCGTGGCCGAAGTCGTCCATCCGGCGCGCGAGTTCGTCAGCCCCCATGGCGGCACCGTCGACCGAGGCCATCTTCTTGGCCGGCGTCTCCAGCAGGTCGCGCATGTGCGAGAGGTGACCGTGCACACGATCCAGCATCGGACCGTCCACGTAGAGGTCCCCCATGTCGTTCCACCCCGTTTGTCTTCTGTTGATCGGTGCGATTGTCGTACGGGCGTCGAGCCTAGTAACGCGAGCAGGAGGAGCGGGAGCCCCGGGACAAGATTGCGACAAAGCCCCGATCCGCCCTCACCGCTCGGCCTGGATCAGCACGCGGCGCAGCAGATCCGACAGCGTGCGCCGCTCCTCGGCGTCGAGGACGCCGAGCAGGCGGTACTCCTCGTGCCCGACCACGTCCATCGCGCCGAGCCACACCGCGCGCCCCTCCTCGGTGAGTTCGACGTCGACGCGGCGGCGGTCGCCCGGGGCCGGCCGGCGGCGGACGTAGCCGCGGCGCTCCAGGGCGTCGAGGCGGCCGGTGATGGAGGCGGGGGCCATCTGCAGGTCGGCGGCGAGTTCGGAGGGCGCCGCGTGGCCGCCGCGGCCGGCCAGCGTGTGCAGCGTGTCGTACTCGTGCTTGTGCAGGTCGAAGTCGGCCAGCGCGCGCTCGCGGACGCGGCGCAGGTGGTCGGTGAGGACCTTGACCCGGGTGGTCGCCCCCTCGATGTCCGGGTCGAGCCCCGGCAGCACCGGCAGCCAGCGCTCGACATGGCCGTCGGTCCAGTCGCGCTCGGGCCCGGGGGTGCTCATGGCGGCCGATTCTAGCCGGGCCCGTCCTGATACATCGACACCGAAATATTCGTTGACGAAAAGTTCGGCGCCGAAATACTCTCGGGGCGTGCCGCATCCCCTGCGCCAACGCGCCTTCCGCCTGCTGTTCACGGGCCGCACGCTGTCCGCGCTCGGCGACGCCGTCGTCCCCGCCGCGCTCGCCATCGCCATCACCCGCGCCGACGGCTCCGCCTTCGCGCTGGCCCTCGTGCTCGGCTGCGCGATGGTGCCGCGGCTGCTGCTGCTCCCGCTCGGCGGTGTGGCCGCCGACCGCTTCGACGCCCGGACGGTCGCGCTCTGCACCGACCTGGTGCGCTGCGCCGCCCAGCTCCTCGTCGGGTTCGAACTCATCGGCGGGGCACCGCATCTGACCCACATCGCGGTCGCCGAGGCGGTCGGCGGCGTCGCCTCCGCGTTCGCGATGCCCACCACCGGGCCGCTGGTCAGCGGCACCGCGCCCGGCGACGGACTGCTGCGGGCCAACGCCCTGATGGCGTCGGCGGCCAACGCCACCCGGCTCGCCGGCCCTGCCGTGGCCGGCGCGCTCATCTTCACCGCGGGCCCCGGCTGGGCGTTCGTGCTGGACGCCGTCTCCTTCGCGGCGAGCGCGGCGCTGCTCGCGGTGATCCGGGTGCCGCGCACGACGATCCCCCGGCGGTCGGTGCGGGCCGACCTGGTCGAGGGCTGGAGCGAGGTGCGCGCCCGCGACTGGTACTGGACGAGCCTGGTCGCCCACTGCGTCTGGAACGGCACCGCGGCCGTGCTGGCCACCCTCGGCCCGCTCGCGGTGCACGGCCGCAAGGGCGGTGACGGCCTGTGGGTCGCCGTCCTGGAGGCCGGGTCGGTGGGCCTGCTGATCGGCTCGCTGCTGGCCTCCCGCGCCCGACTCAAGCGCCCGATCCTCACCGGCAACCTGGGACTGGCCAGCTACGCGGCCCCGCTGGCCCTGCTGGCCGCCGGCGCCCCCGGCTGGCTGCTCGTCGCCGGCTACTGCCTGGCGCTGGGCGCGCTGGGCTTCCTCACCCCGGTGTGGGAGACGTACGTCTACGCCTCGGTGCCGGCCGGCGTCCTGGCCCGCGTCACCTCCTACGACTGGCTGCTGTCGCTGGCCGCGATGCCCGTGGGGTACGCGGTCGCGCCGCTCGCCGCCCGCGCGTTCGGCACGTCCGCGCCGCTCTACGCCTGCGCGGTGCTGGTCGCCGCCGCCTGCCTGGGCACCGCCGCGGTCCCGGGGGTCCGCAACGCGCGGCCCGTCGACGCCGCGCCCAAGGACGCGGTGCCGCGGCCCGCCGAGGCCGTCTGAACGCCCGTCAGACGGGGACCTCGGCACAGGCGGTGGGCAGCCGCACGGTGACGGTCAGCCCGCCGCCGGGCGTGGGGGTCAGCGCGACCGCGCCCCCGTGGGCCTTCACCACGGCCTGCACGATGGACATGCCGAGCCCGGCCCCGCCGGTGTCGCGGGAACGCTGCGGGTCGGCGCGGAAGAAGCGGTCGAACGCCCGGGCCGCGTCCTGCGCGCTGAGCCCCGGCCCGGTGTCGCTGATCCGCAGCGCCGTCCGGCCGTCCCCCGCGTCGGCGATCTCCACGGTGACCATCGACTCCGCGGGCGTGTGCACCCGTACGTTGCCCAGCAGGTTGCCCACCACCTGCCGCAACCCCGCCTCGTCGCCCAGCACATGGCCGTACGCGGCAGCCGGTGCGGCCCCGGCGGCGTCGCCGCCCCCGCCGCTCCCGTCGGGCAGCAGCAGCCGCAGCGGACGCTCGGGCTGCTGCGCGCCCAGGTCGGCGGCCGCCTCCCGCACCAGGCAGCGCAGGTCGACCGGTTCCAGGGTGAGCCCCGGACGGTCGTCGAGCCGGGCCAGCGCGAGGAGTTCGTCGACCAGCCGGCTCATCCGCAGCGCCTCCGCCGAGACCCGGCTCAGCGCGCGCTCCTGCTCGTCCGCGTCGAGCATGCCCTTCTCGTACAGCTGCAGATAGCCGCGCACGGACGCCAGCGGCGTACGCAGTTCGTGCGAGGCGTCGGCGATGAACTGCCGCAGCTGGGCGGTGGCCCGCTCGCTCTCGGTGAGGGCGGTCTCGATCTGCTGCAGCATCGCGTTGAGCGCGGCGCTCAACTGCTCGACCTCGCTGGACCCGTGGCGCGAGGTGCGGATCCGGCGCGACAGGTCGCCCTCGGAGATCGCGGACGCGGTCTCCACCATGTGCTCCAGCGGGCTGAGCCGGCGCCGCGCGGCGGTCAGCGAACCGGTGGCCAGCAGCGCCAGCAGCACCACCCCGGCCGCGGCCTCCCAGAACAGCAGCTTGACCATGGCGTGCTTGACGCCGCTCATCCGCATGCCCTTGACCACGATCGTGCCGTCGGACAGCCGCAGCGCGACGACGCGGTACTCCTGCGAGCCGCTCTCCACGGTCGCGGCGTGACCGGAGGCGGCCAGCTTCGCCGGGTCCGGCAGCGCCGCGGCCAGCCGCCGCTGCTCCGGACTCACCGCCATGGTGCCGTCCTGGCACACGGTCGCGGGCGTGCCGTGCTTGTCCAGCACCACGAACAGGTCCTGCTGGAACGCCTGCGCGATGGAGGACGCGCCGGCGCCCGCCGCCGGGCCCTGCGCGGAACTTCCCTGCAGCAGGTCGGCGAGCGTGCACAACTGCCGCAGCCCGTCCGCCCCCAGCTCGGTGTGGGCCAGCGCGGACTGCGAGGACTTCAGCGAGTCGTCGATCTGCCCGATGAGCACCATGTAGGTGGCGGCGATGCTGGCCGCCGCGGCCAGCACCAGACCCGCGGCCAGGAAGGCCACGTTGGCGATGGTGAACCGGCCGCGCAGCGAGTGCGGGCGGGGCCACAGCCCGCAGACCGTCACGCGCCACCGCCGTCCTGCGCCAGCAGCCCGTACCCGACGCCCCGCCGGGTCTCGATCAGCGGCGGCCCCAGCCGGTCCAGCTTCCGCCGCAGATAGGAGATGTACGTCTCCACCACGGTCGACGACACGGCCGTGTCGAACTGCCACACGTGCTGCAGCAGTTGCTCCTTGGTGAGGATCCGCCCGGCGTTGCGCAGCAGGTGCCGCAGCAGGTTGTACTCGGTGGGCGTCAACTCCACGGGCTGGCCGCCCCGCCGGACGGTGTACGTGCCCTCGTCCATCTCCAGGTCGCCGTGGCGCAGCACGCGGGTCGACGGGCCGGCCGGCCGGCGCCGGGTGCGGCGCAGCACCGCGTGCACCCGGGCCACCACCTCGTCCACGCCGAACGGCTTAGTGATGTAGTCGTCGCCGCCGAGCGCGAGCCCGGCCACCACGTCCCGCGGCGCGTCCCTGGCGGTGACGAAGATGACCGCCAGATCGCTCCCGTCGTCCTGGGCGGCGCGCTCCTCGCGCAGCGCGCGGCACACCTCCCAGCCGCTGCCGTCCGGCAGCATCACGTCGAGAAGCACCAGGTCGGGCCGGTGCCGGCGAGCCGAGGTGAGCGCGTCCTTGCACGTCGCGGCGCTGTGCACGGTGAACCCGTTGTACTTCAGGGTGATCCGCAGGATGTCCGCGATACCGGGTTCGTCTTCGACGATGAGAACGGTGGCGGTGGCCGTGGAGGCGTCCATGCCCTCAGTATCCGCGCGCGGCCGCGCCCCGGTGCGGGCGGCAACCTTGGAGTTCCTTGAGAGAAGGCGATTCGGCTTGGAGTTCGGCCGAGGGCCCACGGAGGCTGGTGGGGCCGGGGTACTGGGGGACGGTCTCCGGCGGCCGCCCGCACGGCGCCCGCAGTCCGTGCGGGGTAACCGCTGACCGTGCATCCAAGTTGCACACGTCGCAGAGACGATGGGGGATGTGACCGTGGCCGTAGTGGCGCGCTGGTGCTTCCGGCACAAATGGACGGTGATCCTGCTGTGGGTGGCGGCCCTGGTCGGGGTCGGCGCCGTCGGCAACACCGTGGGGGACGCGTACTCCAACGCGTTCTCACTCAAGGGCACCGAATCCGCGAAGGTGCTCGACCTGATGGACAAGGTGGTCCCCGAACGGTCCGGCGAGGCCGACACGGTGGTGTGGCACGTCGACTCCGGGTCGGTGCGCGACGCCTCGGTCCGGGACCGGATCGATCCCATGCTGGCGAAGGTCGCCCGGCAGAAGGACGTCGGCACCGTCATCAGTCCGTACGTGACCGCCGGTGCCGCGCAGATCAGCAAGGACGGCCGCACCGCCTACGCGACCGTCACGTACACCAAGCTCGGCAACGACATGAGCGACGACCAGGCGAAGTTGCTCATCGACACCGCGCACAGCGCGAAGGCCGCCGGGCTGCACGTCGAGGTCGGCGGCAACAAGCCGGCCCAGGCCGAGCAGCCGATGCCGGGCCTGGCCGAGGGCGTGGGCATCGCCGCCGCGGCCGTGGTGCTGTTCCTGGCGCTGGGCTCGCTGTTCGGCATGCTGATGCCGATCGTCACCGCGCTGTTCGGCGTCGGCATCTCGTCGTCGGCGATCCTGCTGCTCAGCCACGGCATGAACGTGGCTGACTTCTCGCCCGAGTTGGCGTCCCTGGTCGGCATCGGCGTCGGTATCGACTACGCGCTGTTCATCGTGACCCGGCATCGCAAGGGCATCCTGCGCGGCAAGACACCGGAAGAGGCGGCGGTCACCGCGATCAACACCTCGGGCCGCGCGGTGCTGTTCGCCGGCAGCACGGTGTGCATCGCGCTGCTCGGCATGTTCACGCTGCGGCTGACGTTCCTCAACGGCGTCGCCGTCGCGGCGGCGTTGACCGTGGTGATCACGGTCGCCGCGGCCGTCACCCTGCTGCCCGCGCTGCTCGGCGCACTCGGCCTGCGCATCCTCAGCCGCCGGCAGCGCCGCCGGCTGGCCGCGCAGGGACCGCAGACCCAGCCCACCGCGGGTGCCGCGGCCCGCTGGTCGTCGTTCCTGGAGCGCCACCCGCGCTCGCTCGCCGCGGTCGCCGTCGTCGTCATGGCCGCCCTCGCGGTGCCCGCGCTGTCGCTGCGCCTGGGCTCCTCCGACCAGGGCAACAACCCGACGACGACCACCACCCGCAAGGCGTACGACATGCTGGCCGACGGGTTCGGCCCCGGCTTCAACGGCCCGCTGACGATCCTGGCCGAGGCGCCGGGCGCCGGCGGCCAGGCCGCCGTGGACCACCTGGTGACCAGCCTGAAGTCCACGCCGGGGATCGCCTTCGCGGCCCAGGTGCCGATCAAGAACGCCGGGGACATCGCGTTCATCAACGCGGTGCCCACCACCTCCCCGCAGGACAAGGCGACGTCCGACCTGATCGACCACCTGCGCAACGACGTGGTGCCGCAGGCCGAGAAGGGCACCGCCATGCGGGCCTACGTCGGCGGCCAGACGGCGATCTTCGAGGACTTCGCCAGCGTGCTGTACGGCAAACTCCCGCTGTTCATCGGGGTGATCATCGCGCTCGGCTTCGTGCTGCTGCTGTTCGCCTTCCGCAGCGTGGTCGTGCCGCTCACCGCCGCGCTGATGAACCTGGTCGCGGCCGCCGCCTCGTTCGGCGTGCTGGTCGCCGTCTTCCAGTGGGGCTGGGGCGGTGCGATCGCCGGCCGCGCCGGGCCGATCGACGCCTTCCTGCCGGTGATCATGCTGTCCCTGCTGTTCGGCCTGTCGATGGACTACCAGGTGTTCCTGGTGAGCCGGATGCACGAGGAGTGGGTGCACACCCGCGACAACGCGCGGGCGGTCCGGGTCGGCCTGGCCGAGACCAGCCGGGTCATCAACTCCGCGGCCGTCATCATGATCTGCGTCTTCTTCGCCTTCGTGCTCAGCGGCGAGCGGGTGCTGGCGATGTTCGGCATCGGGCTGGCCGGCGCGGTGGCGCTGGACGCCTTCATCCTGCGGACGGTGCTGGTGCCGTCGCTGATGCACCTGTTCGGGTCCGCCAACTGGTGGCTGCCGGGCTGGCTGGACCGGCGCCTGCCGCACCTGGCGGTGGAGCCGGCCGAGGAGGCGGTCGGCGCCGCGGCTGCCGCGGGCGCCACGGCGGGTGTCGCGTACGCCGGATTCGGGGGCACGGGCGGTGCGTCAACGGGCTTGGCCGGCAAGGATCTCGGCGCGGATCTCGGCGAGGCCCTCGGCACGGGCCCGGGCTTCGGCTCCGGTGCGGCGGGTCCCGCGGTGCGCGGGCGCGTCACCGGATCGTCCACGCTGCCGATACCGCGTGCGGAGTTGACGCTGATCGCCTCCGACGGCCGCCAGGTGGGCCGGGCGCGGGCGGACGAGGACGGCGCGTTCCTGCTCCCGACGCCGGGCGCGGGCAGCTACGTCCTGGTCGCCAGCGCCGAGGGCCACCACCCGCAGACCGCGAGCGTGATGACCGACGACCGCCCGGTGGACTGTGATGTCCGCCTCAGCGGGACGGGCGTGCTGACCGGCACGGTCCGGCGGGCCGACGGCTCCGCGGTGGAGGACGCCCGGGTCGTCCTCAAGGACGCCGACGGCCACGAGGTCGCCACGGTCCGCACCGGCACCGACGGCGGATACGCGTTCAGCAACCTCTACCCCGGCAGCTACACGCTGCTGACCATGGGTTATCCGCCGTTCCCCGCCACCGTGCGGATCGGTGAGCGCGACCAGGACGGTGACGGCGACGTGGACCTGGAGCTGAGCCACTCCACCGACTGAGTCCGCAACTCCCCCTGGCCGGGGCCCGGTTCCGTCCCCCGCGGAGCCGGGCCCCTTCGCGTGCCCGCCCGCACCTCTTGCTTGAACATGTTCAAAAACGGGTCTACAGTCGAGCCGTTCGCTGGCTTTGAACACGTTCAGAGAACGGTGCCGCGAACAGACAAGAGGGGTGGAACCGATGGACAGGACTGTCCTCGCGTACGTCGTCTATCTCCTGATCAGCGTCTGCCTGACCGTCTGGGTGGCCCGCACCCTGAGCACCAACGGCCGGGTCTTCCTCTCCGACGTCCTGCACGGCGACGAGCGGCTCGCCGACGCCGTGAACCACCTGCTGGTCGTCGGCTTCTACCTGGTGAACCTGGGCTTCATCGCGCTGTACCTGAAGTCGGGTCACCGCATCCACGACGCCCGGGGGATCTTCGAGACGCTGTCGGTCAAGCTCGGCGTGGTGCTGCTGGCGCTGGGCGTCATGCACCTGGGGAACGTCTACGTGCTCAACAAGATCCGGCGGCGGGGGCTGATGGAGCGCGAGCAGTTCCCGCCGGTGGACCCGGACGGGCACACCCAGACGCCGTGGAGCGGTTCGCCGAAGCCGGCGGGGGCGTGAGATGGCGGCCGCCCCGCAGCAGGCGCGGCGCGCGGAGGGGGCGCGCCGACCTGAGAGGGTGTCCGCATCACAGCAGGGGGCCGCACCGCGGGAAGGGACCGCGCTGCGGGAGGGGACCGCACCGCGGGAGGTGCGCCGGCCGGTGCGCGGGCTGACCGTGCTCTACGACGACCGGTGCCGGCTCTGCACCTTCGTTGCGGGCTGGCTGCGCCGCCAGCGCCAGCTCGTCCCGCTCGCCCTGGTGCCGGTCGGCTCGGAGCAGGCCCGCACCTGGTTCCCCGGGCTCGACCACGACGGGGCCGCCCGCCGCGAGGTGACCGTCGTGGGGGACGGCGGCCAGGTCTACCTCGGGGACAGCGCGTGGGTGGTGTGCCTGTGGGCGCTCGCCGACCACCGGGCGTTCGCGCACACGCTGACCACGCCGGGCGGCCGCCGGCTGGCGCGGGCCGCGGTCCTGACCGCGTCGCGCTACCGGCAGCGCGCCGGCAAGGAGCCGGAGCGGCCCCGGGCCCGTGCGGTGCGGCAGCCGCCGCGCCTGCCCGGGGCGCCGGGGGCGGGGGCCGGGCCGGCGTGGGAGTACGACGGCAGCGGCGGCTGGACGCTCCGCGACACCGCCGCCGGCATCGCTGACGCCGCCGACGATCCCGCCGACGCGTGCACGGACGGCTGTTCGCCGCCCGGCTAGGCTCACCCGCGTGGAGGACAAGAAGCACGTCGTCGCTGCCGCGGCCGAGGAACTGCCGGGCGGCCGGGCCCTGCCGAAGACGGGCAAGAGCGAGCAGACCCGGGCGCTGATCCTGGACACCGCGATGCGGCTGTTCCGGGAGCGCGGCTACGACAAGACCACGATGCGGGCGATCGCCACCGAGGCGGGCGTCTCCGTCGGCAACGCCTACTACTACTTCGAGTCGAAGGAATTCCTGATCCAGGGGTTCTACGACCAGATGACGCACGACCACGCCCGCGACGCGAGGTCCCGCATGGAGGGGGTGCGGGACTTCGCGGAGCGGCTGGAGATCGCGCTGACGTCCTGGCTGGACTGCGCGGCCGACTACCACGAGTTCGCCGCGCAGTTCTTCCGTACGGCCGCCGACCCGGACAGCTCGCTGAGCCCGTTCTCCAACGAGTCCCACCCGGCGCGGGCCACCGCCGTCGCGCTCTTCCGCGACGTGCTGACGGAGTCCGACCTCGCCCCCAAGCTCGACACGGAACTCGCCGAGCTGCTGCCCGACCTGCTCTGGCTCCACCTGATGGTCGTCGTCCTCTACTGGGTCTTCGACCGCACCCCGGACACCGCCCGCACGCGGGAGTTCGTCCGCCGCTCGACACCGCTGGCCGCCCGCGTCATCGCCCTCACCCGCTACCGCGCGTTCCGCCCCCTGGTCCGCGACGCCAAGGGCCTGATCCAGGACTTCATCCTCCCCACCATCGGCCGCACCCCCCTCCCCGACCGCCCCACCACCCCGCCCCCGACACCCCGCCGCCGCACCCCCCGCAAGGCCTGACCGCCCTGCTCCCGGCCGGCGCCACGTCCGGCCGGGGAGTCAGGACCACTCATGCCCGCCACCGGACGGCCCGCCGGACGACCGCCCCTCCCCCGCCGTCCCCCCACCCTCCCGCCGGCCCCACCCCCGTGCGCCCCGTGGCGCCCACTGGTCAAGGTGTGGCTCGCCGGACTGCTCTCGGCCACCGGCATCGGCGTGCTGCGGGACGTGGCCCACAACCTGGTCCTCAGCGGCGGCGGACTCGCGGGCTTCGTCCTGCTGATCGCGCTCTGGGCGTGCGCGGTCTGCCAGTCGCTGGGCTTCTACCTGATGCACCGCCAGGTCAGGCGGGCCCGCCCGGAGCCGGGGACGGCGGCGCCGGCCACCGCCGGGGTCCTGGTGCTGGGCGGCGCGGCCATGATCGCGCTGAACACCGTGCTGGTCTCCGGCGAGGGGTTCCTCCCGGCCTTCGGCCCGGTGTCGCTGATCGTGCTCTGCTCGCCCTACCCGATCGTCTTCACGCTGCTCACCGCGCGCCGCCCGGTCGCCCTGGCCGCCGCCCTCGCGACCGCCGCGGCCGTCGGCACCACGGTTCTCCCGCTGCGCAGCTCGCAGGAGCACCTCGTCGCCGGCGCGTGGCGCACGGCCCACCCGTCCACTCCCCGGAGCCTGGTCGCCGCCGTCGACTGGCCCGGTGGCGAGCAGAGCGCGCTGACGGCACGGGCGTTCGGGACGCAGGTCACCGTCTTCTTCCAGGACAGCACCGTCGACGGCTCCCCGGACGGTGTGGTCACCGTGTCCCCTGCCGGCACCGACCCCTGCAGGAACGTGCCGGTCGTCGTCACGTACGACACCGTGCCGGATCAGGACAGGCTGCCGGACGGGGACACCATGATCGTGGCGCGGACGGGCTGTACGCCCGCGGGGCGGGGTGCCTGGTGGCTCGCCGGGACGGGTTTCCGCGGGTACGCGGTCGTGGTCGAGGGGGTCCTGGTCCGGGTCACCGTGGACGACCTGCGGCCGGACGACGACCTCGCTGCGGTGGCGCGCAGCGTGCACCCGCTGGACGACCACCAGTTGTGGCGGTACACGGGCGGATGGCCCGGGTGGGTGTGGGTGCTGACGTGAAACGGTCAGGCGGCGAGGGGGTAGGGGCGGAAGGTGTGCGGGCCGGTGGACAGGTGGGGGGACAGGATCGGCGAGGCGATCGCGCCGGAGAGCAGGCCCGCCAGGAAGTCCGTGCAGCCCATGGCGTAGACCTCGCACTCGCCCAGGTCCGCGTCCAGCACGGCGACCGGCCACTGGTCGGCCGGACGGCCCGGACTGACCAGCCAGTTGACCGTGTCGGCGTCGACGGTGTCCGCCCAGGCCACCAGCATCCGGTCGTCGCCGCCGAGTGCGACCGGCCGGTTCCCGGTGATCGCCCACAGGCCGTGCAGTTCGTTCATGCGGTCGTCGTCGTACTCGGCGATCTCGCTGCCGGTCCTGGCCGGTGGCGGCACCAGCAGCCCGAGGTGGTCGTCGAAGCTGCCGCCTCCGTAGGTGGCGACCAGGTCCTTGAACTCCTGGGGCAGCCGCCGCCCCATGCGTTCCTCGGTCCACTCCCAGGGCCGGTCGTAAGCCACCGCGGGCGGGGGCGCCACGAGGTGCGTCAAGCGCTCCAGAGAGGACAACGCGCTGAACCTTTCCATGCGGGTCAGGGCCGCCCGGGAGCCTGCCGGGCGGGATCGGCGGGCGCGCCGGGCGTCAGCGGGACGACACCTCGGGGGTGCGCTCGGGGTCGGTGGCCGCGGCGGCTTCGGCCGACTCGCGGCGGAGCGTGCGGAGGCTGCGGACGCCGAACGTGCCGATGACCACGCCCAGGGCGAAGGAGACGATCGCCAGGGTGAGGTGGATCCAGAAGTAGGTGGTGGGCGAGGAGTGGTCGCCGTGGTGGAAGGCGAGGCCGCTGGTGTCCTTCCACAGGTTCTTGACGAAGGTCGTCCAGACGATGACCGACCAGACGCCGAAGGCGACGAGGAACCAGGAGGCACGGCGGCTGAGCTTCATGTCCTCCAGTATGTCCGCGCGGGCCGTTCGGTTCCGCCAGGGGTACGTGGGATGTCTCACCCCGGCGGTGCCGGACCCGGTGGTACGGCCCTGCTGCCGGGCCCTGTACGTTCGGCGGGTGCTCATGACGACGACCGCCGCCGCCCGCCGACGTGCCCTGGCCGTGACCATGACCGCCGCACTGCTCGGCGGCACCGTACTCGCGGGGACCGCGACCGCCGCGCCGAAACCGACACCCACGCCGAGACCGCCGGCGCAGATGTCGAACGTGGGCGGCGACCGGCTGGCGTCGCCCGGCACCCAGGTGAACGCCGCCCCCGGCGTCCCCGCGCTGCCGCCCAAGCTCACCTCCCGCTCGTGGGTCGTCGCGGACGCCGAGACCGGCCAGATCCTGGCCGCGCACAACGCGCACTGGCAGCTCGCCCCGGCCAGCACCCTGAAGATGCTGTTCGCCGACACCGTGCTGCCGAAGTTCCCGAAGAGCACCGTGTACAAGGTGGCCCCGAAGGACCTGGAGGGCATGGGCGCGGGCAGCAGCCTCGTCGGGATAAAGGAGAACCTCAGCTACACGGTGAAGGACCTGTGGCTCGGCGTCTTCCTGCGCTCGGGCAACGACGCCGTGCACGTGCTGTCCGCGATGAACGGGGGCGTCGCCGCCACCGTCAGCGAGATGAACGCCGAGGCCCACGAACTGCAGGCGAACGACACGCACGTCGTCACGCCGGACGGCTACGACGAGCGCGGCCAGGTCAGCAGCGCCTACGACCTGACCCTCTTCGCCCGCCAGGGACTGCAGAACCCCGACTTCCGCGAGTACTGCTCGACGGCGACGGCCCAGTTCCCCGGCGACTACAAAAAGGACAAGTCCGGCAAGGCGACGAAGACCCGCGAGACGTTCGCCATCCAGAACACCAACCGCCTGCTCAGCGGCGACTACGACATCAGCCGCTACTCCGGGATAGCCGGCGTGAAGAACGGCGACACCACCAACGCGGGCGCCACCTTCACCGGGGTCGCCCAGCGCGGCGGCCGCACGCTGCTGGTGACGGTGATGAACCCGGCGCACACCGAGCACAACCTGGTCTACCGCGAGGCCGCCGAGCTGCTGGACTGGGGCTTCAAGGCCGGTCCGACCGTGCAGCCGGTCGGCACCCTGGTGCCGCCGCTGAGCAAGCTGCCGCACCAGTCCGCGACGCCCTCGCCGGGCCGGTCGACCTCGCCGCCGCTGAAGGCCGCCGCCTCGACCAGCGCCTCGGGCTCCGGCGGGATGTGGACGGCGGCCGGGATCGCGGTCGGCACGGCGGCCCTGCTGGCCGTGGTGATCATCGTCGTCCGCCGTCGCCGCCCGCTGCCGGCGGAGGTTCGGGGGGCGACGAGCGCGGCGAGCGAGACGAACGCCCTCGACGGGACGGACGGGTCGAGCCCGGCGGCTCCCAGCGGTGGGCGCCGCCGGAGGGCCCGCCCGCGCCGGGGCCGCTGACCCCCTGGCCGCCGGCACCCTCGTCCGACCCGCCGTCACCGCTGCCTTCCCCGCCGCCGCCGTCGTCCTGCGACGGCGGCGGCGGTGGCGACGGCGGCGCGTGCACCGGCGTCGCGGTCCACGCCGCGCAGTACAGCAGCAGCTTGGCCATGAAGTTGAACCACAGCAGCAGCGCCACGGGCGTGCCGAACGCCCCGTACAGGCTCTTGCCGGCGATCCGCTGGAGGTATCCGCTGATCAGCACCTTCAGCAGCTCGAAGCCGACCGCCCCGATCAGCGCGGCCGCCACCACCGAGCGGCGCGGCGGGTCCACGCCCGGCAGCAGCGTCAGCAGGTAGAGCAGGATCAGGAAGTCGGCGACCACCGCCAGCAGGATCCCGACGATGGTCAGCAGCAGCCGGACCGGGCCGTGGTGGCTGATCCCGGTCTTGTTCGCGGTCCAGTTGACCGCGGCCGTGGCGAAGCCGGAGGCGCCGAGCGAGACCAGCACGGCCACGCCCAGGCCGAGCAGGATGCCGCCGTCCACCAGCTTGCCGAGGAACGGGTTCCGGTCGTCGTTGTCCTTGCCCCACACCGCGCGCAGGCAGTCGCGCAGCGACCCGACCCAGCCGATGCCGGTGAACGCCAGCAGGGCGCCGGCGATGATGCTGACGGTGCCGGCGTTGGCGACCAGGCCCTTGATGTCCAGCTGGCTGGAGATGCCGGGGATCTGCTCGGAGATCTTCGTCTCCAGCGTGTTCAGCTGGTCCGGGGACAGCAGGGCCGCGCCGATCGCGGCGGACAGCGCGAGGAGCGGGAACAGCGACAGGAAGCTGGTGAACGTCATCGCCGCGGCCAGCCGCGTCCAGTGCACGTCCTGCAGGTGTGCGAACGCCCGCCATGCGTGGGTGCGCAGCAGGCGGGCGGCGCGGGGGCCGATCCAGGGCAACCGGGTCAACCAGTCCATGGCAGGCGGCTACCCCCCGGCCGCCGGAGCACGCTTGCGCCGCGCCGGCCCCCGGACCGGTCCCGCCTCCGTCCCCGTGCCCGGCCCCGTGCCCGGCCCCGCATCCGCCCCTGCCGCCGTCACCGTCCCCGCCTCCGTCCCGAACACGAACGTGCGGGTGCCCCAGAACCGCAGCACCGTCGCCAGGGCCATGCCGATGCCGGAGCCCGCGACCACGTCGTCGCGCGGTCTGGTGAAGCCGAGCAGGTAGTGCGAGACGGCCAGGCACACCAGCTGGATGCAGGCGCCGGCCAGGTTCACCGCGAAGAACACCCCGTACTGCCGGGCCCTGCTCACCGCCGGCGGCCGGCGGCGGTAGGTGCCCAGGGCGTTGCCGGCGTAGGCGACGGTGCAGCCGGCCAGGAAGGACAGCGCCTTCGCGGTGAGCGGGCCGAGGCCGCCGGGGCCGCGGAGCAGGACGAACAGCCCCAGGTCGGCCGCGTACGCGGCGGTGCCGGCCATCGCGAAGCCCAGTGCCTCGGCCGCGACCGGGCTGCGCGGCCTCACCGCACACTCATCGGTTCACCACGGCCAGCACGTACAGCGCTCCCCATGCGGCGCCTATCACCGTCAGCGCCCGGTCGCGCAGCAGCACGTCCTCGGGCGCGCCGGCGGATCCGGAGTCCGCGAACACCGCGTAGCGCAGCACCGAGAGGATGAAGGGGATCATCGACAGCTGCCGCCAGGGCAGCAGGCCCGCGCCCCTGGCGCCGGTCTCCACCGCCCACAGGCAGTAGGCCAGCACCGCCACGCCGGCCGCGAGCTGCCAGACGAAGCGCAGGTAGCCGGTGGTGTAGGCGCCGAGCAGGGCGCGGGAGGCGCCGAGGTCGCCGTCCTTGCCGGCCATCAGGACGAGTTCGGAGTAGCGCTTGGCGGCGACCATGAACAGCGCGCCGAAGCCGGAGGTGATCAGGAACCAGCGGGACAGCTCGATGTCCAGCGCCACCCCGCCGGCCATGGCCCGCATGAGGAAGCCGGTGGTGACGATGAACAGGTCGACGACCAGGATGTGCTTGAGCCACACGCAGTAGGCCAGCTGTATGACGACGTACCCGGCGAGCAGGCCGGCGGTGTCGATGTTGCAGGCCACGGCGGCGATCGCGGTGGCCAGCACGGCGAGCAGCGTCCCCGCGGCGTACGCGGCGGCGGCCGGCACCTGCCCGCTGGCCACCGGGCGCAGGCACTTGACCGGGTGCGCCCGGTCGGCCTCGGCGTCCCGCGCGTCGTTGATCAGGTACACCGCGGCCGAGCAGGCGGTGAAGAGCACGAAGACCACGCCGAGCTGGGCGAGTTCGGGGACGGTCAGCAGCCGGGCGGCGGCGAACGGCGCCGCCAGCACCAGGCCGTTCTTGACCCACTGCCGCGGCCGCGCGGTGCGCAGCAGGCCGGCGGCCAGGCTCGCGGTGGACGCCGGGCTGACGAGGTCGGCGACGGCGGGCGGCGCGGGCTCGCGGATGAGCGCGGCGGAGCGTTCAGTCATGGCGGCCACCCGCCAGGTGCCCGGTCACGGGCTGCAGCAGCTCCGCGGTGGGCGCGAGCGTCCAGGTGCGGCCGAGCCGGGCCACCGCGCCGCCCAGCAGGGCGCCGCAGGCCACGTCGGTGGGGTAGTGCACGCCCACCACGAGCCGGGACAGGCACACCCCGGCGGCCAGCGGCGGCACCAGCGGCACCGCGCGGGCCAGCGGGCCGCGGGCCAGCAGCGTGCCGAAGGCGATCGCGGCCGCGGCCGAGGAGGTGGCGTGCGAGCTGGGGAAACTGTGCCGGCCCGCGGTGCGCACCAGGGGTTCGTCGCTGGGCAGTTGGGGGCGGGGGCGGCGCACGACCCGCTTGACCGCCATGCTCGCGAGGTGCGATCCGGCCACCAGCGCCGTGGCCCGCAGCCAGGCCCGGCGTCTGACGCGGTCCGCGCCGGCACCGGCCAGGCCGGCGGCGATCCAGACCGCTCCGTGCTCCCCTGCGAGGGAGAGCCCTTTCGCGGTTCCTGCGACGGCGGGGTCCGCGCCGAAACGGCGCAGTACGGCAAGCAGCTGATGGTCGTAACGCATCGGCGGATCTCCCTCAAAGTGGTCGTACCGCCCTTTAATCTGACAATCCGTATCTATCGCGGCGCCGAGTCCGGTACGTACTTCGGTACGCCCACTGCGGTGACAAAAGCGGCAAAAGCATCAAAAACCACCCCTGTCATGCTGTACGGCGCTACCGTCGCGGTATGGCCGTCCCCTCCGCCTCCGACACCGCCCCGGCCCTGAGTCCGGCACCGGCCCCGACCCCGGTCAGCGGCTGGGGCCGCACCGCGCCGACCGCGGCCCGGCTGCTGCGGCCCGCCTCGTACGAGGAGGCCGCGGCGGCGGTGCGGCAGGCGGCGGAGAGCGGCCGGGGCGCGATCGCCCGCGGGCTCGGCCGGGCGTACGGCGACGCGGCGCAGAACGCCGGCGGTGCGGTGCTGGACATGACGGGTCTGGACCGCATCCACGAGATCGACGCGGTCAACGGCCTGGTGGTGTGCGACGCCGGCGTGTCGCTGCACCAGCTGATGCGGGTGCTGCTGCCGCTCGGCTGGTTCGTGCCGGTCACCCCCGGCACCCGGTACGTGACGGTCGGCGGGGCGATCGGCGCGGACATCCACGGCAAGAACCACCACGTCTCCGGGGCGTTCAGCCGCCATGTGCGGGCCATCGAGCTGCTGACCGGCGACGGCGAGACGCGGGTGGTCACCCCCGAGGACGACCCCGAGCTGTTCTGGGCCACCGCCGGCGGGATGGGGCTGACCGGGGTGATCCTGGCGGCCACCGTCGAACTGCTGCCGGTGCAGACGTCCCTGATGCAGGTGGACACCGAACGCGCTACGGACCTCGACGACCTGATGGCCCGGCTGTCCGCCACCGACCACCGCTACCGCTACTCGGTCGCCTGGATCGACCTGCTGGCCCGCGGCGCCCGCACCGGCCGCGCGGTCCTCACCCGCGGCGACCACGCTCCGCTGGACGCGCTGGACGCCAGGGCCCGCCGCGACCCGCTGGCCTTCCACCCCGGCCGGCTCCCGGCGCCGCCCCGGATGTTCCCGGAGGGCCTGCTGACCCGCACCACCGTCGGGATGTTCAACGAGCTGTGGTACCGCAAGGCCCCGCGCGCCGCCCGCGGCCGCCTCCAGCGGATCTCCGCGTTCTTCCACCCGCTGGACGGGGTGCCCGACTGGAACCGGATCTACGGCCGCAGCGGCTTCGTGCAGTACCAGTTCGTGGTCGGCCAGGGCCAGGAGGAGGCGCTGCGGCGGATCGTGCGGCGGATCGGCGCACACGGCTGCCCGTCGTTCCTCGCCGTGCTCAAGCGGTTCGGGGACGCCGACCCGGGCTGGCTGTCCTTCCCGATGCCGGGATGGACGCTGGCCCTGGACATCCCCGCCGCGATGCCAGGACTCGGGGCGCTGCTGGACGAGCTCGACGAGGAGGTGGCCGCCGCCGGCGGCCGCGTCTACCTCGCCAAGGACTCCCGGCTGCGCCCCGACATGCTCGCGCGGATGTACCCGCGGCTCGACGCCTTCCGCGAGCTGCGCGCCCGGTACGACCCGCGCGGCACGCTGACGTCCGACCTGGCGCGGCGCCGCGCCCTGTGAGGGCGCCGCGCCCGACCCGAAGTCCGACCGAGAACCCGGAGGCCCTGGTGAAAGACGCGTTCGGCGCACCCCAGACCCTGCTGCTGCTCGGCGGCACGTCGGAGATCGGGCTGGCCACCGCGCGCCGGCTGATCGGCCGCCGCACCCGCCGCGTGTACCTGGCCGGGCGCCCCTCCCCCGCGCTGGACCAGGCCGCCCGGGAACTGCGGGCGCTGGGCGCGGAGACCATGACGGTCGGCTTCGACGCGCTGGAGCCCGACACCCACGAGGAGGTCCTCGGCAAGGTCTTCGCCGAGGGCGACATCGACACCGTGCTGCTGGCCTTCGGCGTGCTCGGGGACCAGGCGCACGACGAGCAGGACCCGGCCGCCGCGGTCCGGGTCGCCGCCACCAACTACGCCGGCGCGGTCTCCTCGGCCCTGGTGTGCGGCGCCGCCCTGCAGCGGCAGGGCCACGGCTCGCTGGTGGTGCTCTCCTCGGTGGCCGGCGAGCGGGCCCGCCGGTCCAACTTCATCTACGGCAGCAGCAAGGCCGGCCTGGACGCCTTCTCGCAGGGCCTGGGCGACGCGCTGCACGGCTGCGGCGTCCACGTCATGGTGGTCAGGCCCGGCTTCGTCCGCACCCGGATGACCGAGGGCCGACCCGAGGCCCCGATGGCCACCACCCCCGAGGCGGTCGCCGAAGCCATCGAGACGGGCCTGCGCCGCCGCACCGAGGTCCTCTGGGTCCCCGCCACCCTCCGCCCCGTCATGGCCGCCATGCGCCTCCTCCCCCGCCCCCTGTTCCGGCGCCTGCCCATGTGACCCGCACCGGCAAAAATTACAGCCGGGAGGCTGCGCGGATCTGCTGGTGGGGGAGGACGGGGCGGTCCTCGGCGCCGAAGGGGTAGTCGCGGAGCTTGCGCCAGACC
Source organism: Streptomyces sp. NPDC020917 (assembly GCF_044333795.1). Taxonomy (NCBI): domain Bacteria; kingdom Bacillati; phylum Actinomycetota; class Actinomycetes; order Kitasatosporales; family Streptomycetaceae; genus Streptomyces; species Streptomyces sp. NPDC020917. The sequence goes on along the minus strand of NZ_JBIRRR010000020.1, from coordinate 9,640 downwards.
GCGTCGGAGCCCTGCTCGTAGAGGGCGAAGCCGGCGGCGGTCCAGGCGGCCTCGAAGCCGGAGAGCTCGGCCTGGGCGCGGTCCATCGCCTCCTCGGCGATGCCGTGGGCGACGGTGACGTGCGGGTGGTACGGGAACTGGAGCTCGCGCGCGACCGGCCCGGAGCGCACCGCCTCCTGCAGCTCTGCACACGCCGCCGCGCCGTCCGCGACCCGCACGTACACCACGGGCGACAGCGGGCGGAAGGTGTCGGTGCCGTCCAGCCGCATCACGAAGGACCGGCTGCGGGCGGCGGTCCTGGACAGGTGCAGCCCGAACTGGGGCAGCTCCGCTATGGCGACCTCGGTGGGCGGCAGCAGGGTGATGTGGGTGGGGATGGCGTACGCCGCCGGGTCGCCGAACCCGGCCCGCCGTTCCTGGAGCAGCCGCCCGTACGGCTCAGGGACCGCGATGGACACGCCGATCGTGGTGCTGTCCGCTGCCACGTGCGTTCACCCCTTCCCAGTTCATCCCCGCCCGTCCGGCCACCGCCGGCCGGTCACCGGCACAGCCGGTCACATCGGTCACGCCGGGGCAAGTCACCCCGTCTCAGTGTCGCGCGCACACCGGCCCGCCGGGAGCGACGTGCGTCACAGCCCCGCGGGCCTTTCCCACGTCAGCCTTCCGGCGTCCGCGCCGTTCAGTGCTTGGCGGGCAGAAAGCCGATCCGGTCGTACGCGGCGGCCAGCGTCTCGGCCGCCACCGCACGCGCCTTCTCGGCCCCCTTGGCCAGCACGGAGTCGAGCGTCTCCGGGTCCCCCAGGTACTCCTGCGTCCGCTCGCGGAACGGCGTGACCCAGGCCACGAAGATCTCCGCGAGATCGGTCTTGAGCGCACCGTAGCCCTTGCCGGCGTACTGCTCCTCGAGTTCCGCGATTGTGGTGCCGGTGAGGGCGGAGTGAATCGTGAGCAGGTTGCTGATGCCCGGCTTGTCCTGTTCGTCGAACCGGATCACCGTGTCGGTGTCGGTCACCGCGCTCTTGAACTTCTTCGCCGACGCCTTCGGGTCGTCGAGCAGGTTGACCAGGCCCTTCGGCGTGGCCGCGGACTTGCTCATCTTCGCCGACGGGTCCTGCAGGTCGTAGATCTTCGCGACCTCGCGGACGATGTGCGGCGCCGGGATGGTGAAGGTGTCGCCGAACCGGGTGTTGAACCGCTCGGCCAGGTCACGGGTCAGCTCGATGTGCTGCCGCTGGTCCTCGCCCACCGGGACGGCGTCCGCCTGGTAGAGCAGGATGTCGGCGACCTGGAGGATCGGGTACGTGAACAGGCCCACGGTGGCCCGGTCGGCCCCCTGCTTGGCCGACTTGTCCTTGAACTGCGTCATCCGCGAGGCCTCGCCGAACCCGGTCAGGCAGTTCATCACCCAGCCGAGCTGGGCGTGCTCGGGCACGTGGCTCTGCACGAACAGGGTGCAGCGGTCCGGGTCCAGGCCGGCGGCCAGCAGCTGGGCGGCCGCGAGCCGGGTGTTGGCGCGCAGCGCCGCCGGGTCCTGCGGCACGGTGATCGCGTGCAGGTCGACGACCATGTAGAACGCGTCGTGGGTCTCCTGCATCGCCACGTACTGGCGGATCGCACCGAGGTAGTTGCCCAGGTGGAAGGAGCCGGCGGTGGGCTGGATGCCGGAGAGTGCGCGGGGACGGTCAGAGGCCATGGCCCCATTCTCTCAGGTGCGGCCCCGCCCTCCACACCCCCTCTTTTTGCCGGCCGCCCGGGAGGACTCGCTCGGCCCGCAGGTCACCCGTAAGGTTTCACGTCACCACGGGCGAGCGACGATAGAACCGACGGACACGTCGGACAGGGGCACCACCCCGCACCGTCGCAGGCCGCTATCCGCTCCTGACGCACAACGAACGGAGTAACGCACGTGACCACCACCTCCGGCACTCCCGCCACCCCGGGGAACGCCGCCGCTGCCACCTCCACCGACCGCCAGATCGCGGCCGCCGAGGCGCACAGCGCGCACAACTACCACCCGCTGCCCGTCGTCGTCGCCACCGCGGAGGGCGCCTGGATGACGGACGTCGAGGGCCGCCGCTACCTGGACATGCTCGCCGGGTACTCGGCGCTGAACTTCGGCCACGGCAACCCGCGGCTGATCGCCGCCGCCAAGGCGCAGCTGGACCGGGTCACGCTCACCTCGCGGGCCTTCCACCACGACCGGTTCGCCGCGTTCTGCACCGAGCTGGCCGAGCTGTGCGGCATGCAGACGGTGCTGCCGATGAACACCGGCGCCGAGGCCGTCGAGACCGCGATCAAGACCGCCCGCAAGTGGGGCTACCGCGTCAAGGGCGTGCCCGACGGCCGGGCGAACATCGTGGTGGCCGCGGACAACTTCCACGGCCGCACCACCACGATCGTCAGCTTCTCCACCGACCCCGACGCCCGCGCGGACTTCGGCCCGTACACGCCGGGCTTCACGATCGTGCCCTACGGCGACCTGGCGGCGGTCGAGGCCGCGGTCGACGACGACACGGTCGCGGTGCTGCTGGAGCCGATCCAGGGCGAGGCCGGCGTGCTGGTGCCGCCGCCCGGCTACCTGGCCGGGGTGCGGCGGCTGACCACCGAGCGGAACGTGCTGTTCATCGCCGACGAGATCCAGTCCGGCCTCGGCCGCACCGGGCGCACCTTCGCCTGCGAGCACGAGGACGTGGTGCCGGACGTGTACGTGCTGGGCAAGGCGCTCGGCGGCGGCGTGGTGCCGGTGTCCGCGGTGGTCTCCTCGCAGGAGGTGCTCGGGGTGTTCCGGCCCGGCGAGCACGGGTCCACCTTCGGTGGGAACCCGCTGGCCTGCGCGGTCGGGCTCGAGGTCATCGCGATGCTGCGGACCGGGGAGTACCAGGAGCGGGCGGCGGAGCTGGGCGCCCACCTCCACCGGGAGCTGGCCGGGCTCGTCGGGGCCGGCGTCACCGAGGTGCGCGGGCGCGGGCTGTGGGCCGGGGTCGACATCGACCCCGCGCTCGGGACCGGGCGCGAGATCTCGGAGCGGTTGCTCGGGCGGGGCGTGCTGGTCAAGGACACGCACGGGTCGACGATTCGGCTGGCGCCGCCGCTCGTGATCACCAAGGAGGACCTCGACTGGTCTCTCGACCAGCTCCGGGGCGTCCTGCCTTCTGCCTGACCCCGGGGTTCGGGCGCGCCCTTTGTACGACGGCGCGCCGTGCCCCCTCCCCTGCGGTGCGCGCCCCCCTCCGCCCTCGGGTCGCGCCCGCCGGGGTGCCCCCTGGGCGCCATTGCCGTCTGCGGGCATCGTCCCGCCTGAGCGCGCAGGGGGCACCTCCCAGGCGAAGCGCTGGGGGACCCCGCGCCCCTGGCGGTGCACCTTCGGTGGGTGGGGTCGGGGCCGCCACGGGAGTATCTCCTCGGAACTGTGCGTGCGGCTTTGTCCATCGGCTTGCCCGGGCGCATGCACAGTTCCTGCGGGGACACTCCCGCACCGTCCCCTCCCAGCCCGCCCCCCGTCTGCGGGAGGAATTGAGCCGGGGGTCACCCCAGGGGCGCGGGGAACTCCGCGCCCAGCCACCCAGCACACGCCGCAGACGGCAACGACGCCCAAGAGGCACCCCCGTTGCCGAAGGGGCGCGGGGAACTGCGCGACCAGCCACCCACGCACCACGCACCCGGCAACCCACCGCCCGGGGCACCCCGGCTGCCCGCCCCGGAGGGGCGATGCACCAGGAGCGCGGGGAACTCCGCGACCAGCCACCCAGCCACGCCGCAGACGGCAATGACGCCAAAGGGGCACCCCAGAACCCCGCAAGGGGCGCGGGGTCCCCCAGCGCTTCGCCTGGGAGGTGCCCCCAGCGCGACCAGCCACCCACGCACGGCGCACCCGGCAACGGCGGCCCGGGGGCACCCCGGATTCCCGCCCCGGAGGGGCGATGCTCCAGGAGCGCGGGGAACTCCGCCCCCAGCCACCCACGCACGGCGCAGACGGCAACGACGCCCAGGGGGCACCCCGGCTTCCGAAGGGGCGCGGGGAACTGCGCGAACAGCCACAGCGCACCGTTCGACGGGGACGCACCCCGGGGGGCTGCCCCGGTTGCCCGAGGGGCTGATCGACCCCAGCCCGGGGAGGGCGGACGCGGCCCGCGGAGGGCGGGAGCCCGGTTCGTGGAGAGGGGCAGGTGGTGGTGGGTGAGCGCGCCGCACGGCGGGACGGCTAGGGTGAACCGTGGTTTTGGGGATGATCGCGGCGCTCGGCGCCAGCGTGTGCTTCGGTGTGGCCTCCGTCCTGCAGGCGGTGGGGACGCGGGCCACCGCGCCCGGGACGGGCTCCGGCGTGGACACGCGGCTGCTCGCCCGCGCCCTGCTCCAGTGGACGTACCTGCTGGGCCTCGGCGTGGACGGCGTCGGGTTCCTGCTGGAACTGGTGGCGCTGCGCGCCCTGCCGATCTACGCGGTGGGCGCCGCCCTCGCCGCCAGCCTGGCCGTCACCGCGCTCGCCGCCAGCCGGCTGCTGCACACCCGGCTGTCCCGTCAGGAGTGGGCGGGGGTGGCCGCGGTCTGCGGGGGCCTGGCCCTGCTGGGCCTGTCCTCGGGCGCGGAGGGCGGCGGCCACGGCAGCTCCGCGCTGCGCTGGTCGACGCTGGCCGCTGCCGCCGTCGTGCTGCTGATCGGCGTGGCGGCCGGCCGCCTGCCGGACCGGTGGCGGGCCGCGGTCCTGGGCCTCGGCGCCGGCTTCGGCTTCGGCGTCGTCGAGGTCACCGTACGGCTCATCGACAGCCTGTCCCCGGCGGACCTGTTCGCCAATCCGGCGCTGTACGCGCTGCTGCTCGGCGGCGGCTCCGCGTTCCTGCTGCTGACCTCCGCGCTGCAGCGCGGCTCGGTGACGGTGGCGACCGCCGGCATGGTGATCGGCGAGACGATCGGCCCGGCCCTGGTGGGCGTTCTCGCCCTCGGCGACCGGACGCGCGACGGCTGGGAGCCGGTCGCCGTCGCCGGTTTCGTGCTGGCCGTGCTGGGCGCGCTGGTCCTGGCCCGCTTCGGCGAGGTCGCCCCGCCGCAGAACGAGGACGCCGATCCGGACGAGGGCCAGGACCCGGGCGAAGGCGAAGGCCCGGGCCACGGCGCCGGGACGGCCCGGGGCGCCGGGACCGCGCGCGGCCGCGCGGACTAGCGAGCCCCCTTCCCCCTCGGGCCGGCTACGCCCGCGGCGCGGGCGACAGCCGGCAGGTCACGCCGATCCGCGTCCACGCGTTCATCGTCACGCACATCGCGATCAGCCGCGGCAGCTCGTCCTCGTCGAAGAGCGCCGCCGCCTCGTCGTAGACGTCGTCCGGCACGCCGTGGGCACCGAGCGCGGTGACGGCCTCGGACAGGGCCAGCGCGGCCCGCTCGCGCGCGGTGAAGAACGGCGTCTCGCGCCAGACGGTGACGCCGTACAGCTTCTGCTCGGACAGGCCCAGGGTGCGGGCGTCGGCGCTGTGCTTGTCCACGCAGTAGGCGCAGCCGTTGATCTGGGCGGTGCGGATGCGCACCAGTTCGCGCACCATCGGGTCCAGACCGCGGGCGGCCGCCTTGTCCAGCGCGAACATCGCCTGGTAGAAGTCCGGCGCCTTGTCCATGAGGTTGATCCGGCGGGCGGGCGCCGGGACGGGCGCGTCCGCGGAGGTCGCCTGCGCCTGCGGCACCGTGCCGGCAGTGGTCTCGGAGATCGTCATGGCACCACCGTAGAGGCGCAGTGGCTCGTCCCCGTGGTCCACTTGGGTCATGGACCAGTGGGCCACTTCGGAACGCGGCGGCAGCTACGACCTGCTGCTCGACCTCGCCGGCCGCAACTCGCGGGCCGCGCTGGAGGACGCCCTGCGGGAGGCGGTCCGCGAGGGGCGGCTCGCGGCGGGCAGCCGGCTGCCCTCCAGCCGGGTGCTGGCGCGGGATCTGGGCGTGGCCCGCAACACCGTCGCCGACGCCTACGGGCAGCTGGTGGCGGAGGGGTGGCTGACCGCCCGCCAGGGCTCGGGCACGACCGTGGCCGAGCGGCCGGCGCCCCGTCGCCGTCCCGCCACCGCCGCGGGCAGCGCGGCGCTCGACGTCGGACACGGGCCGCGGACCGGCCCCACCGAGCTGGTGCCGTTCGCCACCGGACTGCCGTACGTGCTGTGGCCCGGCTCGCCCGACCTGTCGGCGTTCCCGCGCAGCGCCTGGGCGGCCGCCACTCGCCGCGCGCTGCACTCCGCGCCCAACGAGGCGTTCGGCTACGCCGATCCGCGCGGCCGCCCCGAGCTGCGCACGGCGCTGTCCGGCTACCTGGCCCGCGTCCGGGGCGTGCGCACCGATCCGGACCGGCTGGTGCTGTGCAGCGGCTACGTCCAGGCGGTCGGCCTGCTCGCCCGGGTGCTGCGGGGCCGCGGGGCCCGGCGGGTGGCCGTGGAGGAGGTCGGGCTGCCGGATCTGCGCACCCTGCTGCGGGCCTCGGGGCTCGGCACGCTGACGCTGCCGGTCGACGCCGACGGTGCGCAGGTCGGCGCGCTCGACCAGGCGGGCGGGGAGGTGGCCGCGGCCCTGCTCACCCCCGCCCACCAGTTCCCGATGGGCGTGCGGCTCTCGCCGGAGCGCAGGACCGCGGTCACCGCGTGGGCGCGGGCCACCGGCGGGCTGGTCGTCGAGGACGACTACGACGGGGAGTTCCGCTACGACCGGCAGCCGGTCGGCGCGCTGCAGGGGCTCGCCCCCGATCACGTCGTCTACGCCGGCACCGCCAGCAAGAGCCTGGCACCGGGCCTGCGGCTGGCCTGGATCGCGGTGCCGCCGCACCTGCTGGAGGCGGTGGTCAGGGAGAAGCGGCTGGCCGACCACCAGTCGCCGGTGCTGGAGCAGTTGACGCTCGCCGAGTTCATCGAGTCGGGCGCCTACGACCGGCACGTGCGCAGGATGCGGCTGCACTACCGGGGTCGCCGGGACCGGCTGGTGGCCGCGCTGGCCGAGCGGGTGCCGGGCGCGCGGGTCTCGGGGATCGCCGCCGGACTGCATGTGCTGGTCGAACTGCCGCCCGAGGCAGGGCCGTTGGACGCGGTCATCACCCGGGCGCACCGCCGGGGCCTGGCGCTGGGCGGGCTGCCGACGTTCGGCGCGCCGCCCGGCGCCGCAGCCGCCCTGGTCATCGGCTACGGCACGCCGCCCGAGCACGCGTTCGCCGGCGCGCTGGACCTGCTGTGCGAGGTACTGGCGGAACCCGGTCGCTGACCCGTACCACCGGCACACCGCGGCGCACCTCCAGAGCGCTCCGCCGAACGGCTGACATCCCGTCAATTCCCCTGGCAGGGAAACCACCCGGATGGGTTAATTCGGATGACTGCACCACAGGGGGAAGATCCATCGACACCCCTGCGGGCACGCCTCCCGACCGGGCCTGCGCATCCCGTCGGGACGCGCAATCGCGCAGCACCCCACCCGCCTGTGGTTCGAGGCGTCGTGGCGTGAGACGTTCGGCCCGCACCGGTTCGGCACGTCCTTGGATCCGCACTCCCTCGTCACTGCTCGGACACCGAGCGCCTTTCAAGTGAGGAGGAATCCCATGCCCATCAGCCCGAACCAGGGTCCCACCAGCGGCGGCACCACCGTCACCATCACCGGCGTCAACCTGGCCGGCGCCACCGCCGTCCACTTCGGCTCCCGGACGGCCACGATCACCGCCAACACGCCCACCTCGGTCACCGTCGTCGACCCGGCGGGCAGCGGCGTGGCCGCCGTCACCGTGACCACGGTCGGCGGCACCAGCAACCCGCTCTCGTTCTTCTACATCAACGCGCCCATCGCGGTGTCCCTCAGCCCGGACTCCGGTCCGACCACGGGCGGTCAGACGGTCACCGTCTACGGCTACGGCCTGGCCACGGCCAGTAGCGTGTCGTTCGGCGCCAACAGCGCGACGCCGACGGTCCTTTCGGACAGCCAGGTCACGGTGACCGTGCCGGCCGGCACCGCCGCCGGGTCCGTCGCGGTCACCGTCACCACTGCGGGCGGCACCACCAGCGCACTCAGCTACACCTACGTCGACGTGCCGACGGTGACGTCGATCGCCCCCATCTCGGGCCCGACGTCCGGCGGCACCGCGACCACCATCACCGGCACCGCACTCACCGGCACCACGGCAGTCACCTTCGGTGGCACCAGCGCGTCCTTCACCGTGCTGGACGACACTTCGGTGGCAGCCGTCACCCCGCCCGGGACCGCGGGCGGCGTCGACGTGGTCGTGACCACCGGATCCGGCAGCGCCACCCTGACCGACGGGTTCACCTACGTGGCAGGGCCCGGCATCTGACGGTCGTCCCCAGTCATCCGTCCATAGCCCGCCACCGGCCCGGCCGGGCCGACCGCACCCCTTGGAGTCACCGTGGCCCCTCCCGTCCTCACGTCGGTCGTACCCAACACGGGTCCGGTGGCGGGCACCAATCCCGTGACCTTGAACGGCAGCCAGTTCACCGGCGCCACCGCCGTCACCTTCGGCTCGGCGGCCGCGCTGTCGTACACGGTCACCACACCGTCGGCGATCTCCGCGACGGTCCCCCCCGGCACCGGCACGGTCAACGTCACCGTGCGCACCCCCTCCGGGCTCAGCAACACGGTCACCTACACCTACGCGCCGGCGCCGACCCTCAGCTCGATCGCGCCGGGCCAGGGCCCGACGTCCGGCGGGACCACGGTGGTCCTCACCGGCACCGGCCTCACGGGGGCCACCGCGGTCACCTTCGGCAGCACCCCCGCAACCTCCTTCACCGTCAACTCCGCCACCCAGATCACCGCGACCACCCCGGCCGGCAATGGTGCGGTGCCGGTCACCGCGACCACCGTCGGCGGCACCTCGGGAGCGGTGTTCTTCTCCTACCTCACCGCGCCCTCGCTGCTGTCCGTCGCGCCGTCCCAGGGGCCGGCGTCCGGCGGGACCACCGTCGTCCTCACCGGCACCGGCCTCACCGGGACCACCTCGGTCACCTTCGGCAGCACCCCCGCGACCTCTTTCACCGTCAACTCCGCCACCCAGATCACCGCGGTCAGCCCGGCCGGCACCGGGACGGTGCCCGTCACCGTCACTGGTCCCGGCGGCACGAGCAACACGGTCTTCTACAGCTACCTCGCGGCTCCGGCGCTCACCGCGCTCTCGCCGGCGCAGGGACCGACGACCGCGGGCGCCAGCGTGACCCTGACCGGCACCGGGCTGACGACGGCGTCCGCCGTCCTCTTCGGTTCCACGCCGGCGTCGTTCACCGTGGTCTCCGACACGACGCTGGTCGCGCTCGCCCCCGCGGGCCCGGCGGGCGCGGTGGCGGTCGGCGTGACGACGGCGGCGGGCAGCAGCAACACGGTCAGCTACCTGCGGGTGGCGGCGCCGGCGATCTAGGGCCTGTCTGACACATAGCGCCGTCCGCCCGGAGGGCGGGGCCCGCGGGGCCTGGTGCGTGCGATCGCAAGGCGGAGGGAGGACAGCGCAGCGGGCTGCGCCGACGACTGGCAACGCAGCGATCGCACGTGCCAGGCCCCGCGGGACAGGCGGGATTTGTCAGACAGGCCCTAGAAGAGTCATGAAGATCTTGGAGTTCTGGTCCCGCCGCGTGAGTGGCGGGGCCAGAGTGGTTTCGTGGTGATGGGGGAATGGGCCGGGGAC
>NZ_JBIRRR010000019.1:73900-198082 GCF_044333795.1 Streptomyces sp. NPDC020917 | reverse complement strand
CACCCCGGCTGCCGAGGGGGCGCGACGAGACCAGCGCGACAAGCCACGACGAGACCAGCACACGGCCAAGCGCAGCGCGAGGCACCCCGGACCCCCAAAGGGGCGCGGGGTCCCCCAGGGCTTCGCCTGGGAGGTGCCCCCAGCGCGACCAGCCAGAGCGGACCGTTGGACGGGGACGCACCCCCCGGAGGGTGCCCGGTAGCCGCAGGGGCGCTGGGTTCCCCAGTTCCGCCGGGCCGGGCGGCCCGGCCGGGCGGCCGGGCCGGGCGCCAACCCCGGTGACGGGCAGGCACGTTGACACTGGCTCTCCGCCGGAGGCGAGAATCAGGCGCGGGCCGCGGCCCCGCGGGCGGCCGTCTCGCGGCCCGGCGTGCGCTCCACCAGCTCGGTGGGGATCACCACGGTCTTGGGCCGCGAGGTGTCGCCGGCGATCCGCTTGAAGAGCAGCTCGGCGCCGAACCGGCCCATCGCGCGGGCGTCGTAGGACACCACGGTCAGCGGGTGGGCCATCAGCCCGGCGGTCTCGAAGTCGTCGAAGCCGACCACGTCCACCTGCCGGCCGAGCCGGCTGAGCACGCCGAGCACGCCGAGGGTGAGCCGGTTGTTCAACGCGAACAGCGCGGTCGGCGGCTGCGGCCCGGAGAGCATCTGCTCCACCGCGGCCTCGGTGTCGGGCACGGTGTGCAGGCCGTAGCGGATCAGGTCGGGCCGGTACGGCGCGCCGGCGCGTTCCAGCGCGGCCTCGGCGGCCGACAGCCGCTCGGCCATGGGCGGGATGCTGAGCCAGTCCGAGACCACGCCGATCCGCTCGTGGCCGCGTTCGGTGAGGTGCTCGATCGCGGACCGCGCGCCGGCCGCGTTGTCGATGAGCACGGTGTCCACGCGCAGGTTGGTGGGCCGGCGGTCCAGGAAGACCGCCGGCGTGCCCATCTCGATCTCCGGGCGCAGGTAGACGTGGTCGGCGGTGCTGCCGGCCGGCACGACCAGCAGCCCCTCCACGCGCCGTTCGCACATCTGCAGCAGCAGCCTGCGCTCCCGGTCGGCGTCCTCCTCCGAACTCGCCGTGATCAGCAGGGTGTCGTTCTCCAGGGCGCACTGCGCCGCGGCCGCGGCGATGCCCGCGTAGAACGGGTTCGCCAGGTCCTCGATGAGCAGCCCGATGGTTGCCGAGGTGCTGCGGGTCCGCAGGTCACGGGCCATGCTGTTGCGGCGGAACCCCAGGCGCGCCACCGCCGCCCGGACCCGCGCGGCCATCTCGGCATCGACGGTGGACACGCCGTTGACGACGCGCGAGACGGTCTTGAGGCTGACCTCCGCCTCGCGGGCGACGTCGGCCATGGTCGGCCGCCGCGGCGCCGCCGCGCTCGGGCCCGGGCTCGGTGTACTCACGGAATGCTCCCCTCGGCGACGTGGCGCCGAAAGGTGGGCCAACGTTGTCTCGCTGGCTGATCATACCGCCGCCGGGGTCGCGGATGTCACCCTACGCCATCACCCTCCTCCGCTTCGACCAGGCCGAACCCCAGCGTGAACCGGGCCGGGACGGCGGCCAGATGGTGCCGCGGCTGTACGAGGTGGCCGCACGAACCGCTGCCGAGACCGTGGTGTTCGAGGTCGAGGTGGAGGTGGGTGAGTCCGTCGGGACTCAGGTCGCAGGTGTGGGCCGCCGCCGCCAGGTCCGCGGTGGACCAGGGCCGCGCGGTCAGGTCGAACCAGGGGCTGCCGGTGATCTCCAGTCCCGTTCCGGCGCCGGGGGCCCCGGTCAGGCGGGCCCGGCGCACATGGCGCCGGTTGCCGTTCTCCTGCGGGTACAGGTACGGCGTCTGCATCGCGGCCACGGTGCTCGCGTACCGCCCGACGCGCACGGCCTCCTCGCTGTCCCGGTACGCCTCACCGGGGCCGAGGCCGAACCAGCTCACCCGGTCCAGCTCTCCCGGCAGGGCCAGGGCGACACCCAGCCGCGGCAGCGGCACCCGCCAGCCGCCGACCGGCCTGGTCTCCACGGTGAGCGCCAGCCGGTTCCCGGGCGCGGTGGTCCAGTGGTAGTCGGCGAGCAGCGCGGTGTCCTGCCCCGCCGGGGCGATCCTGGTGCGGACGGTCAGTCCGGCGTCGCCGGTCCTGATCTCCAGCACCGCGTGCCGCAGCCGGTCGAGACCGGCCTTGAGCCAGGCGTCCAGCAGCGGCGACCGCGAGTCGTTGTCGATCGGGGCGCGCCACACGTCCACCCGGGGCCCGTCGAGCGCCAGGTCGCCGAGCCGGACCAGGGTTCCGGTCGCGGCGTCGAAGGTGCCGGGCCCGAGGGTGAGGGTCCCGGTGCGGCGCGGCACCGCGGTCGTCGCCGCGCCCGTGGGCACGGCCCGGGCGGCACCGGCGGCCGCGGTGGAACCGGAGGCGCCGGCCCCGGACGCGTGCGGCTCGGCAGCGTCCTTGGCGGCTCCCGCCCGCAGGTCGAGCTGGGCCCAGCCGACGGTGTGCCCGGCCTTCGCCCACGCCTCGTCCGCGGACAGCTGCGCGGTCACGGTCAGCCACCGCTCCCCCGGGCCCGCCGCGTCGACGGCCTTGATCAGGTCGTCCGGCCAGTCGGACCTGCCCGTCGTTCCCGCGGCGGTCACCGGAAGCGGCCATTCGCCCTCGCCGGCCTGCTCGCCGTCCACCTCGAGCAGCCAGGTCCACCGCAGGTACCCGGTGTCCCTGGAGTGGTGCAGGTTGCGGACGTCGATCCCGCAGCGGTCGGGCCGTGCGGTGATCCGCACCGGCTCGATGACCTTGGCGTACTCCAGCAGGCCGGGCGACGGCGTGCGGTCGGGCAGGACCAGGCCGTCGGCGACGAAGTTGCCGTCGTGCACGGGCTCGCCGAAGTCCCCGCCGTAGGCGTAGTACAGCGTGCCGTCCTCGGTGCGCTGGGCGACACCGTGGTCGATCCACTCCCACACGAAGCCGCCGGCCAGCCGCGGGTGGGTCTCGAACAGCTCCTGGTACTGGCGCAGCCCGCCGGGGCCGTTGCCCATCGCGTGCGCGTACTCGCACAGCAGGAACGGCATGGCGCGGCGGCGGGCGTCGTTCACCGGGTCGCCGGTGAGCGGCTCCTGGCGGGCGCCGACCACCGCCACCGTCGGGTAGTCCGGGTACATCACCGAGTACACGTCGGTGTAGCCGCAGTTGTCCCAGTCGCCCTCGTAGTGGATGAGGCGGTCGGGGTCGCGGTCGCGGATCCACTCGGCCATGGCGGCCAGGTTCGCGCCGGTGCCGGACTCGTTGCCGAGCGACCAGAACACCACGCTCGGGTGGTTCTTGTCCCGTTCGACCATCCGCACGGCGCGGTCGAGCAGCGCCGGCCACCAGGCGGGGTCGTCGCTGGGGTTGCCGCGCCAGCCGTTCTGCGAGAAGCCGTGGGTCTCCAGGTCGCACTCGTCGATGACCCACAGGCCGTACTCGTCGCACAGGTCGAGGAAGGCCGACTCCGGCGGATAGTGGCTGGTCCGCACGGCGTTGACGTTGTGGCGCTTCATCAGCAGCACGTCGGCGAGCATGGTCTCGCGGCTGAGCGTGCGCCCGGTGACGGGGTCCCACTCGTGCCGGTTGACGCCGTGGAAGACCAGCGGCCGGCCGTTGGCGGTGAGCACCCCGTCCTCGACCGATATGCGGCGGAAGCCGATCCGCACCGGGACCCGCTCGCCGGCGGAGGCCAGTTCGCCGTCGTAGAGCCGCGGTTGCTCGGCACTCCACGGCGCGACGCCGGGCAGGGTGAACGGACCCGCCGGGTCGGCGTCGGTGATGCCGAGCGCGGGGACGGTCAGCCGGGCGTCGCCGGCGACGTCGACGCGCAGGGTGCCGGTGCCGGTGCGGTGGTCGTAGTCCGCGTGGACGAAGAAGTCGGCGATGCCGTCGGCCGGCCGGGCCAGCACCCGCACCGAGCGGAAGATGCCCGACAGCCACCACATGTCCTGGTCTTCCAGGTACGTCCCGGCGGACCACTGGTGGACGCGCAGCGCGAGCACGTTGCGGCCGGACCGGAGCACGCGGGTGACGTCGAACTCGGTGGGCAGCCGGCTGCCCTTGCCGTCACCGAGGAACTCCCCGTTCAGCCAGACCGCGAAGCAGGAGTCCACGCCCTCGAACCTGAGGACGGCCGCTCCCCCTTGGGCGAAGCCGTCCTCGACCTCGAACTCCCTGCGGTACTCGCCGGTCGGGTTCTCGTCGGGTACGCGGGGCGGGTCGACGGGGATCGGGTAGGTGACGTTGGTGTAGGCCGGCGTGCCGAAGCGGCCGGTACCGGGGACGCCGTCCATCTGCCAGCACGACGGCACGGCGAGGGCGGTCCAGGACGCGGCGTCGAAGCCGGGGTCCTCGAACCCGGGTGTCAGGTCGTGGAGTCCGGCGCCGAGCCGGAAGCTCCACTCGCCGTCCAGGTCGATCACGGGTGCGTCGGAGCGGAACGCCGCGCGGGGCCGCATGCGCCCGTTGCCGGGCGAGACGTCCTCCACGTAGGCGCAGGAGTCCGGGGTGCCGGTCCGGCTCTGGGCGTGGTCCATCGGTACGAACGGTCCTTTCCAGGAACGGAGTTCGGGGATCTCTGGGTGCGGTCGGCGGGTTCTTCGTACGTGGGGGGATGCTCAGGTGCCACGGCGTCGGGGCGGGTGCGGGCGTACGGCGGTGCGCCGCCGTGGGGCCGGCGGCCGGTCAGCCGTCGGTTCGTCCGGTCGTCGGTGGGCGGTTCAGCGGGTCGCCGGTGGGTGGTTCAGCGGTCCACAGGCCGTTCAGTCGGCGGCCGTGCACGGCCTCGTCGAGGCCCGGACCTTCAGGGTGCAGGGCATGACCGTCTCCCGTTGCGCCGGCGGCCGTCCGTCGAGCAGGTCCAGCAGGATCTGCGCGGCGCGCCGGCCGACGTCGACGCTGTGCATGCTGACGCTGGTCAGCGCGGGGTCGACGAGGTCCGCGGCCTCGGTGTCGTCGAAACCGGCGACCGACACGTCGGCGGGCAGGGCGCGGCCCTGCTCGCGCAGGAGGCGCTGGACGCCGAGCGCCATGCCGTCGTTGAACGCGAAGATCGCGGTGGGCGGGTCGGCCCGCGCCATCAGCCGGGCCGCGGCGGCGTGACCGGACGCGGCGGTGAAGTCGCCGTGCTCCACCAGGTCGTCGGGGACGGCGCGGCGGGCGTCGGCGAACGCCCGGTGGACACCGCGCAGCCGGGCCGCCATCGCGAGCCGGTTCTCCGCGGGGCCGTTGACGACGGCGATCCGGCGGTGCCCGAGCGCCAGCAGGTGCTGGGTCACCGCGTAGGCGCCGCCTTCGTCGTCGGGGTGGACGCAGGTCAGGTCGAGGTCGTCGCCGGGGTAGCCGATCACGACGGTCGGGTAGCCCGCGGCCCGCAGCGCGGGCAGCGACTCGCCGCCGCTGCCGGCCTCCACGAGCAGCCCGTCGACCTGGCGGCGCTGCACGAACCGCCGGTAGGCGGACGCGGGTTCCGCGGCCACCTCGTTGGTGGACAGCAGCAACCCGTAGCCGCGCGCGGCGAGTTCCTGGTCGGCGCCGCGCACCAGGCGGATCAGGTGGTCGTTGGAGAAGGCGAAGCCGGGGTTGTGCGGCAGCACGACACCGACCACTTCGGTACGTCCGCTGGCCAGAGCGCGCGCGCCGGCGCTCGGCCGGTAGTCCATCCGGCGCATGGCCGACTGCACCCGGTCGCGGACGACGTCGGTGACCGTCGGGTCGCCGTTGATCACCCGCGACACCGTCTGGTGCGAGACGCCCGCCTCGGCCGCAACGGTGCGCAGGGTCGGCCGATTGGACACGCGAAGCCTCGATTCTCCTGCCGGTCACAGCGATGACTCGGCCCGCCTCAGTGACCGATCACGTGAACTTCACGGTCACTATACGAGTTTCGACTCCCGAACAGAAGACGCATTCTCGCTGGACGATCCACCGCATGAGAGCGAGCCCTCTTCGATCACATGACCGTTCACTCATGTCACGTGGCGCACCCGACCCATCCGCATCATGAGGGCGCGGCGAACTCGCGGGGTCGAACCCGAGGGATGTGGTGTCCGGCCGGAACGGTCGCCAGGCGGCAGTCGGGGATGCGGGCCGCGAGCCGGCCGACGCGGGCCTGGGGCATGCGGCTGCCGGGGCCGCCGCCGATGACCAGTGCGGGTGCCGGGATCTGGCGGGCCTTGTCCCACGAGCGGGGTCCGGGGCGTCGACCTGCTCGACGAACGCCTCCAGCAACGCCACGAGACGGCCCATCGGGTGCCCGACTCCGTTCGGCCACCCGGCGAACGTACTCCCAGCAGGCCGGAAAAGACGCCACCGGGCTTCCGGCCAGGTGGCCGGAAGCCCGGTGCGATGGTGCCGGAATTTCAGGGAGTTCGGGTGCTAGTCGCCGCCGCCGGAGCCGCCGCCCGAACCGCCGCCCTCGCCGCCGCCCGAACCGCCGCCCTCGCCGCCGCCGGAGCCGCCGCCGTCACCACCGGAACCACCCCCGTCACCACCGGAGCTGCCGCCGTAGCCGCCTCCGTCACCACCGCCGTAGCCACCATCGCCACCGCCGTAGCCGCCGTCACTGCCGCCGTCGCCGCCGCCGTAGCTGCCGTCGCTGCCGCCGTCGCTGCCGTCACTGCCGCCGTCGCTGCCGGCCGAACTGCCCGAGTCGCCGCCGTTGTCGCCGGAGGCGGACGTGCCCCCGTCGGAGGCGCCGTCACTGGAGGCACCGTCACTGGAGGCACCGGTGTCACCGGAAGCGGCCGGGCCGGCGTCCGAGGCGCTGCTGGACGTCCCGTCGTCACCGGGTGAGGCAGCGGCCACGGACATGGACGACGGAGCGGAGTCAGCCGCCGGAGCGGACTGGTCGGCCGAGGCCGCGGGAGCGGCCGCAGGCGCAGCGTCGTCCGCCGCCGCGGGAGCGGCCGGAGCCGCAGCCGGGGCGGACTGGGCGGCCGGAGCCGCGGGAGCAGCCGGAGCCGCCGGTGCCGCAGCCGCAGCCGCGTCGTCCGCCGCGGCCGGAGCCGCCGCCGGGGCGGACTGGTCGGCCGGGGCCGCGGGAGCCGCGGGGGCGGCCGGGGCGGGAGCCGACTGGGTGGTGCTCGTGGTCGTCGCGCCCCAGGGAGAGCCGAGCATGGCGCCGGGCGTCCCGGCGATCGCGCCGCTGTAGGCACTCGCCGACACGCTCTGGCCGGGTTCCCCCGAGATGCTGGCCGGCGCGGCCCCCGGCGCCTGGGCGGTCGCGGTTCCGCCGTCGGCCGCGGTGGAGGTCGCCGAGGCGGCACCCCCGAGCGTGGTGCCCACGGCCGTCGAGGTGGCGGAGGTGGGACCCGAACTGCTGGTGGCGGAGGCCTGCGCGCTCGCGTCACCGGCCTGGCTGCCCGCCGCGGACGTGCCGGGGCCCGCGGTGTTCGCCGAGCTGCCCGTGACGCCCGCGCCGACGGTTGATCCGTACTTTCCGCCGATCGGCCCGGCGGCCGCGCTGGCGTTCGTGTTGCCGGTGGTCCCGGAAGCCGCCGCCGAAGAGCCGAGGCTCGTGCCGGAGTTGGCGTTGGCACCGGAGAATCCGCCGTCGCCGGTGCTCGCCGAGGCCGCGGCCCCCACGGTGGTGGAGCCGCTCGTGGAGTTGGCGCTCCGGCCGCCGGACGCCTCGGAACTGGCGGAGTTGCTCCCCGAGGCGGCGTTGGACTGGGCGTTGGAGTCGCTGCCGATCGAGGTGGCGCCACCCAGCGAGATGCCACCGCTGGGGCCGGCCTTCGTGGCCCCGGCTCCCGCCGAGTTGTCGCCGCTTCCGTACGCGGTGCCGCCCGCTCCGGTCTTCCCGTCGCCGAGGCTCATGCCCGCGGTGGCGGGAGCGCCGTCGGAGCTCCTTCCGTAGGAGCCGCCGGCACCGATGGCACCTTCCTGGTGGCCGCCGCCGTTGCTGCTCTGGCCCGCCTGACCGCTGCTGTCGTTCCCGCTGGAACTCGAGCGGGCGCCGCCGTCGGCGCCGGGCGGGTCGGCCATCGCGCTGCCGGTCAGGTGCAGCAGGCTCAGCATGGAGGCCCCGGTGATGAGCGCGGCCTTGCGCAGGGTGCGGTCGCGACCGGTCGGACGCCGGTGGGCGCCTAAGGAGGACTGACGTTCATCGGCAGCCGACGGATGTTCGTCGAACATCGGTTACTTGCCCTTCTCTTGTCATGGGGGTGCCCCTCGAAGACGCCCGGCGCGGATGCTCTCGCGGGACGTGGTCCCGAACGCGCGGATCCAGCGGGCAGGGGGCTGGTCATCACGGTGAACGGCCGTGTGATGTCGAGAGGTTGGGGGGGAAATGAGCGTCGTACCAGCGCGACACTAACCAGTGGTCCGGGTGTCCGCCTCGTCCTCGGGGACCGAGTTCCCGGCACCGGTTCGTCCGCCGGGGACAGGATCCTGCTCGGCCGCGAGGTAGTCGTGGACGCGGATGGCCAGCAGGACGGCGCCGGCCCGGTCGCCGTCCTGGGCGTGGGCGTCCAGGAAGGGACGCAGTTCGTTCAACCGGTACTTGACCGTGCTGTGGTGCACGCCGAGATCCGCAGCGACCGCCTTCAACCTGCCCTGCCGCCGCAGATAGGAGGCCAGCGTGGGCAGCACCCACCCGCGCTCGGCCAGACGCCCGAGCGGTGCCAGACAGCCCTGGACGTACCGCCGGGCCTGCTCGCGGTCGGCGATCAGCGCGGCCAGCGGGGCGAGTTGCTGGTAGTCGTGGACGCGCGTGGCGGTGTCGCCGAGCTGTGCCCCGATCTGCAGCGCCTGGCCCGCCTCGCGGTAGCTCTGCCGGGTCTCGGCCGTTCCCCGTGCGGCACCGCCCACGGCGACGCCGTCCACGGACGGCCGGGAGCGTGCGAAGCGCTCCAGCCGGCGCAGGAGTTCGTCCCGCCCGCCGCCCCGGCCCACCGGGCAGGCGGCGACGACGCTGCGGTGCCGGGTCGTCCAGTACGCCGCCCGGGACTCGTGGGCGAGCCCCGCGGCGAGTTCGTCGAGGGACAGCCGGGTGGTGCTCCGCAGCACCTCGACGAGGACCACGCAGTGGTCCGAGGCGAGTTCGCCCGCCTCGCGGTGCTGCTCCTGGTGCTGCCCGGCGAGGACGGCCTCGAACAGCGCCGGGTGCCCTTGTTCTTCGTGGTGTGGATCGATCTCGGGGGTTTCGGCGGCGTAGGCGCTCTCGGCCGCGGTGGTCAACCGGTCCACGAACTCCAGCATGCGCCTGGACAGAGGGGCCATCAGCTTCTGGTCGACGGGCAGTTCGAGGATCTCCTGCCAGACCGTGCGGGTGGCGATGCGGTACGCCCGGAGCATGGCGTCCATGCCCACGCCTTGCAGCGCCCGCCGGCTCCGCGCCTCCAGGACGGGAAGCAGCAGGTCGTCGTCGATGGGCCGGTCGACGTCGAGCGCGTCCAGCCAGCACAGCAGTCCGGTCAGGGACACGGCTTTCATGTCCGCGAGCAGCACGGGGTCGGTGACGACGGCGTACTGCGGTATCTCCGCCCGGTAGGCCAGGATCAGCTTGTCCGCCAGCGAGTCGGCGCGGAACCGGATCTGCTCGGCGATCTCGCGCAGCCTCGCCTTCTCCGGCGCCGACAACCGCAGGGGCGCCTCGTCCCCCGTCCCGCTGCCCTCAGCATCGAGCGCCATACCGCCTTCTCCACCAGTCCTGCGCCTGGGTCGGCGTCACCACCCTATCCACGACGGCTCACCGGCCGGATCCACTCACACCCCTTCCGTGTCACCGCGCACGGAAGCGACGACCCGTACACCGCCCGCGGGCACCACGATCCCGTCCTCGTGCACCGACCCGTCCAGCAGGTCCGTCCCGGATCCGGCGACGACGGCGTCGTCCGCGCCGTGGTTGATGAGGAAGAGGTAGTCGCGGTCGGCCGCCCTGCGCACCACGGCGTCGAGGCCGGCCCGGTGGGGGACGACCGTCGCACCGGAGCGCTGGGCCAGCACCGCCAGCAGCGCGGCGCGGGCCCCGGCCTCCAGCTCCACGCCGACGTACCACGCCTCACCGGCGCCGCGGGGTGCCCGGGTGACCGCCGGCAGGCCGGCGAAGTCCCCGCCGGAGTAGGTGGCCTCGGCCACCGCGCCGGTGAGGTCGATCCGCTCGTGCCAGGTCGACACCCGTGCCGGACCCGTCACGCCCTCGATCTCCACGGATTCCGCGTCCGGCAGCGGCGCGAACTCCTCGACCCGCACCCCGAGCAGGTCGCGGAAGGCCCCGGGGTAGCCGCCGAGCCGCACCCGGTCGAGCGGGTCGACGATGCCGGAGAAGTACGTCACCAGCACGGTCGCGCCCGCCTCGGCCGCCGCGGCGAGGGCGCCCGCGTCCTCGTCGGAGACCAGGTACAGCATGGGCGCGACGATCATCCGGTAGGACGACAGGTCCGCGGACGGCGGCACGACGTCGACGGTCAGGCCGGCGTCCCGCAGACTCCGGTACCAGCGCAGGGCGGTGTCGGCGTAGGAGAGCCCGTTGTGCGGGTGGGACTCCCGGTCGGCGGCCCACCATGCCTCCTCGCCGAACAGCAGCGCGCAGTCCGCGGCCGTCGTGCTGCCCAGTACCTCGGCGCAGGCCGCGAGGTCCGCGCCCAGGGCCTTGACCTCGTGGAACTTGCGGCTGCCGGCCCCGGCGTGCGGGAGCATCGCGGAGTGGAACCGCTCCGGGCCGGCCTGGCCGGCCCGCCACTGGAAGAAGCAGATGCCGTCCGCTCCGCGGGCGACGTGGGCGAACACGTCGCGCCTCAACTGCCCGGGGCGCTTGGCCGGGTTGACCGGGCGCCAGCTCGTGGCGCCGGTGGCCGTCTCCATCAGCAGCCAGGGCGCGCCCTCGGCCAGGCCCCGGGCGCGGTCGGCGGAGAACGCCAGCTCGGCGTCGGCGTCGGGTGTCGGGCGCAGGTAGTGGTCGCTCGACACGAGGTCCATGTCGCCGACCCACGAGCTGTAGTTCATGTTCTTGCCCGCGTCGAACAGCACCATGTTCGTGGTGATCGGCACGTCCGGCGTGTGTCGCCGCAACACGGCGCTCTCCGCGCGGAGTTGCTCGCGCAGCTGGTCGGAGCTGAACCGGTCGAAGTCCAGCACCTGCGTGGGGTTGGAGTCGGTGAACGTCACCCGCGGAGGCTGGATCTCCTCCCATGCCGAGTAGGTCTGGCTCCACACGCGGGTGGCCCAGGCGGCGTTGAGCGCGTCGAGGGAGTCCGCGTACTTCTCCCGCAGCCAGCCGCGGAAGGCCACCGCGCTCGCTTCGCCGTAGCAGCGCGAGTTGTGGCCGCCGAGTTCGTTGGAGACGTGCCACAGTGCGAGCGCCGGGTGGCCGCCGTAGCGGGCCGCCATCTTCTCGACCAGGGCGAGCGAGTGCTCGCGGAACACCGCCGACGACGGCGACCATGCCTGGCGACCGCCCTGGGACATGGTGCGCCCGTCGCGGTCGACGGGCAGCACCTCGGGGAACCGCGTGGTGAGCCAGGGCGGCGGAGACGCCGTGGCGGTGGCGAGGTCGACGGCGATGTCGTTCTCGTGCAGCAGGTCGAGCACCCGGTCGAGCCAGCCGAAGTCCCAGCGGTCCGGGCCCGGTTGCAGTGCCGACCAGGCGAACACGCCCACCGTGACGAGGTTGACGCCGGCCTCGCGCATCAGCCGGGCGTCCTCGGGCCACACGCTCTCGTCCCACTGCTCGGGGTTGTAGTCGCCCCCGAAGGCGACCGGTTCGCCGCCGAACCGGCCCGCCACGTTGGCGGGCCAGCGGATCCACCCATCCGTCACGTGCTCTCCTCCTGACGTCACTGTGCTGACGAGAAACCCTGGGCCCGGGCGGCAGGCCGGTCCTGGCCGGGTGCGGCGCCGCGCGCGCCGGGAACGTGTACGGCCTCGCGGGCGGCGGGGCCGTCGAGCCCCAGACCGTTGAGGACGCCCTGCAGGTACCCGATCGCGTGGGCCCGCCCGCGGCTGCAGTACGCCGCGGAGGAGGTGTCGCCCCAGGTGTCGAGGTCGCCGATCATCGCCGGGACGTGGTCGTCGATGAGGAAGCCGTCGAACCCGGCGGCCTCCAGGCGGCGGATCACCCGCGCCGGGTCGAAGTTGCCCTCGCCGAGGAAGCACTCGGTGAAGCGCGGCACGGTGCCGCGCACGTCCCGGAAGTGCACGTAGAAGACCTGGGGACCGAGCAGGTCGATGACCTCGTTGATGCTCTCCTCGCCCGCCATCTCCGACACCGTGCCGAGGCAGAGGTTCAGCCCCCAGGACGGGCTGCCGCCCGCCTGGGCGCGGGCCCTTCCGATGGCCGCGGGCGAGGTGAAGATCCGGGCGATGCCGCCCAGCGGCTGGTCCACGGGCGGGTCGTCGGGGTGCAGCGCGAGGCGTACCCCGGCCTCCTCCGCCACCGGCAGCACGGCGTCCAGGAAGTACTGGTGGTTCGCCCACATGTCGTCGGCGGTGATCGGCTCCTCGACGGGGTGGTCGGGGGTCAGCCGGTATCCGGCGAGCGCGTTGCCGCGGGAGACGTCCGCCAGGTCGAAGGTGGTCACCTTGGCGCCGCCGCGTCCCGCCGCCGCCATGTCCGTGCGCCACACGTACGTGGCGAGGAAGTTGTAGCCGAGCAGGTCGATGCCCACCGCGGCGAGGTTGCGGATGGTCCGCTGGTAGTTCTCGATCTGCTCGTCGCGGCCCGGCAGGCCGCGCTGGATCTTCCAGAAGTGCGCGAGCGGCACGTTCTCGAGGCCGTCGATCGCGAGGCCGTCGGCGTCGCAGCGGTCGCGCAGCGCCCGCAGCTCGGGCAGGCTCCAGTGCCCGTCCTCGCCGGGCAGCAGATCCGGTGTGTGCAACTGGACGCCGGAGAGTCCGAGTTGGTGCGCGAACGTCGCGACCCGGTCGTCGTAGGTGTCGATGTGGCCGAGGGAGAGTCGTATGGTCATGCCTGGCCGACCCGCAGGAGCTTCACGGTGATCCGTTCGGTGGTAGGGGATGGTCAGCCGGCGAGCAGACCGCCGTCGATGACCAACTCGGTGCCGGTGATGAACGTGGCGGCATCGGAAGCGAGGTACAGGGCCGCCGCCGCGACCTCGGTCGGGGTGCCCAGCCGGCCCATGGGCTGCCGGGCGACGAGCCCGGCGCGCGCCTGCTCCGGGTCGTCGGCCGCGGCGAGCAGCCGGCCCACCCAAGGCGAGTCGACCGTGCCGGGGCACACGCAGTTGCAGCGCACGCCGGTGCCCGCGTACTGCACGGCGACCTGGCGGCTGAAGGCGATCACCGCGCCCTTGCTGGCGCAGTAGGCCGCGCGGTCCTTCAGCCCGACCAGCCCGGCGACCGAGGCGGTGTTGACGATGGCGCCGTCGCTCTGGGCGAGCATGTGCGGCAGGGCGAGCCTGGTGCCGAGGAAGACGCCGCGGCTGTTGACCGCGAAGGTGCGCTCCCACTCCTCGAGGTCGCAGTCCAGTACGCCGGTGGTGGAGGAAGCGCCCGCGTTGTTGCAGAGCACGTGGAGCGCGCCGGTCTCGGACACGGCCCGGTCCACCGCGGCGGCGAAGGAGTCGGGGTCGGTGACGTCGACCTTCAGCGGGGTGCTGCCCTCGGGCACGGCGCCGGGGTCGAGGTCCGCCGCGTACACCGTTCCTCCCTCTTCGAGGAACTGCCGCGCCATCTCGCGGCCGATGCCGGAACCGGCACCTGTGACGAGAATCGTCCGTCCGGCGAACCTGCTCACGTGGGATCGTCCTTTCCGGGGCCTTCATCGGGCGTGCGGGATGCACAGGGGTGCGCGGGGCGCGCGGTGGTGCGGGGCGTCCTGACCCCGCCGGGCCGCCGCCGGGGCGGCGTCTGCCCGGTCATTCGGTGAAGTAGTCCGGATACTGCGCGCACAGCGCCGGGACGCGTTCCAGCGCGCGCCTGGCGTGCCGGCTGATCAGCTCGCGCCCGCCCGCGACGTCGCGGGCCTCCAGCGCGTCGACGATCAGCCGGTGCTCGTCGATCAGGTCCCGCATGCTCGCGGTGTCCGGCTGGGCGAGCCGGCGCAGCCGGTCGAGTTGCAGCTTCATCCGCTGCACGGCCTGCCAGGCCCGCAGGTACCCGCTGAGGGCGAACACCTCGGCGTGCAGGGCCTCGTCGGCCAGGAAGAACGCGTCGTGGTCGTCGGCGCGGTAGCTCTCCTCCTGCTGGTCCAGCAGGGCGCGCAGCCGGCCGACGTCGAGGGCGGAGCTGCCGCACGCCGCCTCGAAGGCCGAGACCTCCAGGCTCTCGCGGACGAAGCGTGCCTCCTCCACGTCCCACAGGCGGATCAGCCCGACCCTGGTGCCGACCTGCGGCACGACGTGGACGAGGCCGGCGTCCGCGAGCCGGGCGATCGCCTCGCGCACCGGCGTCCGGCTGACGTGGAGGCGCTCGGCGATCTCCGTCTCGGACAGGGAGGAGCCCGGCGCCAGGTGCAGGGTGCGGATGGCGGACACCAGTTCGTCGTGGACGAGGTCGGAGGTCCGGGTCCGCCGGCCGTCCCGGCTGATCGGCGACAGCACTCCGGCGGGTCCGCGGGGCGCCTGATCCGGCATGCGCGCTGGTCGGGGAGCGTTCATGTCAGAATCCTTGCATGCCAGCGTACTTGTATGCAAGTATTCCCCGCCATCGGCCGGGCAGCACAAGCGCACCGCGCTGTAAGAGCAAACCGAGGGGACGTCATGATCAAGCGCAGGGCGAGGCTCACTGCCGCAGCGATCCTCGCTGCCACCACCATCATGCTGAGCGGGTGCAGCAGTAGCAGCAGCCCGACAGCTGAATCCAAGGGCCCGGCCGACATCACCTTCTGGGGCTGGGCCGCCGGCTACGACAAGTCCGTGGCCCTCTGGAACAAGACGCACCCGGACATCCACGTGAAGTACGAGGCCGTCACCAACGGCGGCGCCGGGGGCTACGACAAGATGCTCACGGCCGCCAAGGCCGGCAACGCCCCCTGCCTGGCACAGGTCGGGTACGAGACGTTCTCCAGCTTCCTGGCGGCGGGCGTCCTCCAGGACGTCAGCAAGTACGTCGAGAAGGACCGCGCGGAGTTCCCCAACTGGGTGTGGAACAACGTCGGCGTCGACGGCAAGGCCTACGGCGTGCCCGTGGACACCGCACCGATGGCGATGTTCTACCGGACCGACCTGTTCACCAAGGCCCACATCGCGGTGCCGAAGACCTGGGACGAGTTCGCGGCCGCCGCGGCCGCTGTGAAGGCGGCGGACCCGTCCTCGCGGATCATGAACCTGCCCACCGACGCCTACCTGTACGCCGGGTTCGCCTGGCAGGGCGGCGCCCCGTGGTTCGGGGTGAAGGGCGACTCCTGGTCGGTGTCCTTCGACAGCCCCGCCAACCGCAAGGTCGGCGACTACTGGCAGGGCCTCTACGACAAGGGGCTGCTCACCTCGTACCCGGCCTTCGACGCGTCGCTGTACTCGGCGTGGAGCAAGGGAACGGTCTGGGCAGAGGTCGGTCCGGTCTGGTCGGCGTCCCTGATCCGCGACAACGCGGCCGGTTCCACCGGCAAGTGGGGCGTCGCGCCCATGCCGCGCTGGGCCGGTTCCGACGCGGTCGGCAACTCCGGCGGATCGGCCACGGCCGTGATGAAGGACTGCGCGCACCCCAAGGAGGCGACCGAGTTCGCCACGTGGATGTCGACGAACAGCGACTCCGTGTCGAACCTGATCGCGTCGGCGGCCATCCTGCCCGCGTCCAAGTCCGGGCTGGCCAACTCCGCGCTCGACGCCCCGCAGGCCTACTACGGCGGCCAGCGCATCTACCAGCTGTTCCGCACCGAGTCGGCCAAGGTGAACGACGGCTGGGTGTGGGGTCCGATCATGTCGACCTCGGCGACGTCGCTCGGTGACGGGCTCGGCAGGATCCACACGAAGAAGGGGTCGTACCAGGACGCCCTCGACGGCGCCCAGAAGAGCACCGTCACGGCCCTGAAGTCCCAGGGCTTCTCGGTGAGTTAGCCGTCCCCGCGGGGGGCCGCGGGACCGCGGCCCCCCGCTCCCCCGCACCGCTCCCCCGCACCCGTTCCTCCTCAGAGAAGGTGACCGTGTCCTCCGTGACGTCCGCCGTGACGAACCGCCGGCGCCGACTTCGCGAACTCCGCCGAGCCGCGCCCTTCGTCCTGCCCTTCCTCCTGCTCTTCGTCTGCGTCTACCTGATCCCCACCGGATACTCCCTGGAGCAGAGCTTCTTCGCCGTGAAGCGGTCCGGTCTCGGGCTCACCGGGTCGCGGACGGTCTTCGCCGGCTTCGACAACTACGTCCAGGTGTTCCACGACACGGACTTCCTCAACTCGCTGGGGCGGGTGGCCTTCATCGGCGTGATCCAGGTGCCGCTGATGCTCGTCGTCGCGCTGGCGCTCGCCCTGATGCTCGACTCGCCGGCCGTCAGGGGCGGCCGGCTGTTCCGGGTCGCCTACTTCGTCCCGTACGGGCTGCCCGGCGTGATCGCGGGTCTGGTCTGGTCGTTCCTGTACGCGCCGTCGCTGAGCCCGGTCACCCGGCTGCTCGACTCGGCCGGCATCCACGCCAGTTTCGTCAGCGACGCGGCCCTGCCCTTCTCCATCGCGAACATCCTCACCTGGGCCTGGACCGGCTACAACACGATCCTGATGTACGCGGCCCTGCAGGCCATCCCGCAGGAGACCATGGAGGCCGCCGCGCTGGACGGCTGCACCGGGTGGCGGGCCGCGCTGCTCGTCAAGGTCCCGCAGATCCGCCCGGCCCTGCTGATGACCCTGGTGTTCTCGATCATCGGCACGTTCCAGCTCTACAACGAGCCGGCCACCATGAAGTCGGTGGCACCGAACCTGTCGTCGACCTACACACCGATCATGGCCACGCTGCGGTCGGTGTCCTCGAACAACTTCAACTACGCGGCGACGCAGTCGGTGGTGCTCGGTGCGCTGATCTGCGTGCTGTCGGTCGCCGTCTTCCGCGCGTCGGCCAAGAGGACCGACTCATGACCAGCACGATGCACCCGCCCGCGCGCACCACCACGGCCAGGCCCGCGCCGCCGCCACCGCGGCGCTCGAAGGGCAGCCCGCTGACGCACGTGAACCCCACGTCCCGGCTGTTCGTGCTGGCCGTCATGACGCTCTTCGCCCTCTACTTCCTGCTCCCGGTGTGGTGGCTGATCGTGTCCGCCACCAAGGGCAGCGGGGAGCTGTTCTCCGGCAGCGGCTTCTGGTTCGGCCACCACTTCGCCCTCTGGGACAACGTGCAGACGCTGTTCAAGGCCCAGGGCGGCATCTACTCGCGGTGGCTGCTCAACTCGCTGCTGTACGCCGTGGGCGGCGGCGTCGTCTCCACGCTGCTGGCCGCGATGTGCGGCTACGCGCTGGCGAAGCTCCCCTTCCCCGGCCGCGAGGCGGTGTTCGGCACCGTGCTCGCCGCGGTGCTGCTGCCCGCGCCGGTGCTCGCCGTCCCGCTGTACCTGCTGTTCAGCCACACCGGGGTGGTCAACACCTTCTGGTCGGTGTTCATCCCGAGCATCGTCAGCCCGTTCGGCGTGTACCTCAGCCGGATCTACGCCGCGTCCTCGATACCGGACGCGCTGATCGAGGCCGGCCGCATCGACGGTGCGGGTGAACTGCGCATCTTCGCCATGGGGATGAGGATCATGGCCCCCGCCATGGTCACCGTCTTCCTGTTCCAGTTCGTCGCGATCTGGACCAACTTCCTTCTCCCCTCGCTCATGCTCGCCAACAGCCGTCTGCAGCCCGTGACCGTGGGTCTCGTCGGCTGGCGCGAAATGCAGGGCTACCCCATCGGGTACGCCACGGTCGTCACCGGGGCGATGCTGTCGGTCGTGCCGGTCGTCGCCATGTTCGTGTCGCTGCAGTCGTTCTGGAGCAAGGGCCTGGTCGCAGGGGCCGTCAAGTAGTCAGCCAGTGTCAACGAAAGGATGCTCGATGAGAGTCCTGTACGGAGCCGTGGCGTCGTTGTGCGTCACCGTGCTTCTCGCGGCACCGTCCCAGGGTGCCGTCGCCGCCGACGACACGCCCGTCAACCTGCTCGCGGCGGACATGGACACCACGATGGACAGCGGCACCAGCCCCCTGACCCAGGGCAGCACCACCACCGGCGGTACCCAGCAGATCGTGGACGTGGGCGGCAACAACGCCCTCGAACTGCGGGACGCCTCCCAGGGGGCCGCCCTCGCCAGCTACTTCTACCACCGCTTCTCCACCGGCTCGCTGAAGGACCGGATCAACGCCGTCTACAGCCTGCCGGTGGGCAGCCCCGCCGAGCAGTTCGTGCTGAAGTTCGACCTCAGGCGCAGCGCGGCCAGCGACAAGCCGGTCGCCAAGGACATCTACGCGCAGATCCAGTTCGGCAACTTCGACAACGTCATGGTGCCGCGCTTCCCGGTCCCGTCGGTGAGCCTCACCGGCACCGCCGCGTACAAGGACACCTCCGGCGCGCTCCAGCCGGTCGACGACAGCGACATCCCCCAGTACCGCTTCACCATCGTGCCCAACGGCGGCAAGCGGCTGGTGACCTCCGTCGAGCTCGGCTTCCAGGTGCGCGTCGACACCGGCGGCACCGACGAGGCGATCACCGTCGACAACCTCGGGGTGTACGACGCCGGTGCGATCAACGACACCACCCCGCCGTCCACGCCTGCGAACCTGACGGCCGGCAAGCCGTCCCAGGACAGCGTGCCGCTGGTGTGGAGCCCGTCCACCGACGACACCGGCGTGACCGGCTACGACGTCTACCGCGACGGCTACCTCGTCCAGTCCGTCAGCGGCTCCACCACCCAGGCCGTGGTCACCGGGCTGGTGCCGGGCACCGCCTACGACTTCACGGTGCGGGCCAAGGACGCGTTCGGCAACGTCAGCCCGATGAGCGCCCCGCTGCACGTCTCGACCGCCCCCTACGTGCCGTCCGCCCCCGCCCCCTTCCCCGGCACCCAGCAGACGCGGTCGCAGTGGCTGTGGGACAAGACCAAGGCGATGAAGGAGGAGGAGGGCCCGATCAACATCGCCGAGTACACCGCGCAGCTGGTGGACCACCAGGACGTCGCGACGAACCTCGGCAAGCTCGACAAGCTCTACCAGGGCTACGACTACGAGCAGTACAAGTGGCTGTCGCGGATGTACGCCTACCTCATGGCCGGCGACCAGTTCAGCCCCGCGATGCTCCAGGACGTGCGCCACTACTTCGGCCAGTACAGCTACAAGAAGCTGCCGCAGACCGAGAACCTGCGGATGAGCACCTACGTCACCGGCTACCTGGTCGGCCAGTACCTCCCCGACGTGGCCGACACCAACGGCACCTCCGGCGCGGCGCTGATGGCCGCGAGCAAGGCCAACATCGAGGAGATGGTGCAGAAGGCGGTCCACGGCGGCTGGGCCGAGTACGAGAGCCCCGAGTACACGATCATGACGTACTTCGGCCTCAACGCGCTCTACCAGTGGTCGAACGACCCGCAGTTGCGCAACGAGGTCAAGATGGCCATGGACGTCATGTGGTTCGAGTGGGCCAACGACTGGGACAACGGCTACATGATCTCGTCCGAGAGCCGGGCCAAGGGCGACCTGTCGTCGGTCAACGACCCGACGTGGCGGCCCGCGGACCACACCTCACTCGCCTGGACGTACTTCGGTGAGCACCGCGCGCAGCAGGGCGTGGGCGAGTCGGACAACCCGGCGCCCTCGGCGTACCGCCCCGACCTGGAGTACGTCGGCCTGCTCGCCTGGTCCGGCACGACCTACACGCCGCCGGCCCTCGCGGTGAAGATCGGCCAGATGACCAACAAGTCCTACACCTCGTTCAAGACGAACATGCAGAACTCCAGCGGCAACGCCATGGACGTCTACCGCACCACCTACGTGCGGCCGACCTGGGGTCTGGGCACCGAGGTGCAGTACCGCAGGGTCGACAACTGGATCGAGGACCAGCCGCTTGACCTGCGCTGGCAGTCGGACGCGGCGAACCCGCTGTTCCGGGTGTCGGTCGATCAGGGCAACGCGCCGGTCGGCAACTACGACCAGCCGGCCGAGCACCGGGTGATGCAGGACGGCCCGACGGCCGTGGGCGTCTTCAAGTCCGACGGCAACCAGACCGAGAACTACGTCAACGCGATGTTCCCGGACACCGGCTCGATCAAGGAACGCCGCCAGGTGGACGGCTGGACGGTCGTGGACACCGGCACCATGTACTTCGCGTTCAAGATGGCGAAGCCGGCGACCTGGTACCACCAGACGCCCAACGACCCGTCGAACAAGGTGAAGACCACCACCCAGATCCACCCGACGACGACCCCGAGCTACAGCTACGACATCCTGCGCAGCCAGGCCGACCGCAACGGGTGGGTGCTGGAGACCGGGGACACCTCCAAGTACGCCAGCCTCGACGCCTTCGCGACGGCGCTGACCACCAAGACCCGGCTGGACACCAGCCAC
This sequence comes from Streptomyces sp. NPDC020917, assembly GCF_044333795.1. NCBI lineage: Bacteria > Bacillati > Actinomycetota > Actinomycetes > Kitasatosporales > Streptomycetaceae > Streptomyces > Streptomyces sp. NPDC020917. The sequence goes on along the minus strand of NZ_JBIRRR010000019.1, from coordinate 177,681 downwards.
GTCGACGACGCCGACCCGCGGCTGGTGTACCACAGCCTGACCGGCGACGACCTGGACATCACCTTCGACGACCCGACCCAGGCGCCCGGTGCGACCCACCTGGTGAACGGCAAGCCCATCAACTACGACGGGTTCAAGCTGTTCGACACGCCGTGGCTCCAGCAGGACCAGCAGGGCTCCCGGTTCATCGCCAGGGTCGACGACCAGGCGGTCGTGTACGACTTCGACAACTGGACGATGAGCACCCGCGGTGAGCACGGCTGACGGCCGACCCGCAGGGCGGCGGGGCGCGGGCGAGGACGCATCCTCTCCCGCGCCCCCTCGTCCGGAACCGGTCGCGCACGGTGGCACCTATCCTGGCCCTGCCGGAAGTCCGGCATGCGCCTATGCAAGGGAATGATCGGTGAGCAGCACCCCAGCGGGCACCCAGCGTGATGCCGGGTCGCTCCGGCCCATCACGCGCGGTCGCGTCCGCACGTCCGACCGGGTCCACGACGAGCTGATGTCGGCGATCCGGACCCTGCGGATCCCGCCGGGGGCCTCGCTGTCCGAGACCGATCTGTCCGCCCGGCTCCAGGTGAGCAGGACGCCGCTGCGCGAGGCGATCGCGCGTCTGGTGGACAGCGGGCTGGTCTCCGTCATCCCGCAGGTCGGCACCACCGTGGGCCGCATCAGCCTGCGCGACGTCGAGGAAGCGCGGTTCGTCCGGGAGAGCCTGGAGGTCTCGGCCTTCGCCGTCGCGTGCGGCAAGGCCGACCGCGGCGTGGGCGCGTGCCGGGCGCTGCTGGCCGAGCAGGACCGCTACCGGGCCGAGGAGGACCTCGCCGGCTTCTTCGACGCCGACGAGGCCCTGCACGAGCAGATCTTCGTGATCAGCGGCTACCACGGCGCCTGGACCGTCATGCAGCCGATGAAGGTCCAGCTCGACCGGTTGCGCCGGCTCGCCCAGCCCGACATCGGCAGCGTGGGGGACCTGATCGAGGAGCACACGGCGATCGTCGACGCGCTGGAGGCCGGCGACGTCGAGGGCGGGCAGCAGATCCTCCGCGCGCACATCGGCCGGGTGCGCCGCTACGCCCCCGCGCTGCGGGAGCAGTACCCCGACTACTTCACCGACTGAGACGGCGCTGCCCCGCGGCTCCGCCCGCACCCCTGGGGACGCCGCCTTGGCCGGTTGGTGAGCGCTCACGTGACAGAGGATGAGGACCGCCGAGCTTCGACGGTCACAGCGAAAGTGGTTCCAGGCATTGACGCGGCTCAGGACCGGTTCTAGCTTTACCGCCGTCAAGTGAACGGACACTCGCTCGGCTCGGCAGGCCCTCAGCGGCCGGCCCATGACGAAGGACCCCTGATATGAGCGAGCAGGAACCCGCACCGTCGTCCTCCACGCCCGAGTCCACGTCCCCCGACCGCTCCATGAGCCGCCGCCGGATGCTCACCCACGGCCGCAACGCGGCGATCGTCGCCGGCGCCGCCCTGGCGATCCCGGCGGCGGGCACCGCGACGGCCCGCGCCGCGGCGGCGGGCAGCACAGGCGCGTCCGCCACCACGGCCGGCGCGGCCGCTCCCGCGGCCATGACGCCGATGGTCACCCCGACCAACACCCTGACGAACGTCGTCACCTCCTGGACCGGGAACACCTTCTCGGGTGCCACCGAGTGGGTGCAGGACTTCGTCTTCAACATCGCCGTCGCGTCCGACGGCACCGTCTACACCGTCAGCTTCTGGGACGAGGCCGGCAACTACGCCGGTATCTACAAGGACGGCCACATGATCGGCAACTGCCGCGGCGCCAACGGCGACGCGGTGGCGGTCAACGACTCCTACGTCTACCTCAGCGTCGGCAACGGCCTGACCCGCTACAACCGGGACGGCACCGCCACCTCGCTGACCTTCGCGGTCGGCAGCCCGCCGGCCGCCGCCGCGGCCTCGGCGACCCAGGTGGTGGCCACCAACCGGTCGGCCAACCAGGTCAAGATCTTCGACGCGGCCACCGGCGCCCTGGTGCGCAGCTGGAGCGTCAACCAGCCCGGCTCGGTGGCGATCGCCGCGAACGGCGACATCTGGGTCGTCGCGAACGTCACCCGGGACACCAACGACGGGCACTTCTGGCACGTCAACACGTCGCGTCCGGCACAGATCCTGCACTTCTCCAACACCGGTACGCAGTTGGGCGGGACGATCAGCGGCCCGTCCTCCGCCTGGATCCCCACCTCGCTGGCGATCGACGTGCACGGGGACCTGCTGGTCGGCGACAACGGCCCGCTGCGCCAGGTGCACACGTACACCAACCTGTCCGGGACGCCCTCGCTGGCCCGCAGCCTCGGCCAGGCCGGCGGCATCGGGGCGGGGACGCCGGGCCGGGTCACCTCGGACAAGTTCTTCGGCATCGTCGGCGTCGGCGGCGACTCCGCGGGCAACGTCTACCTCGCGATGTTCGAGTTCGGCACCTGGCTGCGGAAGTTCAACTCCGCGGGAACGGTGGTCTGGCAGCTCCAGGGCAGCGCCTTCGTCGACGCCGGCGACTTCGACCCGACCGCCGACGGGATCGAGGTCTACACCAAGCAGTGCCACTACAGCATGAACTACACGCGGGCGCCCGGCACCGACGCGACCTGGCGCAGCTACACCCTGGACTCCGTCGCCTACCCGCAGGACGCGCGGCTGTTCCTGACGGGCCATCAGCACCATGCCGCATCGCCGTTCCTGCGGCGGCTGAACGGCCAGCTGTACATGTTCGTCACCGGCATGTACTGCTCCCACATGCTGATCTACCGCTTCCAGGGCGAGATCGCCAAGCCGTCCGGGGCGATCTTCAAGGCGCACTGGAACGGTGACGACCCCACGTGGCCGCCGAACCAGCCTGCCACCGGCGAGTGGATCTGGCGCGACATCAGCGGCAACGGCGCCTTCGAGGCAGGCGAGTACCTCCAGACCGGCACCGGCCTCAACTCCCCCAGCAACTGCTGGGTGTGGTTCGTCGACGACAACGGCAACATCTGGGAGGGCGGCGACCGCGACCTGCGCTACTACCCCCTTCAGGGCTTCGACGCGCAGGGCAACCCGATCTACACCTACGCCAGCCGGCAGAGCATCCCGCTGCCGGCTCCCTTCAACGTCGTCCGCCGGCTGCACTACGACGTGAACACCGACGTGATGTACATGTCCGGGTACACCCCGGACCAGCTCTTCGACAACGCCCACTGGAAGGAGTGCGGCAAGGTCCTGGTGCGCTACGACAAGTGGAGCACCGGCAACCGCACGCCCACCTGGACGCTGGTGCTGCCCTGGGACACCGCCGCGAACCCCGTGGTGACCATGGTGACGATGGACTACGCGGGCGACTACATCTTCGCCTGCGGCATCGCGACCCGCGGGCAGGTGTGGGTGTGGAAGGCGGCCGACGCCAGCCCGGTGGGCACCTGGCAGCCGGGCGCGAACGTCGGCGGCGTGGACCGCACCGGCTGGGTCGACATCCCGTACGGGCTCACCGCGACCCGCCGCTCCAACGGGGACTACCTGGTCCAGGTCGAGGACGACCTGCTCAACAAGGTCCTGCTGTACCGCTGGACGCCGTGAGCCGTCCCCGGATCCCCTACCGTTCCCCCGACACCCGAGGAGGCGATGAGCACCTGTGAACGGCGAGATGCACGTGCACGAGGCGCACGACAGGCAGAACGGCCGGCCCGTTCCGGACGCGTGGGACGTGCGGCGGGTCCAGGTGACCGCACCGGACGGCGTCGTGCTCGACGCCGTGGTGCACCGCCCGGCACCCGGCTTCCCCGCGGACGGCTCCCGGGGCACGGTGCTCCTCGTGCACGGCATCTCGGCCACCATGGACGAGGGCGGCGCCTTCGTCCGGCTCGCCCAGCGCCTCGCCGAACTGGGCCTGACCACCGTCCGGTTCAGCTTCCGCGGGCACGGGGAGAGCGGCGGCGGCCCGCAGGGCATCACGATCGCCGGCGAGATGCTCGACCTGGAGGCCGTCGCCGGCCACGCGGAGCGGGAGTTCCCCGGTCCGCTGTCGGTGGTGGCGGCGAGCTTCGGGGCCGTGTCCACCGGCCTGTCGATGCCCTGGCTGGGCCCGCGGCTGCGCCATCTGGTGCTGTGGAACCCGGTGCTGGACCTGCGCCGCACCTTCCTGGAACCCGAACTGCCCTGGGGCCTGGCCAACTTCGGCCCCGAGCCGATGGCGGAGCTGGCGCGCGACGGGCAGTTGCTGCTCGACGGCCGCTTCGCCCTCGGCCGGGTGCTGTTCGCCGAGATGGCGCGCTGCCGGCCGCTCGACGGCTACGCCGCGGCGGGCCCGCCGGCGCTGGTGCTGCACGGGGACCGCGACACGCTGGTCTCGTTCGACATCGCCCGGCAGGCCGCGGAGGCCCTCCCGCACTGGGAGTTCCACGCGGTCACCGGCGCAGGACACGGCTTCCACACCCCCGAGCACGAGCGCGAGGCGATCACGGTGACCGCCCGCCGCTTGACGGGCGAAACGGCCGGGTGAGCGCGGCGCGGCCGGGCCGTCGCAGGCGGGCACCGCCCGCGCGACGCCCCGGCCGCGACGACCCGGCCGCGGCGTCCCGGTCAGCAGATCCGCGGCAGTTGCTCCCCGAGCGGGAGGTCGACGACGCGGGTGCCGCCGAGTGCCGTGCGCGCCACCACCATGCCGGGGTGGTCCGCGACGCACTCCCCGACGACCGCCGCCTGGGCGCCCAGCGGGTGGGCGCGCATGGCGGCCAGCACCGCGTCGGCGTCCTGCCGGGGCACGAACGCCACCAGCTTGCCCTCGTTGGCCACGTACAACGGGTCGAGGCCCAGTACCGCGCAGGCGTTGGCCACTTCGGGCGGCACCGGCACCCGGTTCTCGTGCACGACGACGCCCACCGAGGCCGCGTCCGCGATCTCGTTCAGCGCCGCGGCGAGGCCGCCGCGCGTGGGGTCCCGCAGGACGTGCACGTCCGGGGTCACGTCGAGCATCGCCTGCACCAGGCCGCCGAGCGCGGCGCAGTCGCTCTGGATCTCGACGCCGAACTCCAGCCCCTCGCGCACGCTCATGATGGCCACCCCGTGCTGCCCGACGGGCCCGCTGACGATCACCACGTCGCCGGGCACCGCGCGCTGCGGCCGGATGTCCACGCCGTTGGGGATCAGGCCGATGCCGGCGGTGTTGACGTAGATGCCGTCGCCGTGGCCGGACTCGACGACCTTGGTGTCGCCGGTCGCCACCTCGACGCCGGCGGTGCGGGCGGCCGCCCCCAGGGCGCGGGCGACCTCGGCCACCACGGCCACGGACACCCCCTCCTCCAGGATGAAGCCGCAGGACAGGTACGCGGCCCGCGCCCCGCTCATCGCCAGGTCGTTGACGGTGCCGTTGACCGCCAGGTCGCCGATGCTGCCGCCGGGGAAGAACAGCGGCCGCACCACGTACGAGTCGGTGCTGAACGCCAGCCGCGCGCCGCCGAGTTCGAGGCGGGCGGAGTCGCCGAGCCCGGCGAGCACCGGGCCGCCGAAGGCCGGTGCGAAGACGTGCTCGACGAGTTCGGCGCTCAGCGCCCCGCCGCCGCCGTGCCCCATGACGATCCGGGGCAGGTCGCGCAGCGGCGCGGGGCAGGTCCAGCCGGAGAAGTCCGGGGCGGGCGCGGTCGTCTGCGCGGGCACGGGGCCCGCGGACGTGCCGGTGCCCGTACCGGAGCCGGTGCCGGAGGCCGGGATGCCGGTGATGTCAGCCAACGGGAGTCGCCTCCACGGGTGCGGGGGTGCCGCCGAGCCGGCGGTACAGGTAGTAGGCGGCGCAGGCCCCTTCGCTGGAGACCATGGTCGCCCCGAGCGGGGTCCGCGGCGTGCACGTGGTGCCGAACGCCTCGCACTGGTGCGGCTTGAGCAGGCCCTGCAGGACCTCGCCGCTGCGGCACTCGGCCGGCTCCAGGGTGGCGATGCCCTCCACCGAGAAGCGGTGCTCGGCGTCGAAGTCCCGGTAGCGGGAGGCCAGTCGCCAGCCGCTGCGCGGGATCACGCCGATGCCGCGCCAGGCGCGGTCGGTCACCTCGAAGATGTCGTCGAGCATCGCCTTCGCGGCCGGGTTGCCCTCGGGCCGCACCGCCCGGCTGTACGCGTTCTCGACGGTGTGCTCGCCGCGTTCCAGCTGGGTGACCGACCGGCGCACGCCCTCCAGGATGTCCAGCGGCTCGAACCCGGTGACGACGATCGGCACACGGAAGCGGTCGGCGAGTTCGGGGTACTCGCCGGTCCCCATCACGCTGCACACGTGCCCGGCGGCGAGGAAGGCGTCCACCCGGCAGTCCGGGGAGCCCATGATGGCCTCGATGGCCGGGGGGACCCGCACATGGGACACCAGCAGGCTGAAGTTGCGGATGCCGAGCCGCTTGGCCTGGTGGACGGTCATGGCGTTGGGCGGCGCGGTGGTCTCGAAGCCGATGCCGAAGAAGACGACTTCGGAGTCCGGGTTCTGCTGCGCGATCCGCAGGGCGTCCAGCGGGGAGTACACCACCCGCACGTCACCGCCCTCGCCGCGGACCTGGAACAGGTCGCGGCCGGTGCCGGGCACCCGCAGCATGTCGCCGAACGAGCAGAAGATGACGCCGGGCCGGGAGGCGATCTCCAGTGCCTTGTCGATGACTTCGAGCGGCGTGACGCAGACCGGGCAGCCGGGCCCGTGGATGAGTTCCACCTGGTCCGGCAGCAGCTGGTCGATGCCGTGCCGGATGATGGAGTGCGTCTGGCCGCCGCACACCTCCATCAGCGCCCACGGCTTGGTGACCGTGGCGTGGATCCGGTCGAGCAGCCTGCGGGCCAGCTCCGGATCCTGGAACTCCTCGAGGTACTTCACCGTTGTGCCTCCTCAGCGGTCCGCGGGTGGGCGGGCCCCCGCCCCTCGCCGGTCGGGGCAGGCTCCGCGGCCGCGTCCGCGGCCTGCTCCCAGGGGTCGCCGAACTCCTCCTCCAGGAGTCCGAGGTTCTGGAACAGCGCCAGGCTCTGCAGCGCGGACTCCTCGTCGAGCCGCTGCAGCGCGAAGCCGACGTGCACGATGGTGTACTCGCCGACCTTGAGGTCCGGCAGGTACTCCAGGCACACGTCCTTGACCACACCGCCGAAGTCGACGGTCGCCATCCGCGTCCCGTCGCGTTCCTCGATCTCCATGACCTTGCCGGGCACCGCCAGGCACATGCCGTTCTCCTCGCTCTAGGCTTGCGGTTGAAGGGTCCGGTCGGCGGGGTGCGGAGCCCGCGCCGCCACGACGAGCTGGCCGAGGGCGAGCCCGCCGTCGTTGGGCGGCACCAGGCGGTGGCGCAGCACCGTGAAGCCGTCCTCGCGCAGCCCGCGGCAACAGGCCGAGGACAGCAGGGCGTTGGCGAACACCCCGCCGCTCAGCGCGACGCAGCCGATGCCGGTTTGTTCGCGCAGTTGCCCGCACACCGCCCGCACCGCACCGGCGACGGCCGCGTGGAAGGCGGCGGCGATGCGGTCCGTGCCGAGGCCCGCGGCAAGGTCGGCGACGACGGCCGCCAGCACCGGCGCCGGGTCCAGCAGCAGCGGTTCGGGGCCGCCCGCGCCCTCGGCGGCCTGGGTGAACGCGAAGGCGTAGCCGGGGCGTTCGGGGTGCCCTCCGTCGAACGACGCTGCGGCCGCCTCCAGTTCGATCGCGGCCTGCGCCTCGTAGGTGGCGTGCTGGCACAGGCCGATCAGCGAGGACACCGCGTCGAACAGGCGGCCCATGCTGGACGTCGGCACGCAGTGCAGTCCGCGGTCCAACTGCCTTTGCAGCACGGCTCGTTCCACCTCGGGGCACGCGGCGGTGCAGGGCAGCGCCGGATCCCAGGACAAGCCCGCGGCACGCAGGTGGGCAAGCGCCATCCGGTACGGGTGCCGGACGGCGGCGTCGCCGCCCGGCAGCGGCGTGTACCGAAGATGGGCGGCGCGCCGGTAGCCGTCGTAGTTGGCGACCAGCACCTCGCCGCCCCAGACGGCGCCGTCGTCGCCCGCGCCGGTGCCGTCGAAGGCGATCCCGATGACGGGGGCGCGGCCGTCGTGGCCGTTGTCCGCCATCACCGCGGCGACGTGCGCGTGGTGGTGCTGCACCCGCCGCAGGCGCGGCCCGTGCCGGCGCTCGGCGAGCCGGCCCGAGCGGTATCCGGGATGGCGGTCGGCGGCCACGACCTGCGGCCTGACGCCGGTGATGTCCTCCAGGTGCCGCTCCGCGTGCTCGAACGCGGTGAGCGTGGCCAGGTCGTCCATGTCGCCGACGTGCGCGGACAGCCACGCCTGGCGCCCCTCGCCGAGGCAGAAGGTGTTCTTCAGGTCGCCGCCGACCGCGAGCGACGGGAGCACCGGGACGGGCAGCGGCACCGGGAACGGCGTGTGGCCGCGGGAGCGCCGGACGGGCAGCTCCTGGCCGTCGACGACCCGTACCACCGAGTCGTCGCACGGGACGTGGATCGGGCGGTCGTGGGTGAGCCAGCCGTCGACGAGCGGCGCGAGCCGCTCCAGCGCCTCGTCGTCGCGGGTGACGATGGGTTCGCCGCCCAGGTTGCCGCTGGTCATCACCAGCAGCCTCGGGCCCGGCGGATCGCCCGGCAGCCCGAGCAGCAGGTGGTGCAGCGGCGTGTAGGGCAGCATGACGCCGAGGTCGGCGCTGCCGGGAGCCACCGAGGGGGCGAGCAGGCCGGCTCCGGTCCCGGCGCCGTCCGCTCCCCCGGTGCCGGCCCGGCGGCGCAGCAGCACGATGGGCCGGCGGATCCCGTTGAGCAGCGCGCGTTCCGCGGCGTCGAGGCGCACCAGCGGCTCGACGTCGGCGGGGCCGGCGGCCATCACGGCGAACGGCTTGTCGCCGCGGGCCTTGCGGCGCCGCAGCGTGCGCACCGCGTCCTCGTTCCCGGCGTCGCAGGCCAGGTGGTAGCCGCCCAGCCCCTTGACCGCGAGGATCGCGCCCTCGGCCAGCAACTGCCGTGCGCGGGCGACCGGTTCGCCGCCGCGGTCCTCGGCCGGGCCCCTCGGGTCCGCCGGCCGCCCGAGCACCAGCCGCAACCGCGGCCCGCAGTCGTGGCAGGCGACCGGCTGGGCGTGGAAGCGGCGGTCCGCGGGGTCGGTGTACTCCCGCTCGCAGCGCGGGCACATCGGGAACGCGGCCATGGTGGTGTGCGCGCGGTCGTAGGGCAGCGCGGTGACGATGGTGAACCGCGGTCCGCAGTGGGTGCAGGTGATGAACGGGTGCCGGTGCCGGCGGTCCGCCGGGTCGCGCAGTTCGGCCAGGCACGCGTCGCACGTCGCGGTGTCCGGTGCGATCAGCGTGCGGCGCGGCCCGTCCTGCCGGGACGGCACGATGCGGAACGCGGTGTCGCCCTGCGGCGGGACCGCCGCGTGGTCGACGGACTGCACCACGGCCAGCGGCGGCGCCTCACCCGCGATCCGCTCGCAGAAGGCCGCGGTCGCCTCCGCCGGGCCCTCGACCTCGGCGACCACGCCCTCCCCGGTGTTGGTCACCTGCCCGCCGAGGCCCAGTTCGCCGGCCAGCGCGTACACATACGGCCGGAACCCGACCCCCTGGACGACCCCGCGCACGGTGACCCTGCGGCGCGTCACGGGGACGGGCGCGGGCGCGGATCCGGCGGAGGCGGATGCGGAGGCGAAGCCGTCGGGTGCGGGTGCGGGTGCTGCGGGCGCGGCGGGTTCCGCGGTCATCGGGGAGCAGCCGTCTCAGCGGGCCGCGGCGGGCGCGCCGCCGTGCGCGCCGTCCTGCACGTCGGCGGGGGCGTCGGCAGGAACGTCGTCGGGGGCGTGCGGACCGTCATGCGCGTGGGCGTGGGCGTGCGGGTGGCCGTGCCCGAGGCCGAAGGCGTGCGCATGCGCGTGCCCGTCCTCGACGAGGGCGACGGCGGAGGTGGCCATCACCGGCCGGTGCGGGGCCGCGCCGTCGGCGACCGCCAGCGCCCGGTCGAGCAGCGCCCCGGCCCCCTCGCCGCTGCGCGCGGAGGTGAACACCACCTCCACCCCGGGGTTGACCTGCCGGACGTGGCCGAGGAACGCCTCGCGGTCGAACTCCACGGCCTCGGCGATGTCGTTCTTGGTGACGACCACCAGCTGCGCGAGCCCGAAGGCGGTGGGGTACTTCAGCGGCTTGTCCTCGCCCTCGGTGACGGAGGCCAGCACCACCCGCAGCGACTCGCCGAGGTCGTAGGACGCCGGGCACACCAGGTTGCCGACGTTCTCCACGAACAGCAGCCGGACGTCCTGCTCCGGCCACCCGTCGAGGTGCCGGCCGAGCATGTCGGTCTCCAGGTGGCACAGCCCGTCGGTGAGCACCTGCCGCACCGGCACGCCCGAACGGGCCAGCCGCCGGGCGTCGTTCTCGGTGGCGAGGTCCGCGGTCAGCGCGGCCACCGCCAGGCCGCGCTCGCGCGCCAGCCCCAACTCGGCCTCCAGCAGCGCGGTCTTGCCGCTTCCGGGGCTGGACATCAGGTTGACCAGGACCGTGCCGCGCGCCGCCATCCGCGCCCGCAGGTCCCTGGCCCCCTCGTCGTTCTTGGCGAGCACCGCCGTCTGCAGGTCCGCGGCACGGCACATGGTCGTCACACCTCCTGACAGGCCGTGGCGGCACCGGCGTCGGCCCAGCGCACCTCGGCGATCTCCAGTTCCCTGCCGGACAGCAGGCCGCCTGCGGCACCCCCGCAGCACGGGCAGCACAGCTGCGGGGGCAGTCCGGTGTCCCAGTCCGATCCGCACGGGGCGCAGGAAGCGCGTCCCGGCACCTGCTGGGTGAGGAGCGTGGCTCCCGCCAGCACGGTGTTCTCACAGGCGAGTTCGAAGCAGAACCGCAGGGCGTCGGGCACCACTCCGGCCAGCTCCCCGACCCGCAGCGCCACCGACTCGACGGCGGTGTGGCCGTGGGAGCGTGCGGCGTCCTCGACCTGGCCGACGACGGCCAGCGCGATGGACATCTCGTGCATGGTCACTCCCTGACGCGGCCGCCGGAGGGCTGTCCCGCGGCCGAGTCCAGTACAGGGGCCGCCGGTGGGGCAGGCGGCCCGCCACGCCGCGGGGCCGCTCCCGCCGTCGCCCGTTCGGCGGCAGCGGTGCGGCCCCGCGGGTCACATCGCGCGCATCTTCAGGTAGCGCCTGACGTCGGGCAGGGACGTCGCCACGACGGCGGCGAGTCCGCCCAGGACGGCACCGAGCACGTACTTCACTACGATCACCTCCTCGCCTCGTCCGCCCCCGCGGGGGCCAGGTCCGCTGCGCCCGGCTCCTCGCGGAGCAGGCCGAGGACGGCGTCCACGGCCGGGTCCACCGCGGCGGCGACGGCCGGGCTGAGGCCGATGCCGTCCGCCAGGACGGCGGGCTCGCAGCCGATCACCGTGATGCGCCCGGGGCGGGTGCCGCCGGTGCCCGCGCTGAGGGTGTCCAGCAGCGCGAGGACCGCGTCGGGCGTCATCCGGTGGCCGTCGATGAGCACGTCGCCCTCGGGGCGGTCGGCCTGCGCGCCGTCGATGCGGTAGACGGTGCCGGGGGCGCCGCCGCGCGCGGTGGCGTCGAGCAGCACCACGGTCTCGTAGCCGTCGAGCAGCTGGTACGCCAGGTGGACGCCGCGCACCCCGATGTCGGCGGTCTCCACGCCGGGCGGCAGCGGCCGGCGGGCGAGCCGTTGCACGGCCTCGACGCCGAATCCGTCGTCGCCGGCGAAGATGTTGCCCAGGCCCGCGACGAGCACCCGCCGCGGAGATCCCGAACTGCCGCCTCCCGCACGGCCGTTCCCGCCGGGGCCGTGCGCGCCGCCGTCGCCGCGGCCGGCTTCGCTTCCGCTGCCGCCGTTCACGCGCCGTCCTCCACCGGGGTCAGTTCGTCGGGCTGGAAGTACAGGAACCGGCCCTGGGCCCGGCGCAGTTCGGCGCCCGGATCGCCGTCCACGGTGACGGCGAGGTGCACCCCGCCGTCGACGTCGTGCAGGACCGCCTCGACGAGGGCGGTGCGGCCGTGCAGGAAGATGTCCTGCGCGTCGGTGCGGCGCTTGCCCGGGCGCAGCCGGACGCGGCTGCCGGCGCCGACCAGGACGCCGTCGACGGGCACGCGGTCGCGCTCCGGGTCGACGCTGCGGTCGGCGGCCGGGTCCCACCACGGGGTGTCCGGCCGGAGCAGTTCCTCCAGGTCGGCTTCCGGGTCCGGGGTGGTGAGGACCGGCGGGCCGGTGACCTCGCGCAGCGAGCGGACCGCGCCGTGCAGGCGCTCCAGCACCTCGGGCGGCATCGAGTCGGCCAGGTCGATGACGGCGCCGGCGCGCTCGTCGGTGCCGCGCGCCTCCCGCTTCTCCTGGTCGGTGAGGGCGGCCGTGCGCAGGGCGAGGATCTCGTCGATCTCGGTGGCGTCGTAGAGGGCGCCGGGGCTCTCGGGGGCGATGTCCGGGTGGTCCTCCAGGACGATCGGCAGCGAGAGCGCCACGTCGTCGCGGGCCGCGGCGCCAGCCAGCACGGGCCAGGTCTGCTCGTTGCGGCACTCCACGGCGGCGGCCCGCGCCCATTCCGGCGGATCGGTCATGGACAGGAAGGCGCCCGCGCTCAGCCCCAGCATCAGGTGCGCGGAGACCAGGGCGTGCGGCAGCGCCGCCTCGCGGTCGGCGGCACCGCCGTCGGCCGGCTGCCAGCCGCCGGTGTTCTCCACCACCGCCGTCAGCCGCAACGCCCGGTAGGGGCCGGGCAGTTCGGCGGCGGACAGCCGCAGGACCCCGTCGACCTGCTCGCGGCGGCGCACCATCCGGCCGATCAGTGTGCCGCCGGCGTCCCGCACGTCCTCGGTGTCCTGGCCCGCGGGCCGGCGGAACGGCAGCGCCAGGCCGCCGTCCACCGCGGCCTGCAGATCGGCGACGGCGCAGGTGAGTTCGGTGGTCTCCACCACCCCCTCGTCCCAGGGGACGAGCACCCGGTCGGGCAGCTCCAGCGACCCGGTCGGCTCGAATCCGCCGTCGGGCAGGGCGCGTTCGACGGTCCGCCGCTGGGCCCGCAGGAACCGCACCTCGGCGTGCAGGGTCGCGTCGCCGCGCGGCTCCATCAGGATCTCGGTGCGCATGGCGCTGTGCTCGCCGTTGCGATCGCCCCAGGCAGGGGGCACGAGCACGCCGAACTGCCAGCGCATCCGGTTCTTCGCGGCGGAGGCGCGGTAGGGGTAGAGCACGTACCCCTCGAAGAGCACGACGTCGGCGACCGCGCGGGCGGTGTCGAAGCAGGGCGCGGGGGCGGGCGGGGCGACGGGGTTCACGGCGCCACCACCTCCACCGCGGTCTGGGCGGCCGGGAGGGCGGTACCGCCCTCTGCGGCGCCGAGCAGCGCCTCCATGGTGTGCTGCCAGGACGGCAGCGCGTGCCGGGAGCGGAACTCCCGGAGCGCCTCCATGGTGTCGCGGGGCAGCCGGAGCCAGCCGCAGCCGGGGAAGTGCTGGTCCATCATCTCCCGCCAGACGGCGACCGGCAGCCGCACGGGGGCCTCCTTGTCCCAGGGGATCGGCTCCACCTGGAAGCCGCCGGGGCCGCGGAACGCGATCCCGGAGAAGAGCATCAGCAGCGGTGCCGCGCCCTCCTCCAGGGCCTCGAAGTACTTGGTCGCGGCGATGTCCATGTCGTAGGTGCAGGGCACCGGCACGTCGACCTCGGTCTCGCCGGTGAACCCGGGGCAGACCAGGGAGACCTGGGCGAACTGCAGCGGGTTGAGGGTGCTCCCCCACCGCGACCGGACGCCGAACAGGTCGCCGAGCCGGCCGGCCTCCCCGTCGCCGTAGCGGCGCAGCGCCGGTTCGATGCGGATCTGGCAGCGCAGCGCCATGGCGTGCACGGGCTGGTCGCCGGGCGCGGTGATCCGCAGCCGGAACACCAGCGTGGGGCCGGCCGCGTAGGGGTCGGCCCGCACGCCGGTGCACGCGAAGTCGAAGCTGGTCACGTAACGTTGCCTCCCTCACCGGCGGTCACCGTGACCGCCTGCGCCCTGCGGTTCAGGTCGTCGAAGAACGCGGCGACTTCGCGGTGCACCAGGGCGCCGCCGTCGAAGCCCTGCCAGTGCATCCGCAGCCGGCCCACGAGCTGGTAGGCGGCGTCCACCGGCACCAGGTGGCAGGTGTCGCCGCGTTCGGTGCGGCGCACCAGCAACGCCTCGACGTCGGGCTGCAGTTCGTGGGCCAGCGGCGAGTCGCCGAACACCGCGTCCCAGGCGTCCTGCTGGATCTCGCTCTCGGTGGCTCCCGCCGGGCTCGGGTAGAGCGCGACCAGCCGTTCCAGCGCGGAGTTGCGGAAGAAGAACGCCATGTCGACGGGGATCTGCAGGGCCTGCCAGCGCACCGGGTCGGCCTGCCACGCCGGGTCGGTGAGGTAGCGGTCCGGCACGGTGCGGAACCGGCCGCCGCCGGCGCCCGGCCGGTCGAACAGCACGGCGCACGCCTGGCAGGCGCAGGCCAGCGACCGCTGCTCGACGTCGACGAGATGGCGGTGGTCGGGGCCGAGTTCCAGGGAGCACAGCTCGCAGTACTCGGTTCCGGCGTCGGTGCGGGGGGTGAGGAACCTGCGCAGGCCGGGCGCGGCGCCGGTCGGGTTCACCGGGCGTCCGCCGGCCGCGTCCCGGGCGGGCGGGTGCCGATCTGCAGCAGGACCGGTTCGCGGGCGCCCGTCCCGGGCTCCTCGAACTCGACGGACACGACCTCCGGTGCGAAGCAGGCCAGGGCGTCCTCGATCCGCCCGCGTGCCGCGCCGGCGCCGCATCCGCAGCCGCCGGCGCCCTCCTCGCGCAGCCGCAAGCGCCCGGACTCGGCGTCCAGCGCCGTCACTTCGGCCGACGCGGCGTCGGCGGCGCGCAGCGCACGCTGCACGCGCCCGGCCAGGTCGTCGGGGTGCAGGTCGTGCAGCACCAGCAGCCCGGCGGCCAGCTCGTCGTCCAGCAGGGCCTCCAGCGGCGTGCCGCTGCGGCCGGACAGCAGCGCGACCACCCGGGCCAGCCCGCTGCCGTAGAACTCCATCAGGGCACTGACGAGGTCCTCCGCGGTGCGGGCCACCGCGGGGTCGCCGTGTGCGGCGAGGCGTTCGAGGATCTCCTCGACCCGGCGCGCGGTGGCCTCCGCGGGCCGGGCCGGGCGCGCGTCCTGTGCCGCCATCAGGCCAGGCCGCTCAGGCCGGTCGGCACGTGCATCTTCTCCACGGTCTTCCCGCCGCCGACGTACATGTGCACCCCGCACGGCAGGCACGGGTCGAAGCTGCGCACCGCGCGCATGATGTCGATGCCCTTGAAGTTCTCCGGGGAGTTCTCCTCGAAGATCGGGGTGTTCTGCACCGCGTCCTCGTAGGGGCCGGGCGTGCCGTAGGTGTCGCGGACGCTGGCGTTCCACGGAGTGGGCGGGTACGGGTGGTAGTTGGCGATCTTGCCGTCGCGGATGACCATGTGGTGGGAGAGCACGCCGCGCACCGCCTCGGTGAAGCCGCAGCCGATGCTCTCGTCCGGCACCTCGAACTTCTCCCAGGTCTGGGTGCGGCCGGCGCGCACCTCGGCGAGCGCCTGCTCGGTGAAGTGCAGGGCGCAGGCGGCCGAGTACGCCTGGAAGTACGTGCGGGCGCGGTTGCGCTCCAGCGCGTTGCTCCACTGCGGGATCTTCCACTCGAAGGTGGTCTCCGGCTTGGTCAGCGACTTCGGCAGGTTGATCACCACGCTGTGGCCAGTGGCCTTGACGTAGCCGATGTCGACCAGCCCGGACAGCGCGGTGGACCACAGCCGGGCGATCGGGCCGCCACCGGTGTCCAGCGCGAGGTGGTCCTTGCCGTCGAACCAGCGCGGCGACATCACCCAGCTGTACTTGTCGTCGAAGTCCCGCTTCTGCGGCGCCGGGATGGTGTGCTGGTTCCAGGGGTGGCGCGGGTCGACCGGGTTGCCGAGCGGGTCGTGGGTGACGAACTGCTCCTGCCCCTCCCAGTCCTGGTAGTACGAGCTGCCGAGCAGGATGCGGATGCCGAGGTTGATCTGCGTGAGGTCGTTGGTGACCAGCTTCCCGTCCACGATGACGCCCGGGGTGACGAACATCTTCCGTCCCCAGTCGGTCATGTTGCGGTAGGTGAAGTCGCAGTGCTCGGGGTCGTTGAGCGCGCCCCAGCAGCCCAGCAGCACCCGCCGGCGGCCGACCTCCTCGTAGCCGGGCAGCGCCTGGTAGAAGAAGTCGAACAGGTCGTCGTGCAGCGGCACCACGCGCTTCATGAACTCCACGTACCGCATCAGCCGCGTCAGGTAGTCGGTGAGCAGCTGCACCGAGGCGACCGTGCCGACGCCGCCGGCGTACAGCGTGGACGGGTGCACATGGCGCCCTTCCATCAGGCAGAACATCTCCCGCGTGTAGCGGCTCACCTGGAGCGCCTCGCGGTAGAACTCGCCCTCCAGCGGGTTGAGGGACCGCATGATGTCGGCGATGGTGCGGTAGCCGTGCTCGGCGGCGTGCGGGGCCTCGGTGCGCTCGGCCTGCTCCAGCACGCCGGGGTTGGTCTCGCGGACCATCTTCTCGCAGTAGTCGACCCCGACCAGGTTCTCCTGGAAGATGTTGTGGTCGAACATGTACTCAGCGGACTCGCCGAGGTTGATCAGCCACTCGCCCAGGTGCGGCGGCTTCACGCCGTACGCCATGTTCTGCGCGTACACCGAGCAGGTGGCGTGGTTGTCCCCGCAGATCCCGCAGATGCGGCTGGTGATGAAGTGCGCGTCGCGCGGGTCCTTGCCCCGCATGAAGACGCTGTAGCCGCGGAACACCGACGAGGTGCTGTAGCACTCGGCGACCCGCTTCTGCTTGAAGTCGATCTTGGTGTGGATGCCGAGGCTGCCCACGATCCGGGTGATCGGGTCCCAGGACATCTCCATCAGGCCGCTGCCGTCCGCCGCGGCCGTGGGGGTGGGTGCCATCGTCAGTGCCGTGCCCTTCGTCATGTGTACGGGAGTGGGGGTGTCACCAGGGCTTGCTGTAACCGGTGGTCAGTTCGCGGCCGGTGTGGCGCCACTTGGGCTCCTCGTCGACCGTCCTCGCGGTGATGCCGCGCAGCCTGCGGATGACCGTTCCGTACAGGCCGCTCGCGGTGCTGGAGACCTTCGCGCCGGGCGGCTCGTCCATGAACGGCATGAACTTGTCGGGGAAGCCGGGCATGGTGCACGCGATGCAGATGCCGCCGACGTTGGGGCAGCCGCCGATGCCGTCCATCCAGCCGCGCTTGGGCACGTTGCACTTCACCACCGGGCCCCAGCAGCCCAGCTTCACCAGGCACTTGGGCGAGTCGTAGGTGGTGGCGAAGTCGCCCTGCTCGTAGTAGCCGGCCCGGTCGCAGCCCTCGTGCACGGTGGCGCCGAACAGCCAGGTGGGCCGGAGCTTGTCGTCGAGCGGGATCATCGGCGCCGAGCCCGCCGCCTGGTACAGCAGGTAGGTCAGGGTCTCGGCGAAGTTGTCGGGCTGGATCGGGCAGCCGGGCACGCACACGATGGGGATGCCCGCCGAGGACTTCCAGTCCCAGCCGAGGTAGTCGGGCACGCCCATCGCGCCGGTGGGGTTGCCCTCCATGGCGTGGATGCCGCCGTAGGTGGCGCAGGTGCCGATGGCGACGACGGCCAGGGCCTTCGGGGCGAGCCGGTCGATCCACTCGCTGGTGGTGATCGGCTGGCCGGTCTCGGGGTTGTCGCCGAAACCGCACCAGTAGCCCTCAGCCTTGATCGCCTCGTTGGGGATCGAGCCCTCCACCACCAGTACGAAGGGGTCGATCTCGCCGCGCTCGGCCTTGAAGAACCACTCGATGAACGCGTCGGCGCCCTGCACGGGGCCGCACTCGAAGTCGATCAGCGGCCAGTGCACCGCGATCTTCGGCAGGCCGGGCAGGCCCTGCAGGGCGATCTCCTCGATGCTCGGCAGGGTCGCCGCGGTCAGCGACACCGAGTCGCCGTCGCAGCTGAGACCTGCGTTGATCCAGAGGATGTGGATCGGGTCCTGGTCGTCGGCCGCGGCATCCGGGCCGCCGGCGGCGCGGGACTGCGTGGCCGAGTTCGCACCAGCCATCGATGCCTCCTGGGTGCTGTGGTCGACATACGCCAGAAAACGGCGTCTCCTCCCTGCGTACCGTGCGCCGCGCCGCCGGATGCGGTCGAAGGCGACCATCGGGGTGAGGGGCACACCGCCACTCGGGCTGTCCCGTCACGTTCCGTGATGTCGGGTGCTGCCCAGGCGGCCCGCGGCGGACGGCTCCGCGGTCAGCCCCGCGCGCCGGCGAGCGCCCTGAGGTGGTCCGGGGTCGCCGCCGGCACCTCCTTGTGCACGAACGCCCGGCGCAGCGCGTGGTAGGGGTGGTCCGGGTCGAAGAAGATGGCGTGCATCCGCGCCAACTCCTCGTCCCGGTAGGCCGCGAGGGGTTTGGCCTGCTCGGCCTTCTCCCGGGCGCCCTTCTTCTCGGCGATCCGCGCCTGCACGCCGGCGGTGGACGCCCAGCGCGTCGCCAGCTCCACCGTCTGCAGGGCGAAGCCGTCCGCGGGCGTGGGCAGCACCCGGTCCACCAGTCCGAGCCGCTCCGCACGCTCGGCACTCACCGGGAGTGACTGCTCGGTGAGCGCGGTGGCGACGGAGTCGCCGACCCGGCGCGGCAGCGAGTACGTCCAGAACTCCGAGCCGTACAGGCCCATCAGCCGGTAGTGCGGGTTGAGCACGGCGCCGGCCCTGCACCACACCTCGTCGGCGGCCAGTGCGAGCATCACGCCGCCGGCCGCGGCGTTGCCGCCCAGCGCGGCGACCACCAGCTTGTCGGTGGTGGTGAGCACCGCCTCCACCAGGTCGTCGATGGCGTTGATGTTCGCCCACGACTCCTCGCCGGGGTCCGGTGCGGCCTCGATGACGTTCAGATGGATGCCGTTGGAGAAGAAGTCCCGCTCGCCGCCGAGCACCAGCACCGAGGTGGGGCGGGCGCACGCCGCGCGGTAGGCCGCCAGCAGGCGGCGGCAGTGGCCGGTGGACATCGCCCCGCCGGGGAAGGAGAACGACAGGATGCCCGTCGCGCCGACCTCGTGGTAGCGGATGTCGCTCCACTCGCGGCGGCCGTGCGCCTGGAGCAGCGGCGCGGGGACCTCCGGCACGCCGGCCAGCCGGTCGCCGAGCGCGGTGGCCGCGGGCAGCGAGAAGGTCCGCGGGCCGCCCGGGGTGCGGCGCGGGCGCAGTTGCGGGATCCACACGGCGCCGTCGACGGTCGCCCGGCAGATCGCGCCCGCGCGGGTGGCCAGCACCTCGCCGGGGTCGCCGCCCATGCCGTGCGCGCGGTGGCCGCCCTGCAGGAACCACTCGCCGCCCAGCAGCTCGTCCAGGACGCCGGGTTGGGAGTCGGCGGCGCGCAGTGCCCGCAGGACGCGGTCGGTCGGGTCGCGGTCCCAGCGGATCCGCCGGTCGGCCTGCCGCATCGGCGGCCGGGTGCGGACGACGGACCGCAGTTCGGGGTCGTCCTGGGAGCGGGGCCGGTGGTCGCCGGAGGCGAACCGGGTGACCGCCGTCAGCACCGCCTCCAGCGCGGCGTCCGCGATCTCGTTGCGGTACAGGTCGCTCTTGCCGCGGGCGGCCAGCGGGCAGGGCACACACGCCCAGACGGGGCCCGCGTCCATCTCGGCCTCCGCCTGGAGCACGGTGACGCCCCAGCGTCTGGCCCCCTCGTCCACCGCCCAGTCGAGGGAGGAGGGACCGCGGTCGCCGAGCGGACCGGGGTGCACGATCAGGCAGGTGACGGTGGACCAGATGTCCTGCGGGACGGCGGACTTGAGCATCGGCGCGATGACGAGGTCCGGCGGGTCGCGCCGCACCGCGTCGCGCAACTGCCGGTCGCCGAGGGCCAGCTCGACGCCGACGCTGTGCCCGCGGTCGCGCAGCGCGGTGAACACGCGCTGGGTCAGGCTGTTGAACGCCGTCGCCACAAGAAGGATCTTCACCTGGCTCCTCCCGGCCCTCGCCGTCGGGTCGCTGTGCTCGGACAGCCACCGAGCATGGCGCCCGCCGCGGCGGGGGCCGGGGAGCCTCGCGGTCAAGTCACCCGATCGCCCAGGCCACCCGGGCCGCGGGGAGCACCCGGCGGCGCAGGTGCGGTCGGCCGGAGGGGGCGGCCGCCCGCCCCACCGGGCTCACGCCTGGCACGGGGGATATGGACAGGGCGACCGCGGTGTGCTGTCATGCCTGACGCAGCGCCCTTTGCAACGATGCAACAGCGCCCCGCCCACTGCGCAGACCGCTTCGCCGTTCCCCCACGCGGAAGGCTTCCGTATGCGTACCCCCACATCCCTCCACCGGCTGCTCGCCGCGCTGGCAGCCCTCGTCCTGATGTCCCTCGGCGGTCTCGCCGCGGCGGGGCCGGCCAGCGGCCGGACGCCACCACCGGCGGCGGCATCGTCGGCCACCGTGCATCCGGACGCCACCGGCGCCGCCCTGCGCAAAGGCACGGGCCTGTACCCGCGCGTGGTGCGGCTGGCCCACTCCGGCGCGGCCAACGGCCAACTGGTCGCCAGCGTCGTGGACTTCGACGCGGCCGGCGGCGTCGGCGTCATCTACCGGAGCACCGACGACGGCGCGACCTTCCAGGAGGTCGGCGGCATCCACGACCCCGCGACCGTCAACGGGCTGTGCTGCTCGACCCTGTTCGAGCTGCCCCGGCAGATCGGCGCCATGCCGGCCGGCACGCTGCTGTGGGCCGCCTCGGTCGGCCAGAGCCCGGCCGACCGCCGGATGTCCCTCGACGTCTGGCAGAGCCAGGACCACGGTTCCTCCTGGTCGCAACTGCCGCCCTGCGCCACCGCGTCCAACACCGGCGGGCTGTGGGAGCCGGAGCTGTCGGTGGACAGCGAGGGCGACCTGGTCTGCCACTACTCCGACGAGACCGATCCGGCAGCGCACAGCCAGTCCCTGCAGGAGCGGTTCTCCTCCGACGGGCGCGCCTGGGGCCCGGCCTTCCCGACCGTCGCCCCGACCGCCCAGGCGCTGCGGCCGGGCATGGCCACGGTCGTCCAACGGACCGACGGCAGCTCCTACATGACCTACGAGGTGTGCGGCACCGGCAACCAGTACGACTGCGCCGTGCACTACCGCACGTCCTCCGACGGCGCCGACTGGGGCCCGCCGACCGACGTCGGCCCGATGATCACCACCGAGACCGGGCAGTACTTCACGCACACGCCCGTCGTCGCCTGGCTGGCGAACGGCACCGCGGCGGGCCGGCTGGTGCTCGTCGGGCAGCAGTTCCGCGAGGCGAACGGCGCACTGGCGACGACGAGCGGGCGCACCGTCCTGGTCAACACCGAGAACGGGGGCGGCAACTGGTTCCCCATCGACGCGCCGGTCGCGGTGCCCTCCCCCGACGCCAGCTACTGCCCCAACTACAGCTCCTCGCTGCTGCCCAGCACCGACGGCACGAAGCTGCTGGAGATCGCGACCGACTACGTCGGCACGCAGTGCCGGCCGTTCTACGCCACCGGCTCCTCGCAGGGCACCCAGGACTCCTCGGGGGCGGGTCTGGCCTCCGGCAGCACCTACCGGCTGATCAACGTCATCAGCGGCAACTGCCTGGACGTGTCGGCCGATTCCCGCGCGGTGGGCGGCAACATCCAGCAGTGGACGTGCAACGGGCTCGGCCCGCAGAACTTCCGCTTCACCCGGACGGCTTCCGGCGACTTCACCCTGACCGGGCAGAACTCCGGCCTGTGCGTGGCGGTGGCGGGCGCGGGCACCGCGCCCGGCGCCAACGTCGACCAGGAGGGCTGCGACGGCTCGGCGGCGCAGCGCTGGCAGGCCCTGAACCAGGGCGACGGCTACTGGACGTTCCGCAACACCGGCAGCGGCCTGTGCCTGGACGTGGCCGGCGGGTCGGGCGCCCCGGGCGCCAACGTGCAGCAGTGGACGTGCAACAAGCTCGCGCCGCAGATCTGGAAGCTGGAGGTCCGCTGACCCCTCGGCGCCGAAGGCCCGCCCCGGGACGTCCGTCGAACCCCGGCCTCAGCCCCTGGACGGGCCCGGCACCCACTGGTCGAGGACGGCGTCCAGGCCGGCGGTCAGGCCCTGCGGGCCGCCGCGCTCGGCCAGCGCCGGGGTGATCGCGCGCAGTTCGGGGAAGTCGTGGACGGGCATCCGGTACAGGCCCAGCCGGAAGGCCGCCTCGGGTTCCTCGGGGTTGTCCACCATCGCCTGCAGGTCGGCGAAGACGTAGCCGAGCAGCCAGGCGCTGACCGCCCGGTACGCGGCGGCGGCCGCGTCCTCGTCCAGGCCGGCCGCCGCCAGCAGCCGCAGGATGTCCTCCTGCGCGCTCAGCACGGCCGGTGCCCGGCGGGCCAGCGGCACCGCCAGCATGCGGGTGGCCAGTAGCGGCACCACTTCGGGGTGCGCCATGGCCACCCCGTAGGTCGCCCGCGCGATCCGGTGCAGCTCGCTGCGCCATCCGGGCTCCTCGGCGGCGCCCCGCGCCGCCGGATCCGCGCCGTCCCCGGCACCCTCGTCGAGCTGTTCGCGCAGTTCGAGGTAGAGCGCCTCGACCAGGCCGTCCAGCAGCGCGTCCTTGCCCGCGGCGTACCGGTACAGGGCCATCGCCTCCACGCCCAGCTCGGATCCGAGGCGGCGCATGCTCAGCGCGGACAGCCCCTCCCGGTCGACCAGCTCCAGGGCGGTGGACAGCACGCGCTCCCGGCTCAGCCGGCCGTAGCGCCCGTGGTCGGCGGCGCGGCGGCCCGCGCCGGCCGCCTCGTCCCGCTTGCGTCGCGCCATCTCCGCCCCTTCGGGGAGGGGGACCGCACCGCCCGCGGTCCCGCCCTTTGACTGTACGGACAAATCGTCGCAATATGTACATATACATCGTAAATTTCACGCGTCAGGATAGGACGCACACCGACCGCGTACACGTCCTGGCACCCGACCAGGAGCAGCGTCATGTCGCACCGGAGCCCGCCCCCAGAACCACCGGACGACGGGAGCACGGACACCCTGGTCGGCGAACCGGAGGACATGGGCCTGGAGCAGTGGATGGCCATGATCTCCGACGGCAACGTCGCCAGGATCACCCGGCACGGCCCGCTCTTCGGCCGGCCGCCGCGCAGGCTCAAGGCCGCCCCCGGAACCTTCGTCCCGACGCTCTCGCACCGTGACAAGGCGTGGATCTCCGTGCTGGCGGTGGGCTGGGGCGCCTTCTTCGCGTACTTCTGGCAGTGGTGGCTCAACCCCGCGCACCGGGTCAGCTGGATGGGACTGGTGCTGACCAGCGCGCTGCTGTTCTACCTGACCTGCCAGGCGAGTTACTTCCTGATAGCCGTCTCCCGGCTCCCCCGCGTCTCGTCCTCGCTGCCGATCCCCCGGCTGCGGCTGGCGATCGCGGTGACGCGCGCGCCCTCGGAGCCGTGGGCCATGGCCCGCAGGACGCTGGAGGCGATGCTCGCGCAGGACTTCCCCTACTCCTACGACGTGTGGCTGTGCGACGAGGATCCGCGCGAGGACATCCGCTCGTGGTGCGCCCGCAACGGGGTGCGGGTGTCCAGCCGCAAGGGCATCGCGGCCTACAACCGCACGACGTGGCCGCGGCGCACCAAGTGCAAGGAGGGCAACCTCGCCTACTTCTACGACCACTGGGGGTACCGGCTCTACGACGTGGTGGTCCAGCTGGACTGCGACCACCAGCCGCACGCGGGGTATCTGCGGGAGGTCGTCCGCCCGTTCTCCGACCCGGCCATCGGCTACGTCGCCGCGCCGAGCATGTGCGACGCCAACGCCGCCACCTCGTGGTCGGCCCGCGGCCGGATGCACCGCGAGGCGCCGTTCCACGGCCCGTTCCAGCTCGGCCACGCCAACCGGCTCGCCCCGGTGTGCATCGGCTCGCACTACGGCGTGCGCACCCGCGCGCTGCGCGACATCGGGGGCCTGGGACCCGACCTCGCCGAGGACTTCACCACCACCTTCCTGTTCAACTCCGCGGGCTGGCAAGGGGCGTTCGCGATCGACGCCGAGGCGCACGGGCTGGGCCCGATGACCTTCGACGACATGGTCACCCAGGAGTACCAGTGGTCCCGGAGCCTGGTCGCGATGATGTTCGGCATGATCCCGCGCCACATGCACCGGCTGCGTTTCCGGTTGCGGCTGCGCTTCACGATCGTGCTGCTGTACTACCCGCTGCTCGCCGCCGGCGCGCTCGCCGCGATCGCCCTTCCGGCAGCCGCCGCGATCACCGGGCAGGTGTGGGTGAGCGTCAACTACCTCGCCTTCCTGGGCCACTTCTGGGCCATGTCGATCTGGCTGGTGATCCTGCTGCTCCTGCTGCGGCACCGGAAGCTGCTGCGGCCCTCTTCCGCGCCGGTCTGGAGCTGGGAGTTGTGGCTGTTCGCCATGGCCCGCTGGCCGTTCGTGGCCTGGGGGGTGCTGGGGGCCGTCATCCAGGAGACCTTCCGCCGGCCGATCTACTTCAAGGTGACGCCCAAGGACCGCAGCGGACTCGAACTGCTGTCGAAGCGCCTGGTGCTGCCGTTCGTGGTCATCGCGACGGGGCTGTCCGCCGCCGCCATCATCGGCGAGCTGACCGGGCCGTCCGTGGGCTACGTGTTCCTGTGCATCCTCGGCGGCCTGGCGTACTCGGTGGTCAGCGTGTCGGTGGCCGTGCTGCACGTGCGGGAGGCCTCCCGCGCGGCCGGCACGCCGCTGAAGTCCGCGTTCGCCACCGCCAGCCGCCCCCTGTTCATGTCCGCCGTCCCCCTGCTCCCGCTGGCCCTCGCCATCGCCATCTACCCGACGTACGTGACCGCCGTCACCACCTGGTGACGCGGCACCGCGCCGACCCCGAGGAGGTCCGCCAGATGCCTCGCACCCTGTCCACCGCGCTGGTGACCGGCGGCGCCGGGTTCATCGGCAGCCACACCTGCGTGGAACTGCTGGAACACGGCTTCGAGGTGATCGTCGTCGACGACCACTCCAACAGCTCGCCCCAGGTGTTCGCCCGCACCGAGAAGGTCGCCGGCCGCTGCCTCGGCGCCGTCTACCGGATCGACCTGCGCGACCGGCACGCGCTCAACGCCGTGTTCGACCGCCACCCGATCGACGTGGTCGTGCACTTCGCGGGCAAGAAGGAGATCTCCGAGTCCGTGCGCACACCCGTCGAGTACTACGACGTCAACGTCGGCGGCACGATGACCCTGCTGTCGGTGATGCAGGAGCACGGCGTCCACCGGCTGGTGTTCTCCTCGTCGTGCTCCATCTACGGCGAGGCGGACCGGATACCGCTGACCGAGGCCGACCCGGCGCGGCCCACCAACCCCTACGCCGCGTCGAAGTGGACCTGCGAGCAGATCCTGGCGGACGTCTGCCGCCGCCACGACGGCTGGGCGGTGATGTCCCTGCGGTACTTCAACCCGGCCGGCGCGCACCCCAGCGGCCTGCTGGGCGAGGTGCCGCGCGGCGCGCCCGGCAACGTGATGCCGTACATGGCGCAGGTGGCGGCCGGCCGGCTGGACCGGCTGGACGTGTTCGGCGGCGACTACCCCACCGTCGACGGCACCGGGATCCGCGACTACATCCACGTCATGGACGTCGCCGAGGCGCACCGGCTGGCGCTGGAGCACCTCGCCGACCGCACCGGGATGCGGGTCTTCAACCTGGGCCTCGGCTCGGGCACTTCGGTGCTGGAACTGCTCGCCGCGTTCCGGCGGGCCTCCGGCCGCCCGATCCCCTACCGGATCGTGCCCCGCCGCCCCGGCGACGTCAGCGCACTGGTCGCGGACCCGACCGCGGCGACGCGCGCGTGGGGCTGGCGGGCCACCCGGGACGTGGCGGCCATGTGCCAGGACGCATGGCGCTTCACCCGGCTCAATCCTGCGGGCTACGCGGACCGGCCATGACCCGGCCGCCCGACCCGCGAACCGGCGGCGCACCGGAACCTGCGCGCCGCCCCCGAACAGCAACCCTTGGGAGGCTGCCATGAGGATGACGGTCATCGGCACCGGATACGTCGGAGTCGTGCACGCGGCGACGATGGCGGACCTCGGGCACGAGGTCCTCGGCGCCGACATCGACGAGGAGCGGATCGCCGCGCTGAGCAGCGGCACCCCGCCGGTCTACGAACCGGGGCTGCAGGAACTCCTGCAGCGCACGGTGGCCTCCGGGCGGCTGCGGTTCACCACCGATGTGGCGTCGGCCGCCCGGTCCGCCCCGGTGCACTTCGTCTGCGTGGGCACCCCGCAGCAGCCGGGTTCGAAGTCGGCCGACGTACGCAGCGTGGAGGTGGTGGTCGACGCCCTGGCGCCGCACCTGGGGCCGGGCGACCTGATCGTCGGCAAGTCCACGGTGCCGGTGGGCACCGCGGCCCGGCTGGCCGAACGGCTGCACAGGACGGCACCGGAGGCCGGGCTCGCCTGGAACCCCGAGTTCCTGCGCGAGGGCTTCGCGGTGCAGGACTCCGCCGCGCCCGAGCGGATCGTGGTGGGCGTGACGTCGGAGCACGACGAGCAGGTCCTGCGCGAGCTGTACGCGCCGATGCTGCGCGTCGGCGTCCCGTTCTTCCGCACCGACCCGAGCACCGCGGAACTCGTCAAGGTCGCGTCGAACTCCTTCCTGGCGACCAAGATCTCCTTCATCAACGCGATGGCCGAGGTCTGCGACGCAGCGGGCGCGGACGTGCTGACGCTGGCCCAGGCGGTCGGCGCGGACTCCCGCATCGGCCCGCGGTTCCTCCAGCCGGGCCTGGGCTTCGGCGGCAGCTGCTTCCCCAAGGACATCCGGGGCTTCGTGGCGCGCGCCGAGGAGCTCGGGGTGGGCGGGGCCGTGGCCTTCCTGGAGGAGGTCGACGAGATCAACACCCGGCAGCGCACGCGGACCGTGGAACTGGCCGGCCGGCTGGTCGGCGGCTCGTTCGACGACGCCAACGTGGCGGTGCTGGGCGCGGCGTTCAAACCGGACAGCGACGACGTGCGGGACTCCCCCGCGCTGGCCGTCGCCGAGGCGATCCAGCGCCGCGGCGCGCACGTGCGGGTGCACGACCCCGAGGCGCTGGACAACGCCCGCAGCGTGGCGCCCGGGCTGCAGTACACCCTGGACGTCCCCAAGGCGTGCGAGGACGCCGACGTGGTGCTGCATCTGACGGCCTGGCCGTAGTACCGGGCGATCGACCCGGCAGCGCTGGCCCCGCTGGTCCGCCGTCCCACCGTCGTCGACGCCCGCCACGCGCTGGACGCCGACCGGTGGCGCGAAGCCGGGTGGTCCCTGCACGCGCCGGGCCGCCCCCAGCCCGGGGAGTAGCCATGCGTGTGGTGGTCACCGGCGGAGCCGGATTCCTGGGATCCCACCTGTGCGACGCGCTCGTCGCCCGCGGCGACGAGGTGTGGTGCGTGGACGACCTGTCCACCAGCGGCCCCGGCAACCTCGGGCGCCTGAGGGACGAGCCGCGCTTCCGCTTCATCGCGGGCGACATCAGCGAGAGCCTGCGGGTGCCGGGCCCGGTCGACGCGGTGGCGCACCTGGCCAGCCCGGCCTCGCCGCCGGACTACCACAGCCGGCCGCTGCACACCCTGGCCGCCGGCAGCCGCGGCACCGAGAACGCGCTGCGCCTCGCCGGCCGCTACCAGGCGCGCTTCCTGCTGGCCTCCACCAGCGAGGTGTACGGGGACCCGCTGGTGCACCCGCAGCCGGAGGACGACTGGGGCCATGTGAACCCCGTCGGGCCGCGCAGCGTGTACGACGAGGCCAAGCGCTTCGCCGAGGCGCTCACCACGGCCTACCGCCGCAGCGAGGGCACCGACACCGGGATCGTCCGCATCTTCAACACGTACGGCCCGCGGATGCGCCCGTACGACGGCCGGGTGGTGTCCAGCTTCATCCGGCAGGCCCTGGGGAACGAGCCGCTGACGGTGTACGGCGACGGCAGCCAGACCCGCAGCTTCTGCTACGTCGACGACCTGGTCCGCGGTCTCGTCGCCATGCTCGACTCCGACGAGCCCGGCCCGGTCAACTTCGGCAACCCGGACGAGCGGACCGTGGACGAGCTCGCCCACCTGGTCATCGAGGTGACCGGAACGGATTCCGGGATCCGCCGGCTGCCGCTCCCCGTGGACGACCCGACCCGCCGGTGCCCGGTCATCGACCGCGCCCGCGAGCACCTCGGATGGAGTCCCAAGATCACGCTGTGCGAGGGACTGCGACATACGGTGGAGTGGTTTCCGTTCCCGGCCGCCGGACGGCGGAGG
Organism: Streptomyces sp. NPDC020917; assembly: GCF_044333795.1. Taxonomy (NCBI): domain Bacteria; kingdom Bacillati; phylum Actinomycetota; class Actinomycetes; order Kitasatosporales; family Streptomycetaceae; genus Streptomyces; species Streptomyces sp. NPDC020917. Next base: position 149,473 of record NZ_JBIRRR010000019.1, on the reverse strand, counting down.
GCCGGAGACGCCGCACGACGACGGAATCTGACGGAAGGGGCCGCGCATGGCGGGTCCCGACGGCCCGGCGGAGGGCCGGCGCCGCGGCCGCGTGCCGCGGCGCGTCCGCCTCGCGGCGCCGGCGCTGCTGGCGCTGCTGGTCCCGGTGGCCGCCGCCGGCTGCAGCTCGCTTCCGCACTTCCGGCCGGGCCACACGTACTACGTCAGCGCGTCCGGCGACGACGGCAACGACGGGCGCTCCACGAACCATGCCTGGCGCACCCTGGCCCGCGCCGACCGGCAGCAGCTGGTGCCCGGCGACCACCTGCTGCTCCAGGGCGGCAGCCGCTTCGCCGGCAGCCTCACGGTCGGTCACGGCGAGGCGGGCCGCGCGAGCCAGCCGGTGGTCATCGGCTCCTACGGCTCCGGGCGGGCGACCGTGGCCCCCACCGACAAGGCCGGGATCACCGTGGTCGACACCGGCGGGGTGGAGATCCACGACCTCGTCGTCACCGGGAACGACCGCACGCTCAAGAGCCCCAGCGGCATCCTCGTCTACAACAACCAGAAGGGCACGAAACGGCTGGACCACGTGGTGGTCTCGGGCGTCGACGTGTCCCGGTTCTGGATCGGGGTGTCCGTCGGCTGCGCCGACGACTCGGTGGGGTTCAGCAACGTCCGCGTCTCCGGCTCGTCGGTGCACGACAACACGAACGACGGCCTGCTGACGTACGGCCCCCGGTTCGACGTGAAGCATCCCCGGTACTCCCACCAGAACGTGGTGGTCTCCGGGGTCCAGGCGTTCGGCAACCTGGGCGACCCGGCGTCCACCAAGCACAACACCGGCAGCGGCATCGTCATCGGCGGTGTCCAGGGCGGCCGGGTGGAGCAGTCGGTGGCGCACGACAACGGCTCGCGGTCGGCCCCCCAGGCGCTGGAGGGCCCGGTGGGCATCTGGGCCTACGACTCGACCGGGCTGACGATCGAGCACAACCAGTCGTTCCACAACCGCACGCCCGCCATCGTGGACGGCAGCGGCTTCGGCCTGGACCAGAACGTGTCGTCGACGACCGTGCAGTACAACCTCGCCTACGGCAACGACGGGCCCGGTTACCACGCGTTCACCAACATCGACAACGGCGCCTTCGCGGACGACACTTTCCGGTTCAACATCAGCAGCAACGACGGCCGGAAGCTGGCGCAGAACGGCGGCATCGACGTCCACGGCACGGACATCCGCAATCTGCGGATCTACAACAACACCGTGGTGATGACCGGCACGGGCGCGAAGCAGGGTCCGGCCGTCCGGCTGCGGAACCATCCGGTCGGTGTCTCGGTGCGCAACAACATCCTCATCACCGACGGCTCGCCCGTCGTCTCCGCCGCCTCCGCCTACACGCCCCAGCAGGTGGTGCTCCAGGGCAACGACTACTTCGTCTCCGCCGGGACGTGGCAGATCCGCTGGGGGCCGGCCACCTACCACTCGCTGGGGCAGTGGCGGAGCGCGCAGCAGCAGGAGCAGGCCGGGGGCAAGCCGACCGGGCTCACCGCGGATCCGTGCCTGGCCGGCGGCCGGGCCCCGGCCGTCACCTCGACCGCCCAGGCCACGCGGATCGTCCCGACCTGCGACGCGGTGGCGGGCAAGGGCGTCGGCCTGAGCAGCCAGTTCGGCATCGATCCGGGCCCCACCGACTGGTTCGGCACCGCGCTGACCACCTCCACCCTGATCGGGGCCGCCGAACTGCACTCCGGGTGAGCCGGGCTTAACCTGGCCGTATGCGGTTCCCGACGGATCGCGTCCACCGGGTGATGGCGGTCTACGTCATCGTGGTGGCGGCGGCGACCGTCGCATACCTGACCGTCCCCAGGGTGCACATCGGCACCTGGGCGGTCATCGGATTCGGCTCAACGGCCGCCATCGTCACCGGAATACGCACCCACCGCCCGGCACACGCGTGGCCCTGGTACATGCTGGCGGCGGCGAACTTCACGTTCACCGCGGGGGACACGACGTACAACGTGCTCAACCGCTTCTTCGGCGAGCAGAACCCGTTCCCCTCGGCGGCCGACGCCTTCTACCTGGCGACGTATCCGCTGTTCGCGGCCGGCATGATGGGCTTCATCCGGTACCGCGCCACCGGCCGCGACCGGGGCGCCCTGCTCGACGCGATGATCCTCACCACCGGCCTGGGGCTGCTCTTCTGGACCCTGCTGATCAACCCGAACACCACCGCCGCCGGCATGACGTGGATTCAGAAGGCCATCTCGATCGCCTATCCGCTCGGTGACGTCCTCATCCTCGCCATGCTCACCAGGCTGCTGACCCCCAGTTCGCTGAAGTCGCCCTCCATCCGGCTGCTGACGCTGGGCACGGCGGGCCTGCTGGTCTCCGACGTGATGTACGGGCTGCTGCAGCTGCGGGGGACGTGGCGGGTGGGAACGCCGATGGACCTCGGCTGGGTGGTCTTCTTCACCGCGTGGGGCCTGTCGGCGCTGCACCCGTCCATGCTGGAGCTGACCGAGCGCGCGCCGGCCCGCGCGCCGGGCATCCGCCGCTCGCTGCTCGTCGTCCTGGTCCTGGTCTCCCTGCTGGCGCCCGCCGTGCTGGCGGACGAGGCACTGAACGGGCGGGTGGGGGACGCGCTGGCGATCGCCCTGTTCTCGGCCGTGCTCTTCCTGCTGGTGATGGCCCGTCTGTCCGGGCTGGTCGCGATGCACGTGAAGGCGCTGGCGACCGAGCGGGGGCTGCAGGCCGCGGCCGCGTCCCTGGTCTCGGCGGCCGGCGTCAAGGACATCGCGCAGACGGTCGAGGACGCCGGCCGGGCCCTGTTCCCGCCGGGCGGGCGGCACGAGGCCGTGCTGCTGACGGCGCGGCCGGGCACCGGCGGGCTGGGGGCGGTCGCCACCCGGTCCCGGCCCTGGCGCTGGGCCCTGGACCACGACGGGGCCACCGCCGGCGACTGGTGGCCCCGGGCGGCCGGGCACGGCTCCCGGCTCCTGACGCCCGCCGATCTGGGGCACGCCGCCGCGGCCCAACTCGGCGGCGCCCCTGCCGTGTTGCTGTGCCCGCTGGCCCTGCACGACGGAACGCGCGCGCCGGAGACGGACGGCAGCGGGCGCGCGGACGGCCAGGGAGGCAAGGGCGAGGGGCCGCCGCCGGCCGGCGCCCTGGTGGTGACCGGCACCGGCGAGGAGCTGGCCGAACGCTGGGGGGCGTGCGAAGTCCTGGCGTCCCAGGCCGCGTTGGCGCTGCACCGGGTGGCGCTGGGCCAGGAGGTGGCGCGCCGCGACAGCGAGGCGTACTTCCGCACGCTCGTGCACAACGCCTCCGACGTCATCCTGATCCTCGACGACGACACCGTGCGCTACGCCAGCCCGTCGGCCGAGGCCGTGTTCGGCCGGCCGGGGCTGGAGGGCGCGGCGCTGGCCGGGTTCCTCGCGCCCGAGGTCCGGGGCCGGGCGCTGCACGCGCTGGCCGGGATGCGCGCGGAGGGGTCGTCGGACAGCCGCGAGGACTGGCAGATCGTCCGGCCGGGCGGCGACCGCGTCGACGTGGAGGTGCGCTGCAGCAACCTGCGCAACGACCGGACCGTCGAGGGCCTCGTGCTGACCCTGCGGGACGTCACCGAGCAGCGCCGGCTGGAACGCGAACTGACCCGGCGGGCGTTCCACGACTCCCTGACCGGGCTGCCCAACCGGGTGCTGATGGCCGAGCGCACCGAGCGCGCCCTGGTCCGCGCCACCCGCGACGCCGGCCTCGCCTGCGTGCTCTTCGTCGACCTGGACGACTTCAAGGTGGTCAACGACACCCGCGGGCACGCCGTGGGCGACGAGCTGCTGATCGCCGTGGCGCGCCGGCTGACCGCCGCGCTGCGGGCCGGCGACACCGCCGCCCGGCTCGGCGGCGACGAGTTCGCGGTGCTGATGGAGGGGACCGGGGACCCGCAGGAGGCCGAGGCGCTGGCGGCGCAGCTGGTGCACCGCCTGTCCCGGCCCTTCCGCCTGTCGGCCGGCACCCTCGACGTCTCGGCGAGCGTGGGCATCGCGACGACCCGCGACAGCCGCTCCGCGGACGAGCTGCTCGGCCACTCGGACCTGGCCCTGTACGCGGCCAAGGCCGCGGGCAAGCGCCAGTGGCGCCGGTACCGGGCGGACCTGGACACCGGGGCGACCGGGATCCTGGAGCAGCACGGGCTGCGGGAGGAGCTGGAGACCGTCATCGGGACGGACGGCCTGCGGCTGCACTACCAGCCGATCGTGGAGATCGACGGCGGCGAGCTGGCCGGTTTCGAGGCGCTGGTCCGCTGGCGGCACGACCGGCACGGGCTGCTGCCGCCGGACCGGTTCATCACCCTGGCCGAGGAGACCGGCCACATCCGGCCGCTGGGCGTCTGGGTGCTGCAGCAGGCGGCGGCCCTCGCCGCGCGCTGGCAGCGCGTGCTGGCCCGGCCCGACCCGCTCAAGGTCGACGTCAACGTCTCGGCGCACCAGTTCCGCGACCCCGGGTTCGTGGACGACGTGCGCGGCGTCCTCGACTCCTCGGGGCTGGCCCCGGGTTCGCTCGTACTGGAGCTGACCGAGACCGTGCTGATGCACCGGGACCAGCAGATCCTCAACGCGATGGACACGTTGAAGGACCTCGGGGTGAAGATGGCGATCGACGACTTCGGGACCGGCTTCTCCTCGCTGAGCTATCTGCGGGAGTTCCCGGTCGACCTCCTGAAGGTGGACAAGTCGTTCATCAAGGACATTGCGTCGGATCAGCGTCAAGTCGCCTTGGTCGAGGGTATTGTTCGCATCGCCGACACTCTCGGTCTCCAGGTCATCGCCGAAGGCATCGAGCACCCGGTGCAGCGGGACCGGCTTGCGGACATGGGGTGCCGGTTCGGACAGGGCTACCTGTTCGCCCGCCCCATGCCGGCGGACGAGGGCGAGCACCTCGTGCGGGACGTCCGCGACCACCGGGCGCCCCGGATCGACGGCATCGCGGCGGCGCGGCGTCCCGGCGGCGCCCTGGGAGGCGCCGTCCCGCTGTGTTCGCTGCGGGACGGGAGCGGGCCCGGCGCGGAGGAGGTCCACGTGCGTGCAGCGCAGGAGTCCGGCGACGGCTCGTCACCCGACGCACGGTGGCGGGACCTCGACCGGCTGCGGGAGTCCAGTCCCATGTCGGACGCGGTCATCGAGGAGGTGCGCGGGCGGCACATCCGCAGCGACGGCCAATGGCTGATCGACTTCGCGTCCTGCAACTACCTCGGCCTGGACCTCGACACCGAGGTGATGGCCGCGATCGAGCCGCAGGTGCGCCGCTGGGGCACCCATCCGAGCTGGTCCAGGCTGCTCGGCAGCCCGCGGATCTACCCCGAGATCGAGGAGCGGCTGTCCGGGCTGCTGCACGCCGAGGACACCCTGCTGCTCCCGACGATCACCCTCATCCACGCGTCGGTGATCCCGCTGCTCGCCGACGGCGGGCAGGTGTTCGTCGAGGCCCACGCCCACCGCACGGTCTTCGACGCCTGCCGCGTGGCCCGCGGCCACGGCGCGACCGTGCAGCGGTTCCACGCCGACCGGCCCGAGGAACTCGCGGCGCTGCTGGACGCGGCGCCGGCCCGGGAGAGCCGGCTGGTGTGCCTGGACGGCGTGGACAGCATGACGGGGAACCTGCCCGACCTGCCGCGGCTGGCGGCGGTCTGCCGGGAGCGCGGCGCCCTGCTGTACATCGACGACGCGCACGGCTTCGGGGTGCTGGGCGAGCGCGCGGCCGACGAGATCAGCCCCTACGGCTGCCGCGGCAACGGCATCGTGCGGCACTTCGGCGAGTCCTACGACAACATCGTGCTGGTCTCGGGGTTCTCCAAGGCGTACTCCTCGCTGCTGGCCTTCCTCGCGCTGCCCACGCCGCTGAAGAACCGCCTGAAGGTGACGGCCGCCCCCTACCTGTACTCCGGACCCTCGCCGACCGCGTCGCTGGCCACCGCGCTGGCGGGGCTGGAGGTCAACGACCGCCGCGGCGACACCGTCCGGGCCGGCCTGTACCGGAAGACGGCACGGGTCCTGGACCAGCTCGCCCGGCTGGGCGTGGGGACGCCCAGCACCGACGGGCTGCCCATCATCGAGATCCCGCTGGCCGACGCGGCCGACCTGGACGAGGTCGCGGTGTTCCTGTGGCAGCAGGGCATCTACGTCACCCTCGCGCCGTACCCGCTGGTGCCGCGCGACCGGGTCGGCGTCCGGCTGCAGATCACCGCGGCCAACACCGACGACGACATCGACCGGCTCAACGGGACCCTGGCCGCGCTGGCGGACCGGTTCGCGCTGCGGCCGCGTTCCTGACGCCGCCTCCCCCGCCATGTGCGCCGCACCCGAGCCGGTACGGAACGACGACGCAGCGTGGGACCGCTGGCCGGTCCAGCAGTACCTGGCGGAGAACTACCGCGTGCTGCACTCCGTCGACGCGGCCGTCATCCGCCACCACTCCGCGTTCTACCGGCGGTTCGCGCCCGGCGGCGCGGGGCGGTGCCTGGAGTTCGGGGCCGGCCCGAACCTGTACCCGCTGATGCTCGCGGGGGCGGCCGCCCGGTTGATCGACGCGGTGGAGGTGAGCCGCGCGGGCGTCGCGTATCTCACCCGCCAGCTCGAACAGGGCCCGGACGCCAGCTGGTTGCCCTTCTATGCGCTGTGCCGCGAGCTGGACCCGGCACTGCCCGCGACGCTGCCGGAGGCGCTCGCCCGGGTCCGCGTGGTCCACGGGGACGTCCGGGCGGTGCCCACGGGGACGTACGACCTGGCGTCGATGAACTTCGTGGCGGAGAGCGTCACCGAGGACGCGGACGAGTTCGCCGCCCTGTGCCGGGTGTTCATCGGCGCGGTACGGCCCGGCGGCCGTCTCGTCGCCGCGTTCATGGAGAACATGCCGAGTTACCGGATCGGCGACTCGCCGCTGTGGCCGGGGTATCCGGTGGACGCGGCGGCGGTGGAGGCGGTGTTCGCGCCGCACACCGCCTCGTTGCGGGTCACCCGGATCGCCCGCGATCCCAGCCTCCCGGACTACGGCGACACCGGGATGGTGCTGCTCACCGCGGCCAGGCCGACGGCCGGCGGATGAACGGCCGCCGGGCGGCCGGCCGGTCTCCCGGTCCGCCGCCCGGCGGTGGTTCTGCGTCCGCGGTCAGCGGGCCGTCACGTGTTGTTGGCCAGGGCCAGCAGGCGGGCGGAGGTGCCGTTGAACCGGTCGCGGTCCACGGCGCCGGAGATGCCGCTCACCGAACCGGCGTCGGTGTACTGCCAGATCGTCGCGAACGGGAAGCCGTTGGGGATCGTCGGGTCGGCCGCGGACGTCCAGTGCGCCACCCACAGCGGGCTCCTGGCGGACATGCCGCTCCAGCCGCCGGTGCAGGAGTTCCACCAGCTCGCGCTGGTGTAGATGACGACGTCGCGGCCGGTCTTGGCCTTGTAGGTGTTGTAGAAGTCCAGGATCCACGACTGCATCGCCGAGGCGGACTTGCTGTAGCAGCCGCCCTCGAGGTCGAGCATGCCGGGCAGCGTCAGGTTGTCCCGGGACCAGGCGCCGCCGCTGGAGGCGAAGTAGGTGGCCTGCGCCGCACCGCTGGACAGGTCGGGCCGGCCGAAGTGGTAGGCGCCCCGGATCACCTTGGCGTTGTAGGCGTTGAGGTAGTAGGCGTTGAAGTTGGGGTCCTTGTAGGTGGTGCCCTCGGTCGCCTTGATCCAGGCGAACTGGATGCCGGCGGCCTTCACCGACGACCAGTTGATCGAGCCCTGGTAGTGGGAGACGTCGATGCCGGGCGGCGGGTTGCTGGCGAAGTTCGGGCTCACCAGGTCCGGGGCGTTCAGGGCGAGCTGGCGCGTGTCCGGCTTGAAGGACGCGCCGTCCTGCAGGTAGCCGATACCCGCGTATCCCTGGCCCAGCGGAATGGTGCTGCCCTTCGAGACCGGCTTGGCGGAGGCGGTTCCCGCCGTCATGGTGGCGGTCAGGGCGATGCTCGCACCGACGACTCCGGCCATCATGAGCGCTTTCTTGGTCCGCATTCGAGAGAACAAGGCTTGCCTCCTGGGGCGTTGTGGGGGTGAACGTCGCAACAGGTCGAGCTTCGGGTCTACTCGCGTAGCACGGATGCGCATGAGGCACCCGGTGGTACTTGATATGGACGCGCCAAGAGTGACGCACGAACCGCCCCCCGGCGTAAAGGGGTTTCCGGGAACCCTTCGCGGTCTAGACCACGCGACACGTCCGGGACCTGGGGCGACGCACCGCGCCGACGGAAAAGTTTCATCCGGCTGAAAACCGAACTGCCGTCCGAACCACGGTGGTTGACCCAACAACAAGTCCCCGCGGGCACCCTGAAGGGCGCCTGCGGGGACCACGGGCCGCCGCGCACCGGCCCAGGAGCCGGCGGCGAGGCCGTCCGGCCGCTGGGTGCGGACGCCAGGCAGCCGCCGGGCCCCGGGGCGTTCCCCGGGACCCGGCGGCGGGTTGCGGCGATCTGCGGCGGCTGCGGGTGGGGCTGCGGCTGCGGCTGCCCCGGAACGGCCCGGGACGCGGGACGGGGGTCAGCCGCCCCGGCGGCCGCGCGCGGTCACCGCGGCGCGCCCGAGCGGGCCCGCTCCAGCGGGGCAGGCGCCGCCACGGGCTCCCCCTGCGCGACCGGCCGCGGGCCGCCGCCCGGACCGGCGGCGGAGCGTCCGGGCGCCAGGCAGGCGACGAGCGCGCCCGCGACGGCCACCACCGCGGCGACGGCCTCGGCGTACCGGAAGCCGTGCATGAACGACGCGGGCGAGCCGTAGCCGCCGTTCGCGGCGAACACCGCGGCCAGCACCGCCACACCGAACACGCCGCCGGACTCGCGCACGGTGTTGTTGGTGCCCGCGGCCAGCGCCGAATCGGTGGCCGGCACCGATCCGACCACCGCACCCGCGACCGTCGGGAACACCATCGAGATGCCGACGCCGGACACCATCAGTGGGAGCACCAGGGACCCGAACCCCACGCCCGGCTGGGCCTGTTGGGCGAGCCACAGCAGCCCGCCGCCCTGCAGCAGCAGTCCGAGGACCATGAACGGCCGGGTGCCGAACCGGTCCGAGAGCCCGCCGGCGACGGGGGCGACGATCATCGGCATGCCGGTCCAGACCAGCATGCGCAGACCGGACTGCAGCGGATCGTGCCCGAGGCCGGTCTGGAACATCTGGGCGATCATGAACAGCGAGCCGATCAGCGAGAAGGCCAGCAGGAACGCGACGGCGTTGGCGGTGGAGAAGCCCCGGTTGCGGAAGTAGGCCAGCGGCAGCATCGGATGCCGGGCCCGGCGCTGCCGCAGCACGAACGCGGCGAGCAGGACCGCGCCGCCGGCCAGCGAGCCCAGCACCTCCGCGCTGCCCCAGCCGGTGGACGGCGCCCGGACCGGTGCCCAGGTCAGCGCGAACAGCGCCGCCGCGGCCAGCACGGTCCCCGGCACGTCCAGCTGGGGCCGGTTGCCGCGGCTCTCGGTCAGCTTGACCCTGCTCAGCAGCAGCGTCACGACGCCGACGGGGACGTTGATCCAGAAGACCCAGCTCCAGTCGCAGTACTGCAGGATCACGCCGCCGACGACGGGTCCGGCCGCGACACCGAGGCCGGTGATGCCGCCCCAGATGCCGATCGCGGTGCCCCGCTTCTCCGCCGGGAACGCGTCGCTGATCAAGGAGAGCGACAGGGGCAGCACCAGGGCGGCACCGCAGCCCTGGACCGCGCGGGCGGCGATCAGCGGGCCGACGCCGCCGGACAGCGCGCACGCCGCCGACGCGGCGGTGAACACGCCGAGGCCGATCACGTACAGGCGTCTCTTGCCGAACCGGTCGCCGAGCGCGGAGCCGGTGAGCATCAGGCAGGCGAACGCCAGGTTGTAGGCGTTGAGCGTCCATTCGAGGTCGGACAGGCCGGCGTGCAGCTGGGCCTGGAACTTCGGCAGCGCGGTCGAGACGACCACGACGTCCAGGGACGTGACGAAGGCGCCGATCGACGCCAGGACGGCCGTCCACGCCGTGCGGTGCGCCGGTGGGGCGGTTGCGGTGGTTGCGGCGGTGCTCATGGGATGTCCTCCGTGCGCTCGGTCCGCGCTCACAGCAGCCGGTAGCTGCCGACGATCACCGCGTCCTCGCGGGCCGGCGGGGCGGACACGCGCGCGCCGAGGCCGCGCTGGAAGTCCTGGAAGGCCGGCAGCGCGGGCAGCGGGGAGGGGCCGTCGTCCTCGGTGAGGGCGAGGTGCAGAAAGGTGTGTCCGCCCACCAGCAGGGTGGCGTAGCGGAACGATGCGGGCTGCCGCGCGGCGAGCTCCTCGTACACCGAGGTCACGAGGCGGGAGTTCTCGGCGGCGGCCTCCGGGCGGATGCCGTACTGGATGACGTGGAAAGCACTCATGCAGATACTGACAAACGCGGGTGTGCCGATTCACCGGACGGTGCGGCGATGAATCCGGGCCGCCGCCGGTGTCCTTATCAGCAGACGCCCCCGTTGCGAGGAGAAGCCCGGTGCCTGCCCACACTGCCGCGCTCGACGGACGCTTCGTCGAGCTGGCGGTCCCGTACCGCGAGGAGCTGCTGGCCCATTGCTACCGCATGGTCGGCTCACTGCACGACGCGGAGGACCTGGTCCAGGAGACGCTGCTGCGCGCGTGGCGCGGCTACGCGCACTTCGACGGACGGGCGTCGCTGCGCACCTGGCTGTACCGCATCGCCACCAACACCTGCCTGACGGCGCTCGGCAGCACGCACCGCCGGGTGCTGCCGTCGGGCCTCGGCACGGGCACCTCGGACTCGGCGGGCGCGGCGCTGCGGCGGCAGGAGGAGGTGCTGTGGCTGGAGCCGTTCCCGACACCCGCGCCTGCGGTCCCGGAGACCGATCCGGCCTCGATCGTGGCGCTGCGCGACACCACCCGGCTGGCGCTGATCGCCGCCTTCCAGAAGCTGCCCGCGCGGCAGCGGGCCGCCCTGGTGCTGGTCGACGTGGTCGGCTACACCCCGGCGGAGGTCGCCGAGCTGCTGGACGTCACGGTCACCTCGGTGCGCAGCCTGCTGCAGCGGGCGCGGGCGACGATCGCCGCCGACGCACCGGAGCCGGAGCGGGTGGCGGCGACGCCGGACCTCGACGCGGAGCTGCTGGAGCGGTACATGCGGGCGTTCGAGACGGCGGACACCGCGGAGCTGGCACGGCTGCTGGCCGCGGACGTGGAGTACGAGATGCCGCCGGTGCCGGTGTGGTTCACCGGGCGGGACGCGGTGCTCGACCACCATGTGCGCCGGGTGTTCCGCCTGGAGTGCCGGGGCGTGCCGGTGTCGGCGAACGGTTTCCCGGCGCTGGCGACGTACCTGCGGGCGTCGGCCGGCGAGCCGTTCGCCGCGCACGGGATCCAGGTGATCGAGCCCAGCGGCGTTCAGATCGGCCGGATCACGGTGTTCCTCGACCCCGGCCTCGTCGAACGCTTCGGGCTCCCCGCGTCCCTGCCGGCCGGGACCGCGGCGGGCGACGCCGCGTCCCGCCGCTGACCGGCGTTCCGGGTACCCGGCGCCCGGCCGCGGGCCGGCCGGTGGGCGGCCGCGCGGGCGGACGGCGGCCGGGTGATCCGGCTCAGGCCAGCGCCAGGAAGAGCTTCTCCAGCTCGGCCTCGGTCATCGGGGGCTGGTCCGGGTCGGCCGCGGTCATGCACTGGCGCATGCCGCTCGCCACGATCTTGAAGCCGGCCCGGTCCAGGGCGCGGGAGACCGCGGCGAGCTGGGTCACCACGTCCTTGCAGTCCCGGCCGGCCTCGATCATCGCGATGACGCCGGCGAGCTGGCCCTGGGCCCGCCGCAACCGGTTGAGCACCGACTGCACCGAGTCCTCGTCCACTGCCATCCCCATGGCCGTACCTCCTTGCGCTCGCGGCCTCATCAGTGTACCCCCCGGGGTATCCCTGCCCGGCTGCTCAGCCGTGCGAGAAGCGGACGGCCGGCAGGATCCGGCGCAGCCACGCCGGGCTCCACCACGCGGCGTGCCCGGTGAGCCGCAGCAGGACCGGCAGCAGCACCAGGCGCACCAGCGCGGCGTCCAGCAGCACGGCGGTGCCCAGCACGATGCCCATCTCCTTGGGCGGCAGCGGACCGGAGACCGCGAAGGTGAAGAAGACCGCGACCATCACGGCCGCCGCCGCGAAGACCACCCGGCCCGAGTGGGCCATCGCGCCCACCACCGCCTCCCGCGGGCTGCGGGTGCGCTCGTAGTGCTCCTTGGCCGAGGCCAGCAGGAAGACCGTGTAGTCCATCGCGATCGCGAAGATCATCGCGAAGAAGAACACGGGCGCCCAGCCGTCGAGGAACCCCTGCGAGCCGAAGCCGAGCAGTCCGGCGCCGTGGCCGTCCTGGAAGACCAGCCGGGCCACCCCGAACGCGGCGCCCGTGGAGAGCAGGCTCGCGGCCGTGCCCAGCGCGGCCACCAGCGGGGCCTGCAGCGCGACGAGCAGCAGCAGGAAGCCGAGGCCGAGGACCACCCCGATGACCAGCGGGGTCCTGGCGGTCAGCAGCGCCTGCAGGTCCAGGTTCTCCACGGCGGCGCCGCCGACCAGGCTCCCGCGCGGCAGGTCGGCGCGCAGCGTGTGCACCGTCGCCGACAGTGCCGGGTCGGAGGGGTCGACCTTCGGGACGGCCTGGATCATCGACCAGCCCGACTGGTCGGCGGCGGCCTGCGCCGGCATGGCGGCGGCGATGCCTGGCGCGTGCCGGACGACGTCGGCGGCCTGCCGGGCCTCGCCCGAGGGGACCGCGATCTGCAGGGCGCCGGGCGCGCCGGGCCCGAACGCCTGCTGCACGGTGGTGTACCCGGCGCGGGCCGAGGCGTCCTTCGGCAGCACGTCGATCGACGGCATCGCGGTGCGCAGGCCGATCACCGGGGCGGCCAGCGCCAGCAGCACGACCAGCGCCGCGGCGCCGTAGGCCACCGGCCGGCGCCACAGGCGCTCGCCCCAGGAGGCGAACCGCGGCGAGCGCGGCTCGGCGTTCCTGGCCCAGGGCAGCGCCACCGCGTCGACGCGGTGCCCCAGCCTGGCCAGCACCGCGGGCAGCAGGGTCAGGGTCGCCGCCAGCACGAAGGCGACGGCGAGCATGATGCCGCCGGCCATCGAGCGGAACGCCGGCGAGGGCACGAGCATCACCGCGGACAGGCTGACCAGCACCGTCGCGCCGGACAGCGCCACCGCCTTGCCCGCGGTGTCCATCGTCTCGGCCACCGCGGCGACGGTCCCGCGGGAGCGGTCGCGGCGTGCGGCGCGGAACCGCATCACCATGAACAGGGCGTAGTCGATGCCCAGGGCCAGCGCGAACATCATCGCGAAGTTCATGGCCCAGATCGACACCGGTGTGAGGTGGGTGAGCAGGACCAGCGAACCGGCGGACGCGGCCAGTCCCGCCATCGTCAGCAGCAGCGGCAGCCCGGCGGCGACCAGCGAGCCGAACGCCAGCACCAGGATCACCAGCGTCACCGGCCAGGACAGGATCTCCGAGTGCATCATCGCGTCGTGGTTCGCGGTGTTGAAGTCGCTCCACAGCACCGACGCGCCGGTGGCCTGCACGGTGACGCCGTGGCCGGACAGCGCCGCCAGCGGCCCCTTCAGGTCGTCGGCCGCCCGGACCATCGCGTTGGGATCGGCCTTGGCGCCGGCGAGCACGACGGCGGTGCGCCCGTCCCCGCTGAGCGTCGCGCCCGGCTGCGGCGGCACGACGTCCGCGACCCGCGGGTCCGCCCGCACGATGCTCTCGGCCTGCGCGATCACCTTCCGGACGGCGGGGTCGCCGACCGGCCGGTCCGCGTGGACCACGATCTGCAGCGCCGAGGAGGCGTTGCCCCCGAAGTGCTGCTGGGCGATCTGCCGCACCGCGACCGACTGCGAACCGTCCGCCTGCCAGCCCGCGCCCGACAGCGCGGACCCGACCTTCGGTGCGAACGCGCCGAGCAGCGCCACCAGCACGATCCACAGCAGGAAGACGCTCCTGGTGTGGGTGGCGGACCAGACGCCGAGGCGGCCGAACGGCCCTGGCGGGCCGGCCGTCGCGGACGGCTCCTTCGAGCGGTCCGGCGCCGGGTTCGGCGTCGCGGGTGCGGACGGCGGCCCGGACGGCGCGTTCGAGGGGCCGGGAGCGGGGACGGACTGCATGGATTCACTGCCCTTTCGTCGATACCCCCTGGGGTATACGAGTCTCCACCGTACGAGACGTGTCGCACGGCGCGCAAATACCCCTGGGGGTATCGTGGGGAGAGTACGGTCCCCCACCCACGCAAGGAGACGGCCCGATGACCGGCACCCCTGCCACCGCCCCCTACGGAACGGCGGTCACCCTCGACGCCCCCTTCGACGAAGCCGTCGCCCGGGTCCGCTCGGCCCTGGCCGGCCAGGGCTTCGGTGTGCTCACCGAGATCGACGTGCGCGCGACGCTGCGGGAGAAGATCGGCGCCGCCATGGAGCCGTACCTGATCCTCGGCGCGTGCAACCCGCCGCTGGCGCACCGCGCGCTGGAGACCGACCGCTCGCTGGGGCTGCTGCTCCCGTGCAACGTGGTGGTCCGCGCGCTCCCGGACGACCGCACGCTGGTGGAGGCGCTCGACCCGGCGACGATGGTCCGGCTCAGCGACGCGCCGGGCCTGCGCCCGATCGCCGACGAGGCCCGGCGCAAGCTCGACGCGGCCCTCGACGCTCTGCGCCGCCCGCCGCAGGCGTGACGTCCTGCCCGCGGCCGGCACCGCGGGCCGGCTCTACCGGTCCGGCCTGAACGGTCCGGCCTGACCGGTCCCGCTCAGGCGGGTCCCGCGGACGCCGGTGCGGCGGGGCCGCCGCCGGTCCCCGCCGGGGCGTGCGCGCGCCGCAGCGCCTCCCCGGCGGCCCGGTGCTCGGCCGCCGCCGCGGGATCCGTCGCCTCCAGCGCCGCGGCGAGCCCCTCGTGGGCGAGCGCCTCGGCATGGCGGTGCCCCAGGCGCGGCGCCAGCTCCAGCGCTTCGCGGTGCAGCCGCAGGGACTCCGCGGGCAGGCCCGCCGCCCGGCACGTCTCGGCGTAGGCGTGCAGGAAGCGGATCCTCCAGTGCTCCTCGAACAGCTCGTCCAGCAGGGCGAACGCCTCGCGGTGCCGGGCGAGCGCCTCCTCGTGGCGGCCCATCTGCCGGAGCGCCACGCCCAGGCAGTTCAGGCACCACGCCTCGTTGTTGCGGTGCCCGTCCTCACGGGACGACGCCAGCGCCTGCTCCAGGTGGGCCACGGCCTCGTCGGGCGACTGCTCGGCGACGGCCACGCCCAGGGTGATGCGGGCCGTCAGCGTGGGCGGCCACGCCGCGTCGGGATGCCGGATCTCCAGCGCCTCCCTGGCCAGCCGGGCCGCCTCCTCGCGGTGCCCCAGCTGCAGCATCGCCCATGCCTCGTACGCCGTCGCGTGGGCCGCGCCCATCGGGCAGCCGGCCGCGGCGTACAACGTCCCGGCGCGCCGGAAGGCGTCGAGCGGCTCCGCCACCTGGCCCTGGTCCCACGCCAAGTAGCCCTGGCGCATGATCAGTTCGGCCTCCGAGCGGTCGTCGCCGACCTGGGACAGCAGCGGTGCCGCCGCCTCGTAGGCGGCGCCCGCCTCGGGCAGCCGCCCCGCGTTGTAGCGGGCGAAGCCCAGATCGCTGTGCGCCTCGGCCAGTTGCCGCGGATCGCCCAGCCGGTGCGCGGCGGCCAGCGACTGTTCGAAGAGGGCGTTGAGGTGCGTGGTGCCGCAGCGCCGCGCGAAGTACGCCCGCATGAAGCGGGGCAGTTCGCAGGCGTGGGTGTCGGCGCCGGTGGCGACCGCGGTCTCGAACGCGGCGATCAGGTTGGTGTATTCGGTGCGGTACCAGTCCATGGCCGCGTGCTTGTCCGCGAACCGCGGGAGCGCGGCGGGCGGTTCGCACGCGGTGGGTGTCCTGCTCCGCGACAGGAAGGGCAGCGCGGCGTCCGCGGCGGCAGCCGCGTGCACGTAGTAGTCGAGCACCCGGGCCAGGGCCCGGTCCCGTTCCGCGGCTGTGTCGGCCTGCGCGCCGGCCGCGCGGGCGTGCGCGCGGACCAGGTCGTGCAGCCGGTAGCGGCTGGTGGCGGGCTGCTCGACCAGGTGCGCGTCGAGCAGGTCCTCCAGCAGCGCGAAGGCGCGGCGCGGCGGGACTGCGGCCAGCGCCGCCACCACGTGGACGTCGAAGGACGAGCCCGGCAGCAGCCCCAGCAGGCGGAACAGCCGGCGCTGGTCGTGGTTCAACTGCCGTACGGACATGGCGAACGCGGCACCGAACGCCGCGTCGAACTCGGGGACGCCGTCGGCCATCCGCTCGACGAGGATGCCCACCGTCCAGCCCGGCCGGTGCCGCAGCCGGGCGGCGGCCAGCCGCAGCGCCAGGGGCAGCCGTCCGCACAGCCGCAGCACCTCGGCCGCGGACTCGGGTTCGCGGGCCAGCCGCCCGTCCGCCCCGCGCGGGTCGCCGCTGGCCCGCGCCAGCAGCTCGGCGCCCTCCTCGGGCGACAGCACGTCCAGTGACACCGGCGGCACCTCGTCCAGGCCCACCAGCCGGTTGCGGCTGGTGATCAGCGCGACGGACGGCCCGGCGCCGGGCAGCAGCGGGCGGACCTGCTCGGCGCCCGCGGCGTTGTCCAGCACCACCACGGCCCGCCGCCGGGCCAGTTCCGACCGCCAGCAGGCGGCGAGTTGCTCGGTCCCCTCCTGCGGGACCCGCTCGGAGGGGACGTCGAGCGCGCCGAGCAGCGAGCGCAACGCCGCGCCGGGATCGAGCGGTTCACGCCCCTCGGTGAAACCGTGCAGGTCGACGTAGAGCTGGGCGTCGGGGTAGTCCGCGGCGAGCCGGTGTGCGGCGTGCACGGCCAGGCACGACTTGCCGACACCCGCCATGCCGTCGACCGCGACGACCCGGTTCCGGTCCACCGCGTCGAGCACGGCGGCGAGTTCGCCCGCGCGCCCGGTGAAGTCGGGGACGTCGCGCGGCAGATCGTTGCGCGGCGGCCGCGGGGCGCCGGCGGGCTGCGGTGCGGACTGCACCAGCCGGCTGGCCTTCGGCGGTGCCGGCAGCGGGTTCGACGCCCGCTCCCACAGCGGTCGCAGCGGGCGCGGGTCGCGCTTGACGAGCCGGCACAGCGCGATGACGGCGGGCCACGGCGGCACCGTCCGGCCGGCGAGGTAGCGCGACAGCGAGGACGAGCTCAGCCCGGTGTCCCGCGCCAGCGCCCGGACGCCACGCCCGGACACCTCCTGCAGCAGCCGCAGCCGGGCGGCCAGTTCGTCCTGGGGATGCGCCTTCACCGTCCGCTGCTGCACGACCGCCGCTCCCCCGCTTCCCCGGACTTCCCGATCCCCGCACCGATCCCCACCGCGATCGCCCGCCCCGGCTGCCGACCGTAACTCCCCCCGGTGGACCCGGATTCCGGCCCGCGCGGCGGCCCCGGCCGGCTGTCCCTGTCCCGCGCCGGCGAAACCGCCCGCCGCCGCGTCCACGCTGGTCGGCGCCGTGCCGAGTGTCCCACGGTGTCCCACGGCGGTCGTCCCGTCCCGCCCGGCGGGCTGAGATGGAGACACGCCCCGGCGACGGGGCACCGACCCCGAGAAGGAGCAACCGAAATGCAGTCTCGCATGCAGAACCCCGCCGTCGTCCTGTCCGACGCGATGAAGCCGATCCAGCAGGTCTTCAAGGCGGTGCACTCCGGCGGCGTCGACGAGCAGACGCTGGAGCTGGTGCACCTGCGGGTGAGCCAGATCAACGGCTGCAGCGCGTGTGTCGACGCGGGTGCCAAGACCTCCCGCAAGGCGGGCGTGAGCGACGAGCAGCTGCACACGGTGGCCGCCTGGCGCGAGGCGCCCTACTTCACCGACGAGCAGCGGGCCGCCCTGGCGCTGGCCGAGGCCGCCACCCGGCTGGCCGACCGGCCCGACGCGGTGAACGACGAGGTCTGGGACGCGGCGGCCGGTTACTACGACGAGAAGCAGCTGGCGGCGATCGTCCTGATGATCGGCGTCACGAACCTGTTCAACCGGCTCAACGCCACGACCCGGCAGATCGCCGGCGCGTGGGGATGAGGGGTCGCCGGCGGGTCCCGGGCAGCGGGGTGCGACGCCGCTGCCCGGGACCCGCGCCGCGGTTCCCCGCCCCTCGGCCCTGCCGGGCCGAGAGTGCCGCCCCGCCCCCTCTGCGCGCCGGAGCGCGCCGCCGTGCCCGTCTTCCTGGCGCTGATCGCGGTCGTCGCGGCCACCGTCCCCGCCCGTCTGGGCTCGGTCCGCCGCCGCCGTCCGGTGCGCACGGCCACCGTCGCCGCGGCGGTGCTCCTCTGCGCCCTCGCGCTGCTCCTCACCGCCGCTCTCCCGCCGTTCAGCGACCTGCCCGCCCTCGGCTGAGGCGGTACCCCGGTCGCCCCAGGGACACTCTCCCTGGTCGGACGTGCACGCAGGAAGGTTAGGCTGGACCGCACAGTCCAGTCCGCCGGTCCCGTCCGGGCCGGTACCGGAGCAGCCAGATGCCGGAGCAGCCAGATGCCGGAGCAGAGGAGGTGCGGGGTGCGCGGGGAGCTCACGGCCAAGGGGAAGGCGACGCGGGGGCGGATCGTCGAGGGGGCGGCCGCGGTGGTGCGGGAGCGGGGCGTGGGCGCGGCCACGCTGGAGGACGTGATGGCCCGCACCCGCACGAGCAAGAGCCAGCTGTTCCACTACTTCCCCGACGGCAAGGACGAGTTGCTGCTCGCCGTGGCCCAGTACGAGGCGGACCAGGTGCTGGAGGACCAGCAGCCGTACCTCGGGCGGCTGGACACCTGGCAGGCGTGGCAGCAGTGGCGGGACGCCGTCGTGCGGCGCTACGAGGAGCAGGGCGACGAGTGCCCGCTCGGTTCGCTGTTCCTGCAGGTCGGCCGGTCGACGCCGGGCGCGCGGGCGATCGTCGTCGAGTTGATGCGCCGCTGGCAGGAGAGCCTGGCCGCCGGGATCAGGGCCCAGCAGTCCGCCGGGCGCCTGCCGCGGGACCTCGACGTGGACGCCCGCGCGGCCGCGTTGCTGGCCGGGATCCAGGGCGGGGTGGGGATCCTGCTGTCGACCGGGCAGTCGGCCCATCTGCGGGCCGCACTCGACCAGGGGATCCTCGACCTGCGCCGCGCGGGCGGCGACCCGGAGCTCAGGCCGCGATGACCGCGACGCCGGTACGGCCGCCGTCGACGTCCAGCACGGTGCCGTGCACGAACCACGCCTGGTCGCCCGCGAGGTAGACCGCCGCGTCGGCGATGGCCCGCGGGTCGCCCATCCGGCCGGCCGGCGTCCCCTGCATCATCACCTCGCCTGGGTGCACCTCGCCCGGCTCCGGCGTGAGCACCACGCCCGGGGAGATCGCGTTCACCCGCACGCCGCGCGGTCCGAACTCCGCGGCCCACGCCCGGGTCAGCGTCTCCATCGCACCCTTGGTGGAGCTGGACAGGGCGCCGACCGGGACGGCGAGCCGGGCGATCCACGAGCCCAGGTTGATGATCGTCCCGGATCCGGCCTCCGCCATGGCGGGGGCGACGGCCGCGGTGAGGAAGAACGGCGCCTTGACGTTGACGGCGTAGACGAGGTCGAAGGTCTTCTCGTCGGTGGCCGCCGTGGCGTCGCCGGGGTAGATGCCCGCGTTGTTGACCAGGACGTCGATCCGGCCGCCCAGCACGGCCGCGGCCTCGGCGGCCAGCGCCTGCGAGGCCGCGGCGCTCCCGTCCAGGTCGGCGGGGACGAAGTCGGCGCGGCCGCCGCGGGCGCGGATGCCGTCGACCACCTCCCGCCCCCGTTCCGCACTGCGGCCCGAGACGGCGACGTGCGCCCCCTCGGCCGCGAACGCCTCGGCGATCGCCCGGCCGATGTTGCTGGTCGCGCCGGTCACCAGGGCGGCCTTGCCTTCCAGGCGTGTCGACATGTCTCCTCCACTACTTGACCATGAGGAATCCGCACCGCCACAGGTCCCGGCTGTGGCCGGGCCGAGCGGGGCGCCCCGTCCCTGCGGGGCACACCGCCACTGTGCAACCCAGAAAATGGACCCACAAGTCCAGTCTGGTGCCGGCCCGCCTTGCCACGCCCTTGAGTCAGCGTGCTGGTTGAGCGACACACTTCTGCCGCGGTCGCCGCAGCAGGGCAGGGAGGGCTCGTTGGGCGCTGCGGCACGGCGGCTTCGCGCCGCCCGCCCGGCGGATCGTCGCGCGGACGTGCGCGCTCCGAACCCGCCCCCGCGCGCCCCGGCACGCCGTCACGCCCCGGCTGTCAGGCGCCTGCCAGGACCGCGGTCACCATCCGCTCCACGTCGGTGGGTTGCGGCGGGCCGCTCGTCCGGTCGGCGAACAGCAGGTGCCCGGCGCCGACCAGGGTGGGCGCCAGGGTGTCGATGTCGGCGTCCGCCGGGAGGCGGCCCAGGTCGCGCTCGGCGCCGAGGTAGGAGGCGATCATGGCCGCACCCTCGGTCGCGAGGGGGATGCCACCGGACGGCCGGGCCTCGCGGAGCCGGGCCCGCAGTTCGTTGCGGAACGTGATCAGGGCCAGGATCGCGACGGCGACAGGCCCGAGCAGCGCGGTGAGCGCCTCGGTGAGGTTCCCGGCGACGGTTCCCGTGCCGGCCGACGCGCGCAGCGCCTCCGCCTGGGCGCCGATCCGCCCGATGCGGTCCAGCACCAACTGCGCCAGGAAGTCGTCGAAGTCGGCGAAGTGCCGGTGCAGGACGCCCTTGGCACAGCCGGCCTCCGCGGTGACCGCGCGGCTGGTCAGCGCGTTGGGGCCGTCCCGGAACAGGATGCGCTCGGCGGCGTCGAACAACTGGGCGCGCACATCCTGCAGGGCCACTCCTGTCGGCACCGCGTTCCTCCTGGCGTCATCCAAAGGTTGACGAGTGGGCATACGCCCACTCATAGTGGGCGCATGCCCACTCTACCGCCCGAGCCCGCCCGCCCCGCCCCCTACCGGCTGCATCAGGACCGCGGGGTGGCCGAGTCGTTCGGCACCGACTCCGCACGCTACGACCGGACACGCCCGCCCTACCCCGACGACCTGGTGGCCGCGGTGGTCGCCCGCAGCACCGGCCCCGAGGTCCTCGACGTCGGCTGCGGGACCGGCATCGCCGCGCGGCAGTTCCAGGCGGCCGGCTGCACGGTGCTCGGTGTCGAACCCGACGCGCGGATGGCCGAGTTCGCGCGCCGCAGCGGCGTGGCCGCCGAGGTGGCGACCTTCGAGGCGTGGGATCCCGCGGACCGGGTGTTCGACGCGGTCGTCGCCGGGCAGGCCTGGCACTGGGTGGACCCGGTCGCGGGCGCCGCCAAGGCGGCCGGGGTGCTGCGCCCGGGCGGCCGGCTGGCCCTGTTCTGGCACGTCTTCCAGCTGCCGGAGGAGGTGCTCGACGCCTGGGACGCGGCCTTCCGGCGGGTGGCACCGGACTCCCCGTTCCGCATCGCGTCGATGCGGCGCGCCTTCGACTCGTTCGACGCGCTGCTCGGCCCCGCCGCCGACGGCATCCGGCAGGCGGACGGTCTGGGCGATCCCGAGCGGGACCGGTTCGACTGGGAGCGGAGTTACACGCGCGAGGAGTGGCTCGACCAGATGCCCACCACCGGCGGCCTCACCCGGCTCCCCGCGGAGCAACTCGCCTACGTGCTCGGCGAGGTCGGGGCCGCCGTCGACGCCCTGGGGGGCCGCTTCACGATGCGGTACGCGACCGTCGCGGTCAGCGCCACGCGGATCGCGGACGCCTGACGCCTGACGCCACAGGCGCCCACCCGGGGCCGAGCGGGGGGCCGGGGCCGCTCGGGGCCGGCTCTCCGGCGCAGGCCGGCCGGCCCTGGGGGACGGGTGGCGAACCGCCCCACCGGCGGCCCGCGTTCGTCGAGCCGCCTTCGACGCCCCCCGCCGGGCGGACGGTGCCCGGCGGACGGTGCCGGGCGGGTGGTCACCGCAGGGTCAGCGCGGTCGGTGCCTCGGCGCGGGTCAGCTTCGCGGGGTTCCGCACGTAGTAGAGGCCGGCGATGCCGTCGTCCTCGACGCGGAACGCCATGACGCCGTCGAGGACGCCGTCCAGCCGGAGGATCAGCGCCGGGCTGCCGTTGGCCGTGACCTGCTCGGTGGTGATCGCCTGGTCGGTCCTGGACGAGCCGCCCAGGACGAACCGGGCCACCTTGCCGGCGCCGATGACCGGGCGCAGCGCGGCCTGCTTGACCCCGCCGCCGTCGCTCAGCAGCACCACGTCGGGGGCCAGCAGGTCGAGGAACCCCTGCAGGTCCCCGGTGGAATGCGCGCGCTGAAAGGATTCCAGGACCGCCTGGGTCGTGCTGGTCGACACCTTCTGCCGCGGGCGGCGCGCCTCGACGTGGCGGCGGGCGCGGTGCGCGATCTGGCGTACCGCCGCCGGGGTCTTGTCGACGGCGGCCGCGATCTCGTCGTAGTCGACGGCGAACGCCTCCCGCAGGACGAACACGGCGCGCTCGGTTGGCGACAGCGTCTCCAGCACCAGCATCAGCGCCATCGAGACGGTCTCGGCCAGTTCGACGTCCTCGGCCACGTCGGGCGCGGTGAGCACCGGTTCCGGCAGCCAGGGACCCACGTACGCCTCCTTGCGGCGCACCAGGGTGCGCAGCCGGTTGAGCGACTGCCGGGTGGCGATCCTCACCAGGTACGCCCGCTGGTCGCGCACCTGCTCCAGGTCGACGTCCGCCCAGCGAAGCCACGTCTCCTGCAGGACGTCCTCGGCGTCGGCGGCGGAGCCGAGCATCTCGTAGGCGACGGTGAACAGCAGGTTGCGGTACGCGACGAACGCCTCGGTCGCTGCGTCGTTCCGGCCTGCCTCGCCCCTGGCCGCGCCGTCCCTGGCCGCCGTGTCCGTGGCTGCGCCGTCCCTGGCCGTGTCGTTCATGGTGCGATCCTCGCCGGGGCCGGTCACGCGGTGAAGGGGTGGGGGCCGAACCTGCCGGCGGCGACGAACACCGCGAGGCCCAGGTAGAACAGGTTGACGAGCAGGACGGCGCTGACGCCGCCGTACCGGACATGGGTGATCATCGCGCCGATCATCAGCAGCACCCAGCAGGCAGCGGTCACGGGCACCAGGACAGGGGCGACTCCCGCCACCGCGGGCAGGATCAGGCCGGCCGCGGCGAGGATCTCGAGGACGCCGAGGCCCTTCACGAAGCCGGTGGCGGCGCTCCCGGTCCACTCGCCGCCCGGGAACCTGGCGAGTCTCTCCTTGGCCACGAACGCCTTGGTGGCGCCTCCTGAGAGGGCCACGACGGCGAGCAGTCCTGCCGCGATCCACAGTGCGGTGTCCATCGGCGTCTCCTTCGCTTCCTTCACTCCCGCGGGTTCACCCCCAAGACACCGCAACTCCGTTTCCTGTGACGGAGCGTGGCGCGGATCACTCGGCGGTGCCGCGCCGTCCCGTCGCGGCGTCGCCCACCGGACGCCGCGGGCACTGTCAGAGCTGGGACGTACGATGCGCGAGGTGGACACGGTGTGCCCGTGCGGGACGCCGACGACGGTGAACTTCCGGAGGAGACACGGCAGATGAAGCCCTCTCAGGAGAAGCGGGTGCGCGCGTACCTGGAGTCGGCCGGGGCCGGTGAGGAGCAGGTGCTGGAGGTCGCGCTGGCCTATCCCGCCGGGCGGGTGACCCGGTTGTTCGCCGGGCTGAAGGGCGAGGTGATCGGGGCGGCCGCGGGCGGCGCGGCGGGCGCCGTCGTGGGCAAGCAGATGGCAACGGACGCCAGCAGGAAGCGGACGGACGCCGCGCTGGACCGTTCCGGGGGAGCGGATCTGCCGGTCGGGGAGCGCAACATGATGGCGCTGACGACCGGGCGCCTGCTGCTGTTCACGATGGGCGGTGCGTTCACGCCGCTGCCGAAGAAACTGCTGTGGGACATAGCCCTGTCCGACGTGGCGCAGGTGCCGAAGCCGCAGCTGGTCGCGGGCGTGGCCAAGGCGCTCCGGGTGGACGTCGCCCTGGCCGACGGGCGCGTGGCCCGGCTGGAGTTCCCGCGCGCCGCGGTGGCGGCCGGCGAGGTGCTGGTCCGCGAGCTGCGCGCCCGGATCGGCAAGGACGCCGCCCAGGGGGAATAGGGCTCCTCCGGCCGGTCGTGCCCTGGATCAACCGCCTGGATCAGACCTCGCCGGCGCCACGCAGGGGACCCTGAGGGACAGGCTGCGCGCGGTGTCGGCCTGCTGCAACGGGGCGTCCGGCGGGGCCGGTTCGAGCTCTCCGCCGCGCACCGTGTCGACGGCCTCCTGCAGGCCCTGCGGGAACTGCCTCATCTGCTTCTCGACCTGGCCGCCCGCACGGCCCGCGGCACCCCTCGACGGCGATCAGCGACCTGGCTGCCGGGCCGGGCCGCTGGTACGACGCCGCAGCCACGCCGTCTCCGCGGGGGTGAGGTGCGGGTCGGCCAGCTTGGCTTCGGCCGCTTCCCGGATGCGTCCCGCGGGATCGGTCCGGGAACCCCTGCGCACGCTGTGCACCAGGAGATTCCGCCCCAGGCGGACGGCCACTCCGGGGATGTCCACGCTGCCGACGGTGACCATGGTCATCGCCAGATCCGCGGCGGGATCGCCGGCGGCGGCGTTGCGCCAGTCGATCACCACGGGACCGCGCGGGGTCAGGAGGACGTTGCCCGGATGCAGGTCCAGATGCAGCACCCGGTCGTCGCCTGCCGTCGCGAACCGCCGGGGCAGCCATGCCGGCGCCGGGAAAGCGTGCAACCGGTCGTGGAGGCGGCCCAGCATCCGGCCGAGGGAGCCGACCTGCCAGGGGCGCCGGGACAGCACGTCCAGCATCGTCGGCCCGGTCAGCCGCTCCATGACCATGTCCGTGGCCGTGACCTCGTAGACCTCCGGCACCGGATACCCACCGGCCGCCACATGTGCCATCACCCGGGCTTCCCACTCCGTCGGCCCGCCCTGCCGGTAACGCCGCAGCACCCTGGCCCCGTCCAGCGCGTACACGTCGGCTTCCCGCCCCCGCCCGATCAACTCCATGGAGAGCAGTCTGCCCAGGGGCGCATGCTCTGGCTCGCCCTGGAGGCGGTCAGGGTGGGCACCGACGTGGTGGTGGACTACGGCTGCTGGTCCCGGGACGAACGGTCGGCGATCCGCTGACTGGTGGAGGCCGAGCACGCGGGCTTCCGCATGGTCTACCTGCCGGTGAGCGAGCAGACCCAGCGCGCCCGGATCGCCCACCGCTGGGCGACCGCTCCCGAAGAGACGTTCCCGATGGCCGAGGCCGACATCCGGCACGGGTGGGCGCACTTCCAGGAGCCCGACGCCGCGGAACTGGGAGGGTCCGGGTCCGCCGGCCCGCCGCCGGCCGGCTGGACGGACTGGCGGCAGTGGGCCGCCGACCGGTGGCCCTCGTTCGGGTGAGTCCCGGTCACGGAGGGCGTGTTCGTCCTAGGGTGAGAGGCGGCCGATGGAGGCCGACGGCCCGAGGGAGCCCTGGGATGACCCGTTACCTGATCTCGTTCGACGACGGCTCGATGACCTTCCCCGAGGAGGATCTGCCCGAGGTGGCCGACGCCACCCACGCGGTGGTGCGGGAGGCTCAGGACGCCGGTGTGTGGGTCTTCGGTGGTGGGGTGGAACGGCAGCAGGCGAGTGTCGTGGCCACGGACGGGGCCGTCACCGACGGCCCGTACCCGGAGACCAAGGCGGTCGTCGGCGGGTTCTCCATCATCGACGTGCCCTCACGTGAGGACGCGCTGAAGTGGGCTGCCAAGTTCGCTGCTTCGTGCCGCTGCGCGCAGGAGGTCCGGGAGATCATGGACGACCCCGACGTCTGATCGGGGACGCCCCGGAACAGGCCCTAGCCGACCAGGCGGCGCCGCCAGTCGAGCGGTGTGACGCTGATGGCCCGGCCGGGGTCCCAGCCGGCCCGGCCGCCGGCCCAGCGGGTGAGCCCGGCCAACTCCTCGGCGGACACCCGCACATGCCGCTCGCCGTTCTCCGTCTCCACCACGATCTCCACCACGCTCTCCACCACGATCTCGACCATGTGACGACTCTGGCACACCCCGCCGCCACCGTGCCGCCCGGTCGCCGCGAGCCTGTGGACAACCGGCGGCGGAGCCGCGTGCGGCCGGCGGGGACCCGCCCCGCCGGCCGCCCGCGCCTCAGACCCGGTCGGCGGCGATCAGCAGGTACTGGAAGCTGCCGTTCTTGTACGCGTTCAGGAACGTGTCCTCGATACCGGTGACGAGGTGCTCGGCCTGCTTGCGCAGCTCCCAGTACGGGATGGCGGCCTGGGTCAGGTCCTCGACGTGGACCGGGACCAGCCGGTTGCGGGCCATCGCGCGGAAGTACGCGGACCTGGGGTGGATGTCGCAGATGTAGTGCGCGTTGATCAGGGAGACCTCGCGCGACGCCTGGCCGTACGTGTCGTTGTAGCAGCCGGTGATCACCACGTACCGGCCCCCGCGGCGCAGCAGCCGCGCGTGCTCGGCGAAGAGCAGGTCGAGTTCGACGTACATCGTGGACTCGTTGTTCCACGAGGCCGCGTACGCGCCCGAGGGGAAGCCGGTGTCCAGCATGTTGCGGTGGTGGTAGCGCACCTTGGCGTCGATGCCCCGGGCGCGGGCCTGCTCGTTGGCGAACTGGGCCTGCGTGGTGGAGAGCGTCACGCCGTCCGCGTGGCAGCCGTAGCGCAGGTGCGCCACCACGCTCCCGCCACCGCGGCCGCAGCCCGCGTCGAAGACCCGGTCGGTGGCGTCCAGCGGGCCCAGGTGGGAGGCGAGCATCTCGGCCTGGGCGTGCTCCAGACGGTGCAGTTCCTCCGTGAGCCGGTGCCGGCGCCGGTCGGGGTCGGTCTCCTCGAGTACGGACCACTGGGCGTCGCCGATGCCGTAGTGGTGGTGGTACAGGTCGTCGATCTTGCCGAGTTCGAGGTTGACCGGGTTCTTCTCAGCGTTCCAGTAGTCCGCGACCCGGTTCTGGTACGTGGACTGGGTGGGGAGGGAAACGGTCGCTCCGGACTGGGGCATGGCCAACGGGGGCTCCTCGTGGTGCTGTTGCGTGCACTGGTGCGGTGGGGTGCGGACGCCGGCGGACCGGCCCGCGGGGTGGGAGTGGGGAGGCGGCGGGGGCCGGCGGGGCGCGCTGCGGGGCCGACGGCGGGCGGCTCACCAGTAGTTGGGCAGGTGGTAGCGGTGGGAGTTGGTCGCGTGCCACTCGTGGTTGCCGGCCACCCAGTCGGACAGGCCCTGGGCGTAGCGCTCCACGATCGGCGAGGTCGCGGCCAGCGCGGCGGCCTCCTCCTCGAAGGCCGCCATGATCCGGTTGTGGATCTCGACGCTCTCCAGGTAGGCGGCCTTCAGCCCGCGTCCCTCGTTGGCGGCGACAACCTTCGGCAGGTTGAGGTGGTCGGGGTCGCTCGCCAGCTCCTTGGTGAAGGAGTACAGGTCGTTGACGATCGTCGTCGCGTTGCAGGCGAGCGCGGTGATCCGCTGGATCTCCGGACGGGCGTACAGCGCCTCGGGCAGCTCGTAGCCGTCGACCGCGTCGACGATCGACAGGCAGGGGCGGAAGTTGTTGAACTGCCGCATGACCAGGTACTCCCACACCCGCGGCACGTACCGGGTCTCCGCCCAGGCGGCCTCGGCGAGGTAGCCGAGGTGCAGGCGGGCGATGTCGTGCACGAAGCGGGTGGTCTGGCTGGGGGTGGCGAACCCCGAGTAGTCCTGCATCGCGCCGCGGTAGGAGCGCAGCGGCCCGTCTGCCTGCATGCCCTCCGCCCACTCCGCCTCCAGCTCGGGCGTGCCGTGGTACGGGTCGATCGCCGACTGCGCCATGACCAGCGGGCCGCCGAGGCCCCGGTGCGAGCCGCCCCGGCCCTCGTCCTCCTCGCAGTAGCAGCTGTCGACGAGGTTCTCGGCGAGCAGCAGCTTGCCGGCCAGCGTGAGGCGTTCCAGGTCCACCGCGCCGGGATGCTGCAGCACCACGGCCCGTCCGAACTGGAATCCGGCGAAGTCCCCGTTCCAGGCCGGCGGGAACAGGTCCAGGCCGCGCGCCCACTCCTCCAGCCTGCGGTCCACCTCCGCGGCCTTCTCCGGGTCGGCGGGGGCGACGGGCCGGTACCGGAGCCCGGGGATCGCGCCCGTGCGCCGGGCGGGGGCGAGAGTCGTCGGCCCTGGCAGCCGGCGCGTGGCGTCGGCGCTCGGGGGTGCGCTCATGTGCGTACTCCAGACGGTCGGTCGGTCGGACGGTCGAGTCGGCCGCCGGCCTTCGGTCGGGCGGTCGGTGGTCGGGCGGTCGGCGGGTCGCGACCGTCGTCGTGACGTTTCGGCAGTGCGGTCCCGCCGGTCGGCGGATCGGCGGGTGGCGCACGACCAGCGAACCAGCGCCCGGCTCCGCCCGGTATGGCGCACGGAGGTGGGCGTCGGGCACGCGAGGCGCAAACCTTCGCCATGAGGCAGAACACGGGCGCGCGCGGGCCGGCACGCCCTGGCACGCGCCCTCCGGACGGATGACGGGGGGCGTCCGAAACCCGCACACGCGAGCGTCTTCGGCACACGATCCGGAATCCGCGCGTCCGGTGGCCCCGACGCCGCGGCGCGGAAAAAGCCTCGTCCCGGAGCGCACCGGACGGGGATACTCACCGGCCATGAAGGACAGGCCCGAGGGCGTATCGGACGAGGATCTCGGGGCGGCCCTGGCGGACGGCTGGGGGCTCGACGTGCGGGCGGTGGAGTACCGGCCGGTGGGCTTCGGCAGCTACCACTGGGCGGTGCGGACCGGCTCGGGCGGGCTGTTCGTGACCGTGGACGCCCTCCAGGACGACCCGGCCGCCGCCCTGCGCCGCCTGGACCTGGCCTTTCGTACCGCGCTGGCGCTGCGCCGCGACGCGGGCCTGGACTTCGTGGTGGCGCCGCTGTCGTCCCGCGGCGGCGCGGTCGTCCGGCCGCTGGGCGACCGGCACGCGGTGGCGGTGTTCCCGCTGGTGGAGGGCGAGGCCGGGGACTTCGGCGTGCACCGGCCCGAGGACCGGCCCCAGGTGCTGGACCTGCTGGTGCGCCTGCACGCGGCCGGTGTCGAGGCGCCGCGGGCGGAGCTGGTGCTGCCGGGACGGGGCGCCCTGGAGGACGCCCTCTCCGCCGTGGACCGGCCGTGGAACGGCGGGCCGTACTCCGAGCCGGCCCGGCTGCTGCTGGCCGGCCGGGCGGCCCATGTCCGCGGCCTGCTCGGCGAGTTCGACCGGCTGGCAGGTCTGGTGGCGGCGGAGTCCGCACCCTGGGTCGTCACCCACGGCGAGCCGCACCCGGGCAACGTGCTCCGCGGCCCCGCCGGCCCGCGCCTCATCGACTGGGACACCGTCCTCCTCGCCCCGCCCGAGCGGGACTTGTGGATGGTCGCCGGCGACGGCGTCCGCCGCGGCGGCACCGCCGACGACGGGCTGCTCGACGCCTACACCCGCGCCACCGGCCGCCCGGTGTCCGCCGCCGCCCTGTCGCTGTACCGCCTGTGGTGGGACCTGGCCGACATCGCCAACTACGTCGCCACCCTGCGCCACCGCCATCGCCGTACCGACGACACCACCGCGTCGCTGACCTACCTCGCCGGCTGCCTGAACCCCGGCGCGACGGAGCCGGCCGCCCCCTGACCCGGGCGCGCTCCGGCAGAACGGGCCGCTGGGGAGCCTCCCGGCCGCATGCGCCGCGCCGGCCCGTCCGCGGGTCCGCGCCGCACCGGGCACGACGCACGACACCGCCTGAGGCACGGCACGCGGCACGCACGCGCCGGCACGCACAGCGGACACAGAGCCCGCGGCACAGCAGAAGCGGCCCACCCCGATAGCCCGTACGGTGAAGTGAGGAGGGTATTCCGTGGAGGCGCGATGACCGTGTCCAGCCCTCACGACGGTGCGCTGCCGTTCGCGTTGGACGGCCTGGCCGCCGCCGTGGTCGACAACCGCGGCACCGTGCTGCGCTGGACCGCCACCGCCCAGGCCCTCACGGGGTTCACCGCCGGTGAGGTCTGCGGGCGGCACGTGTCCGACCTGCTCGCCGAGGACCGCGGCGGACCGGGCGCCGCGGCGGACGCCGAGGAGGCCCCGATCCCCCTGGCCGGGCGGGTGCCGCTGCGGCACCGCCCGCAGGGGACGATCGACGCCGTGTACCGGGCGACCCCGATGGACGGCCCCGGCGGCTCGGTGATCCTGGCCGCACCGGCACAGCGGGTGAGCGGACCGGAGCGGAGCGGCGACCTGCTGGGCGCGCTGTCCGGGCACGGCCGGATCCGGATCGCGCTGCACGACACCGATCTCGCCGTCGTGCAGACCGGCACCACCTCGGCGGGCGCCGCGCACGGCCCCCACCTGTCCCCCGGCTGCCGGCTGAGCGACGTGACGGCCCCCGAGGACGCCGCGCGGGTGGAGGCGCTGCTGCGGCAGGTGCTCACCACGGGCGTGCCGGTGGTCCGCAGCACCGAGCGGCTGGCCGTGCCGGGCGATCCGCGGCGGGAATGGGTGACGTGCTGGTCGGCGGTCCGCCTGGAGGACGAGGGGGGCCGGCCCACGGGCGTGGCCTCGGTGTTCGTGGACCCGGACCGGACCCCGCCGGCCGGCAGGCACGTGGACCTGGCCCGCGAGACGGCCGAGCACGTCGGGGACTCGCTGGACGTGCTGCGCACCGCCCAGGAACTCGCGTCCGTGCTGGCGCCCGGCTTCGCCGACCTCGCCGCCGTCGACCTCGCGCAGGCCGTCTTCGACGGTGAGGAGCCGCCGCCCTGGTCCCACGACGGCGAGCTGCTGCGCGCCGCCGCCACGGCCCCGCCGGACGCGGTGTGGACGCCCCGCTCGCCCGGCGGCGAGGAGCCGGTGCTGCGGCAGCCCGCCGACTTCGGTATGACGCACTGCCGGCGCGGGGAGGCGGCCGTCCTCGGCCGCGAGCAGGTGGCGGCCGCGCTCGGCCCGCGGATGGGGAAGGTGCCGCTGCCGGAGGACTTCCGTTCCGTGGCGGTGGCGCCGCTGACCGCCCGCGGCCTCGCGCTGGGCGTCCTGTCGGCGTGGCGGGTGGGCGACGCCGAGCCGTTCACCGCGGCCGACGCGGCCCTCCTGGAGGCGGCCGCCGCGCGCGGCGCGCTGGCCCTCGACAACGCGCGCCGCTACACCCACGAGCACCGGGCGGCCGGCGTGCTGCAGCAGCGGCTGCTGCCGCCCTCGACCACGGACACCCCGGCCGCCGAGACAGCGGGCGTGTACCTGCCGGCCGGCGGCGGCGAGGCGATCGGTGGGGACTGGTTCGACGCCATCCCGCTGCCGTCGTTCCGGCTCGCGCTGGTCGCCGGCGACGTGGTCGGGCACGGCATCCACGCGAGCGCCACGATGGGGCGGCTGCGCACCGCCATCCAGACCCTCGCCGACCTCGAACTGGACCCCGAGGAACTGCTGACCCGGGTCGGCGACCTGGTCCAGCGCCTCGCGAACGAGTCCGAGCCGTACTACCACGACGTCGTGGTGGGGGCGACGTGCCTGTACGCGGTCCACGACCCGGTCTCGGGGCACTGCACGATCGCCAGCGCGGGCCACCCGCCGCCGATCCTCGTCCGGCCGGGACAGCCGGCCGAGGTGGTGGACGTCTCCCCCGGGCCGCCGTTCCCGGTCGGCGGGACGCCGTACGAGTCGACCACCATCGACTTCGCGCCCGGCAGCATCCTCGCCCTCTACACCGACGGGCTGATCGAGCAGGACCGGGACGAGCACGAGGTGGCGGACATCGACCAGGGCACGCAGCGGCTGGCCGCCGCGCTCACCTCGGTGTGCCGCCCCGGGCGGACCCTGGCCGAGACCGGGCACGCGGTGCTCGCCGAGCTCGGCATCGACGCGCCGCGCGACGACGTGGCCCTGATGCTGGCCCGCGCCCGCGCCATCCCCGAGGACCACATGGCCAGTTGGGAGTTCCCGGCGGACCTGGAGGCGGTGGCCGGCGCGCGCGAGGCGACCGCCCGCCAGCTCGCGTCGTGGGGCCTGGACGAGCTGGCGTTCACCACCGAACTGATCGTCAGCGAGCTGGTGACGAACGCGGTACGGCACGCCCGTCCGCCGATCTGGCTGCGGCTGATCCGGGACGGCGTGCTGGTCTGCGAGGTCGGCGACTCCAGCCCCACCCAGCCGCGGATGCGGCGCGCCCGCTCGACGGACGAGGGCGGCCGCGGCCTGTTCATCGTCGCCCAGCTCTCCTCCCGCTGGGGCTGCCGCTACGGCCGCGACGGCAAGACGATCTGGGCCGAGCAGCCCATGCCGCAGATCTGAAGCGCGAACCCGGCGGACGGGCGCGGCCTCGCTCCGGGCCGGGCCCTCACCGCGTGCCGAGCAGGCTCACTCCCGGCCGTCCGGGCTCACTTCCGGCCGTCCGGGCTCACCGCGGGCCGGGCAGCGCCTCGCCGACCGCGCGGCGGATCGCGTCGAGGTCCACGTCCGCGGCCAGGGCGGTGTCCTGCGGGGGTTCCTTGACCGCCTGGTCGACGCCGAGCAGGGTGCGGAAGACCCGCGGCAGCACGCAGCGGACGAGCAGGTCCTCGGCCAGCGCGGCGGCCCGCTCCGGATCGGTGCCCCAGTGCTCGGCGACATGGGCGGCCAGCCGGTCGCGGGCGCCGGTGACGATGGCGTCGTAGTAGCCGCGGGAGCTCTCGGGCAGCCGCTCGGCCTCGGCGATCGCCAGCCGGCAGGTCCGCACCTGGGGCTCCCACACCATCAGCTGCAGGAACCGCCCGCAGAACCGCGCGACGGCCTCGGCGGGCTCGTCGGCGTAGGCGTCCGGGGTCCGCAGCCGGTCGAGGTACAGCTCGCGGACGAGGTCGAGGACCGCGAGGAACAGCCGGTCCTTGCTCTCGAAGTGCGCGTACAGGGACCGCTTGGAGGTGCCGGCCCGGGCGGCCACCGTGTCCATCGATGCCCGTTCGAAGCCCGACTCCAGGAACACGTCCTTGGCCACGAACAGGACGTGGCGGCGCAGCTCCTCGCCGCGGCGCTGCTCGCCCCGCCGCTTCGGCTCGCTCGGTCGGCTCATCTGCGTGCATCCCGGAAGTGAAGGGTCCAGTGAACCCTAGGCCATCGGGCCGGGCCGGGCGAACGTCCCGGGACGGCGGCGCCGGGTCTTCCACTGTTTTGCACCTAGTTGCATAATGGCGGGGCGGCGATGCCGCACGCCCGTGCCGCACCCCGAGGAGGAGGCCCGCCATGGCCCAGGCCGCGACCGCGTACCCGCATCTGCTCAGCCCGCTGACCCTGGGCTCCGTCACGCTGCCCAACCGCGTGATCATGGGCTCGATGCACGTGGGCCTGGAGGAGGCCCCCGACGGGTTCCGGCGGATGGCCGCGTTCTACGCCGAGCGGGCCCGCGGCGGCGTCGGTCTCGTCGTGACCGGCGGCATCGCGCCCAACGCCGAGGGCCGGCCGTTCGAGGACGGCGCGAAGCTCACCACCGAGGAGGAGGCCGCCGCCCACCGCACGGTCACCGGGGCGGTGCACGCCGCCGGCGGCCGGATCGCGCTGCAGATCCTGCACTTCGGCCGGTACGCCTACCACCCGGACCTGGTCGCGCCCAGCGCGCTGCAGGCGCCCATCAGCCCCTACGTCCCGCACGAGCTGACGGGCGAGCAGGTGGAGCGCACCATCGAGGACTTCGCCCGCTGCGCCGAGCTGGCCGCGCTCGCCGGGTACGACGGCGTCGAGATCATGGGATCGGAGGGCTACCTGGTCAACGAGTTCGTCGCCGCGCCCACCAACCGGCGCACCGACGAATGGGGCGGCGCCTACGCGAACCGCATGCGGTTCCCGGTCGAGATCGTGCGCCGGGTCCGCGAGCGGGTCGGACCCGACTTCATCGTGATGTACCGGCTGTCGATGCTCGACCTCGTCCCCGGCGGCTCCACCCTCGACGAGGTGACCGCGCTGGCCAAGGCGGTCGAGGCGGCCGGTGCGAGCGTGATCAGCACGGGCATCGGCTGGCACGAGGCCCGGATCCCCACCATCGCCGCCCCGGTGCCGCGCGCCGCGTTCACC
This sequence comes from Streptomyces sp. NPDC020917, assembly GCF_044333795.1. NCBI lineage: Bacteria > Bacillati > Actinomycetota > Actinomycetes > Kitasatosporales > Streptomycetaceae > Streptomyces > Streptomyces sp. NPDC020917. The sequence continues at coordinate 115,464 of NZ_JBIRRR010000019.1, read as the reverse complement.
TGGGTCACCAAGCGCCTGATGGGCGCGGTCTCGGTGCCGCTGGTGACGAGCAACCGCATCAACACCCCCGAGGTCGCCGAGCAGGTGCTCGCCGACGGCTGCGCCGACCTGGTGTCGCTGGCCAGGCCCCTGCTCGCCGACCCGGACTTCGTGGCCAAGGCGGCGGCCGGCACGCCGGAGGCCGTCAACACCTGCATCGGGTGCAACCAGGCGTGCCTCGACCACACCTTCAGCCGCCGGATCACCTCCTGCCTGGTGAACCCGCGGGCGTGCCACGAGACCGAGCTGGTCCTCTCCCCCACCCGGCGGCGCAAGCGGATCGCCGTGGTCGGCGCGGGACCGGCCGGGCTGGCCTGCGCGGTGTCCGCCGCCGAACGCGGCCACGCCGTCACGCTGTACGACGCCGCGCCCGTGATCGGCGGGCAGCTCGACCTCGCACGGCGGGTGCCCGGCAAGCAGGAGTTCGACGAGACCCTGCGCTACTACGGCCACCGGCTGCGCGCGCTGGGCGTCGAGCTGCGGCTCGGCACCCGCGCCACCGCCGGGCAGCTCGGCGCCGAGGGCCACGACGAGATCGTGCTGGCCACCGGTGTCGTCCCGCGCGACCCGGGCATCCCCGGCACCGGCCATCCCAGCGTCGCCGGCTACGTGGACGTCCTGCGCGGCACCGTGCAGACCGGCCCGCGGGTCGCGGTGCTCGGCGCCGGCGGCATCGGCTTCGACGTCGCCGCGTACCTCACCGACCCCGGCGACAAGGCCGCGGAGCACCCGGACGTGTTCCTCGCACGGTGGGGCGTGGACCGGGACCACCGCTCCCCCGGCGGGCTGGCCGCGCCCGCGTCCGCCGCCGCCCCGCGCACGGTCCACCTGCTGCAGCGCAAGGCCGCCAAGGTCGGCGCGGGCCTGGGCACCACCACCGGGTGGATCCACCGCGCCGAGCTGCGGCACCGCGGCGTCACGATGGTCGCCGGCGTGGCGTACCGGCGGATCGACGACGAGGGGCTCCACTTCACCGTCGGCGGCGAGCACCGGCTGCTGCCCGTCGACACGGTGGTGCTGTGCACCGGGCAGGAGCCGTACCGGCCGCTGGAGGCCGAGTTGCGCGCCCGGTCGCTGGCCCCGCATGTCATCGGCGGCGCCGAGCGGGCCGCGGAGCTGGACGCCAAGCGGGCGATCGACCAGGGCACCCGGCTGGCGGCGCGGCTCTAGGAGGACGCCCCCGGCGCGGGGCGAACCCTAGGATCGGCCCATGTCGCTGCCGCACGCCATCCTCACCGCGCTGCTGGAGAAGCCCTCTTCGGGCCTGGAGCTGACCCGGCGGTTCGACAGGTCCATCGGGTTCTTCTGGTCGGCGACCCACCAGCAGATCTACCGCGAGCTGAACCGGCTGGAGCGCGACGGCCTGATCCACCCGCTGCCGCAGCCGCCCAGCCGCGGGAAGCGCAAGGAGTACGAGGTGCTGCCCGCCGGCCGGGCCGAACTGGCGCGCTGGGTCGCCGAGGAGCAGGACCCGCGGCCGATCCGCGACCCGCTGCTGCTGCGGCTGCGGGCCGCGACCGTGGTCGGCACCGGCGGCCTGGCCGCCGAGCTGCACCGCCATCTGGAGCTGCACCGGCAGCAGTTGGCGCTGTACGAGCGGATCGAGGCGCACGACTTCCCGCCGGAGGCGGCGGCCGGCGAGAACCGCCTCCAGCACCACATCCTGCGCGCCGGGCTGGAGTTGGAGACGTTCTGGATCGGCTGGCTGACCCGCACCCTGGCCGACGTCGCGGCCCCGGAGGACCCCGGCGGCGGGAGCGGCCCGGCGCAGTGACCCCAGAGCGGGGGCCGGGACCTGCCGGTGCAGGGGCCGCCGAGGGAAAGTCGGGTTGACCGGGTTCGGTCAACTGCCGGTACTGGCCAGTGGTTACACTGCCGCTCCGCGCGCGTCGCCGCACGCCGTGACCGAGGAGGGGTGCCGTGCTGGAGTCCGTGGGTCTCGACGAGCCGGCCGAACGCGTCTACCGCGTCGTGCTGGCCCGCTCGCCGGTCAGCGTGCCGGAGCTGACCGGGCTGCTCCCCGACCTGACCGCCGCCGCCCTCCGCAGGGCCCTGGAGATACTGGTGCAGGCCGAGTTGGTGGAGCAGCTGGCCGGACGCCCGGCGCGCTACGGGGCGGTCGACCCGCGGCTCGGCCTGGCCGCGCTGATCCGCTCCCGCCGCGACGCGCTGGACCGCACGGCCTCCGCCCTGGAGGTCTACGCCGCCGAGTACCACGAGCGCATGCTGCGCACCGACATGCACCGGCTGATCGAGATCATCGAGGGGCCCGCGGCCATCACCGCACGGCTGTCGGAGCTGATGGCGGGCGCCGAACGCGAGGTCCTGGCGTTCGACGCCCCGCCGTACGTGACCGTCGACCGGACCGCGTCCGAGTCCGAACTCGACCTGCTGCGGCGGAACATCGGCGTGCGCGCCCTGTACGCCTCCGAGGTGCTGGAGATCCCGGAGCGCGCCGACCGGCTGCGCGGGCTGGTGGATCTCGGGGAGCAGGCGCGGGTGGTCCCCCGGGTCCCTCTCAAGATGGTCCTGATCGACGGGCGCGACGCGGTGATCCCGCTGACCGCGAGCGCCGAGGGCACCCGCACCACGGCGGCGCTGGTCCGCCGCTCGCGGCTGTGCGACGCCCTGGTCGAGCTGTTCGAGGCGCACTGGGCGCAGGCCGTCCCGGTCTTCTCCCGCACCACCGCGCCGGGCCACGCCCACCCCGACCTGTCCGCCGCCGAGCGCGCCCTGCTCCACCTGCTGAACGCCGGTCTGAAGGACGAGGCGATCGTCCGCCAGCTCAGCATCAGCGAGCGGACGCTGCGCCGCCGGGTCACCGACCTGACCGCCCGGCTCGGCGCCACCAGCCGCTTCCAGGCCGGCGCGCAGGCCGTCCGGCGCGGCTGGCTGTGAACACCCCCGGCGCGGAAGGCCGATGAGGCCGCCGCAGGGGCCCGGGCGGCGCTGAGGCGCGCCCGGGCCGCTGCGGTCCGGCGACGGTCAGACGGTGGCCGCGCCGTTGGAGTAGCGCTTCATGTTGTACACGGCGAAGCCGTTCTGCACCGGGTCACCGGAGCCGTTGATGCAGTGCAGCATGCCGCCGCCGCCCGCGCCGTTGAGGCAGACGGTCATCAGGTCGGTGAAGACCACGCCCGGGGTGTCCGGGACCTCGTAGGTCCGGTCGGTGTAGATGTCGGCGTTGAGGTTGAAGAAGCAGTAGCTGCCCAGGCCCCACGCCAGGTGGTCGCGGACGTCGTCGGCGACCTTGTAGGAGGCGTAGCCGTTGGTCGAGCCGTGCACCCATGCCGACTGGGTGGGGACGTCGTACGGGTTCTCGTTCTGGAAGAAGTAGGTGCGGCCGTGCTCGCCGTTCCAGAGCACCTCGTACTTCTGGTAGTGCTCGACGAACAGCCCGTAGGTGGTGACGTGGTCGCCGTTGACGACGATGCCGGTGTCGGCCGGGTTGACCGACCAGCCGACCGTGCCGTCCAGGCCGTGGTCGGCGCGCCACAGCCACAGGTGGTCGCAGATGACGTCGTTGCTGTCGATCTGCACGCTCACGCCCGCGCCGCCGGCGATCGCGCCGCCGATCCTGGCGAACACGTCGAACAGCACGGTGGGGTCGTTGTCGTGGCGCTTCCGGCCGCAGCCGTCGCCGACCTTCAGCAGCACCGGGGTGTTCGCCGAGGCCGCCTCGATGAGCACGCCGGCGACGGTGACGCCGTCGACGTCCGCGACGTCGATCAGGGTGTTGCCGTGGGTGGAGCGCAGCGTCGTGTAGCCCAGGCCCAGCACGACCGTGCCCGGGCGCGTGACCTGGATCGGCGCGGACAGCTCGTAGACGCCGGGGGTGAACAGCAGGTGCCTGCCGGTGGCCAGCGCCCGGTTGATGGCGGTCGCCGAGTCGCCCGGCCGGGCCACGTGGAAGCGGGACAGCGCGATGCTGTGGCCCGCCGCCCTGCCGCCCGCCCAGGTGGTACCGGTGCTGTCGCGGCGCAGCGCGGGCACGAACACCTGGTAGGCGCCGTGCTTGTCCACGGTCAGGAACGGCTTCTCGCGGACGACCGGGGTGCGGTCGATGGTGGTGAACGGCGGCGTGGGGAAGCTCTGGGCGGGCGCGCCCTGGGTGCCGACGAAGACCATGTTCCAGTTGGAGCCGGTCCAGCTGCCGAAGGTGTCGTTGCGCGAGATCCACTGCTGCTGCGAGCCGGACTCCACGTAGCCGTCCACCACGCTGTCGACCAGGAAGCCGCCGCTGGACCAGCGGTTGCCGGGCGGGCTCGGCCACAGCGTCATGTTGCCCTTGACGTGTACCCGGCGCATCGGGCCGGCCTGCGCGACGGCCCAGCGGTTCAGGCCGTCCGGCGGAACGATCGTCAGGTTCTCGGCGGCCCGCCAGAAGTTCTGCGTGCCGTTGCCGTCGAACCACTGGGCGTCGACGGTGACATGGCCGTTGATGACCACGTCGTCCGGGCTGCCGCCGAGGCCGAGGACATGGGTGTAGAACCCGACGTTGATGTCCACGGTGTAGGTGCCCGGCATGAAGGCCAGCGCGTACCGCTCGCTGCCGAACTGGTTGGACTCCTGGACGGCGAACACGGCGTCGACCTGCGCCTGGATCGCCGCGTCGCCCATGGACGGGTCGAAGACGAGGACGTTCGGGCCCAGTCCTGCGGCGTTCTGCCCGGCCGGCGAGGACGTCGCGGATCCCGGGGACGGGGCCGGCGCGGCGAAGGCCGAACCGCTGGACACGGCACCGGCCAGCGGCACCGCCGCGGCAGCGGCCGCCCCGCGGAGCACGGTACGACGAGAGGGAATGACGGACACGGCTCTCCCTGAAGTGATGGATGGGGAGGAGATTGCGGCTGGTCCTCAACCGCCAGAGAGCGCTCTCAGGGAGAGAGTGAATCACCGGCGCCATACAGCGTCAATAAAGCGGACGGCTTGAACTCACCCCTTTCATAAGGACCGTGAATCCGGACCGGGTCCGGCGGGCCGTCCTCGGCTCGCCTGTCGTATTGACGCGGCCATGACCCGTCGCTACGGTGCGTGAGAGCGCTCTCTGGGCGTTCCCGCCCATGCGCGGGGCGGAATCGCGGACGCAGCCGCTCCACCGGCCGCTTCTGCCGTTCCGGCCATGCCCCTTGTCCTGCCGCACATCGCACAGCACGTGACCCCGTGGGGTCCGGCACGAACCGACAACGTTGTCAGACGGTCATGCCGTCCGTCGGCCGGCGCCGGCCCCACCCCCCACGGACACACGAGGAGAAGGTTCGCGATGACAAGACCCGCATCGCTGCGCCGGCCGGGCACGGTCGGCGCGCTGATGACCGCGGCGGCGCTGGCCGTCGCCGGGCTGTGCGCTCCCGCGCACGCCGCAAGCCGCGCGGCCCTGGTGACCGATCCGGCAAGCCTGGTCAACCCGTTCATCGGCACGTCGAACCAGGCGGACGACTTCCCCGGGGCGGACGTGCCGTTCGGCATGGTCCAGTGGAGCCCGGACACGCCCTCCCGCCCCGACGGCGGCGGCTACGAGTACAACGACTCCAGCATCACCGGCTTCAGCCTCAGCCACATCGCCGGGCCCGGCTGCGGCGCCGGCGGTGACGTGCCGGTGCTGCCGACGGTCGGCAGCACCAGCGCCTCGGCGACCGCGGCGTTCTCGCACGCCAACGAGTCGGCGTCGGCGGGCTCGTACAAGGTCACGTTCAACAACGGGATCGGCACCGAGCTGACCACCACGACCCGCAGCGGCATGGCGCGCTTCACCTTCCCGTCCACCAGCCAGGCCGATCTGGTCTTCAAGCTGGCGGGCAGCCAGAACGGCGCCAGCGCGACGCAGTTCACCAAGGTGTCCAGCACGGAGGTGAGCGGCCAGATCACCAGCGGGCACTTCTGCGGCGCGGGGAACACCTACACGCTGTACTTCGACATGGTCTTCGACCGGCCGTTCACCTCGCAGGGGACGGCGGCGGCGACTCCCGCGGCGACCTCCGGCGGCGGTACCGGCGCGCAGGCCGGGAGGGCCGGGAAGAACGCGGCGGAGAAGCCCAACAAGCCGGTGCTGCACGGCACGATGCCGAAGGCCGCGCCGGCGGCGAGGAGCAGTGCGGGCGGCGCCGCACCGGCCGCCGCCGCGTCCAGCGGCTACGTCACGTTCGACACCACGTCCAACCCGGTCGTCCAGGCCAAGGTCGGCGTGTCCTACGTGTCGGCGGCGAACGCGGTCGCCAACCGGACGGCGGAGAACGGCGGCTGGGACTTCAACGGCACACGGGACGCCGCGCACGCCAGCTGGAACACGCTGCTGGGCAGGATGCAGGTGGGCGGCGGGACCGCCGCGCAGCAGACGATGTTCTACACCGCGCTGTACCACTCGCTGCTGCACCCGAACGTGATCAGCGACACCAACGGCCAGTACCCCGGCTTCGACGGGGCGGTGCACAGCGTCGACTCCGGTCACCACGCCGTCTACGCCAACTACTCCGGCTGGGACATCTACCGCTCCCAGGCGCAGTTGGAGGCGCTGGTCGCACCCGACATCGCCTCGGACACCGCGCAGTCGATGGTCGACTCGTACCGGCAGACCGGTCTGTTCCCCAAGTGGTCGGAGAACAACGGCGAGTCGTATGTGATGGTGGGCGATCCGGCCGCGCCGATCATCGCCGACTACTACGCGTTCGGCGCCACCGGCTTCGACAGCGCGACCGCGCTGGCCGGCCTGGTCGCGCAGGCGTCGAAGGCCAACAACGACCGGCCGGGCCTGAACTACCTGGGCGCGCCCGGCTATCTGCCGCACGACGGCTCGTATGGCTGCTGCAACTTCTACGGGCCCGCGGCCACCACGCTGGAGTACGCCACGGCGGACTTCGCGGTGTCCGCGCTGGCCAAGGCGCTGGGCGACGACGCGAACCACACCGCGTACCTCGACCGCGCCCAGGACTGGCGCAACGTCGTCAACCCCGCGTCGGGCCTGCTGCAGTCGCGCAACGCCGACGGCACCTGGGCCGGCGGCTTCGACCCGACCAGCGGGAACGACATGGTCGAGGGCGACTCGTTCATCTACACCGGCATGGTGCCGTTCGACCTGGCCGGCCTGGCGCAGGCCAAGGGCGGCAGCACGGCGATGAACCACTACCTCGACACGGTGCTGCGCAGCTTCACCGGCGACAAGGGCTACGCGTGGGTCGGCAACGAGCCGAGCATCGAACTGCCGTGGGAGTACGACTACACCGGCGCGCCGTACAAGACCCAGGCGACGGTGCGGGCGGTCCAGGACCAGATCTGGCGCAACGCGCCGGACGGCCTGGCCGACGGCAACGACGACCTGGGCGCGATGAGCGCCTGGTACGTGTGGTCGGCGCTGGGGATGTTCCCCGAGACGCCCGGCACCTCCGACCTGGCCCTGGGGTCGCCGGTGTTCACCCAGGCCGTGGTCACCCTCCCGTCCGGGAAGACGCTCACCGTCGACGGCAGCGGCGCCGCGGACAACGCCCCGTACGTGCAGTCGGCGACGTGGAACGGCGCTGCCTGGAACAACGCCTACGCGCCGGCCGGTTCGCTCACCGCGGGCGGCACGCTGAGCTTCTCGCTGGGCACCAGCGCCAACACCTCCTGGGCGTCGGGCTCTTCCGCCGCCCCGCCGTCGTACGGCGGTGACACGGTCGCCCCGCCGGCGCCGCGCACCGGCCCGGTCACCTCGGGCGTCTCGGCGAGCCTGTGCGTGGACGACGCGGACTCCTCGACGAGCGACGGCAGCCACGTCCAGCTCTACGGCTGCGACGGGACGGCCGCGCAGGACTGGACGATCGCCGCCGACGGCACGGTGCGCACGCTGGGGAAGTGCCTGGACGCGGCCGACTCGGGCACCTCCAACGGCACGCTCGTCCAGCTGTGGACGTGCAACGGCACCGGCGCCCAGCAGTGGCAGCCGGGCGCCAACGGCTCGCTGGTCAACCCCCAGTCCTCGCTGTGCCTGGACGACCCGAACGCGGCCACGGCCGAGCGGACCCAGCTCCAGCTGTACACCTGCAACGGCAGCGCCGCGCAGAACTGGACGCTGCCGGCCGCGGCGACGCGTTCGGGCGCGGTCGTGGCCGGCGTGTCGTCGTCGCTGTGCCTGGACGACGCCTCGAACGCGACCACGGACGGCAACCCGGTGCAGATCTGGGGCTGCAACACCAGCGACGCGCAGAAGTGGACGGTGTCGCCGGACGGGACCCTGCGCGCCGTCGGCAAGTGCCTGGACGCGGCCAAGTCCGGTACCTCCAACGGCACGCTCATCCAGCTGTGGACGTGCAACGGCACCGGCGCCCAGCAGTGGCAGGCCACGTCCTCAGGCCAACTCGTCAACCGGCACGCGGGGTTGTGCCTGGACGACCCCAACTCCTCGACGGCGGCCGGCACGCAGCTCCAGCTGTACACGTGCAACGGCAGTGCCGCCCAGAAGTGGACGCTGCCGTCCTGACCGGCCGGGTGACGGCCTCCTGGGCCGTCCGCGGATGACCGCCGCCCCTCCCCACCGCGCGCCGGGGAGGGGCGGCGGTGTGCGGGCGGCGGTGTGCGGGCGGGCGGCGCGGCTCAGTGCCGTGCCGTGGTGAGCTGCACGGCGCCGATGCTGCTGCGGTCCTCCAGGGCGGCGTGCGCCGCCGCGGCCCGTTCGAGGGGGAAGGTGGCGTGGATGCGCGGCACCAACTCGCCTGCGGCGGCGGCCCGGAGGGCCTCGGCGGCGTCGGCGTGCTGCTCCTCGGCGGGCTTGGCGAAGGCGATGCCGAGGGCGCCCACGACGCTGATGCCGCGACGCCCGATCCGGTGCGCGTCCAGCTCGACCCAGGTCCCCGAGGTGAACCCGTAGAGGGCGAACCTGCCGCCCCCGTCTGCGGTGGCCGCCAGGGCGCCGGCGCCGACGGGTCCGCCGACCGCGTCCAGCGTCACGTCCGTGCCGCGGCCGCCGGTGGCCTGCCGCACCTGCCCGGCCCAGCCCGGGGCGGTGTGGTCCACCACCACGTCCGCGCCGAACTCCCGGGCCGCGGCGGCCTTCCGCGCGCCGCCGACGGCCGCGACGACGAGCCCGGCCCCCGCGGTCCTGGCACGCTGCACGAGCAGCGAGCCGATGCGCCCGGCCGCCGCGGTGACCAGCACCGTCTCCCCGCGCCGCAGCCCGATCGCCGACAGCAGGCCGACGGCCACGGCGCCGGACTGGAACACGGCGACGGCGCGGTCCAGCGGCAGGCCGGCCGGCACCTCGTGGACGGCGCCGGCCGCGGCGACCGCGCGTTCCGCGTAGCCGCCGGTCATGCCCGTGGTGGCGGCGACCACCCGCCGGCCGACGAGGTCCGGATCCACGCCGGCGCCGACGGCCGCGACGGTGCCGCCCGCCTCGAGGCCGGGCACGTACGGCAGCGGGAAGGGGTAGCGGCCGGTCCGGACGATGACGTCGCCGTAGCCGACCCCGGCACGTTCGACGTCGATCAGCACCTCGCCCGCGTCGGGTCGGGGGTCCGGGACCTCTTCGGTCCGCAGCACGTCGGGTGCTCCGAACGCGGTGACGCGTACGGCTCTCATGACACGGGCTCCTCACCGGCGGATCGGTTGACACCGTTGTGCGAACGGGACACCGTGTCCCGGACGGGGCGATCCGTTCGCCGTCCAGCCTCGCCGGGTGCCGTGCGGCGGGACAAGCAACAGAGCGCCCGCGGTGTCCCGTTCGAGACAGGGAGCGCGAAGTGTCCCAGCCGGTGGAGAACCTGCGGGTCCGGCGGACGCGCAGGCTGCTGCGCGACGCACTCGTCGACCTCACCGAGGAGCGCGGCTTCGCAACTCTCACGGTGGGCGAGATCACCGAGCGGGCGATGGTCAGCCGGTCCGCCTTCTACCGCACCTACCGCGACAAGTTCGAGCTGGCCGGGCAGATCTTCGACGAGGCGATGGCCGAACTGCTGGGCACGGTCGCGGGCGGCGAGGACGGCCGGCCGCCGGCCGAGCGGTGGGTGGCGTTCTTCGAGCACGTCGACGCCTACCACCGCTTCTACGGGGTGCTGCTGGGCCGCCGGGGCGGGGACTGGTTCGCGGCGAGGATGCGGGCGTCGCTGACGGACATGGTCACGGAGCACCTGCCGACGCCCGGTCCGGGGCGGCCGGGTGGCACGGCCGGTCCCGCAGCGGCGGCCGCACGGGACGGTCTCGCCGCGACCGTGCTGGGGGCGATGTTCACCGAGTCCATCACCTGGTGGCTGGAGCAGGGCCGGCCCTGCCCGCCGCGGGAGATCGCCGGGCAGTCGGCGCAACTGGCGGGCGCGGTCATCGCGGTGGCCAACGGCTGGGCCGGGCCCGCGCGTCCCGGGCGCTGATCGCCGCGGGCGGTCCGGTCGGTGGCGGCGCGCTCCGTCGCCCATCGTGACGTTCACCAGCATCAGCGCCGGCCCGCAGACGATCAGCACGACCCTTCTCGACGGCACGGGAGCTCACCCCGTCAAGTGGCGGACGGACACGGTGTCCCGGGCATCGCGCCACCTTCACGGGACCCCTCCCGGGGCCACACGGAACCTCCTCCAGGGCCGCCGAACGGCGCCGCGACCGGTAATCTCGTCCCGCTCGGCAGAACCGCACCAGCCGCACCATGCGTCCTGACCTCCGTCAGGTGCCTCATCCACGCCTCAGCCCGCGGGAGTTCACCCCACGATGACCAGCTCGGCCGACGACGTCGAAGGTGGCGGCATCCGGCCGCTGACGGCCACCGATCCCGCCCGGGTCGGTCCCTACCAGTTGCTCGGCCGGCTCGGTGCGGGCGGTATGGGACGGGTGTACCTGGCCAGGACCGAGGGCGGGCGCACGGTCGCCGTGAAGGTCGTGCACGAGGAGCTGGTGTCGGACACGCAGTTCCGCGAGCGGTTCCGGCGGGAGATCAGCGCGGCCAGGAAGGTGGGCGAGCGCTACACCGCGCCCGTCCTGGACGCCGGGCCCGACGACGTCCGCCCCTGGGTCGCGACCGGGTACGTCCCCGGGCTGTCCCTGGAGCAGGTGGTGCGCGAGCACGGGCCGCTGCCCACCGCGACGGTGCGGGCGCTCGCCGGCTTCCTGCTGCGGGCGCTGGCCGACATCCACGCCACGGGGATCGTGCACCGCGACCTCAAGCCGTCGAACGTGATGCTGACCGCCGAGGGCGCGAAGGTCATCGACTTCGGCATCGCGCGCGCCCTGGAGCCCTCGGTCGAGTCGCTGCTCACCAGCACCGGCATGGTGATCGGCTCGCCCGGCTTCATGTCGCCCGAGCAGGTCCTGGGCGGTGACCTCGGGCCGGGCAGCGACGTGTTCGCGGTCGGCTGCGTGCTGACCTACGCGGCCACCGGCAAGCTGGCCTTCGGGCACGGCGCGACGAACCAGCACGCCATCAACTACCGCACGGTCGAAGGCGATCCGGACCTCGACGGGATCGCCGATCCGGAGCTGCGCGGCCTGGTCGCCCGCTGCCTCGCCAAGGACCTCGACGAACGCCCCGCCGTGGCGGACCTGCTGGCCGACGCCGCGGTCGCGCCCGCCCCGGACAGCGGCACGGCCTGGCTTCCCGCGGACCTCCTCGACCGGCTCGCCCGGCACACCGCCCGCCTGCTGGACGTCGACGCCACCCCGCTCCGGGAGGAGCCGGCCGACCGGAACACCGTCGGCCTGCTGCCCCCGCCCGGACGCGGGACGGGCACCGGAGTGCTGCCGGAGTCGGCGCAGAGCCAGGGGCTGCAGCAGGTGGGCGCGGAGGCCCCGGTGGGGGGTGGGAAGAGCGGGACCGGCGAGGGCGGGCGCAAACGCCGCAACTGGATCGTCGCGCTTCCCGTGGTCGCCGTGCTGACGGTCGGCGGCGGCACGGCGTACATGCTCAGCCCGTGGCACGGCAGCGGGCACGACTCCGGGGCTCAGGCCGGCGGTTCCGTCTCGCAGGGCAGCAGTTCGGCCCCCGGCTCCGGCGGCACCCCGTCCGGCACGCCGACCCCCTCGACGAGCGCGACACCGAGCGCGACGCCGACCACGACGGCCGCCGGGAAGAAGAAGCCGACGGCCAGCCCGCCCGGCGGCGGCACCGGCGGCTCGGGCACGTCAGGGGGCGGTACGGCCGGCGGATCGGGCAGCGGATCGGGCGGCGGCACCTCGGGAGGGACCTCCGGCGGCGGGTCGGGCGGCTCCAAGGGCTCGTCCACGTCCGGCGGCGGCTCCGCGCCCACCCGCACCTCGGCCCCGTCGAGCGCGGTCCCGTCCTACTTCGTCGGCACCTGGAAGTTCGACGGCGCGTCCGGCAACCAGCCGGGCACCATCGTCATCTCGCGCGGCCCGGTCGGCGGCACCGTCGTCCGCTACACCACCGAGCTGTACATGAGCCACTGCGAGAACGTCGCCCGCCTCGACTCCGTCGGCAACGGCGGCAGCAGCATCAACGTGACGTCCGCCGCGGTGGACACCGCGCGCTCCTCGGGGGTGCTCTGCCAGACGATGAAGGCCGCGGAGCTGTACGTCGGCAGCCAGGGCGGCATCTACCACCTGGACGACCCGTCGGAGGGCCAGGGCTACCACTACGTCCGGTGAGGACTTAATTCACCGGGTTGCATTGTTGACCCGCGAAGAACCGCGCTCGGACAATCGGTCCATGGCCGACCGGACGCGCAGCACGCACACCACGCCGCCACCGGCGCACCGCTGTCCGTGCCACTCCGCGGAGTTCCGGTGTCGCCGCGCCCTTCGCCGCCCCTGTCGCCCCACGGCGCACGCGGTCTGAGCGGCTGAGCGGCTGACCGGACTGGACGGCTGACCGGCCGGTCGGGCTTCGGCCCGCGGCGGGTTCGGCCTGACGGCCCTTCAACCGCCGCCGCCTGCCTGACGCCAGAGCGGGCGCGGTTCGCCCCGGTCCCGCATGTCCCCTGCGTATCCCGGGACTTCACCGCTCCGCGAGCCGCTGCCGCGGATCCGCCGTCCCTCTCCCGGGCGGCGATTCCGCCGTCGTCACGCCACCACTTGGTCGCGCCGCCACTTGGTCGCGTCACCGCTCCGTCACGCCATCACTCCGTCACGCCGCCACCTCACCACGCCCTGATCGGACACGCCATGAGCCTGACCTTCCTCTGGTACATCCCCAACACCGTCGAGCCCGGTCACCGCGGTGACGACACGACCAGCGGCTGGGGGTCGCTGGAGTACTCCACCGAGCTGGCGCTCGCCGCCGAACGGCACGGCTGGGGCGGGGCCCTGCTGGGCACGGGCTGGGGGCGTCCGGACACCTTCGCCCTGGCGACCGCGCTCGCCGCCAGGACCACCACGTTCCGGCCGCTGATCGCGATCCGGCCCGGCTACTGGCAGCCGGCGCACTTCGCCGGCGCCGCCGCGACCCTCGACCAGCTCAGCCGCGGCCGGGTCCTGGTCAACATCGTCAGCGGCCTCGACAACCTCGCCGCGTACGGCGACACCACCCTCGATCCGGCGAAGCGCTACGACCGCACCCGCGAATTCCTGCACCTCGTACGCCGGTTGTGGACCGAGGAGGACGTGACGTTCCACGGCGAGCACTTCCGGGTGACCGGCTCGACGGTGGCGCCGCGCCCCTACCCGACGGGCGAACGCGCCCATCCGACGCTGTACTTCGGCGGCGCGTCCGAGGCCGCCGAGCGGGTCTCCGCGGCCGAGGCGGACGTCCAGCTGTTCTGGGGCGAGCCGTTGGACGGGCTGGCCGAACGCATCGACCGGCTCCGCACGTTGAGCGGCCGGCTCGACCGCCGGCACAAGCCGCTGGAGTTCGGGCTGCGGATCACCACCGTGGTCCGGGACACCACCGAGGAGGCGTGGCACGCCGCGGAGGCGAAGGTCGCGCAAATGGCCGGGCGCGACGTCGAACGCTCCTGGACCGGCAACCGCAGGACGGCCGTCGGGCAGCAGCGGCTGCTCGACCTGGCCGCCCGTGGCGACGTGCTCGACACCTGCCTGTACACCGCGCCCGGCCGGTTCGGCGGCGGCGGTGCCGGCACGACCTGGCTGGTCGGTTCCCCGGACGACGTCGCGGCGGCGCTGGACGCCTACCGCCGGCTCGGCATCACGCACTTCGTGCTGTCCGACACCCCCTACCGGCAGGAGATCGCCCGGATCGGCGACCGGCTCCTGCCGAAGCCGGCCCTGGCGGGCACCCGCATTGGCTAGTGTCAGGGCCATCTCAACCGAGGGCCGCGCGCCCCGGTCGGGATGGCTCCGCCGTCATGCACCCCGCCCGGCTCCGCCCCCCTGGGAGAGACATGCGTCGCGCGCTCCGCCGCCTCCTCGTCGCGGTCACCGCCGCACTGACGACCACCTGCGTCCTGCTGCCCGCTTCCCCGGCGCAGGCCGCGGCACCGGCCACCGGCGCCGTCTTCAACGACCCGACCGCCGCCGGCTCCAGGAGCGCGATCCAGGACCGCGTCGTCAGTCTGATCGACGGCGCTCCCGCCGGATCGCTGGTGCGGATGGCGATGTTCTACGCCGACGACCCGACGATCCCGAACGCGCTGGTCGCGGCCAGGAGCCGCGGGGTGAACGTGCAGGTGGTGTTCGACAGCAAGGAGACGGCGCTCGCGCCGTACCAGACCCTGGTGTCGGCGCTGGGCACCACGCTCACCGCCTCGTCGTGGGTGCTGGCCTGCCCGGCCGGCCGCGGCTGCGTCGGCACCCGGGCGCTCGGCACCGTCGACGCGATCAACCACAACAAGTTCTTCCTGTTCTCCAGCACCGGGGGCGCCGCCGACGTGGTGGTGCAGTCCTCGGCGAACCTGCACACCGGCCGGGACGGGCTCGGGGGCTGGAACAACGCGCTGGTGCTGGTCGGCAACACCGCCGTCTACGACGCGTACAGCGGCTACTTCGGCGACCTCGAGGCCCGGGTGGCGAACAACGACTACTACAACACCGGCCGGACGCCGGTGGCGTCGGGCAACGCCAAGATCCACTTCTATCCGCGGCACGAGTCGTCCTCGGCGACCAGCCCCTACAACGACCCCACCGCGGACACCGTCGAGACGGTGCTGGACCACGTCGCGTGCAAGGGCAACAGCGTGGTCGGCACCCAGGACGGCACCCACCGCACCATCATCCGGGTGGCGATGGACATCTTCAGCCGGTCCTACCTGGCGCAGAAGCTCGTCGACCTGGACGCCCAGGGCTGCTACGTCGAGGTCGCCGAGACCTACGACTCGGCCGACTCCAGCCAGCAGACGGTGATGAACACCCTGCTGAAGGCCACCAGCAGCGCCTACAACGGCGTCGCGGTCTGGTACTACTGCGCGAACAACGCGGCGGGCGGCTCGCAGAACGACCACACCGACATCTGGATCCACTCCAAGTACCTTCAGGTGGAGGGCGACTACTACGGCGTTCCGGACCGCTCGGTCACCTGGACCGGCAGCGCCAACTTCAGCACCAACTCGCTGCGGCAGAGCGACGAGACGATCCTGCAGTACGAGGACACCAGCCCGGCCGCGGCCGGCTCGGTGTTCGCCGCCTACCGCTCCAACTTCACCGCCATCCGTACCTCGCCGACCATCTACCCGGTCGCCAACGGCGGCAAGGCCAGCTGCAGTTGACGACCGGCGCCGCGGTGGTCAGCCGAGGGTGTTCTTGTGGATCCGGCCGCCCTTGACGATCAGCGAGAGGTTCCGGTCGGGGTCGGCGAGGAGCGTGATGTCGCGGGTCGGGTCGCCGTCGACGACCAGGACGTCGGCCCAGGCGCCGGGCCTGACCACGCCCAGCGGCGCCTGCCGGTAGGGGTCGCGCTCGCCGGCGAGCCGGAAGAGTTCGGCGTTGCCGGAGGTGGCGATCCGCAGCGTCTCGGCGGCGCTGAAGCCGAACCGGGTGGTGAGCCGGGTGAGCATCTCGCCCTGCTTGTGGGCCTCGGCGGGGTTGAGCAGCATGTCGGTGCCGACGGCGAGCTTCACGCCGTGGGCGCGGGCCCAGCCCAGCGTGTCGGCGACGCCCGCGCAGACCCGGCGATTCTTCATGTTCGAGTCGGCCGACGCGTAGACGTGGTCGCTCTCGATCAGGGGCTGGGTGCTCAGCCAGACGTCCTTCTCGGCGAGCAGGGCGACGGACTCCTCGTCGGCGAGCAGCCCGTGCTCGATGGACCGCACGCCGGCGGCCACCGCCCGGTGGATGCCCCGCGGGGTGAAGACGTGCACGGACACATAGGTGCCCCAGTCCGCCGCAGCCTCGACCGCGGCCCGCAGCTCGTCCGGGGTGAACTGCAGCGTGTCCAGCGGGTCGTGGGCGGAGGTGACACCGCCGCCGGCCATCACCTTGATCTGGGTGGCGCCCTTCTTGAGCTGCTCGCGCACGGCGGTCAGCACGCGGTCCCGGCCGTCGACGACGCGCATGAAGCCGACCGCCTCGGCGCGCGAGGGCGCGCCACCGAAGAGGGTGGCCGCCTGGTAGACCTCGGAGAAGTCGCCGTGCCCGCTGGTCTGGGAGATCGCGGCCTGGCTGGGGTAGATCCGCGGGCCGGGGAACAGCCCGGCGTCGATCGCCTGCCGCAGCGGGGTGGTGTCGCCGCCCATGTCCCGCACGGTGGTGAAGCCGCGCATCAGCATGCGCCGCGCCTCGGCCAGCGCCTGGTAGTAGACCAGTCCGGTGGGCGCCAGCATCAGCTGCTCCATCGTGGCACCGGCGGCGAACAGGTGGACGTGCGCGTCGGTGAGCCCCGGCATGAGCACCCGCCCGCCGCCGTCGACGACGATCGCGTCCGGGGCGGCCGGCTCGCCCTCCGCGGCGATCAGGCCGTCCTTCAGGTACACCGACCGCGCCTCGCCGACCCGGTCGCCCACGCCGTCGAAGACCCGCACGTTCTCGATCAGCACCGGGGGCGGGACCGCTGAGGGGCTCATGGCTCGGTTGTAGCCGAGGTCGTCCCGGTCGGCAGCGCGGCTGCGCCGTCCGGCGGACACCCCTCGCCCCGGTCCCGCCCGCGGGCACCGGGCCCGCACGGACCGGCCGGGTAGGCTCGGGCCCGGAGGACGGGGGGTGGTGCGCATGAGCGTCCGCGCGGCGACCGCGGCGGACGGCGACGCGGTGTTCCGGCTGCTGTGCGGCTTCGTCACGAGCTACCGGCCGGACCGCGCGGTCTTCGACACGGTGACGTACCCCCGGGTGCTCCGGGACGCCGCCGACGGCCGCGCCGAACTCCTGGTCGCCGAGGTGGACGGCCGGGTGGCCGGGTACGCGCTCGCCGCCCGCATGCCGACGCTCTTCGCGGGCGGCACCGTCCTGGAGTTGCTGGAGCTGTGCGTGGACGCCCCGCTGCGCGGCCACGGGACCGGCTCCGCGCTGGTCCGCGCCGTGCAGGCCGGGGCCGCGCACGCGGGGGACGCCGAGGTGACGGTGCCGACGCGGCGCGCGGCCGCCTTCTACGTCGGCCTGGGCTTCCAGGAGACGGCCGCCTATCTCAAGTGGCCGGCCGCGCCGCCGGATCCGCCCGCCGCGCCCGAGCGGTCCGGCGCCCCCGCGCCGCACCGGCGGCGGGGCTGACCGGGCGTCACTCGCCCTCGACCCTGCCCACCGGCTCGGCGGCCTTGGCCAGCGCGGCGCGGGCCGCGGCCCAGGCCGGGTCGCCCGGGTGGAAGGCGTGGCGGAGGTAGGCCGTGCTGAGCTGCTGGATCAGGGCGACCCGTGCGGGGCTCTCGTCCGTCGTCTCGGTGACGCCGTACCCGGTGATGCCGCCCAGCGAGTGCTCGCCGCCGAAGAGCGTGAGCAGGCTCTTCGGGCCGGGGCTCAGGTAGTAGGGGTCGGTGAACCAGTCGGGGCCGCGCACCGACAGCGCCGACTGGTCGTGGTCGCCGGCGACCACCAGGGCCGGTGTGGTCATCCCCGCGAAGTCCGGGCTCATGAACGGGAAGTGCTCGGCCGCGAACGGCGACAGGTCGGCGCCGCCGCGGCCGGTGGTGGCCAGCAGGACGCCCGCGGTGACCCGCGGATCGGTCAGGTCCTCGCCGGGTTCGCCGGCGGCGTCCAGCACCCGCGCGCCGAGCAGCATGCTCGCCGTCTGGCCGCCCCACGAGTGTCCCGCGACGGCGATCCGGCCGCGGTCGACGCGCCCGCCGAGTCCGGGAACGGCCGCCTCCAGGGCGTCGAGCCCGTCCAGGACCCGTATCAGGTCCTCGACGCGGATCCGCCAGATCCGCGGGGTGCGGGGGTCGTCGGGGGCCAGGCCCAGCGTGCGCGAGTCGAGGTGGGTGGGCTGGACGACGACGAAGCCGTGCGCGGCCCAGAAGTCGGCGAGCGGGGCGTAGCCGTCCAGCGACGAGCCGAAGCCGTGCGAGAAGACGACGACGGGCAGGTCGCGCCCGGTCGCGGGGGCGGACACGCGCACGTGCAGATCCGTGCCGCGGCCCGGCGCAGGCAGCACGACCGGCTGCACCGAGACGACGGGGGCGGGTGCGCCGAGCAGCTGGTCCGCGCTCGGCAGGGGTGAGGCATTCATGGGGCAACGTCCTTCACAGGAGGGTCAGGCAGGGCAAGGGCGCCGGCGCGTACCGCCGAGCACCTCGGCGGGCGTGCCGTACGACGCCCGCGGCGCCCGCGGGACGCACGCGCGACGGCGTGCGTGGCCGCGGGCCGTCCGCTCTGGCATCATGGGCACAAACGGAACGGCGTCCCGATTAACAATACGGAACGCTGTCCCGTTTAGCAATCACGGCAGCGGAGGAGTGGCAGGGTGACGGACGGCGAGCGCCGCGCGGCACGCGTGGACCGGCCCAAGCGGGCGGACGCCCGGCGCAACGAGGAGGCACTGCTGGACGCGGCGGCGGCCGCCTTCACGGCCGCGGGCGTGGAGGCGCCCGTGCGCGACATCGCGGCCAGGGCGGGTGTCGGCACGGCCACCATCTACCGGCACTTCCCGACCCGCGCGGACCTGATCATCGCCGTCTACCGGCACCAGGTCGAAGCGCTCGCCGCGGCCGGCCCCGAGCTGCTGGCGGCGGGCCCCACGCCGTACGCCGCGCTCGGCCGGTGGATCGACCTGTTCGTCGACTTCCTGGTCACCAAGCACGGCCTGGCCGCGGTGATGCAGGCCGACGCGGCCGGCTTCGAGGCGCTGCACGCCTACTTCCTGGACCGGCTGGTACCCGTCTGCGGGCAGTTGCTCGACGCGGCGGCGGCCGCCGGCGAGATCCGCGCGGACGTCACCGCGCTCGCGCTCATGCGCGGCGTGGGCAACCTCTGCATCGGCGCCGAGGGCGAGGCGCACGAGGACGCCCGCCGCCTGGTGGCCCTGCTCGTCGCGGGGCTGCGCCGGCCGGAGTGAGGTACGCCCGCCGCGGCGCGCATCCGCGCGCGGGCATCCGCGCGCGGGCATCCGTGGCGACGAGTGCGGGCCAGACGATGGCCTGAAACTCTGAACAGTGCTTCACTTCTTCTATGGCCTATCGCAAGACGCCCGCCGAGCTCCGGCGGCTCGAAGCCGCCAGGGAGCACCTGGTCGCCCGCGCCACCTCGGTCGTCGCCGAGGTGGGCTGGTCGCAGGCGTCAGTGACCGCGGTCGCCGACTCCGCCGGGATCGCCGCCGGCTCGGTCTACCAGCACTTCCCGTCCAAGGCGGCGCTGGCGGTGGAGGTGTTCCGGCGCGCCGCGGGGCGCGAGGTGGAGGTGCTGGGCGAGGTCCTGCACGGGCCCGGCGACCCCGTCGAGCGGCTCAGCCGGGGCGTCGAGGTGTTCGCCCGCCGCGCCCTGGAGAACCGCGGACTCGCCTACGCCCTGCTCGCCGCACCGGCCGAGCCCGCGGTCGGCGCCGAACGGCTCGACTTCCGCCGCCGCTACCGCGCGCTGTTCGCCGAGGTGGTGCACGAGGGCATCGCGGCCGGCCTGCTGCCCGAGCAGGACGGGGAGATCACCGCGGCCGCGCTGACCGGGGCGATCGGCGAGGTGCTCGTCGACCCGCTGGGCACCCCCGACGAGACCGCGACCGGCGCGCTGATCACCGAACTCACCGCCATGGCCCTGCGCTGCGCGGGCGCCGCCCCGGCCACCGCCTGACCCGTCCGCCCCGGAGGTACCCGTGAGCACGCCCACCGCACCGCACAGCCGGCCCACCGCCGTGACGCACGAAGTGACCAACCAGCCCCCGCCGTTGACCGGTCACGACACCGCGGCCGACCCGGTGCTGCTGGAGGGTGTGCGGCGCGAGGGCGCCGGGTGGCACCTGGACGAGCTGCACCGCCTCGGCCGGCTGGCCGGCAGCGAGGAGGCGCGGCACTGGGCGGACCAGGCCAACCGCCACGAGCCCGAACTGCGCACCCACGACCGCTACGGCCACCGCATCGACGAGGTCGAGTTCCACCCCGCCTACCACCGCCTGATGGACGTCTCGGTGAGCGCGGGCCTGGCCGGGGCCGCGTGGGCCGACGCGCGCCCGGGCGCCCATGTGGCGCGCGCCGCGGGCTTCATGGTCGTCAGCATGCTGGAGGCGGGCCACCTGTGCCCGGTGTCGATGACGTACGCGGTCGTCCCGGCGCTGCGCCACTCCCCCGACCTGGCCAAGGTCCACGAGCCGCTGCTGACCGGCCGCGTCTACGACCCCGGGCTGCGCGCCCCGGCCGGCAAGCGCGGGCTGCTCGCCGGGATGGGCATGACGGAGAAGCAGGGCGGCACGGACGTCCGCGCCAACACCACCGCGGCCACCGCGCAGCCCGACGGCACCTGGCGGCTGCGCGGCCACAAGTGGTTCACCAGCGCCCCGATGAACGACCTGTTCCTCGTGCTGGCGCAGGCGCCCGGCGGGCTGTCCTGCTTCCTGGTGCCGCGGATCCTGCCCGACGGCAGCCGCAACACCTTCCGCATCCAGCGCCTGAAGGACAAGCTCGGCAACCGCTCCAACGCCAGCAGCGAGCCGGAGTTCGACGACACGGTGGCCTGGCTGGTCGGCGCGGAGGGCCGGGGGGTGCGGACCATCATCGACATGGTGACCATGACGCGGCTGGACTGCGTGCTGGGCTCGGCGGCAGGGACCCGCGCGGCCCTGGCCGAGGCCGCCCACCACGTGCGCCACCGCGAGGTGTTCGGCGCGAGGCTCGTGGACCAGCCGCTGATGCGCAACGTGATCGGCGACCTGGCCCTGGAGTCGGAGGCGGCCACCACGCTGGCGCTGCGGCTGGCCGGCGCGGCCGACCGCGCGCAGCGCGGCGACGAGGCGGAGCGCGCGTTCCTGCGGCTGGCCACGGCGGTCGGCAAGTACTGGGTGTGCAAGCGGCAGCCGGCCGCGGTCGCCGAGGCGCTGGAGTGCCTGGGCGGCAACGGCTACGACGAGGCGTCCGGCATGCCCCGGCTGTACCGCGAGGCACCGCTGAACGGCATCTGGGAGGGCTCGGGCAACGTCAACGCCCTGGACATGCTGCGGGCGATGGTGCGCGAGCCTGCCTCGCTGGACGCGTTCCGGGCCGAGGTCGAGGCGGCCGCCGGCGCCGACCGGCGGCTGGACGGCGCGTGGCGCGAGCTCCAGGACGAGCTGGTGCCGAGCGAGGACGCGCCGCTGCGGGCCCGCCGGGTCATCGAACGCGCCGCGCTGGTGCTCCAGGGCTCGCTGCTGGTCCGGTACGCGCCGGCCCCGGTGGCCGACGCGTTCTGCGCGTCGCGGCTCGCCGGGGACCGGGGCCTGGCCTTCGGCACGCTCCCGCCGGGCACGGACTTCGCGGCGCTCCTGGAGCGGCTCCCTGTCTGACGCCCGTCGGGGCGGCCGGGCCTCCGCCGCCGTCAGGGTGTGACGATGGCGAAGTCCGGGTCGGGGTCGGCGAGATGGCCCAGGAGCTCGGCCAGCCTGGCGATGTCGCCGGTGACGGTGACGCCGGCACGGCCGGGGAGATCCGACGGCGGGACGGCGCCGAGCAGGACGGCGCGCAGCGTGTCCTCGTCCAGGGCGATCTCCACGTCCGCCCTGCCCGCGGCAGGCCCGGTCCCGGCGACGTGGGTGAGGACGCCGTTGCGCAGCCGCAGGGTGACGGGCTGCGTGCCCGGCAGGGTCCAGCGGACGCAGATGTCGGCGTCCCAGCTGCGCGGGCCGTCGACGCGGATGGCGAGGGCGTCGAAGAGCTGGTCCAGCGTCAACGCCGCGAGCACGTCCGGCGACGTGGTGGCCGTGGGGGTGCCCACCGAGCCGTTGCGCAGCTCCCAGGCCCCCATGAGGTAGAAGTTGCGCCAGGTCCCGTTCTCGCTGCCGTAGCCGAGCTGCTCCAGGGCGTTGGCCTGCAGCGCGCGGGCGTCGGCGTTGTCCGGATCGGCGAACACCACATGGTTGACGACCTGCGCGACCCAGCGGAAGTCGCCGTCGGCGAAGGATTTGCGGGCCTGCTGGAGTACGCGGTCGGCGCCGCCCATGAACTCCACGTACCTGCGGGCCGATTCGACCGGCGGGTGCTCCCACAGGTGGGCCGGGTTGCCGTCGAACCAGCCCAGGTAGCGCTGGTAGACCGCCTTGCTGTTGTGGCTCACCGAACCGTAGTAGCCGTGGGTGTGCCAGGCCCGCTCCAGCGCGGGCGGCATCTGCGCCTCCAGTTGCTCCGCGATCTCCGGCCCGGTCAGGCCCTGGTTGATCATCCGCAGCGTCTGGTCGTGCAGGTACGCGTACAGGTCCCGCTGCTCCGACAGGAAGTGGAGGATGTTCTCACGTCCCCAGGTCGGCCAGTGGTGCGAGGCGAACGCCACATCGCACGATCCGGCGAACAGGTCGATCGCCTCGGTCAGATACTGCGCCCACACCCGCGGGTCGCGGACCTCCGCACCGCGCAGGGTCAGCAGATTGTGCAGGTTGTGCGTGGCGTTCTCCGCCATGCACAGGGCCGCGCGATCCGGGAAGTGGATGTTCAGCTCGGCCGGCGCCTCGGTGCCCGGCGTCATCTGGAACACCATGCGGATGCCGTCGACGGTCTCCTCCTGGCCGGTGCGGGTGATGTCGGCCGTGGGGTTGACCAGTCCCACCGACCCGGTGGAGGTGGTCTGGCCGAGTCCCGCGCCCACCTGGCCCTGCCCGCCCTTGGGGAGCGCGGCCCCGTACATGTAGGCGGCGCGGCGGCTCATCGCGGTGCCCGCGTACACGTTCTCGCGCACCGCGTGCTCCAGGAAGCCCTCGGGTGCCAGCACCGGCACCCCGCCGCGGACCTCGTCCGCGGTCACCACGCCCCGCACGCCGCCGAAGTGGTCGACGTGGCTGTGGGTGTAGAGCACGCCGGTCACCGGCCGGTCACCGCGGTGGGCCCGGTACAGGGCCAGGCCCGCGGCCGCGGTCTCGGACGAGATGAGCGGGTCGATCACCAGCACCCCGCGCTCGCCCTCGACGAGCGTCATGTTCGACAGGTCGAAGCCGCGGACCTGGTAGATCCCCTCGGTCACCTCGAACAGGCCGTGGTCGGCGCACAGCCGGCTCTGCCGCCACAGGCTGGGGTTGGCGGAATCCGGGCAGTCCCCGTCGAGGAAGCCGTAGGCCTCCAGGTCCCAGACCACACGACCGTCCGCGTCCTTGACCAGGTTGTCCGCGGCGGTACCGAGGAACCCGCGGCGCACGTCGTCCAGGTCCTGCGTGTCGTCGAACGGCATCCGCTTCCGCACCGCCTCGTTGGCCCGTGCGATCTCCGGCTGCGCGGGCTCGGCTCCGGTGTGCTGCGGCATCACGGTCTCCCCTCGGTGGACGCGGCCGGCCACCTGGACGGTGGGCGCGGCCACGGCCAACCTCACACGGGGGGCGGTACCGCCACGAGCGGGCGTACTCCGTACGGGTCAGCGCGCACCGGGCGGGGGCCGGGCGGTGCGGCCCGGACGTGCGGGAGTGCCGCACTCGATCAGCCCGTCCGGCTCGCCCGGGCGGGCGCCGCCGTCGAGGCTGGAGGCCACCGTGCCGCGCAGCACGCGGCGAGGAGGCCGGCCTATGACGGACCGCTCCGGGCAGGAGCCGCTGCGCGCCCGGCCGCCCCAGCGCGGCCGGGGCACCCAGCGCGCCCGGCAGGTCCGCAGCCTGGCGACGGCCCTCCTCCTGGTGGCAGGCGGCGCCGTCCTGGGGTGGGGGCTGCCGCGGGTGGAGCGGCATCTGCCCAAGGTGGGGCTGTCCTTCGACGCGTCCACCGCGCAGGCGACGCTCGCCGCGATCGCCGGCAGCATGATCACCCTGGCCGGTTTCGTCGTCACGGCCATCACCCTGGTCATCCAGACCGTGCAGGCGATGTCCCCCCGGCTCGTCGCCGCCCTCGGCCACTTCAGCCGCTACCTGGTGCTGTTCGGGATGCTGGTCGGGACCGCCCTGTACGCGCTGGTGACGCTCAGCCAGGTCGGCGGGGACCGGGTGCCGCGGATCAGCGTGACGCTGGCCGTCCTGCTCGTGCTGTTCGACGCCGTCGCGGTGCTGTACCTGCTGTCGTCGCTGCGAAACGCGGTGACCGGCGGCGGCCTCTCCCGGGCGGTCGGGGAGCGGCTGCGGACCGTCATCGACCAGACCTACCCGGCCGCCGCCGCCACCCCGCCCTCCGGGCCCGCGCCGGCCGGGCCCTTCGCCGCCGATCTCCCGCCCCGCACGGACGGGGCCGCCGTCCTGCACCCCGGTCGTCCCGGTGTCGTCTACCGGGTCGACGAGCCCCGGCTGACCCGGCTGGCCGCCCGGCAGGACGTACGCGTCCGGCTCGTGCGGGCGGTCGGCGACTTCGTCGCGACGGGCGCGGTGGTCGCCCGGGTCGAGGCGCCGTCCGGCGCCGCGGACCCTCGGCTGCTCCGCAAGGTCGCCCGCTGCATGCGCTTCGGGCCGAGCCGCACGGTCGAGCAGGACTGCGCCTACGGGTTCCGGTTGCTGGCGGACATCGCGGTCAGGGCGCTGTCACCCGCGGTCAACGACCCGACCACGGCGGTCCAGGCGATGGACCAGATCGAGGACGGGCTGATCCGGCTCGCCGGGCGGCCGCTCGGCCCGGCGTGGCTGGTCGACGCCGACGGCCGGCCGCGGGTGTCGTTCCCCGCACCGCGCTGGTCCGACCTGGTCTCCCTGGCCCTGGACGAGATCCTGCTCTACGGGACCTCGAACCCGCAGGTCGTCCGCCGGCTGCGGGCCCTGCTCGCCCGGGTGCTGGCCGCCGCTCCCCCGCGGCGCCGGCCACCGGTCGCCGAGCGCGCGGCGGCCCTGGACCGGCTCACCGCGGCGGCCTTCCCCGACGTCCTGCTGCACGACGTGGCGAGCCGTCCCGACGCGCAGGGGCTCGGGGGTTCGTCCGCCGGAGAGGCAGGACCGTCGGCACCGCCCCGGTCACCGGGTCCCCCGGCGGACGACGCGGGCCCCGGCCCGGGCTGAGCACAGAAAGGCTCCGGCACCCCGCCCTCGCGTCCCGCGGCCCAGCCGCCTCAGTCCTCGGCGTCGTCCTCCTCGTGGCCGGGCAGCAGCTGCTCGGTCCAGATCGTCTTGCCGCGCGCGTTCGGCCGCACACCCCAGTCGAGGGTGAACTGCGCGACGAGGAAGAGCCCGCGGCCCCCTTCGTCGTCGTCCTGGGCCCGCCGCAGGGTCGGCGCGGCGCTGCCGGAGTCGGTCACCTCGCACGCCAGGGTGTTCTCCCGCACGATCAGCCGGAGTTCGATGTCGCCCGCGGAGTAGCGCACGCCGTTGGTGACCAGCTCGCTGACCAGGAGCTGGGTGCTGGGGATCAGCTCGTCCAGCCCCCACACCGCGAGCTGGCGGGCGGTCACGCGGCGCGCCTCCGCGGCGCTCTCCGCGCGGTTGGGCAGCGGCCAGGCATGGGTGCGGTCCTCTCCCAGGACCCGGGTGCGGGCCAGGAACAGGATGGCGTCGTCGAGCGGCCCGGCGGGGAAGACCTCGGCGAGCACGCTGTCGCACGCCTTGTCGAGGTCGTCGCCCGCGAGGTCGAGCGCGCGCCGCAGCGCGTCCCCCGGCGCGGGCAGGCTCGCGGTGTGCAGGGCCAGCACGCTGCCGGAGGGCAGTGTCACCCGGGTCACCGGGTAGGACGGTTCGCCCTGGCCGCCGAGCGCCGGCCCGGCCGGGGCGTCGATCACCAGCGCCCGCCCGTCGGGGAGGAGCACCGTCGGTGCGGGCTGGCCGGCTCGCAGGATCGTGCACTGCGCGGACACCGGATCGTAGAAGGCGAGGACGCAGCCGACGGTGAGCCCTTCGGTCCGCGGCCCGTCTGCGGTCAGCGTCGAGCGCCCGGTCGTGGAGGTGACGACCAGGTCGTGCACGCGCCGCAGGATCTCCACCGGGTCCAGGTCCACCGCGCAGAGCGCGGCGACCGCGGTGCTGACCTGCCCCATGAGGCTCACCGCGGGCATGCCGTGCCCGGCGACCTCGCCCACCACGCACGCGATGCGCGCCCCGGAGACCGGCACGACGTCGAACCAGGAGCCTCCCGCCGCCACCGGCAGGTAGGCCCAGGCCGTCTCCGCGGCGACGTGGGCGGGCAGCCGGTGCGGGACGAGCGTGTGCTGGACGAGCCGGGCGAGCGCCTTCTCCCGGGCGTAGCGGCGGCCGTTGTCCAGGCACACGGCGGCGAACGCGGCCAGGCCCGCGGCCTGCGCCAGCCCCTCGTCCCCGAAGGCCCGGTGCTCGCCGAGGCGGTAGAACGAGGCCAGGCCCAGCGGGACGCCGCGGACGGTGAGCGGCACGGCGATCATCGAGTGCGCGCCGTGGTCGCCGGTCAGCGCGGCGAGCTCGGGTTCGCCGGCCACCCAGTCGGCGCCGGTGACGAGACGGCGCACGAGGCGGGGGCGCAGGTCGGACAGCGCCTGGGCGTGCGGGGACCCGAACTGCGGCACCCAGGCGGCGCCCGCGGGGCGCAGGCCGGGCACGCCCACGCCCTCGGCACAGGCGAGGGCGGCCCGGCGGACCGCGGTCCGGGCGTCGACCGGGCCGGGTGCCGGCGCCTCGCCGCGCAGCACCGGGTCGAGCAGTTCCACGACGGCGACGTCGGCGAAGCCGGTCACCGCGACGGAGGCGAGCTCCTCCGCGGTGCGGAACAGGTCGAGGGTGGTGCCCACCCGGCTCGCGGCGCGCTCCAGCAGGCGCAGGCGGTCGCCGGGACCCGCCGGAACGGCCGGGGGCGCACCGTCGTCCGCCCCGGGGCGGTGCGTGGCGTCGGACATCGCGGACCTCCTTGACACGGGACGGCGCTGCGGCGGCACGGCGGTACGGCGAGCCGCGCGGCACCTTCGGCATCCCGGCCAGCATAGATGCGATGTTTGCCCATATTTGCCCACACTGGCGCATCGGACCTCTCCGCCAGGCGGCCTAACCGCTGATCCGCGGCCCCGCGGGCGGCCCCGCGGCCCCGGCGCCGCCTGCTTTCCGGGCGGTCGGCGCCGGCGGCGACGGCAGGCCCTCACGCCCGGGTACGCGCCACGCGCACCCTGGCATGTCGCGCACGCCGCCCCACCCCCAGGACACGTCCCGGTGCGCGGGACCGGCCGGCCCCCCGCTGGGAACCCTCGGGGCGTCGGCGCCGCCCGTCAGGCGGCCGGCTTCTCCTCCGCAGGGAAGTCGGCGCTGAGCGTCACGTCGCGCCAGGTGTCGAACGCGGTCCTGAGCGTGTCGAGCCGGGCGCCGGCGATGTCGTACGCGGCCTTGCCGAGCAGCAGGCGCAGCGGGGGCTCACCGGCCGTGACCGCGCCGATCACCGCCTCGGCGGCGCGCGCCGGGTCGCCGGGCTGGTGCCCGTAGGTGGCCAGCGTGCCGGCCCGGCGCGCGCCGGCGGTGGCCGCGTAGTCGTCGATGACGGTGGCCGACTGCCGCATGGACGGGCCGGACCAGTTGGTGCGGAACGCGGCGGGTTCGACGATCGTCACCCCGATTCCGAGCGGCGCGACCTCGGCGGCCAGGGACTCGGACAGGCCCTCCACGGCGAACTTGGTGGCGTGGTAGTAGCCGGTGGCGCCGAAGGCGGCGAGGCCGCCGAGCGAGGAGACGTTCACGACGTGGCCGCGGCGGCGGGCCCGCATGCCGGGCAGGACGGCCCGGGTGACGGCGGCCAGGCCGAACACGTTGGTGTCGAACAGGGCGCGGACCTCGCGGTCGTCGCCCTCCTCGACGGCGGCGAGATAGCCGTACCCGGCGTTGTTGACCAGGACGTCGATCCCGCCGAACGCGGTCTGCGCCCGGTCCACTGCCGCGGCGATCGCGTCGGCGTCGGTGACGTCCAGGGGCAGGGCGAGGGCGCGGTCCTCGTGGCCGGCGACCAGGTCGGCGACCTGCCCGGGGTCCCGGGCGGTGACCGCCGCCCGCCAGCCGCGCGCCAGCACGGCGCGGGCCAGGGCTCGGCCGAGGCCGGTGGAGCAGCCGGTGATGAACCAGGCAGGCGTGTCAGGGGAGTTCATGCGGTGCGTGTCCTTCGGTGTCGTCGGATGCCGGTGGGCCGGCGGGTGTTCCGCCCGGACGCGGCCCGGCGCCCCGGGCTGCCGCCGGGGCGGTCCCCGCGCCGGGGGCGGGGCCCGCGGGCGGGACGGTGGTCCGGGCGAGCAGGGCCAGCGAGTCCTCCGCGGCGCTGCCGGGCTCCGCCCGGTAGACCACGAGGTGCTGGCCGGGGGCGCTGTTGACGGAGAACGTCTCGAAGCCCAGGGTCAGGTCGCCGACCGCGTGGTGGTGGAAGCGCTTGGTGGCGGCCGACTTGGCGCGGACCTCGTGGCGCGCCCACATCCGGGCGAAGTCATCGCTGCGCACGCACAGTTCGCCGACCAGCTCCTGCAACCTGCGGTCGTCGGGGGCGGGGTTGGCGGCCCGCAAGGCGGCCACGCAGCCCTGCGCGATCCGGGGCCAGTCGTGGTAGAAGTCGCGGGCGGCCGGGTTGAGGAACATCGCCGTGATGAGGCTGGTGTCGTCGCCGAGCCAGTCGAAGAGCGCCTCGCCGAGCGAGTTCACCGCCAGCAGGTCGAGGTACCGGCCGTAGACCAGGGCGGGGGTGCCGGCCCAGGCGTCCAGCAGGGAGACCAGGTGCGGCCCGGCGTACTCCCGTGCCGGCCGTGAGCCGCCGCCCGCCGCTCGCGGCGGGTCGGCCAGGGCCCGCAGGTAGGCGGCCTCCTCGTCCTCCAGCAGCAGTGCGCCCGCCAGCGCGCGCAGCACCTGCGCCGACGGGTGCTGCTCGCGGCCCTGCTCCAGCCGGACGTAGTAGTCGGTGCTCACACCGGCGAGCAGCGCCACCTCCTCGCGCCGCAGCCCCGGTGTGCGCCGCTCCCCTGCCGGGATGCCGTGCGCCTCGGGCCGCACCAGGGCCCGGCGGGCCCGCAGGAAGCCGTTCAGCCGTGTCGTCTGCATGCCCTCCAACGTACGGCGCACCGTGCTGACCTGGGTGGCCCTGCCGCACCCACCCTTGGGCCTGGCCGGGCCCGGGGGTGGGGACATGCCGACGCCGGGTCGCCCGCGGAGGGGCGGCCCGGCGTCAGGGAGTGGTGCGTGCGTCTAGCTCATGGGGTGCATGTGGTGCGGCGGCCTGTGCTGCGGGGGCTTCTTGTGGTCGGGCGGGCACGGCTTGGGCGGCGGGGGCGGGCAGGCGACGCGGATGGTCGCGTCCGCCTCGTTGCTGCGCAGGGCGCCTTCGTCGCCGACCGCGGTCGCGACGTTCGTCACGCGGCCCGCCCGGGCGTCCGCATCGGTGACCGCGTACGTGCCGCTGCACGTGGTGGACGCGCCCGGTGCCAGGGTGACGTCCTCGCAGGTGATCCCGGAGACCCTGTCGTCGACGATGTGCAGGCCCGTGACGGTCGTGCCGCCGGAGTTGGTCACGCGGTAGGTGTAGTCCACCGTGTCGCCGGAGTGGTACGTCCGCGCGTCGTCGACCTGCTTCGACAGCGTCAGTCCCGCGCCCGGGGCGATCGGCAGGGTGACGTCGTCCGGTGCCGACTCGACCGGCGCACCACCCGAACTGCCGTGCGCGATGGCGGTGTTGGTCACCGCTCCGGCCTCCGCGTCGGCATCGGTCACCGTATAGGTGCCGGTGCACGTCGTGGAGTCGCCCGGTGTCAGCCTGGTCTCCCGGCACTTGACGCCGGTGACGCGGTCGTCGGCGACCGACACCGCGTCGATGTCGGTGCTGCCGCTGTTGGTCACCACGTACTCGAACGGGACCTTGGTCCCGGGCGTCAGCGGCTCGGGCAGCGGCGGGTGCTCGGCGACCTGCTTGACCAGCGACAGCTCCGGCAGGGCCGCGTCCGGTTCGATCACGATGTTGCGCAGCAGGTGCACGTCGGTGAACAGCCCGGTGGAGGCGGCGAACCCGAACTTGTAGGAGGACGGGACGGGTTCGGGCGCCTTCGTGGACAGCACCTGCTGCTCGCCCGCACCGTCGTGGAAGTCGACGTCGACGGTGACCTGCGGGTCGGGCGCCGGGGTGACGGTGACGGTGACGGTCCGCCGGGACTCCTCCAGCGCCGCCTCGGCCTGCGCGGGTGTCGCGCCGGGGGGCAGCGCCGTGGTCGGGCCCTGGAGCTTCCCGGGCAGGGTGGACTGCCAGGGGCCGCTGGTGCTCCCCAGGTTGGTGGACGTGGCGGTCATGAAGCAGTACCCGGTGGTGCCGTCACCGGGTCCGCGCAGGGTGACCATGTTCGAACCGGGCGCGGGCACGCGGAAGTCGGTGCCCGCGGGCGAGCGCTGCGCGCAGCCGTCGCCGCGGTGCTCCCAGTCGCCGAAGTAGTTGCCCAGCACGTCCAGGCCGACGCCGAGGTAGCCGCGGTCCACGCCGGGCAGGAAGGCGCTGGCCGGGTTGTCGTCGGGCAGCTTCTGGGCGTATCCGAGGCTGCCGCCGAACGCCCCGGGGTGGTCCAGGGACGCGGCGCCGTCGACCAGGAAGAAGGAGATCCCGTCGGCCGGGGTGTTCGGCGTGGTGGAGCCGTACTGCCACTGGTCGAAGCTGACCTTCAGACCGGCGGTGGCGGGGATCGCGTGGTCGTACAGGACCGCGCCGGACTGGTCGTTGGCGGCGTCGGTCAGCCGCAGGTAGCCGTGCGGTGCCCCGCCGGCGGGCGGCACGGGGCCGGCGGCGCCGGCCGGGCAGCCGTCCAGCGGATGGTTGCCGGGGCCGGGGGCGGCGGCCTGCGGCGCCCCCGTCAGGCAGGCCGCGCCGGTGCCGACGAACCCGGGGTCGGCGGTGGCACCGGTGAACGTCTCGGACACCAGCGGCGGCGGCGTCGCACGTGCCGCCGCCGCTGGGTGCCCGGCGGGATGCGGTGCCGCCAGGGCGGCTGTCGCGGGCAGCAGCACGGCCGTGGCCGCGACCGCGCCGAGCAGCCCCGCACGCGCACGCCGGGCGCGGCCGCGGGCGGACCGGTGGAGGAATCTCGAAGAGAACATACGCGCATTACAGACGGCTGCCGTCGGGGCCCGGCTGCACGTGGGCCGGCTTCTCGCCCGGCTGGCGGTGCCTGCGCACCGGCTTTCATCCAGCTGGCGGACCGCCGGGGAGCGTGGCTCCGCATGACGGTCCGCGTGAATTGACGTCCCGTCAGAGGCAGGTCGGGCCACACCCCGCGCTCGACCCTCTGCCGGCGAACGGCCGAGCTTCTGACACGTCGTCATTTCAGACGCATCGTCAGTCCGTCTCTCTGCCGGCCGCGCCGCCGGCAGGGCACCCACCGCTCGCCTTCCGGGTACCGCCGTCAGCCGAGGGTGAGTTCGTGGGCCCGGGCCCGCGCCCAGCGCTCGGCGTCGGCGACGGCTTCCAGCGTCATCGCGTCGCCGGGCACGAGGTCGTGCTCGCCGACGATCTTGCTGAGGGTGTCGACGATGCCCAGGAACGGCAGGCGGCCCGCGGTGAACGCGGCGACCAGTTCCTCGTTGGCCGCGTTGAGCACGGCCGGCATGGTGCCGCCGGCGGCACCGGCCTCGTAGGCGAGCCGCAGGCCCGGGAAGGCGGCGTGGTCCACGGGGAAGAACTCCCAGGTGGCCGCCTTCGTCCAGTCGCAGGCCGGCGCGGCGTCCGGGACGCGGTCCGGCCAGCCGAGCCCCAGGGACAGCGGCACCCGGATGTCGGGCGGCCCGACCTGCGCCAGGGTGGAGCCGTCGGTGAACTCCACCATGGAATGGACCATCACCTGGGGGTGGACGACGACCTCGATCCGCTCGAAGGGGACGTCGAACAGCAGGTGCGCCTCGATGACCTCGAGCCCCTTGTTGATCAGGTTGGCGCAGTTGATGGTGATGACAGGACCCATGCTCCAGACCGGGTGCGCCAGCGCCTCCTCGGGGGTGACCGCAGCCATCTCCTCCCGGGTGCGGCCGCGGAACGGACCGCCGCTCGCGGTGATCACCAGCCGCCGCACCTCCTCCGCCCTGCCGCCCAGCAGGCACTGGAACAACGCGGAGTGCTCGGAGTCGACCGGCAGGATCTGGCCGGGCGCGGCGAGCCGCTTGACCAGCGGACCGCCGACGATCAGCGACTCCTTGTTGGCGAGGACGAGCCTGCTGCCCGCGCGCAGCGCCGCCAGCGTCGGCTCCAGGCCGACCGCGCCGGTGATGCCGTTGAGCACCGCGTCGCACTCCATGCCGGCCAGCGCGGTCGAGGCACCCGGCCCGTCGATCACCTCGGGCAGCCGCAGCGGGCCCGCCTCCGCCCCACGCCGCTCCGCCTCGGCGCGCAGCAGCGTCCGGAACTCCGCGGCGGCGCGGCTGTCCGCCACGCCGACCGTCTCCACTCCGAGGTCGAGCGCCTGGCGCACCAGCAGGGGCAGGCTGCCGCCGCCCGCGGACAGCGCCCTGACCCGGAAGCGGTCCGGGTTGCGCATGATGACGTCGATGGCCTGCGTCCCGATGGATCCGGTGGAGCCCAGGAGGACGACGGTGCGGGGTTCGCTGGGGTGAGAGCTCATCAGCGCAGGGTACCCGCGGGACTCCGCGCCGCCCCGGCGCGGCGCGGCGCCTGCCCGGGCGGCCGGCGGCCGATGACCGCAGGTCAGGCGCCACGGGTCGGCCGCCGAGGGGGCAACGGCCGGGGGGTCAACGGCCGGGGGCGGTCCCGGCGGTGCCGGCGACAGGCAGCGCCATGATCAGCCGGTCCTCGCCGGGCCCGAGGTAGTCGGCCCTGTTCCCGATGGGGACGAACCCGAGCGAGCGGTAGAGCTGCACGGCCGCGTCGTTGCCCTCCTCGACGCTCAGCCGGACCTCCCGCAGGTCGCGGTCCACCAGGTCCCGCAGGCACTGCGACAGCAGCCGCCGCCCGTACCCCTTCTGCCGCCAGGGCTCCTCCACGCCCAGGCTCAGGATCCACCCGGTGTCCCAGCCGCGGGCGGTGGCCAGCAGCACGTAGCCGTGCAGACCGGTGGGTGTGTCGAGGGCGAGCATGTGGTGGCCGTGCGCGTCGAAGAGCTGGCGCACCACGAACGCCGGATAGCAGGCGGACCCGAACACCGCCCGGTCCAGGCGTTCGACGGCGGCGAGATCGGCTTCGGTGACGGGCCGTATGACGGCCTCCTGCGGGTGCTGGTCGCCGGCGCCGGAGTTCGGTCGCCGGGCGTTGGACAGGAAGTTCACGCTGCTCCCTGGGGAATGATGGATACCGGTTCCGCACGGCACGTGATTTCGTACACCTTCTCTGCTGGTGTACTTGCGTGCGTGACCCCCTGTCCAGGGCGCCTCGCACCGAACAGGGGCGGGCGATCCCGCTTCTGGCCGGATTACGCGTTCACCGGTGGCGGCGTGGCCTGAAATCGTGTCACGTGCACAGAGCCGCAGGCCGGTTGGCGCTAGTCTTGGCCATATGGATCCCGCATCTGACCCATCGTCGGGGCGACTCAACCGCGAGGCCCCCTGGGACGCCTTCGACCCCCTCGCCTACAGCGAGCACAACTACCGCGCGCTGCGCCAGGATGACCGGCAGATCATCGAAATCGTGCGCGATCACTTCGCCGCCCATTTCCACGGCCGCCGGCCCGACCAGCCCGTGACCGGTGTGGACGTCGGTGCGGGCGCCAACCTGTATCCGGCACTCGCGATGCTGCCCTGGTGCCGGGAGATCACGATGTTCGAGCGGTCGGCGGCCAACGTCGCCTGGCTGCGCCGCCAGGTCGTCGGCTACGAGCCGAACTGGGACGAGTTCTGGGATCTGCTGCTGCACGGCGACGGCTACGCCGCGGTGTCCGATCCGCGGGCCGCGCTGCGCGAGGCGGCCACCGTGCAGGCGGGCGACCTTTTCCGGTTGCCGTCGCGCCAGTGGGGTATGGGGACGATGTTCTTCGTCGCCGAGTCCATGTCCACCTCGCACCTGGAATTCCGCAAGGCGGTCAATTCCTTTGCCGAGGCGCTGGAACCCGGGTCACCGTTCGCCGCGGCCTTCATGGAGAATTCCGAGGGCTACCAGGTCGGTGATCACTGGTTCCCGGCGTGTGCCGTGACCCGGGACGACATCGAAGCGACACTGGCGCCGTACAGCGAGGACATGAAGATCGTCCGTATCGCCCCGCCGGAGGGGGATGCGGTGCGCGAGGGATATACGGGGATGATCGTCGCCTGCGGTAGACGCGGCGCGGTGTGACACTCGGCTCAGGGGTCCGGAGACCATCGGGGAGCAACAGGGGCAAGGGGTTCGGGGATGCAGATCCAACCACGTCAGCAACTGCTGGAGATCTGGCAGGCCATCGGCCGCCATTCCTTTCCCGCCGGGGAATGGGAATGGGGCGACGACGGCCGGCAGAGCAGCGTTGCCGACTCCGAACGCCTGCTGTGCCTGCTCTACCCCGCGACGGAGATCCCCGAGTTCCGTCTCGACGACCCGGACACCACTGACGCCGACGTTCTCACCGCGCTGCGCACCGTCGGCAGCCGCAGCGACATCCCCGTGCGGCTGCTGGAAGTCCTGCACGACTACATGCGCACCCACACCGACGAGAAGAAGAGCCCGACGTTCGCCGGCGGGCACTACTTCAGCTCGGCCGACGAGAAGGACGAGCCGACGCCGGAGCAACTGGCCGTCGGTGTCGTCGACTCGTACTCGATGTCGGTGACGCTCTGCCTGGCCACGCTCGGCTTCCTGAAGGTCTTCACCACCAAGCCGCGGCGGGCCGAGGTCCGGGAGCTGGCCGAGGAGCTGCGGGCCGCCACCTCGTTACGCCTGACCGCCGCGATGGTCAGCCTGCTGCGCGCGTTCACAGTGAGCGTCTTCGACTCCGAGTCCTCGCAGGGCGAGGCGCTGGTGGGCCTGGTGGGGCAGGGCCGGATCCCCGACCGGCTCGTCGTCCAGCAGTTGCAGCGGCGGCTCAAGCCGCTGCGGGCCACCATCCGCGACCGCTTCACCATCGGCGTGGACATCGTCGGCGACCTGGACGACGAGAACCAGCTGTTCGAGTGCGGCTGGTCGTGGAGCGTGGTGGACACCGCTCCCCCGGTCGACACCACCGTGCCCATCGGCCAGCAGCCGGCCGGCGTCGCCCAGCCGGTGCCCTACCTGTACTTCACCGTCTCCGCGCTCGACGGCATCGTCGACCTGTTCTCCGACCGCACCCTGACCCTGGGCCTGCTCTCCCCCGAGCAGCAGAGCCTGGCCGAGGCACTCCGGCTGCGCTGGGAGATCACCCAGCGGTACTGGTCCCTGCTGGCCCGCTTCGGCGAGGGCCGCTGGCCGCTGGAGGACATCCCCTGGCGGACCACCGGCCAGCGGCTGGAGTCGGAGTACTTCACCCTCCTGGTCACCGCGATCCTGGCCCAGGACCACCAGCGCCGGCGGGGATCCGAGGACGACCTGTCCCGGATGGCCACCGTTTTGGAGCGGCTGGCCGAACGCGGCCGGATCACCGGCCGGATGACCGGCAGGGACGGCGCGGTCGCGCTGCACAGCCCGGGCGTCCGGCTGCCGCTGCACGGTTCTGACCGGATCGGCCCGCCGATGCAGTGGACCATGCGCGACTTCTCCGCCCAGCTCCTCAAGCGCACCATCCAGCTGGGCACCCTGTCGCGCACCATCCCGGTCCGGGACCGGATGCTGCGGCTGGGCGAGACCTCGCTGGAGCACCTGTGGCTGCGGCGGCTGCGCTCCGGCCGCAGCTCCAAGCTCTGGGACGACGTCACCGCGGTCTTCCCCGAGGCGCCGCTGCCGCAGGCCACCGTCGTGTCCTGGAGCGCCACCGAGCGTCTCGTCGAGTGCATGGTGGCCGCGCGGTCGCTCTACCAGGAGCCGCCGCTGCGCAGCGCGGAGCTGACCCTCCATGCCAACTCGCTGATCAGCGAGGCGAGTCACCTGTTCGGCAAGGAGCTGCTGGTGCCCTCGTCGTCCGCCGACGGGACCCGCGCCATAGCGCTGAAGACGATCGAGGTGGCCTTGCGCAGGGCCCGTGAGGTGGTGGACGAACGGCCGAGCACCGCCTGCGCGCTGGCGCTTCAGGTGCTCGTCGAGCTGGACGCCATGATCATGGGCCGCCGTGCCGCAGCCCGGGGGATGTGAACCGTGCTGGTATTCGCGGCATCCGACAAGGGCGGCACCGGGCGCTCGGTGACCAGCTCCAACGTCGCCTACCGCCGTGCGCTGGCGGGCGACGACGTCTGCTACCTCGACTTCGACTTCGGCTCGCCCACCGCGGCGGCGGTCTTCGACGTGCCGGGCGCCAGCAGAGGCGTGGCCGCCGGCGGCCTCCACTCGCATCTGCAGGGCCGGCACACCGAACCGCACCGGATCGACGTGTGGGCGGAGTCCGAGCACGACGAGCTGCGCTACCGGCCCACCGGGTCCGGGCGGCTGGTCCTGCTGCCCGGCGACCGGGACGGCGGGGAGTTCGCGATCGGCAAGGACACCGTCCGCCGCTGCGTGAACCTCTTCCTGCAGCTGGAGTCCGAGTTCGACGTCGTGGTGGTGGACCTCAGCGCGGGCCGCTCGTACGCGGTCGACATGGTGCTGGAGGCCACCGCGCAGCCGGAGTTGCAGGGGGCGCTGAGCCGCTGGCTGGTCTTCCACCGCTGGACCCACCAGCACGTCATCGCGGCCCACGGCCTGGTGTTCGGTGAACGCGGGATCGTGGCGGGCGGCGTGGAGCGCGGCCACGACAAGGGCGCGCTGCGCGACTCGATCCGGTTCGTGCGGGCCGCCGTGCCCGATCCCGAGTCCCCGCTGTGGTCGCACGTTCCGCTCGCCCAGTCCGAGTGGATGCGCACCTGCGACCGCGACCTGACCCAGCTGGCCGCCGAACTCGACCTCGGCTACGCCCGGTTGCTCGGGAAGATCCCGCTGGAACCGGTCCTGCAGTGGCGTGAGCAGCTGATCACCGACGAGGACGTGCTGGCGAGCAAGGTCGCCGGCATGGCCACCCGGCAGGCGCTGGAGGAACTGGCCGCCGCCCTGGTGGACGACGAGGCGTGGGAGCGGCAGTGACCGAGCAGATCTTCCGCGAGACCACCGCCGAGCCCCGCACGCAGTCCCTCCCGCTGGCCCATGTCTCCCTGGAACTGGGCCACTTGTACATGGAGGACTTCGAGGACGGGCCGGACCGGCTGCGTGAGCACTTCGCCCGGGTCAAGCCGTGGGCGGACGCGGCGCACCAGGCGGCCGCGGTGATGTCCGGCGGCCGGCGGGCCCGGGTGAGCACCTGCTTCCTGATCGACGACTACTTCACCCAGTTCTCCTCGCCCAGGGAGCTGGTGCCGCTGCTGCTCGGCGAGGCGAAGGCGGCCGGCCTGGAGATCGACTACCTGGCGCGGGAGTCCGCCTGCGCCCAGGCCGACGGTGTGGCGCTGGCCGCGGCGGTGGAGAGCCGCCTGGTGGAGAGCCCGGCCGAGGGCAGCGACGGCACCCGGCCCGGGGTGCGCGAGATGGGCTGGCTGTCCAACGGGCAGCGCAGTCCGGCCTCCGGCGCCGGCGAGGCGATGGGCCGGGTCGTGCCGTGGACGCCCCCGTCGGAGGCGGGCGCGCGCCGGCACTCGATCTTCGTCGACGTCGAGCTGTGGAACGAGGACCCGCGGCGCACCTGGTCCTGCCCGTTCCTGGCGGCGGTGTGGCAGCTGGCCCGGCTCGGGCTGCTGCGGCACCGCGGCAACCCGGTACTGGAACCGCGCGGCCTGCGCCCGGACCAGACGCTCCCGGAGACCTGGAGCGCGTTACCCCCGCTGCTGCGGCTGAACGACTCGGCACCGCCGTTCGCCGCCTACCGCACCACCTCGGTGCTGCCGTCGCGCTTCCTGCCGATCGAGCACGCGGTGCGGGTGGTGCTCAGCCAGGTGGAGGCCGACGCCACCGCCCTGCGGCAGGTCGCCGAGCGGGCGGCCGGCGAGGGCATCCAGGTCCCGGCGGACATCCCCGACCGGGCCGCCTACGTCTTCTACCCGGGGCCCTGACCGATGGCGCCCGCGGACTCCGGCCTCCAGCCCGTGCTGTGCGGCGAGGTGCGGACCAGCGTGCTGCGCACCTCCGAGGCGCTGACCGCCCGCACCGCTGCCCAGCTGCTGAACCTGCGGCCGGACGAGCCCGTGCTGCTCTCCGAGCGCCCCAACCTGCGGGTGGTGTCACCGCATCTGCTGACCGGCGTGGACTGCCGGCTGCCCGCGGCCGGCGGCAGCCGGCCCCGCGCGGTGGGCACGGTGGCCGGGCGCGCGGTGCTCACCGAGGGGCGGGTGCTGCAGACCTCGGCGTTCGCCCGGCTGGTCCCCAGCGAAGGCAGCCACCGCAGGGCCTGGGGCCACTACCTGCTGCGGCCGGGCGTGGTGGAGCCGCTGGCCCGCCACCAGGCCCGCGACGTGGTCGACGGCTTCCTGGCCGCCGCACCGCTGCCCGGCGGGGTGCTCAACCCCGGCGCGGTGGCCGAGCGGCTGCTGGACCACGTCCTGCGGCATCCGCTGCTGGACCAGCGCGCGCCGTTCAAGTCCGGCCGCACCAGGCTGCGGTGGGCGGCGCTGCCGGCCGCCGAGGGCGCGGGCGCGTCCATCGAGCGGTTCACCGTCGCCGCCGACGGGCTGCGCACCGTCGCGCTGCGCACGCCGGTCGCGGATCCGGCGGCCGTCGCCGCGCTCTGCGAGGACCTCGCCCTGCACGACTGGCTGCTGACGACGCTGCTGGCGCTGGTCGAGCGCAGCCGGCTGGGCTCGGGCGACGGCGAGGCGGTGCTGGCGGCGCTGCGCCCGCTCGTCGACCACCTGCTGCACCTGTGGATGCCCGGCGCTCGCGTCCCGGACGGCCTGTCGGGTGTGTGGGAGACCCTGGAGAAGCAGCCCGGGTTCTCCCGTCAGTGGCAGACCCTGGTGCAGCGCATCCGCGACCAGGTCGCCGTACAGACCGCTCCGCTGTCCCGTCGTGTTCTGGCGAGCTCCTGAGACGCCGTCACCGGACCAACCACTGGGGGGAAGATGGACCAAGGCATACCGACCGTCGTCTGGAAGGTCATCGTCACCAGCTTTGTCGGCGCTCTGGCGTACTTCATCACCAACATCACCAACCAGCCCGAGATATGGCGGCTGACGGTCTCGGTGTTCATCGGCGGGGCGACGCTCATCGTGCAGTACCTGACCGACTTCGAACGCCGGCTGGAGACCGTGGAGAACGCCTTCACCCAGCACGCCACCGCCATGCGGGAGGTGGTGGAGAACGGCTTCGAGCAGGTGAACGAGGCCACACGGTTCTTCGGTCAGGTCGAGCGCTCCCCGGTGCCCACCCGGGCGGTCACCGCGCTGGTGCACCACGTCACGCAGCTCGAGGCCAGCAACCAGGACATCATCCACTCCTTCGCCGAGGCCGAGATCACCAAGCTCGCGGTGCTGCTCAAGGACCTGAAGGCCGACCAGGTCGAGTACGAGGGCGAGGACCACGACTGGATCGTGACGCTCACGCACTGCTGCACCTCCTCCATCGACGCGACGAGCACGTCGGTGGACACCGGGTTGTGGTCCTCGGAGCTGGGCCGCCGGTACCTGGCGGCCCAGCGCGCGGCGATCGACCGCGGGGTGCACGTACGCCGGCTGTTCATCGTGGACCACCCGGAGCAGATCGACGACGACATCAAGGAACTGCGGCGCAGCCACGAGGCGTTGGGCGTGGAGGCCCGGGTGGTGGCGATCTCCGCGGTGCCGCCGCCGGTGCGGCTCGACCCGACCAACGACTTCATCGTGTACGACCACGCGGTGAGCTACGAGGTGAGCCCGGACGTGGTCTCGGCGGACCACCAGCTGATCGCGAGCACCCGGCTGGTGCTGCGCGGCGAGCGGGTGGCGCGCCGCACCCGCCGCTTCAACGACCTGTGGGCCGTCGGGTCGTGACGGCCGCGGGCCCCGGCGTGCCGGGGCCCGGCGCGCGCGGGACCGGTCAGTGCGCGGCGGGGGCGCCGACGCGGGCCCGGGCGCGGGACGCCTCGATCTCCGCGTAGGCCGCGTCGCGTCCGTCCCAGTGCGAGCCCTCGACGGACTTGCCGGGTTCGAGGTCCTTGTACACCTCGAAGAAGTGCGTGATCTCCAGCAGGTCGAACCCGGGCACGTCGGTGACGTCCTGGAGCGGTGCGTAGCGGGGGTCGTGCGCGGGCACGCAGAGCACCTTGTCGTCGGGGCCCTTCTCGTCGGTCATGACGAACATGCCGATCGCGCGGCACAGGACCGCGCAGCCCGGGAACGTCGGCTCCCCCACCAGCACCAGCGCGTCCAGCGGGTCGCCGTCGCGGCCCAGGGTGCCGTCGACGAAGCCGTAGTCGGCGGGATAGCGGGTCGAGGTGAAGAGCATCCGGTCGAGCCGGATGCGGTGGATGGTGTGGTCCATCTCGTACTTGTTCCGGGAGCCCTGGGGGATCTCCACGATGACCTCGAACTCCACGTGTTCCTCCTCGCCGCCGACCGCGTCGCCCGCCACCACCAGTGTGCTCCCGCCGGCGGCCCGATGCGCGCGGACCGGGCCGGACCGGGCGGTGTCACGACCGCTCGAGGGGGAATGGGTACCGAGAAGGGAGTGCGGCGATGCGTACTACCGTGAGGTTCTGGCGCTGGCGTCGCAACACGCTGAGGCGCCGCAGCGACCGCGTGGAAGCGTGGGTCGTGCTCGTCGCCGGTGTCCTGCTGTGGCTCGGTGCCCCGATCGCGGGGGCCGTGGCCGGCTGGACATTGACCGCGCACGCACCGCGCCCGGGAGCGGACTGGCACCGGGTGACCGCGGTCGCGGTACAGGACGCACCGACCGCGCCGGCCACCGGCTGGACGGCGGTGGCCACGGACAGCACCCAGGTGCGCACGGAGGTGCGCTACACCCCGCCGGGCGGCACCGCGCACACCGGTGAGGCGGCGGTTCCGGCGGGCACCATGGCCGGGCAGAACGTCCAGGTGTGGCTCGACGGGCACAACACGCTGCGCGACAACCCGTCCGATCCGGCGCAGACGCAGGCCCGCGCGGTGGTCTTCGGGCTGATGGCGTCGACAGTGCTCGGCCTGCTCGCCCTCGGCCTGCAGGGCCTCATCGTCATGGCGATCAACCGCCGGCGGGCGGCGGCCCTGGACCGGGAGTGGGCCAGGGTCGGGCCGCGCTGGGGGCACCACCCTGCGTGAGCGCGGGGCCACGTGCGGCGCGGAACGCGGCGCGGGGGGGGGGGGGGGGGGGGGGGGGGGCCCCCCCCCCCCCCCCCCCCCCCCCCCCCCCCCCCCCCCCCCCCCCCCCCCCCGCCCC
>NZ_JBIRRR010000019.1:51248-73895 GCF_044333795.1 Streptomyces sp. NPDC020917 | reverse complement strand
GGCGGGCCCCGGGGCCGGCGGGGGGGGGGCCCCCCCCCGGGGGGGGGGGGGGCCCCCGGGGGGGGGGGGGGGCGCGCGGGGCGGGGGGGGGGGGGGGGGCCCCCCCCCCCCCCCCCCGCGCCGGCCGTCCGCGGTGGGCGTCGGGGACGGCCTTCACTCGGCGATCAGGCGCAGGTGATCTGGGCGTTCGCCCAGTCCGCGTGGTCGCTGTCGTTGCCGTCGCCGCCGTCGGTGACGATCAGCTGGACGTTCTTCGCCCCGGTGACGTCGGCCTGCAGCGGCTTGCCGCCCATGGCGTTGGTGAGCACCCCGCTGTCGGCGACCTGCTTGCCGTCGGCGGAGATCAGGAACTCCACGGAGCCCTTGCCGTTCTTCTCGTCGTCCACCCCGACGATCGCGCTCACGCTGGAGCACTTGCCGCCGAGGTAGTAGGTGATGGTGCTAGGCGCGTGGGCACCCAGGCCCTTGGCGTAGACGGTGCCGGCGAGCGAGATCGGGTGGCCGTCACCGGCCGCGGTCTCGCCGTTGGACTCGTCGCGCTCGACCGGACCCCAGCCGTTGGTCGCGGACGTCCAGTCGAGGTCGCTGAGGTAGTGCGTGCCGGCCGGCGGCGGGACCAGGACGGGGACGCCGCCGGTCAGCGGCACGGTCACCCGGCGGTTGTCCGCCGGGTTGGTGTACGCGACGGTGCCGCTGAGCGTGTAGACGCCGGCCTTGGTGCCGGCGGGCACGGAGACGGTCCACGGTGCGCTGAAGGTCTTGCCGGTCGGCAGCGCGGGGCTGGTGGTCGGGCCGGCCGCGGTGACGGTCCAGCCGGCCGGGGTGTTGAGCTTCACCGAGACCTGCAGGGCCGGCAGGTTGCCCAGGTCGGTCACGTCGGCCGAGACGGTGCCGGTGGTGCCGGGCTCGATGTGGTCGGTCCCCTGGGTGGCCACGCCTGTGTCGAGCAGCGGCGGCTGGCTCGCCGCGTCGCCCGGGTTGCCGGCGCTGACCCGCAGCAGCACGGTGGCGTGCGCGGGCACCGTCGCCGACAGGGTGCCGGCGCTCTCGTAGTCCGCGTGCTGCCACAGGTCCCGCACGCCGTACATGGAGCGCTCGGGCAGTCCCGCGGCGGCGGCGGTGGTGCTGATGTGCTGGGCCTGGTCGGCGGAGTTGAACAGCGCGACCGCGCGGTCGCCGTTGGCCAGCTGCTTGGTGAGCACGTACGCGCCGCCGGTCGAGGAGACGACGGTCGCCTGCTTGCCCAGCGTGTCCTGGTTGAGCGCGATGACGTCCT
The DNA here is from genome assembly GCF_044333795.1 of Streptomyces sp. NPDC020917. Taxonomy (NCBI): domain Bacteria; kingdom Bacillati; phylum Actinomycetota; class Actinomycetes; order Kitasatosporales; family Streptomycetaceae; genus Streptomyces; species Streptomyces sp. NPDC020917. Next base: position 72,619 of record NZ_JBIRRR010000019.1, on the reverse strand, counting down.
TGTTGCTGAGGATGGACAGCGTCTCCGCGCTGGCCTTGCGCAGGTCGGTGCCGATCAGCAGCGGCGAGTTCATCATCGACCAGAGGCTGAAGTGGCTGCGGTACTCGGCGTCGGTCATGCCGCCGTTGCCGACCTCCAGCATGTCCGGGTCGTTCCAGCGGCCGGGGCCGGCGGCCGCGGCGAGCGGCATGTTGGCCTTGGCGATGGACAGCATGCTGGCCCAGTTGTCGCTGATGTCGCCGGTGGTGCGCCAGGAGTTGCCGACGTCACCTGCCCACTCCCACGGGCTGTTGACGCCCCACTCGCACAGCGAGTACAGGATCGGCCGGCCGGTGGCCAGCAGCGCGTCCCGCATCGCGGTGTAGCGGTTGATGTAGTCCTGGCGGGTGCCGTCGCTCTTGTTGTTGCAGTTGTCGTACTTGAGGTAGTCCACACCCCAGTCGGCGAACGTCTGGGCGTCGGTGGTCTCGTGGCCGAGGCTGCCCGGGTACCCCGCGCAGGTCGCCGTCCCCGCGTCCTCGTAGATGCCGAGCTTGAGACCCTTGGAGTGGACGTAGTCGGCGGTCCCCTTGATGCCGTCGGGGAACTTCACCGGGTCGGGCACCAACCGGCCCTGGGCGTCGCGGGTGTGCGTCATCCAGCAGTCGTCGATGTTGACGTAGGTGTAGCCGGCCGCCTTCAGGCCCGAGCTGACGAAGTAGTCGGCGGTCTGCTCGATCAGCTGCTCGCTGACGTTGCAGCCGAAGGCGTTCCAGTCGTTGAAGCCCATGGGCGGCGTGGTGGCCAGCCCGTTGTCGAGCGCGGCTGCGGGTGAGGCGGTCGCCATCACCTCGGTCGTCACGGCGACGGCGCCGAGGGCGCCGGTCCACAACGCGCCGGCCGTCGCGCAGGCCAGCAGTCTGTGGGCGAGTCTTGGCATGAAAAGTCCTCTGCTCCCGGTTCGAGGTCGGGCCTGGAGGGCCCGCGGGTGTACGGAGCCACACCACGCCGTGTGCGGAACAGCGTGGTTACGACGTTTCAATTCAACGGAAGAAAACAGAGTCGCTCATTTCCGTTCAGGGCGACACGCTAGGAGCCCCGCCTCGGCGTTGACAAGGCCCGTGCACACGGAATCCGTCAACTTCCCTCACCGGCGGTCGGATACGCTGTGCCGCCGCCCACCCACGCGAAAGGACACCCCGTGCAGCGATTCGCCTCGATCATCCGGCTGCGTCCGGAGAAGGAAGCCGAGTACCGCGCCCTGCACGCGGCGGCCTGGCCGGGCGTGCTCGCCATGCTCAAGCGCGCCAACATCGGCAACTACTCGATCTACCTGCGCGACGGACTGCTCTTCAGCTACCTCGAGTACAGCGGCGACGACTACGCCGCCGACACCGCCGCGATCGCCGCCGACCCGGTCACCCGCGAGTGGTGGAGCCGCACCGACCCCTGCCAGCAGCCGGTGGAGGGCGCCGCGGAGGGCGAGTGGTGGGCGCCGCTGGAGGAGGTCTTCCACCTGGACTAGGGCCCCGCCGCAGGCTGTTCCACGGACTGCCGCGGGCCCGGCCGATACCCGATGGAGACGCGGGTGTTGCCCCCGCGCGTCGTGCACCGGTGAGGATCGGCCCATGGCACCAGGGGGCGGGGCACCGAGGGGCGGGGCGCACGGGTACGCGGCGGAGCGGCGCGCCATGACACACCAGGGCGCGGCGGAGGGCGGGGTGGCGCGCGGGCGCTACGGTCCTGCCGACTGCTGCCTCTACGCCGCGGCGCTGATCCTGGCGTTCACCGTGGTGGTGGCCGGCCTGGTCATCTGGGGCCTGCACCGGGCGCTCCAGCCGGCCGCACCGGATCTGGCGGCCGTCGCCGACTCCCCGTCGGTGCGCGCCGCGGACGGCGCGGCGGCCCGCGCGATGGCGCAGCAGCTGGCGCAGTTGCGCACCGCGACACCCTGGGCGGTTCCGCTGGGCACCTCCGTCGTGGACGTCTGCCACGCGGAGGGCAGGTCGGCGTTCACGTTCAGCCTCCAGCGGTCGGGGTCGGTCGGCTGCACCCGCGCCACCGCCCTCTACCTGGCGTTCGACGGCGATCTGCCGGTACGCCTACGGCAGTTGGACGCGGCGGTCGCCGCGCTGCCGTGGCGGCCCTCGACCAGGCCGGACGGCCGGACGGGCGGGCTGGCCGCGCTGCTCGCCGACCGGCGCGAGGAATCCGGCGGCACGCCGGATCCCCCCGCGCCGGCCTCGTCCGCCCCCGCGGGCCCGCCACCGTCCACCGCGGCGCCCGCCGCGCCGATCGCCCTCGACCTGGACTGCTACCCGGTGCGGCCCGCGGTCACCGCTCCCGCGCCCGGCGCCTCCCCCACCGCGTCCGCGGCCGGGACCACCCCGCCCGCGCTGCGGACGGGCACGCTGCACGTGTCCGTGGCCTCCCGTCCGCTGGTCCCGCAGGGCGGCCCCTGGGACCGCGCCCCCTGGACCGTCCGGGACGGCGCGCAGCACCGCCCGTTCGGCAACGACGGGTCCGAACGGGCCCACTACTACGCCTGGCAGCCGCTCTCCGCGCGGTCCCTGGCCGCCACCGGCTACCGCACCCGCCCCTATCTGGTCGCGTTCGTGCTGTCGGAGGGGTACGCGCCGGGCCACTGACCGGCCGGCGGGCGGACACGGCTCGGCGGCGTGCGCCACCCGGGGGGACATTCCGCGCATAATGCCTTCACTGCCGCTCCGCCGCCGTCCGCTCGTGGAGGTCCCCCGCATGACCGCATCGGCGCCGCCTCCCACCGCGCGCGAGCCCGGCAGGATGCGGCGCTGGCAGGAGCGGGCCACGACCGCCCGGACGGCGGCCGAGCGGCGCTTTCCGGTCATCACCGACCTGACGGCGCGCCTGCTGTCGGTCAACGTGCTGGACGCCGCGACCCGGCTGGCCGCGCAGCTGTTCCTGACGGCCGTGCCGTTCATGCTCGTCGCGGCCGCGTTCACCCCGCAGGGCGTGCGCGACCAGCTGCTGACGTCCGCCCGGGACGTGTTCGGCCTGACCGGCGCCTCGGAGCAGCAGCTGCGGCAGCTCTACGGGGCCCAGGGAACCGGCGAGAACGGCGCACGGCAGGCGACCGGGGTGATCGGGGGCCTGGTGGCCCTGCTGGCGGCGACGGCCAGCAGCCGGGCGATGGGCAGGGTCTGCCAGCGGGCCTGGCAGCTGCCGAAGCCGCCGGCCCGGATGGCGGTGTGGCGCTGGTTCGTCTGGATCGTGGCGTGGGTGGCCGTGCTGGTGCTCCAGGGGCCCATGCGCGGCGGTTTCGGGGCCGGGCTGTGGCTGGGCATCCCGCTGGTGTTCCTCGTGGACGTGGCCCTGTGGTGGTGGACGCAGTGGCTGCTGCTCAACGGCCGGGTGCCGTGGCTGCCGCTGTTCCCGGGCGCGGTGCTGACCGCGGGGACGATGACCGCGCTGTCCATCACGGCCAGGATCTACATGCCGACCGCCCTCAACCGCAGCCTGGCCACGTACGGTTCGCTGGGCTCGGTGTTCACGCTGCTGTCCTGGCTGATCGCCATCTGCGTGGTGATCACCGTCAGCCTCACGGCGGGCGCGGTCCTGGCCACCCAGCCGCCGCTGGCCGGACCGCTGAACCGGGCCGGCCGGCCTCCGAGGACATGACGCAGTGTCAACTCGTATGCCACAGTCGTGTGTTATGACGCAAGGGGAACACGGGGACGAGGACGGCCGTCAGATCCACATCAGGCTCGAAGACGGGGGCGCCCGCGATCTCGGCGCCCTGCACCGCTGGCTGAGCCGCGAGGACTGGTTCGTCCACGCCGAGCGGGAGTACGGCCTGCGGGTCGCCTACCGCGAGGAGGACGGCACCGAGCGCGCGGCCGGCCCCGACGGCCCGCCGATGGGCGGCCTGATCACCGATCTGGTGCTGCTGGTGGCGGGCGCGGCCATCGGCCCCGTCTTCGACGACCTGTACACGCGGGCCAAGGCGGCGGTGCGCGCCTGGGCGCAGAACAGCGGCGTCGACACCCCGCACGTCGGCACTGGGACGTCGGGCGGGACGTCCGGCACCGGGACATCAGGCACCGGGACGTCCGGCGGCGAAGGGCCCGACGAGGGCACGGACGACGGCGAGGGCGGAAGGCTCCGGTAGACGTCGTGCCAGATCCCGACTACGACCCGCGAGGGAGGGCCAACCAGGCCCTGCTCGTCGGGGTCTACCGCTACGACCACGCCGACGACCTGCCCGGCGTCCGGCGCAACATCGGCGAGATGTTCGACGCGCTGCTCAGCGGCGGCCTGTTCGGCACCGGGGAGATCAACACCGTGTCCCCGGGCAGGAGCAGCGAGTTCCTGACCAGCCTCGACGAGGCGGCGGAGAACGCGCGCGGGCTGCTCCTGCTGTACTTCGCCGGGCACGGCCGGCTGTCGCACGACGGTTCCGAGCTGTTCCTCACCTTCGGCACCTCGCGCCGGCTGCCCGGCGACGAGCCGCACTACAGCGAGTCGGTCTCGTGGAACCAGGTGCTGCGCAAGCTGCGGGACCTCGCGCACGGCAGGACCGTCGACCGCATCGTGGTGGTCCTCGACTGCTGCTTCGCAGGGAACGCGCTGCAGAGCTTCAAGCCCGGCGCGCTGGAGCCGGGCCGCGAGCGCATCTCGGTGCTCACCGCGGTGCAGGTCAACCGCCGCATCCCGGCCGGCAGGGGGCAGACGCCGACGCCGTACACCAGTCACCTGGTGCGGCTGCTGCGCACCGGGCTGGGCGACGAGGACGGCCTGGTCCGGCTGACCCCGCTGGCCGCCGCCCTGCAGGAGGCGCTGCGCGACTCGCGCACGGACGACGGCGACCCGTGGGAGCCGCGGCACTACCTGGCCGAGGGCGGCCAGGACGTGATCGTCGGCGTGGCCGGCGGGCACCGCGAGCCGCCCCGGCCGCCCCTGGCGGCCCGCGTGGCGGCCACCCTGTCGGCGGCCCGGCGCCGGCTGAGGGCGGCCGCCGCCCCCTTCGACCGCCCGTCGCGCAGGGCCCTGGTGGCGATCGGCACCGCCTGCGCGGTGGTGCTGGCGGCCGGCGCCTACGGCGTCTACCGCTGGGTGGGCGAGCGCCCGGCCTGCGCCCCGCCAGTGCAGCTGCGGCTGCTCACCGACCCCGACGCGCAACCCACCGTCAGCCGCGCGGTCGACGCGTTCCTCGCGTCGGGCGCCAACCACGACGGCCACGGCTGCCGGCGCGCGGGCATCAGCCTCGACGCGCCCAAGTCCGACGACGCGGTGACCGGGTTCCTGCACGCCGCGCAGTGGCAGAGTCCGCACGCCACCGGTTCCTTCCAGCCGCAGCGGGACATCGGCGCGCAGCCCGACGTCTGGATACCCGGCTCGTCCGTCAGCTACCGGCGGGCGCAGAGCGAGGCGTCGGGCAGCGGTGCCGCCACTCTGGAGCTGCGCGGCTCGGTCGCCTACTCGCCGCTGGTGCTGGCCGTGCTGCGGACCGTCGCCGTCCCGGCGGCGGACGTGACCGGGGTGCCGCTGACCGATCTGGTCGGCCACCTGGAGACGACCAACAAGCGGGCGGTGGTGCTGCGCGCCGACCCGGAGTACACCGACTCCGCGCAGCTGGCGACCGTCGGCCTGTACGCCGCCAACGGCGGCGGGACACCGGCCGAGGCCGGCCGGGTCGACACCCTGGAGCAGCAGGCGGCGCTGCTGAGCCCGGCGCCGCGCAGCTCCTACGAGCTGATGTGCTCGCTGGCGTCCGGCCGGGCCGGGCTGGCGGACGGGACGAGTCTGGAGGACCAGGCGGCGGTGCTCGTGCCCGAGCAGGTGATGGCGCAGTTCAACGCCCCCTCCGGAGCGCACGACGAGACCGGCTGCGACACCGGCACGCTGGGGCAGCGCACACCGGAGTACCCCGCCGACGTCGGGATGCTGGACCTGCCGTTCGTCCACGTCACCTGGCGCGACGGCGACCGGGACGCCGGGCCCCGGAACGCGGCCGTCGAGGCCCTGTACCAGTGGCTCGTCGAGAAGGACGGGCAGCGGGTGTTCACCGACGCCGGCTACCGCGGGCTGTCCGCGCACGAGGGCGACGCGTCCCCGCCGCCGGCCGGGTCCTGGCTCACCGGCCCCGGCCGCGCGATCGGCCAGCTGCAGCCCTTCGGCTACGACGTGTCGGCGGGCGCGGTGGACAAGGCGCTGGCGGAGTTCCGCACCGCCCGCGGCTACGGCCAGGTCGTCTACCTGCTGGACTCCTCGACGTCCATGGGCGACGTCGGCAACAAGGTGTGGTCGGGCCCCGGCCGCGCCAAGGACCTGATCGCGCAGTCCCTGGACGCGTTCGGCGCGCAGGACCAGTACGGCGTGTGGGCGGTGCCCGGCACCAGACCGCCGTACAGCGAACTGGTCCCGTTCGGGAGCCGGGCCGACCCCGGCGGGCCGCGCAAGCTCCTGGCCGCCGCGAAGACCGCGGGCGAGGCCCACCCCGGGACCGCGCTCCTGGCCGCGCTGGCGGACCTCAAGTCCCGCCAGGTGGGCGGCCATCCGCAGCTCGTCGTGGTGCTCACCGACGACGAGGACGACAGCTGGATCACCGACCGCCAGCTGGCGGACATCACCAGGGCCGCCACCGGGCAGCACGTCCCGGTCGACTGGGTGTCGCTGACCAGCGGCGGCTGCAGCAGCGGCAGCGACCACCGCGGCCCGCAGATCGCCCGGGCGACCGGCGGCCGCTGCCTGGACCCGGCCGGCAACCAGGCCGCCGGGCTGCGGGACGAGGTCGCCCGCGTGGGGACGGGGGACGCGCGGTGAGGACACCTGCCCGGATCAGGGCGCTCGGCGCCGGCATCGCTGCGGGCCTGCTGCTGGCCGCCTGCACCGGCGGCGGCTCCGGCGCGCTGCCGCAGCCGTCCAGCAGCGGCGACGGCGAGATCGTCGTGGCCAGCGGCCTGGACGTGACCGGCACCGACGGTGTGCGGCAGCAGCTGATCGACGCCTGGAACCGGACGGACGACGGGCGCGAGCACCCGGCGCGGCTGCTGGAACTCCCCGGCGGCACCGACGACCAGCGCAGCCAGCTGCTCGGCGCGCTGCAGTCCGGCAGCGCCCGCTACGACGTGGTGAACCTCGACGTCACCTGGGTCCCGGAGTTCGCCCAGGCGGGCCTGATCACCGCGCTGGACCACCAGGTGGACCTCGGCTCCGACTTCATCCCGTCGGTGGCCGGGACCGCGCGGTGGAAGGGGCACACCTACGCGCTGCCGTTCAACAGCGACGTGGGCCTGCTCTACTACCGCAGCGACTACCTGCACCAGGCCGGCATCGACCAGGCCAACTACCCGTCGTCCACCACGACATGGAGACAGCTGCAGAGCATCGTCAGGGAACTCGACGCGGCCGCCTCCGGCGGCGGGCTGGGCACCTACCAGAAGGGCTGGACCACCCAGCTCGCCGCGTACGAGGGCCTGACCGTGAACACCGTGGAGGCGTTCGCCACCGCGGGCGTCCAGCTCACCGACGCCGACGGCCACTTCACCGCGAACGCCACCCGCCTGCGCGACGGCCTGGAGGCGCTCCGCGACCGCGCGGGAAGCGCGTACACGCTGCACGGCGCGCTGTCGTCCGACGAGTCCCAGTCGCTGGACGACTTCGCGGCCGGCCACACCGCGTTCCTGCGCCACTGGCCGTACGCCTACCGGCTGCTGCCGCACACGCTGCCGAGCGGCTCCTGGGCGGTGGCGCCGCTGCCCGGCAAGGCGGTGCTCGGCGGCCAGGACCTGGCGGTGGCCGCGGACTCGCCGCGGGCGGCGTACGCGCTGAAGCTGGCGCAGTTCCTGACCGACCGCGGCAGCGAGCGCTGCCTGCTCGACGCGGGCTTCGCCGCGACCCGGGTCTCCGCGTACAAGGACCCGACGCTGTCCTGCCCGCTGCCCGGCACCTCCCCGACCCCGCCACCGGACGCGCCGGGCGCGTCGGGCACGCCGGGCGGCGAGGTCAACCAGATGCCCCTGGACGGCCAGGACCGGCCGCGGTACGCGTCCACGACGCTGCTGTCCGCGCTGGCCTCGGCCGTGCAGCGTCCCCGCACGCCGTACTACGGGGCGTTCACCCAGGCGCTGCAGTCGGTGGTGCACGGCTGGCTGGGGAACCCCGACCCGCCCGACGCCGACCAGGTCGCGGCGCAGCTCGACACCGCGCTGCACAGGGCGCTGTCCGGCAAGTGACGGGGGCCGGGCGGCCCCGGCGCCGCCCGGCGGGACCGCCCGGCCCCCGTATCGCACATGCGTTCGAACCTGTGCCAGAATCCCCCTCATGCCCCACCACTCCTTTCCCGACGACCTCGTCCAGGCGCAGCGCGACTGGTACGCCACGTACCGCGAACTGGCCGCGAGCGGCGGCAGCGGCTCGCAGACCACGGTGCTGCGCCGGCGGCTCGTCCGGCTCTCGGTGCGGATCACCGCCCACCCGTACTGGGCCACGCTCCCCGGCTCGGCCCCCGCGGCCCGGATGGAGCTCAAGGAGATGACCTGGGCCGACACCCCCGACACCACCGCCTGACCCCGGCGCCGCCCCCGTCACCCGCACACCCGGCCGCGGCGCGCCGCGCCGCCCCGGGGCGAGCGGCCACCTGCCTCGTTTGCCGTTCAGCCGATCGGAGGCTTTAATGAATGAACGAGCGTTTATTAAGTGAGGAGCCGTGGTGGTGGGACGTCCCCGAGGGGTCGAGGATGCGGTGATCCTGCGGGCGGCCGCCGACGTGATCGGCCGGGCGGGCCCGACGAAACTGACCCTGGCCGCTGTGGCCCGCGAGGTGGGATTGGTGCCCGGCACGCTCGTGCAGCGATTCGGGTCCAAGCGCGGGCTGCTCCTGGCACTCGCCGAGCGGTCCGCGAAGGACGCGGCCGCGCTGCCCGGGCGGGTGCGCGAGGAGCACGCATCGGCGCTGGGGGCACTCGCGGCGCTGATCGTGGAGCCGATGGCCTCGATGGCCACGCCCGAGACCTACGCCAACCATCTGGCGTTCCTGTGCATCGATCTCACCGACCCGGAGTTCCGCCGGCACGCCCTGGCCATCCACCAGGCCCAGGGCCGGGCCGTCGAGGAACTGCTCAGGGAGGCCCTGCTCACGGGCGCGCTCCGCGCCGGTACGGACATCGCGGCCCTGACCGGGTCCGTGCAGGCGATCACCTCGGGCGCGGGCCTGACATGGGCCCTCGACCGCCACGGCACCCTGGCACAGCGGCTCCGGCAGGAGCTCGGCAACGTGCTGTCCCCGCACGTCCCGTCCGGCCACGACGACGATCCGGAGGAATCATGACGAACGGCGCGCGGCCGCTGGCCGGAAAGGTGGCCCTGGTCGCCGGGGGCACCCGGGGCGGCGGACGGGGCATCGCCGTCGCACTCGGCGCCGCCGGCGCCACGGTGTACGTCACCGGCCGCAGCAGCACCGCCGGACGCTCCGACCTGGACCGCCCGGAAACCATCGAGGAGACCGCCGAGAAGATCACCGCCGCCGGCGGCGTCGGCATCCCCGTCCGCACCGACCACAGCCGGCCGGACGAGGTCCGTGCCCTGGTCGACCGGATCGCGGCCGAGCAGGGCGGGCGGCTCGACATCCTGGTCAACTCCGTATGGGGCGGGGACCCCTTGACCGACTGGGAGCATCCGCTCTGGGAGCAGGACCTCGACACCGGCCTTCGGCTCGTCCGGCAGGCGGTGGAGACCCATGTGATCACCAGCCGGTTCGCGCTCCCGCTGATGGTCGCCCGCAGGAGCGGTCTCGTCGTGGAAGTCACCGACGGCAACACCGCGCGCTACCGCGGCTCGTTCTTCTACGACCTCGCCAAGTCGGCGGTGATCCGGCTCGCCGTCGCCCAGGCCGCGGAACTGGAGGCGCACGGCGTCGCAGCCGTGGCGATCACGCCGGGCTTCCTGCGCTCGGAAGCCATGCTGGAGGGCTTCGGCGTCACCGAGGCCAACTGGCGGGACGGTGCGGCCAAGGACCCGCACTTCGCCCACTCCGAAACCCCGGTCTACCTGGGACGGGCGGTCGCCGCGCTGGCCGCCGACCCCGCCGTCATGGCCAAGACCGGGCGCGCCCTGGCCACTTGGGGCCTGTACAAGGAGTACGGGTTCACCGACGCCGACGGCACGCAGCCGGACTGGCCCGCTCATTGGGCCGCCGCCCTGGAGGAGGAGCACGGCCCCCTCGGGGACCCCCTGTGACACCACGGGGTCACGCCGCCGTGGCCCTTGCCGCGCGTCGCGACCACCGAGCGTCCTCGCCGTGCCCCGCCCACCGCGGCCGCACGGCCCCGGAGCGATCCAGCCGGGCAACACCCTTGCGGATCACCAGCGTTCACGGCCGGCACCAGGATCCCTGACGGCACCCCGCCCCACTCCCGGAGCCGAACCGGATCCGGAACGGGGACGATCATCCGAACGCGACCCGCCCCGGCGCCGGGGCCGCATCCGGCGCTTCGCAGGGGGCGCCGAGGAGCCGCATGCCCAAGTGCCGCCACCCGCCGCGTCGAAGCCGCGCCGAAGCCGGGCGCCGGAGCTTCACCAAGCGGACCCTGGCGCCGCCTGCCCGAGCGCCGCTGCCCGCTGCGCCGTAGCGGGTTCGGGGTGGGCCGGCCCGGGGCCGTGACCTCAGGGGACTCACCCGCACCGTGGACCCCGCGAGCCCGCCGCAAGCGGAGAGCGCTCTCAGTCCGGCTTGACAGCCGGCCCGGCGACCCCGCAGGGTACCTCTCCAAGAGAGCGCTCTCAAACCGGTGTCTCCGCCCCAACTCCCGTGTGTCGTCCCGTCGCTGGCCATCCATGTGAAGGTGGGTCGTCCCTCATGTCGTCTTTCAGCGCTGCGGCTCTGGCCACGGCAGTCCCTCCGGTCGTGGACGCACCCGCGGCCACGTCCGCGTCCGCACCCGCCCGGGCACGGCTCGCCCGTCCGCCGGCGACCCGACCCGCGCCGCCAGAACCGGACTTCGGCCCCAGCGTCCGCGTGTTCGGCCCCGGCACGCCCGCCGCCGAGATCGAGGAGGCGGTCGAGGCCGCCGCCTCCGCGCCGGGCGGCGACCCCGCTTCCGCGGACGGGCACCGCGCCGTCCTCCTCAAGCCCGGCTCCTACCGCGTCGACGCCCGCATCGATCCCCGCACCCGGGTCGCCGGCCTCGGCCTCGCACCGCAGGACGTGACCCTCGGCGGTGCGCTCCGGCCGGCGGACGGACCTCGGCCGGACAGCGGCGCCGCCGTGCCCGCCGTGCTGTGGCGGCCCGTGGAGAACCTCGTGGCGCCCGGCGGCCGCGTGCTGGGCGGCGGGGACAAGCCGTACCTGTACGTCGACGCCGCGGGCGCCTACCGGGTGTTCCTGCCCGCGCTGCGCGACGGCGGCGCGGGCTCGCCGCGGATCGGACGCGCGGCCCACGGCTGGTCGGTGCCGATCGACCGGTTCTTCGTCGCCCGCCCGGGCGACTCGGCGCGCGCCCTCAACAGGGCGCTGGCGCAAGGCCGTCACCTGCTGCTGACGCCGGGCGTCTACCGGCTGGCCGACACGGTCCGGGTCAAGTGGGCGGGCACGGTGGTCCTCGGCCTCGGCTGTGCGACGCTGGCGCCGGTCGGCGGCACCGTGCCGATGACGGTGGCCGACGCCCGCGGCGTGCGGATCGCGGGCCTGCTGTTCGACGCCGGCCAGGGCACGTCCCCGGTGCTGCTGGAAGTCGGCCGCAGCGCGGGCGGCCGCTCCGATCCGCGCGAACCGGCGTCCGTGCAGGACGTGTTCTTCCGGATCGGCGGCGCCGAGGAGGGCCGCTCGGCCACCGCGCTGCTCGTCCACAGCGACCATGTGCGGCTGGACCGCGTCTGGGCGTGGCACACCGGTCAGGGCGCGGACTGGACGGCCGGCGACGGGACGGGGCACGCGACGGGAGACGAAGCGGGCGGCGGCTGCGCGTCCGGGGCCCGGGACCACCCGGGAGTGAGGTTCCACGACCTGCCGGCCGTCCCGGCCGGGCAGGCGTGACCGACCGCGGGAGCGGCGCGGCCGGCGGTGTGCCTGGGGGCTCCGCCGCCGGGCCGGCCGTTCCCGTGGCATGGGGGTGAGGGGGTTTGCCGTCCCGCGGCGGCGGACCCCCTCACAGCGCTTCCTCCGGCCTCTCGGCGCCGGACCCAGGTCGCCGGGCCGGCGCGCTACATGTGGACGCGCGGCAGCATCTTGTCCAGGCGCCGCGGGAACCACCAGTTGGCCCGCCCCATGAGGAACATGGTCGACGGCACCAGCACCAGCCGCACGATGGTGGCGTCGAGGATGACGCTGACGGCCAGCCCGACGGCGAGCATCTTGACCACCACCGTCGGGGAGGCGGTGAAGGACAGGAACACGGCGGTCATGATGAGCGCCGCGCTGGAGATCACGCGCCCGGTCGCGGACAGCCCCGCGCCGACGGAACGGGTGTTGTCGCCGGTGGCGTGCCAGGCCTCGGCGATGCGGGAGATCAGGAAGATCTCGTAGTCCATGGACAGGCCGAAGACGATGGCGAACATCATCATCGGCACGTAGGACTCGATCGGCACGGCCTCGGGAAGGCCGAGCAGCCCGGTCGCCCACCCCCACTGGAAGGCGGCGACCAGGACGCCGTACGAGGCGCCGGTGGTCAGCAGGTTGAGCAGCACGGCCTTGACCGGGATGACCAGGCTGCGGAAGACCGTCATCAGCAGCACGAACGCGGCGATCAGGACGATCCCGATGATGATCGGCAGCCGGTCCTTGACGGTGTTGCGGAAGTCGTACTGGCTGGCGGTGGTGCCGGTGACGTAGCTGGTGGCGCCGGTGCCGCGCAGGGCGTCCGGCAACGTGCTGCCGGTCAGCCGGTTGAGCACCCCGCCGGTGCTGGCCGACTGCGGCACGTCGACGGGCGTGACCGTGGACACCAGCAACGCGCCGTCGGGGGTGGGCTGGACGGGGGTGAAGCGGGCGATGTCCCCGGTGTTCTGCAGCGCCTTGGTGACGTCGTCGCCGACCTGGCTGACCGGGACGGTGGCGTGCTGGACGTCGACGACGACGGTCAGCGGGTCGTTGGCGCCGGGCCCGAAGCCGGGGCCGGGGGCGTCCGAGATCCAGTCGAAGGCGGTCCTGCTGGTGCTGCCGGCCTGGTTGACGCCGCTGTCGACATGGCCCAGGCGCATCGAGAACAGCGGGATGGCGAGCACCACCAGCAGGGCGGAGCCGGCGGTCAGGAGGAGGCCCGGGTGGCGGGAGACGAACACCGCGTACCGGTGCCAGTCGTCGCTCTCCCCCGCGGACTCGGCGACCGGCCGGCGGACGTGGACCCGGTCGATGTGCCGGCCGACGAGCGTGAGGGCGGCGGGCACCAGGGTCAGCGAGGCGGTCGCGGTGATGACCACGGCGATGGTCGCGGCGAGGCCGAGCTTGCCGATGAAGGTCAGCCCGCACGCGTACAGGCCGAGCATGGCGACCGACACGGTGGTGGCCGCGACCAGCACGGCGTGTCCGGTGACGGCACTGGTCCGCGCGATGGCCCGCTGCGGGCCGTGGCCGTCCATCAGGTCCTGGCGGAAACGGGTGGTCAGGAACAGGGCGTAGTCGATGCCGACGCCCAGGCCGATCATGGTGGACAGCGTGGGGGCCGCGGTGGCGAAGCTGATCGTGCCGGCGACGATGCCGACCACGCCGATGCCGACGCCGACCGCGACCAGCGCGCAGACCAGCGGCAGCACGGCCGCGAAGACGCTGCCGAACACCAGCAGCAGGATGACCAGGGCCACGCCGACGCCGACGAGTTCGCTGACCAGGTCGTTGGCGGGGGTGGTGGTGATCTGGTCGAAGCCGCCGCCGTAGGCCACGCCGAGGCCGTCGGAGCGGGCGGGCGCGGTCGCGGTGTCCAAGGTGTCGGTGTAGTCGTTGCCGAGCGACTTGAGCTGCTCGTCGAAGGTGACCGTGGTGTAGGCGGTGCGGCCGTCGCTGCTGGTGACGAGCGCGGAAGCGCCCGTGGCGTGCGGCATCTTCCTCAGGTTGCCGAGGGTGGTGTTCACGGCGGACTGGTGGTCGGCCACCGTGCCGCTGCCGGTGTGGAGGACGACCAGCCCGCTCGGCGCCGCCGCGGCCGGGTCCGACGCGGTGAGCAGGTCGGTGCCCTTGGCGGACTGGCTGCCGGACAGGCTGATCTGGTCGCTGAACGTCGGTCCGACGACGGCCCGGCCGGCGAGCGCGGCCACCAGCAGCACCAGCCAGCAGGCGATCACCCAGCCGGCGTGCCGTCCGCAGAAGGCCCCGAGGCGGGCCAGCCGGCCCGAGGGGACCTCGGGTGCCGGATCGGGAAGGTAGGACGGCATGAGCACAGCCTCCTGGCGCGCGGGACTCGCTCGACCATCGCAGAAAGTGGCAGGTCTGCCAATTGACAGGGCCGACACCGCCAATAGGCTGATGGCGTGAAAGCCGAGGCCGTCCAGCAGGGGGCACGCGACGGCGGGGACCCCGGGCCCCGGCCGGGCGGCGGGTCCGGGCTGCGCGAGCGCAAGAAGGCGCAGACGCGGCGGGAGTTGCGGGACGGCGCGGCCCGCCTGTTCGCCGACCAGGGCTTCGCCGGGACGACCGTGGCCGACATCGCGGCCGCCGCGAACGTCTCGGAGCGCACCTTCTTCCGGTACTTCGACGGCAAGGAGGCGCTGCTGCTGCCGGACGCCGCGGAGATGTGCGCGCGGATCGAGGACGAACTGGCGGCCCGCCCGGCGCAGGAGGGGCCGGTCGAGGCGGTGTGCGCGGCGCTGCTGGCCGTTGCCGGGTCCCTGGCCGACCCGGCCGCGGGGCCGGTCCCGGTGGACCTCCTGGTGCAGGCGTTCGACGGTTTCGAGGAGCGGCTGACCGGGCTGGTGGCCGGGCGGCTGCCGGCGTCGACGCCCGACCAGGACCTGCACGCCGCGGTGCTGGCCTGCGCGTGCCTGTCCACCGTGCGCGCCATACTGCGCATCCGCTCCGCCCGGCAGACCTCGGGCGCTCCCGCCGCGGACCCGGCGGAGTTGCTGCCCGCCGCCCTCGGCGTGCTGTCCCGGATCGGCGGCGCGCCGGCCGCGGACGGTGCGTCCGGGGTGCGCGGCGAGGCCGGTTCCGGCACGACCGCGGGAAACGGAAACGGAAGCGGAACCCGAAGCGATGGAAACGGAACAGGCTGCCGGTGAGGAACCCGTTCAGGCGGCTGCGCCGCACTCCCCTGCTCCTGGCCGCCGGTGCGACCGCGGCCGCCGTCGCGCTGGCGGGCGTCGGCGACCTGCTGCTGGAGCGCACGGCGCGCGACCGGATCGAGAGCGCCGCCGCGTGCCGGCTGCGGCCCAGCGGGCCGGTGTCCGCCGACCTGTCCGGGACCCTGGCCGGGCTGCGCCTGCTCACCGGCGACGTCGGCACGGTCCGGATCGCCGCCGAGGACGTCCGCCGCGACGGCACGAGCCTGTCGGTCGCCGCGGTCCTTCACGGGGTGACCACCGGCGGCGCGGTCGGCGGGGGCACCGCCACCGCCACGCTCTCCTACGACCAGTTGGGCGGCCGGCTCGGCGGCGGCGTGGCGGGGCTGCGGCCGGGGGGCGACGGCCACGGCGGCCTGGTGCTGACCGGGACGCTGGCCGGCATTCCGCTTCCGCTGACCGTGCGCGCCCGGCTGAGCACCGCGGCGGGCCGGCTGACCGTCACGCCGACCGGGGTCTCGCTGCTCGGACAGGACGTCCCGGTGGCCGGGCTGGCGGCCGATCCGCGCACTGCGGCGCTGGCCACGCGGCTCGGCCCGCGATCCGTGACGCTCCCTCAACTCCCGGACGGCGTACGGCTGCTGGATGCCACGACCGATGCGGAGGGGCTGCGGCTGGACCTGGTGCTGACCGCGCGGGCGACCTCCGGCACCCGGGGCGGGTGCGCCCGGTAACGACCTGGGGAACAGTCTCGACCGGACGATCAACCCTCCCTAGGATGAGGGCACTTCCGCGATCGCCGGACTACTCAGAGTCGAGAGTCAAGAGGAACCCTATGGAACTCGGGGACACACCGCAGACCGACAAGATCGACGTGACGGTGCCGAGTGTGGCCCGCATGTACGACTACCTCCTGGACGGAAAGGACAACTACCCGGCAGACCGGACGGCCACCGAGCAGCTGCTGCAGCAGGTGCCGAGCATGAAGGTGCTCGCGCTGAACAACCGCCAGTTCCTGCGCCGGGTGGTCCGCGTGCTCGCCGAGGACTACGGCATCAAGCAGTTCGTGGACCACGGTTCCGGCCTGCCGACCGCGGACAACGTCCACGAGATCGTGCAGCGCATCCACCCGGACGCGCGCGTGGTCTACACCGACAACGACCCGATCGTGCTGGCCCACGGCCGTGCGCTGCTGGAGCAGAACGAGAACACCGCGGTCATCACCGCGGACTTCCGGGACACCGAGGGCATCTGGAACAGCCCCGAGGTCAAGCGGCTGATCAACATGGACGAGCCGATCGCGGCGCTGTTCGTGTCGGTGCTGCACTGCATCCCCGACAAGGACGACCCGGCCGGTGTCGTCGCCCGGGTCCGGGAGAAGCTGCCGCCGGGGAGCTTCCTGGTGGTCTGCCAGCTGGTCAGCGAGGACGAGGAGACCCGTCGCGGGGTCACCGAGTTCATGGACCTGTCGACCGGCGGCAACTGGGGCCGGGTCCGTGAGGAGTCGGACGTCGCCGGCTACCTGTCGGGCCTCGATCTGCTGGAGCCGGGCCTGGTGGAGGTCTCCACCTGGCGGGCCGACAACGACCTGGCGCCCAAGCAGCCCAGCGCGGAGTGGATCGAGTTCGGCGGCGTAGCCCGCCTCTGACGCCGCGTCCGGCCCGCGCGGGTCGGGCGCCCGCCGCGGAACGAAGGACGAAGGGCCCCGCACCACCGGGTGCGGGGCCCTTTCACGTCGCCGCGGGCGCGGGGCCCGGCGGCCGGGTCAGCGGTAGTGCTCCAGGGCCGTCTCCAGCATGGCGCGGCTGGCCGCGGGCGTCGCGGCCAGCGCGCTCAGCTCGTCCAGCGCGGCACGGTACCTGTCGAGGTCCTCCAGGCGGTCCAGGTACACCGCGCTGGTCATGTGCTCCAGGTAGACCACGTCGGGCAGGAAGCCCTGGGCGAACCGGAGGTAGGTCACGGCCGCGCCGGGGGTGGCGGCGGCGCTCGCCTCGTAGGAGGCGATCTGCAGCCGGATGCCGGGCTGACGCAGCGCCTCCAGCAGATACGTCAGCTGGGCGCGCATCACTTCCCGGCCGCCGACCGGGCGGTAGAGCACGCCCTCGTCGATCAGCGCCCACAGCACGGGGGCGCCGGGCTCGGACATCCGGCGCTGGCGCTCCAGGCGCAGCGCCACGCGCTTCCCGACCTCTTCCGGCGGGGCGAGCCGGTGGCCGCTGAGGACCACGGCTTCGGCGTAGGCCGGGATCTGCAGCAGTCCCGGCACGAACTGGGTCTCGTAGGTGCGGATGACGTGCGCGTCGCGCTCGAGGCCGATGAGCTGCTGGAGCCAGTCGGGGACGACTTCACCGTAGGGCTGCCACCAGTCGGGCTGCGAGGAGCGCTGCACGAGGCGGGTGATCTCGGCCCGCTCGTCGGCCCCCACCCCGTAGAGGGCGAGCAGGTCTTCGACATCGCGGGGCTTCAGCGACACATGGGCGGTCTCCATGCGGCTGATCTTCGAAGCGTGTGCCCTGATGTGGTGGCCGGCGGTCGCCGGGGACATGCCCCGGCTCTCGCGCAGCGCACGCAGGTAGTTCCCGAGCACACGCGCCATGGCCTTGGCGCCCATGTCGGGACGGCGTTCAAGGAGCTGTATCGGCGAGACAGGCTGCGGCACTGGTACTGCGGGCATGCGGGCTCCCAACGAATACTGGACAGGCCAGTATTGCACTCGAGAGCCCGCTTTCGCCGCCTAACGGCGTTGTCGATCAGCCGACTTCACTCCGTGAAGGAGTCGAAGTCGCCGTCCCGTGCGCCGCCCACGAACGCGGTGATCTCTGCACGCGTGTAGACCAGCGCGGGGCCGTCCGGATGACGCGAGTTGCGCAGTGCGATGCTCCCGTCGGGGAGGGCGGCGACCTCGACGCAGTTGCCGCTCTGGTTGCTGCGGCCGCTCTTGGTCCACCGGACTCCGGTCAGCGAGCTCGCCCGAACTCCGTTGTCGTACTGCTGCACTTGGCATCACTCCTAGGTGGGTCAGCCATCCCCGCGGGTCTGCTTCCGCATCACCGACCACGATAGGTACACACGTACCCGCCGCGCACTTGCGAATGCAATTCCCGATGCAATTGCACCGGAAGTCCCTTCGCGGCGATACTGTGAGTACGACAACGATCTCTTTGCGTGCTCGAAAACTTCGTTCCGAGGGGTGAACCACATGACCGCCGAGTCGTACGACGCCGAGAGCGGTCCTCCCGGGCGAGCCCTCGGATCCGTGACCCGGCTCCCCCTGGCGGAGCCCCCCGCTGCCCGACCCTCCGCCCAACGGCCCGCCGCACCACGGCCGGCGGACCGGGCGGCCACCACGCGCGACGCGCTACTAGAAACGTTCCTGCTCGGCCGGCCGCAGGTGTGGGGCGGACCGCCGGCCGGCGTCGGCGAGAACGGCTTCGCGGCCCTGCGCTTCGACGCCACCCCGAGCAGCGTCACCCGCACCCGCAGCTTCCTGCGCAGCACCCTGACGGGGTGGCAGATGCAGGAACTGGTCGACGACGCCACCGCCATCGCCGCCGAGCTCGTCGCCAACGCGGTCACCCACGCGCTGCGGCCCGCGGCCGCGCCGCCGCTGCCGCCGGAGCCCTCGGCGTGGATCGCGCTGCTGCGGATGGACCACGCGGTGGTGTGCGCGGTGGCCGACCCCAGCCCCGATCTGCCGGCGATGGCCGAGCCCGAGCCGTTCGCCGAGTCCGGCCGCGGACTGCACATCGTGGCCGAACTCAGCGAGACCTGGGGGCACTCGCGGGCCGAGGCCGCCGGCAAGACGGTCTGGGCCCGCCTCGCCAGCGCCCGCTGAGCCCGCGTACCCGGGCCGGCCCACCCGAACCGGCCCGACACCCGGTCAGGCCGTCCGGCGCACCTCGATCAGCAGCGCCTGCTCGGGGTTGAGGGTCGGCATCGGCAGGCCGGCCACCGCCAGCACCGCTCCGCTCAGCGGCACCCAGCCCTCCAGGGCCCGGGTCAGCCACTGCGGCCCGCTGGTCTGGTGCAGCGAGGGCAGCCCCAGTTCGGTGCGCACCCGCACCTCGTAGCGGCCGTCGGCGGCCAGGCCCGGCAGCCGGACCCGGCCCGCCTGCGCCTCGGTCGACGTCGTCAGCCGCGCCCAGCAGTACAGTGCGGCCTGCCCGTCGTGCCCGACCACGCCGTGCAGCACCGTCGCCTCGTCGCCGAGGTCGGCCCGGACCGTCACGCCGCCGTGCAGCAGCGGCCGCAACTCACGGTAGAGCGCGGTCCAGGCGGTGATCCGCGCCAGTTCGCCGTCGCCGCACGCGGTGATGTCCTGCTCGATGCCGGCGTGCCCGAACAGGGCGGTGGCCAGCCGGAAGGTGTCGCCGCTGCGCCGCGCGGTGGTGTGGCTGGGCGACGGGCCGAAGTGCGCGCCGACCAGCTCGGGCGGCAGCAGCTGCCCGGTCCACCGCTGGATCGACTGGCGCTCCACCGGGTCGTTGCAGTCCGAGGCCCACACCCGGTCGGTCCTGGCCAGGATGCCCAGGTCGATCCGGCCGCCGCCGCTCGCGCAGCTCTCGATCTCCAGTCCCGGGTGACGCTCCTTCAGCGCGTCGATCAGCCGGTAGACCGCGGTCACCTGGGCGTGCGAGACGGGCCGGTCGGCCGGGCCGTGCACGGCCTCGGCCAGCTCCCGGTTGTGGTCCCACTTCAGGTACGCGATGCCGTAGGTCCCGACGAGGGCGTCGATGCTCTCCAGCAGGTACGCCCAGGCGTCGGGGTTGGCGACGTCCAGCACGTACTGGTGGCGCGCGGTGGGGCCGCCGCCCGCGGCGGGGCCCAGCACCCAGTCGGGGTGCTCCCTGGCCAGCCGCGAGTCGGGGTTGACCATCTCCGGCTCGACCCAGAGGCCGAACTCCATGCCGAGGGCGCGCACCCGGTCGGCCAGCGGGCCCAGCCCGTCGGGCCAGACCGCCGCGTCCACCGTCCAGTCGCCGAGCCCCGCACGGTCCGAGCGCCGGCCGGTGAACCAGCCGTCGTCCAGCACGAAGCGCTCCACGCCGACCTGCGCGGCCTTCTCGACGAGCCGCAGCAGCCGGTCCAGGTCGTGGTCGAAGTAGACCGCCTCCCAGCTGTTGAGGATGACCGGGCGCGGGGTGCGCGGATGGGTGGGGCGGCCGCGCAGCAGGGCGTGGAAGCGGCCGGCGAGGCCGTCCAGGCCGTCGGACGACCAGGCGAAGTGGCAGACCGGCGCGTCGTAGGTCTCGCCGGGTGCCAGCCTGATCTCGCCGGAGCGCAGCAGTTCGCCGCCGCCGAGCACGGAGGCGTGGACGCCCGCGCCCTCGGGGAGCTGCTCGGCCAGGTAGCGCTGGTCGCCGCTCCAGGCGACGTGCAGCGCCCACACTTCGCCGCCGCGGAAGCCGAAGCCGGGTTCGCCGACGGCGAGCAGGTAGGGGCTGTCGAGGCCGGGCTTGCCCCGGCGTACCTCGCGGGAGTGCGTGCCGTGCCCGAGCGGCCGGCGCTGCGGCGAGCGCTCCCGGGCCCACTTGCCGGTGAAGTCCAGGATCTCGGTGGCGCGGCGGGGCAGCGGCAGGAGCGTGGTGACGTGGGTGAGGTCGTAGGGCTCGGGGGCGGCGCCCTCCTCGGCCCGGCGGGTCACGGACGTGGCGACGGCCAGCACGCCCGAGGGGTCCATGGCGTAGGTCAGGGTGAGGTCGAGGCCCGCGCCGGGTTCGGCGAGCCGGAGCACCAGTTCGCCGCCGCCGTCGGGGTCCTCGCGGAACGCCGCGTCGGTGAGGGCCGGCCGCGGTGCGCCCGCGGTGCCGGCCAGGTGGCCGTGGTGGCCGGGCGTGCCGTGCCAGCCCTCGGCCTCGGTGGGCCACACGGTGAAGCGGCGGGGGACGTCCAGGGCGTTGTTGAGGACGGCGCCGTCGGCGGTGAGGACGAGGGCCTCGCGGTCGGCGTCGGTGAGGTCGCCGAGGTCGGCCCCCCAGTGCAGGACTCTGGGCACCGGCTCGGTGAGTTCCACGACGAGGCAGGTGCCTGCCGCGCGCAGGGAGACGATCCGCGCGGGGGTGGTGGGCATGCAGAGTCCTTTCATTCGTCCGGACGGCGGGGGGGGGGGCCGCGGGGGGGGCGGGGGGCCGGGGGGGGGCGGGGGGGGGGGGGGGGGGGGGGGGGGGGGGGGGGGCGGCGGGGCGCGCGCACCCGCGGCCGGGGGGGCG
>NZ_JBIRRR010000019.1:0-51238 GCF_044333795.1 Streptomyces sp. NPDC020917 | reverse complement strand
GCCGCGCCCCCCCCGCCCGCCCCCCCCGCGGCGGGGGGGGGGGCGGCGCCCGCGCCCGCCGCGGGGGGCGGGGGGGGGGGGGGGGCCCGGGGGGCCCCCCCCCCCCCCGTCCGGACACCGGTTGCTAGGTGGGATTCTCGGCTCTTCGGGGGCGGCGCCGTGACGCCGCCCCCGTGTCGGTGGAGAACCGGCCTCCGTCCGGCCCACCGTCAGACGGTGATCCGGTCGATGTCGGAGGCGTAGTCGGTCGGGTTGCCGAAGGCGACGGTGTTGGCGCCGGCCTTGAGGTGCACGGGGATCGTGACCGACTGCGGGGTGCCCCAGTCGTTGTCGTTGCTCCCGGGCAGCGGCAGGTGGAACGCGGTGCCGTCGACGGTGACCACGATGGTGCGGCCGGACGAGCCGTCCGTGTAGTCCACGGTCATCAGGTAGGTGCCGTCGGCGGGCGCGGTGACGCCGTTGACGGTTACCGACCCGCCGCCGCCCAGGTTGCCGACCTTCTTGCCGCCGGAGCACGCCGCGCAGTTGCTGATCCCGGCGTTGCCGCCCAGGGTGTTGCCGGGCGCCTCGGCCTCGTACGACACCGGCCCGGTGGCGGCCGGCGTGGTGACGGGGACCGCCTTGCCCGCGGCGGAGGTACGGCCCTTGGCGTCGTGGGCGACGACGGTGAAGGAGTACCCGGTGGCCGGGCTCAGTCCGCTGACGGTCACCGAGGTGCCGGTGGTGGTGGCGACGCGGGTTCCGCCGGAGTAGACGTCGTAACCGGTGGTCGCGGTACCGGAGTTCACCGCGTTCCAGGCGAGCGAGACGCTGCCGGCGGTGGAGGCGGTGCCGTGCACGTTCAGCGGGACGCCGGGACCGGCGGTGTTGTTGGGCGTGATCCGCAGCAACTGGGATCCGTGCGGCGCCAGTTGGGTGCCGTAGCTGCCGGAGAGCGAGCCGAGGCTCTTGTGCCGCCACAGGTCGCGCACCGAGGCCTTGCCGTTGATGCCGAGGTCGGCGAAGTCCGCGGTGACGTCGGCGTAGCCGGCGCCGAGGTTGAACAGCGCCACGGTGTAGCTGCCGTCGGCGTTGCGGGCGTACCAGACCTGCTGGTCGGTGGCCTGGCTGACCGGGCGGGCCGGGTTGCCCGCCTGGTCCACGGCGATGACCTCGTCGTTGGTGAGCAGCGACAGGCCGTACGGGTCGAGCTTGGTCAGGTCGTCACCGGTGTACAGCGGCGCGGCCTCGATCGCCCACAGCGTGGCGTAGCTCTGCCGCTCGGTGTCGGTCAGGCCGTCCATGGGCCCGGAGCCGACGTCGAGCGAGTCGAGGTTGTTCCAGTTGCCGGGTCCCGCGTCGTCGATCCATGGCACGACGTCGGTCCAGCGCTGCTTGACCGAGTTGTTCCAGGTCACCAGGGTGCTGCAGTAGCACTCCACGTCGGTGTCGACGCGCCAGCCGTTGGAGTTCTGCTTCCAGACGTCGGCCTTCTTGTGGCTGAGCGACCAGGACAGGGTGAGCTGGATGGGGCGGCCGGTGGCCTGCAGCGCCTGGTGCCACGCCTGGACGTCCGGGATGTTGTCGTGCGCCGCGTCGCCCTGGCTGGAGCCCGGCCCGACGCCGTCGATCTTGAGGAAGTCCACGCCCCAGGACGCGAGTTCGTCGGCCTCGGACTGGATGTACTTGGTGGTGCACGGGCTGGCGAAGTTCAGCTGGTAGGAGACGTCGTCCCAGCCGCTGGTCCTGCGCAGGTCGGGGTAGACGATGTCCTTGGTGGTGCAGCCGGGGGCGCCGTAGATCGGGGTGGTGCCGCCGTCGTAGGCGTCGATGTACAGGCCGACCGCCAGATACAGGCCGAACTTCAGTCCCTTGGCGTGGAGTTGGTCGGCGACGTACTTCATGCCGTGCGGGAACTTCTTCAGGTCCGCGGTCGGGCGGGCGTAGGCGTCCGACACGTTGGTGCCGTTGTCGACGTTCCAGCCGGCGTCCACGTTGACGTACTCGTAGCCGCGCGGCTTCAGCTTCGCGGCGACGAGGTCCGCCTGCTGCAGCACGTGCGACTCGGTGAGCCAGTTCTCGCCGCCGTAGCCGGGGAAGTTGGTGGACTCCAGGCTCCAACTGCTCCAGCCCATGTACGGCTTGGCGGCCAGGGCATCGGCGTCGGGCTTCGCCTGCGCGGCCGCCTGCACGGCGGTGGGGGCCTGCGCCGCCGCGGGGCTCGCCGCGGCCGCGGCGGGCAGCGCGAGGGCGGCGGCCAGCGCGGTCACGGCGAGTACGGGCACCGCGCGGGTGCCCGGCCGGCCGGACAGCGCGGCTCTGCGCCGGAAGGATCCTGCGGGTCGTGCTGGACGAGGCATGGGTGTTCTCCATCTCGGAACCGAGGCACGGGGTGAGGGGTCGGGGAAGGCGCGGCCGGCGGGAGGGGCCGGCCGCTGCCGCGCCGGGGGAACCGTCCCTTCCGCCCGGCGTGAAGCGCGCCGCGAATGTAGCCAGGGTTTCCTTCCACCGTCAACATATTCGGCACCGTAATCCCCGCCCGTTGGGGGCAGCAGCTCGCGGATCCGCAGATCCTGGCCTCTTCCTTGCTTTCCTCGGGAAACGTAAGGTTCCCCCATGACGCTCGCCGACCGGCCGCCCGCTGCCGCCCTGGTCTTCCAGACCCTGCTCGCCCAGGGGCCGCTCACCCGGGCCGAGGTCGGACGGCGGACCGGGCTGTCGGCCGGCGCGGTCACCAAGGTGGCCACCCCGCTGCTGGAGGACGGCTGGATCACCGAGCTGGGCCGCCCGCTCGGTGAGCGGCCCACCGGCCGGCCGGCCACGCTCGTCGCGGTGCGGCCGGAGCGGGCCTGCTTCGCCGGCGTCAAGGTCACCGGCGACGAGCTGATCGGCGTGCTGGCCGATCTGACCGCGCAGCCGCTGGCGACCCGCCGCGCCGACCTCGGCTCGCGGGACGTCGGCACGGTGGTGCAGGCCGTCGCCCGGCTGGTCGCCGAGCTGTGCCGGGAGGCGGGCAGCACCGCGCACGGCCCGGTGCACAGCATCGGTGTGACCCTGGCCGGCGACGTCGACGGGCACACCGGCACCGTGCAGTACTCCCCGTTCCTGGACTGGCGGGGCGTGCCGCTCGCCCGGCTCGTCGAGGCCGCGACCGGCACGCCCACCGTGATCGAGAACGACGTTCGGGCGCTGACCGTCACCGAGCAGTGGTTCGGCGCGGGGGCCGGCCTGTCGTCGTTCGCGCTGGTCACCGTGGGTGCCGGCATCGGCGCGGGACTGTCGGTCGGCGGCCGGGTGGTCTCCGGCGCGCACGGCGTGGCCGGCGAGATCGGCCATCTGCCGGTGGGCGGCGGCGACCGGGTGTGCACCTGCGGCAACACCGGCTGCGTGGAGGCGGTCGCCTCCACGCACGCGATCACCGAGCAGGCCCGGCAGGCGGCGGGCGACCCGGAGTTGGGCATCGCCGACGCGGTCCGCCTCGCGCACGGCGGCCACCCCGCGGTGCGCGCGGTGTTCTCCGGCGCCGGCCGCGCGCTCGGCCTGGCGCTGGCCTCGGTGGCCAACCTGATCGGCCCGGAGCGGATCATCATCTCCGGCGAGGGCGTGGCCTCCTACGACCTGTTCGCGGACCAGATCCGGCAGACCTTCGCCGCGCAGGCGTTCGGCGCGGCCGCGGACTGCGACATCGTCGTCCGCCCGCTGCCGTTCGAGGAGTGGGCCCGCGGCGGCGCGGCCGTCGCCGCGCAGCGCCTGTTCGCCCCCGCTCCTTGAGACCCAGGGGTCGACGCCGGGGCGCGGTGCGCCTTCAATGGGACTTCGGTGGGCATGCGGGCGGGTGCCCGCCGGTGTGGTCGCACGAGGCGTGCGTCGAACGACGATGAAGTCGGGATGACGATGGCAGAGAACGGTGTGCTCAGGCAGCGCAGGGCGGCGCTGGAGGACGAGTGGGCCCGCCGGGTGCCGCTGCTGCTGGCGGCGGCGGGGCGCGGCGCGCCCGCCGGCGCGCGGGTCCGCGACGAGGTCAGCGAGTCCTGGGTGCGCTCGCTGGCCACCGTCGACCCGCAGCTGCAGAGTGCCCCGCCGGGCGTCGCGGGCGCGCGCTGGGCCGGGTCGCCGCTGCGCGGACCGGTGACCGAACTGGCCGATGAGCTGCGGGGCATCGCCGAGGACGCGGGCTTCGTGGCCGCGGTCACCGACGAGAGCGGCACCATCTTGTGGACCTGCGGGGGCCGGGTGATGCGGCGCCGCGCCGAGCGGGTCAACTTCGCGCCGGGCGGCCGCTGGGACGAGGGCGCGATGGGCACCAACGCCCTGTCGCTGGCCCTGCGCACCGGCCGGCCCAGCACGGTCTTCTCCGCCGAGCACCTGGTCGCGGCGCTGCACGGCTGGGTCTGCTACTGCGCCCCGATCCACGGCCCCGACGGCCGGGTGCTGGGTGTGCTCGACCTGTCCACCACCTGGGACCGCTCGCACCCGCTGGCCCTGCCGACCGTGCGCGGGCTCACCTCGGCGATCGAGGCCGGGCTGCGGGACGCGCTGCGCGCGCGGGCCGGGGCCGCCCCGGCGCCCGGGCTGGCCCTGACCTGCCTCGGTGCGACCGCGGTCACCAGCGGCGGCCGCGCGCTGCACCTGCCGCCGCGGCAGCTGGAGATCCTGACGCTGCTGGCGCTGGAGCCGGAGGGGTTCACCCCGGAGCGGCTGCGCGACCTGCTCTACGGCGACCGGCCGGTGTCGGCGTCCACCTTCAAGGCCGAGATCTCGCACCTGCGGCGGGCCCTGGACGGCGCGGTCGCCACCCGCCGCTACGCGCTGACCACGCCGGTGGACTGCGACGCGGTGCGGGTGCTGCGGGCCCTGGAGCGCGGGGACACCGCCGCCGCCGTCGAGGAGTACCGGGGGCCGCTGCTGCCGCTGTCCGAGGCGCCGGGCGTCGCGGACTGGCGGGCGCACCTGGAGGTGGTGGTCAGGGAGGCCGTGCTGGCCGCGGACACGCCCGACCACGCCCTGCGCTACGGCGAGCGGGCGCCGTACGACGCCGAGGTGCACCGGCACGCGCTGCGGCTGATGGGGCCGCGGGACGCGCGCCGCGGCATCGCCGCCAGCCGGCTGGGGGCCGCGCTGCGCGCGTGAGGCGCCGTGCGGGCCGGGCCCGTGGCGGCACCGGATCGCGGCTGCGCGGGCCGGCCGTGCGCCCACCAACCTTTCACCAACCTCGGGCGGCCACAGTGAGCGGCGTCCTGCTCACTCCCGCGTCCCAGGAGCGCCGCCATGGTCTATGCGCAGCCAGGCACCGAAGGCAGCATCGTCAGCTACTCCGCCCGCTACGACAACTTCATCGGCAGCGAGTGGGTGGCGCCCGCCGAGGGCCGCTACTTCGAGAACCCCTCGCCGGTGACCGGCCGGACCTTCTGCGAGGTCGCCCGGTCGACGGCGCCGGACGTCGAACTGGCGCTGGACGCCGCGCACGCCGCGGCGGGCGCCTGGGGCCGCACCTCCCCCACCGAGCGGGCGGTCGTCCTCAACAAGATCGCTGACCGTCTCGAGGAGAACCTGGAGAAGCTCGCGGTCGCCGAGACCTGGGAGAACGGCAAGCCGGTGCGCGAGACGCTGGCCGCCGACCTTCCGCTGGCCGTCGACCACTTCCGCTACTTCGCCGGTGCGATCCGCGCCCAGGAGGGCAGCATCGCGGAGATCGACGCGGACACGGTGGCGTACCACTTCCACGAGCCGCTGGGCGTGGTCGGGCAGATCATCCCGTGGAACTTCCCGATCCTGATGGCCACCTGGAAGCTGGCGCCGGCGCTGGCCGCGGGCAACTGCGTGGTGATCAAGCCGGCCGAGCAGACCCCGGCGAGCATCCTGCTGGTGATGGAGCTGATCGCGGACCTGCTGCCGCCGGGCGTGGTCAACGTCGTCAACGGCTTCGGTGTCGAGGCGGGCAAGCCGCTGGCGTCCAGCCCGCGGGTGGCGAAGGTGGCGTTCACCGGCGAGACCACCACCGGGCGGCTGATCATGCAGTACGCCAGCGAGAACATCATCCCGGTGACCCTGGAGCTGGGCGGCAAGAGCCCCAACATCTTCCTGCCCGACGTGATGGCCGCCGACGACGACTACCTGGACAAGGCGGTCGAGGGCTTCGTGATGTTCGCCCTGAACCAGGGCGAGGTGTGCACCTGCCCGTCGCGGGCGCTGATCCACTCCGGGATCTACGACGCGTTCATGGAGCGCTGCGTCGCCCGCACGAAGGCGATCACCGGCGGCGACCCGCTGGACCCGGCCACCATGCTCGGCGCCCAGGCCAGCAACGACCAGTACGAGAAGATCCTGTCGTACATCGACATCGGCAAGCAGGAGGGCGCCGAGGTGCTCACCGGCGGCGCCGCCCGCAGCGTGCCCGGCCTGGAGGACGGCTACTACATCGAGCCGACGATCTTCCGCGGCACCAACGACATGCGGATCTTCCAGGAGGAGATCTTCGGCCCGGTCGTCTCGGTCACCACCTTCGACTCCGTCGACGAGGCGCTGAAGATCGCCAACGACACCCTGTACGGCCTGGGCGCCGGCGTGTGGACCCGGGACGGCAGCACCGCCTACCGCCTGGGCCGGGAGATCAAGGCCGGCCGGGTGTGGACCAACTGCTACCACGCCTACCCCGCGCACGCCGCGTTCGGCGGCTACAAGAACTCCGGCATCGGCCGCGAGAACCACAAGATGATGCTGGAGCACTACCAGCAGACGAAGAACCTGCTGGTCAGCTACTCCCCCAAGAAGCTCGGGTTCTTCTGATGAGCGTTCCCGGCGACCCGGCGGTGCCGCCGGCCCGCGTCGGCCTCTCTCCTGCGGCGGAGGCCCTCGTGGCCCAACTCACCGCGCAGCACGGCCCGCTGATGTTCCATCAGTCGGGCGGCTGCTGCGACGGCAGTTCCCCGATGTGCTACCCGCGCGGCGAGTTCCGGGTCGGCGCCGCGGACGTGCTGCTGGGCCGGGTCGCCGGGGACATCCCGTTCTGGATGAGCGCGAGCCAGTACGCGTACTGGCGCCACACGCACCTGACGGTGGACGTGGTGCCGGGCCGCGGCAGCGGGTTCTCGCTCGAGGCCCCCGAGGGGGTGCGGTTCCTCATCCGCTCGCGGCTGCTGACGGGCGAGGAACTGGCCCTGATCGACGCCGGACCACCGCCGCCGACCGGCGAAAACCTCTCGGAGGCCGGGTGACCGGCACGGTAGCGTGCGGGGAATGAGCCGATCCTCAGACATCTCCGCGGGCGCGCCGGCCGGCGCCGGGCCCGGCCCGGTCACCGCCGACGACGTCGACCTCGCCGTCCAGTCGTGCCTCGCCATGCTGCGGCAGGCACCGCCGGACGGCGGGGCCGCGGCCTGGGGCGGCAAGGCCGGTTCGCTGGAGTGGAGTTGCTGGGAGACCGCCGAGCACCTGGCCGACGACCTGTTCGCGTACGCCGTCCAGATCGGCCCGCGGACGCCGCCGCTGACCCGCGATGTGCCGTTCGTCTGGCGGCGCACCACGCCCGGGGGCCCGGCGAACGTCGTCTTCGCGGAGCGGGACGCCGGCGCCGAGGGGCTGGTCCAGGTGCTGGACGCCTGCGGCGCGCTGCTCACCGCGATGGTGCGGACCGCCTCGCCCGAGGTCCGCGCGCACCACGGCTTCGGCGTCTCGGACCCCGAGGGGTTCGCGGCGATGGGCGTGGTGGAGACCCTGGTGCACGCGCACGACCTCGCTCTGGGCCTGGGACTGCCCTGGGAGCCGCCGGCCGGGCCGTGCGCCCGCGCGCTGGCCCGGCTGTTCCCGGACGCGCCCGATGGCGAGGCGCCCTGGCCGGCGCTGCTGTGGGCGACGGGACGCGGTGAACTGCCCGGCAGGCCCCGGCTCACCAGCTGGCGCTGGTACGGGGAGCCTCGCTGACAAATCGGACATAAGGTGCTGGTGTTGCTCCCCCTGAGCCGACCCCACCGAGGAGGCATCCTCCCATGTCCGAACTCATCGTGATCGGTTACGACGACCCCAAGGTCGCCGACGACGCGTACGCCACGGTGCAGAACCTGCAGAAGGACTACGTGGTCAACCTCAACGGGCTGGCCATCGTGTCCGTCGACGCCGAGGGCAAGACCCACGTGGACACCCCGAGCAAGATCGTCGGCGTGTCGGCGGCGTCCGGCGCACTGTGGGGAACCGTCTTCGGCCTGCTCTTCCTGGTGCCCGGCCTCGGCCTGGTCGCCGGCGCCGCCATGGGCGGACTGCTCGGCAAGCTCGGCAAGTCCGGCATCGACGAGCAGTTCCGCAACCAGGTGCAGGCGCTGCTCAAGCCCGGGTCGACGGCCGTGGTGATCATGGCCTCGAAGATCACCGAGGACAAGTTCGCCGCGGCGATGCAGCCCTACGGCGGCACCCTGCTGAAGACCTCGCTCAACGACGAGGACGAGAAGGAGCTGGCCGAGCACCTGGCCGGCGCGCAGAGCTGAGACCGCGCCGGCGGCGGCCCCCGGTCATCCCGGCAGCGCTCCGGCGCTGCCGGGATCGAGCAGCCCTGCCATCAGGTCGCCGTCGGCGGCGACCCGTCCGGGCACGTCGTCGATGGTGAACCCGAGCTGCTCGGGGCGGCGGGCGGCGGCCACCTCGCGCCAGGACACCGGCGTGGAGACGGTCGGCGTCTCCCGGGCGCGGACGGTGTAGGGCGCGGCCGTCGTCTTGCGGGCGGCGTTCTGCGACCAGTCGATGAAGACCCGGCCGGTGCGGTCGGCGCGGGTCATCCGGGAGATGACGGTGTCGGGGTGACGGGCCTCCAGCTCCCGGGCGACGGCCCGGGCGTAGTCGCTGGCGGACCGCGGGCTCGCGCCGCGCAGGGCGGCGAGCAGGTGCAGCCCCTTGGAACCGCTGGTCTTGGCGAAGCTGGTGAGGCCGTCCTCGGCGAGCCGGTCGCGCAGCAGCAGCGCGACCTTGCAGCAGTCCACCACCGTGCGGCCGGGACCCGGGTCGAGGTCCAGCACCAGCCGGTCGGCGCTGCCCGGATCGTCCGCGAGCCACTGGTGGGTGTGGATCTCCACGCAGCTCAGATTGCCCGCCCAGATCAGCGTGGCCAGGTCGTTGACCTGGACCTGCTCCATGGTCTCGCCGCTGTTGCGGACGGTCTCCACCACCGTCACCCAGTCGGGCGTACCGGCCGGCGGCCGTTTCTGGAAGAAGCGCTGGCCCTCCACGCCGTCGGGGGTGCGCACGAAGCTGACCTGGCGCCCGCGCAGGTGGGGCAGCATCACCTCGCCGACCGTCGCGTAGTAGTGCAGCAGTTCGGCCTTGGTCGTGCCGGTCAGCGGCCACAGCACGCGGTCGAGGTGGCTGATCTTGAACCGGTGGCCCCCGACCTCGGTGATCGGCATACCATAAAGATTCCCATAGCCTGACAAAAAGGACATGCTATGCGCAGCGTCTGGTCGGGGAACCTGGCGTTCGGCCTGGTCTCCATCCCGGTGAAGCTCGGGTCCGCGGTCTCCAGCCACAAGATCAGCTTCCGCCAGGTCCACGAGGCCGACCAGGGGCGCGTCCGCTACCAGAAGACCTGCGAGCTGGACGACCAGGTGCTGGCCACCGAGGACATCGGCCGGGCCTTCGAGACGCCGGACGACGAGCTGGTGGAGGTGACCGACGCCGACCTGAAGGCCCTGCCGCTGCCCACCGCGAAGACCATCGAGGTCAGCGGCTTCCTGGACCTGTCGGCGATCGACGCCGTCCAGCTGGACACCCCGTACTTCCTGGCCCCCGCCTCGCCCGCGGCCGACAAGCCGTACGTGCTGATGCGGGAGGCGCTGGCCCGCTCGGGCAAGGCCGCGGTGGGCAAGTTCGCGATGCGCAACTCCGAGCACCTGGCGCTGATCCGGCCGCGCGACGACGTGCTGGTCCTGCAGACGCTGCACTGGCCCGACGAGCTCAACTCCCCCACCGAGGCGGCTCCCAAGGGCAAGGTGAGCGTGAGCGACAACGAGCTGCGGCTGGCCGACACCCTGATCGACGCGCTGGGCGAGGCCGACCTGGACGGCTACCAGGACGAGTACGCGCAGGCCGTGGAGGCACTGGTGGCGGCGAAGCTGGAGGGCACCGAGCTGCCGGTGCCCGCCGGCGAGGGCGGCGCCAAGGTGGTCGACCTGATGGCGGCACTTCAGGCGTCGGTGGACCAGGCCAAGGGCGGTGGCGCGGCGGGCGGGCCGGCCGGCGGGGGCGGCGCCACCGTCCACGAGCTGTCCGCGCAGTCGCGCAGGAAGGGCGCGGCGAAGAAGAGCACGGGCACCTCGGGGACGGGCCGATCGGGCGCGGCCGCGAAGTCCTCGGAGGGGACCTCGGCGAAGTCCGCGGGGAAGAAGCCGGCCAGGAAGACGGCCGCGAAGAAGACCGCCACCGGATCCGGCACGCGCGCGTCCGCGGCGAAGAAGGCCGCCGCGAAGCCGGCAGCCAAGAAGACCGCCCGCCGCAGGACCGGCTGACCGCCGGTGCCCGCGGCCGATCGCCGCGCCGTCCGTGCGGGGGTGCCAGCGGGAATGCGGGGGGCCGCCCGCGGGTTCGCTCCGTTGGTGCCCCGCACCCACCCGCACCGAACGCACGAACGGAAGACACAGGCGACCATGGCGACCAGCGCCCCGGCCGACGACCGGCCCCTTGCCCCGCACGTCCTCGACAACCCCGTGTGGTCCGCGCTGTCGGGGCCGCAGCGGCACCTCGCCGAAGTCACCGGCCGAGGCGGCCGGTTCCTGGCCGATGTGGCCCCGTTCGTCGCGGTGGCCGACCCCGCCGACCCGCGCGCGTGGGCGGATCTGGCCGCGCTGGTCCGGCCGGGCAACATCTTCCCGCTGACCGGCGGGGCCGCGCTGCCCGACGGCTGGGCGGCCCGGCCCGGGCTGGAGGGCGTGCAGATGGTGGCCACGCCCGCGCTGCGCGGCGAGGCCGACCCGCAGGCGGAGCCGCTCGGCCCCGCGGACGTCCCCGAGATGCTGGAGCTGGTGGCCCGCACCCGGCCGGGCCCGTTCCTGCCGCGCACCATCGAGCTGGGCGCCTACTACGGCGTGCGGGACCGCGGGCGCCTGGTGGCGATGGCCGGCGAACGGCTCAGGCCGCCCGGCTGGACCGAGATCAGCGCGGTGTGCACCGACGAGCGGCACCGGGGCCAGGGCCTGGCGGCCCGCCTGGTGCGGCACGTCGCGGCCGGCGTCAGGGCCCGCGGCGAGGTCCCGTTCCTGCACGCGGCCTCGTCGAACACCGGCGCGGTCCGGCTCTACGAGTCGCTGGGCTTCACCCGGCGCAAGGCCACCTTCTTCCACAGCCTGCGCGTCCCCGCCGCCGCACCGGACGCCCTGGGATGACCGGCGGGGCCCGGCCCCTCGCTGCGGGCCCGGCCGGCAGGTGCGGCAGCACCACTCCTCGACGACCGCTCCTCGACGCAAGGACAGCAGCCATGCCCCGTGCTTATGTGTTCCACCGGTTCGGCGGACCGGAGGCCGAGTCGTTCGCCGATCTGCCCCGCCCCGTGCCCGGGCCAGGCCGGTTGCTGGTCGCCGTGCGCGCCGCCGGCGTCAACCCGGCCGACTGGAAGCGGCGCGAGGGGCTGCGCCCGCCCACCGAGCCCGAGCCGCGCTTCCCCGCGGTGTTCGGCCGCGAGGCCGCCGGGGTCGTCGCGGAGGTCGGCGAGGGGGTGACCGGATTCGCGGTCGGCGACGAGGTGTTCGGGCATCCCGACGGCGGTTCCTACGCGGAGTACGCCCTGCTGCCCGCGGACGCCGCGGCCCGCAAGCCCCCGCAGGTGTCCTTCGCCGACGCGGCGACCCTGCCGGTCGCGGCGGGCACGGCCTGGGACGGCGTCCGGCAGCTGGACCTGCCCCGCGGCGCGACCCTGCTGGTCAACGGAGCGGGCGGCGGGGTCGGAACGGCGACCGTGCAGATCGCCGTGCACGAGGGCCTGCGGGTCATCGGAACGGCGAGCGCCGCCAAGAAGGACTTCGTGGAGTCGCTGGGCGCGGTGCACGTGGCCTCCGGCCCGGATGTCGCGCACCGGGTGCGCGCGGTGGCGCCGGACGGCGTGGACGCGGTCTACGACCTGGTGGGCGGTGAACCGCTGCGCGAGGTGGCGGCGCTGGCGGCCGATCCGGCGCGGGTGGTGAGCGTGGCGGACAAGGCGGCGGTCGTGGCGCTCGGCGGGAGCGCGGTGGTCCGCGAGCGCTCGACGCGCGCGCTGGAGGCGGTCGTCCGGCTCGTTGCGGAGGGCGCGCTCGACCCGTTCGTCACCCGCACTTTCCCCCTCGACCAGGCGGATCTGGCCCTGCGCGCGGTGGAGGAGGGCCACACCCGCGGCAAGGTCGTCATCAAGGTCAGCCCCTGACTCCTCGCCCCTCCGGCAACTGGGCTGCCCCGCCTCGTAGTTTGCCGCCTGCGGCGTGCGTTATGGCTGGTCGCGCAGTTCCCCGCGCCCCTGGAGCATCGCCCCTCCGGGGCGGGCATCCGGGCTGCCCCCAAAGGTGCATTGCCGAATGCGCGGTGCGCGGGTGGCTGGTCGCGCAGTTCCCCGCGCCCCTGCGGGATCCGGGGTGCCCCCTGGACTGCCCCGCCGTCGAACGGCCCGTCCAAGCTGGGCGCGGAGTTCCCCGCACTCCTGGAGCATCGCCCCTCCGGGGCGGGCATCCGGGGTGCCCCCGAAGGTGCATTGCCGAATGCGCGGTGCGCGGGTGGCTGGTCGCGCAGTTCCCCGCGCCCCTGCGGGGGTGACCCCCGTCCCAAGTCCTCCCGCAGACGGGGGCCGGGCTGGGAGGGGACGGTGCGGGAGTGTCCCCGCAGGAACTGTGCACACACCCGGCCCACCCCACGAAAGAACCCGCACGCACAGTTCCGAGGAGACACTCCCGTGGCGGCCCCGACCCTACCCACCGAAGGTGCACCGAAAGGGGCGCGAGGAACTGCGCCACCAGCCACAACGACGCCGCACGACGGCAAAGCACACCCGGGGGCACCCCGGCTCCCGAGGGGGCGCGACAAGCCACGAAGAGACCAGCACACGGCCAAGCGCAGCGCGAGGCACCCCGGAAGCCGCAAGGGGCGCGGGGAACTGCGCGACGGGCCACGGCGGACCTGGAGACGAACACCGGGCGAGCCGAGCGCAGCGCAGGGGGCGGTGAATCGGTCAGCGCGAGCTCCCGTCGACGAGCGGGTCGGGCGTGAGCTGGTCGACGGTTGCGGCCGCACCCGTCTGAAGGAAGGCGTCCCACAGCGCACGATAAGGCCCGTGCGCCGCCAGCAGCGCGGTGTGCGTCCCGGACTCCACGACCCGCCCGCGGTCCATGACCACCACGCGGTCGGCCCGCGCGGCCGTGGTGAGCCGGTGGGCGACCACCAGCGTCGTGCGCTTCCGGGTCAGCGCCTCGGTGGCGGCCACCACCCGGCTCTCGGTGGCCAGGTCGAGCGACGCGGTGGCCTCGTCGAGCAGCAGCACGTCCGGATCCACGAGTTGGGCGCGGGCCAGGGCCAGCAACTGCCGCTGGCCGGCCGACAGGCTGCGGCCCCGCTCGCCGACCGGCTGCAGGTAGCCGAGCGGCAGTCCGGCCACCATCTCGTGCGCGCCCACCGCGCGGGCCGCGGCCTCCACCTCGGCGTCGCTCGCGTCCGGCCGCCCGTAGGCGATGGCGTCGCGCACGGTGCCGCTGAACAGGTGGGCCTCCTGCGGCACCAGGCCGAGCCTGCGGCGGTAACCAGCGAGGTCCACGTCCCGCAGGTCGTGGCCGTCGACCCGAACCACCCCCGAACCGGGGTCGTAGAAGCGGGCGATGAGCTTCATGACGGTGGACTTGCCGGCGCCGGTCGCGCCGACCAGCGCGACGGTC
The DNA here is from genome assembly GCF_044333795.1 of Streptomyces sp. NPDC020917. NCBI lineage: Bacteria > Bacillati > Actinomycetota > Actinomycetes > Kitasatosporales > Streptomycetaceae > Streptomyces > Streptomyces sp. NPDC020917. The sequence goes on along the minus strand of NZ_JBIRRR010000019.1, from coordinate 37,394 downwards.
TCGCCGGGTGCGATGCGCAGCGAGACGTCGTGCAGCGCCTCCTGCCCGGCGCCGCCCGCATAGCCGAAGGTGACCCCGTCGAACTCCACCTCGCCGCGCAACGAGCCGACAGGGAGGGGGTGTTCGGCTTGCGGGGTGCCGGTCCTGGTGCGCATCAGGGCGCGCAGCCGGCCGAGGCCCACCACGGCCTGCTGGTAGCCGTCGAAGACCTGCGAGAACTGCTGGATCGGCGAGAAGAACAGGTCGACGTAGAGCAGGAACGCGATCAGGGTGCCCGCGGTGAGGGTCCCGGAGCGGACCTGGCTCGCGCCGACCGCGAGGACGGCGGCGGTGCACAGCGTGCCGAGGAACTCCACGAACGGGAAGAACACCGCGATCGCACGCTGCGCCCGCAGCCTCGACTCCAGGAAGCCGCGGGCGAGTTCGGCGAAGTCGCGGGCGTTGCGCTGCTCGCGGCGGAACGCCTGGGTGACCCGGATGGCGGTGACGTTCTCCTGCAGGCGGGCGTTGACCGCGCTGATCCGCTCCCTGGCCTCGTGGTAGGCGGGCACCGACACGCGGCGGAACAGCACCACGCCCCCGGCCAGCAGGGGCAGTGCGGCCAGCAGCACCACGGCCAGGCCGGCGTCGATGGCCAGCAGCGTCACCAGCACACCCAGCACGGTCAGCATGCTGACCACGGCGGTGATCAGGCCGGTCTGCAGGAAGGACGACAGCGCGTCCACGTCGGTGGTCATCCGGGTCATGATCCGGCCGCCGAGTTCCCGCTCGTAGTAGTCCAGGCCCAGCCGCTGCAACTGGGCGAAGGTCTTCACCCGCAGCGTGTAGAGCAGCCGTTCCCCGGTGCGGCCGGTGGTCCGCACCTGGGCGACGCCGATCAGCCAGTCCGCGCCGACCACCGCCGCGGCGGCCAGGGCGGCGGCGACCAGCACCCCGCGGGCGTGGTCGGCGACGCCGTGGTCGACGCCCTGCCGGACCAGGACCGGGACGGTGATCTGGGCGACCGCGTCCAGGGCGACGAGCAGCAGGCCGAGCAGCAGGGCCTTGCGGAACGGCCGCAGCAGCGCGCGGAGGCCGAACTCCGGGTCGGCGGCCCGGCTCTGTTCGGTCCCGACCTTCGGATCTGCGTCCGGCAGCGGGAGTTCGGCGAGCCTGGTGAGCAACTCGGGGGTGGGCGGCGCGGATCCCAGCACGCCGCCGCCGGCTCCGCCGCGCCCTCGTCCGGCAGTGGCCGCGTTCAGAGCCACCATCTGGGCGGCGCGCATCGCCGTACCGTCCTGCTGCTGCGCGGTGTCCTCCTGCGGCCGCCGCCACAGATGGGCGCTCACCGCGGGGCCCGGCTCCGCGGCTTCCGGATCCTCGACGCCGTGCGCCGAGGGCTCCCCGGCCGTATGGGCACCGTGGTGCCCGGCGGCCGTTTCCCCGGCGTCGCCGGCCTCGTCGGCGCCGGCGTCCACGGCGGACAGCAGCGACCTGAACAGGGGGCTGCGCGACCGCAGTTCGTCCATGGTGCCGCTGTCCACGACGCGTCCGCTCTCCAATACCGCGATGCGGTCGGCGAGTTCGAGGGTGGAGCGGCGGTGGGCCACGATGAGCGTGGTGGGGCGGCGGGTGGCCGCGCGCAGCCGGGCGTGGATCTCGGACTCCACGCGGGCGTCGATCGCCGACGTGGCATCGTCGAGCACCAGCACCGCCGGGTCGCCCAGCAGCGCCCGGGCCAGCGCGATGCGCTGCCGCTGGCCGCCGGAGAGGGTGAGGCCCTGATCGCCGACGACCGTGTCGTAGCCCTGCGGCAGCCGCTCGACGAACTCGTCGGCCCGGGCGACCGCGGCGGCCGCCCGCACCCGGTCCTCGCCGGCGTCCGGGTCGCCGTACGCGATGTTGGCCCGCACGCTGTCGGACAGCAGCAGGCTCTCCTCGAAGACGTACCCGATCCGGGACCGCAGCGAGCCGAGGGTGAGGTCGCGCACGTCGGTGCCGCCGACGAGCACCCGCCCGGACGGCACGTCGTAGAACCGCGGCAGCAGCGCCGCGGCGGTGGACTTGCCGGAGCCGGCCGCGCCGATGAGCGCGACGGTCTCGCCCGGCGCGAGGTGCAGGGTGAAGCCGCGCAGCAGCGGCTCGCCGTCCCCGTAGCCGAAGGTGACGTCGTCCCAGCGCACCGCGGGCGGCTCGGGGCCGAGTACGCGCGCGCCGGGCCGGTCGGTGATCTGCGGGGCCTCGTCGACGACCTCCAGCACCCGCTCGGTGCCGGCCCTGGCCTGCTGCCAGACGGTGAGCAGGGTGGCGACCTGGCGGACCGGCGTGACGAACGACCCGAGGTAGCTGGTGAACGCCAGGAACGTGCCGAGCGAGATGTGGCCGTGCAGCGCGAGCCAGCCGCCGAACGCCAGCACCGCGACCTGCCCGAGCGCCGGCACCGCCTGGAGCGCGGGGTTGTAGCGGCTGGTGTACCGCACGACCCGCAGCCGGGAGGCGAACAGGCCGCGGGCCCGCTGCTCCAGCCCGGCCAACTCGCGCTGCTCCTGGCCGAAGCCCTTGACGACCCGCACGCCGGTGACGGTCGCCTCGACGCCGGACGCGACCTCGGCGGCCTGCTGCTGCGCGTGCCAGTTGGCCGGGAACAGGTCGCGGCGGCTGCGCAGCGCGATGAACCACAGCAGCGGCCCGACGACGAGCGCGACCAGGGTCAGCAGCGGCGACAGCACCGCCATGAACACCAGCGACACCAGGAACATCAGGGCGTTGCCGGTCATGTTCGGCAGGAACTGCAGCAGGGTCTGGATGAGGGTGATGTCGGAGATGGAGCGGCTGACGATCTGCCCGGTGCGCAGCCCGTCCTGCTGGGCGCCGCCCAGCCGCAGCAGCGCGGCGAAGGCGTCGTTGCGCAGGTCGTACTGGACGCCGAGGGACAGCCGTCCCGCGCGGTAGCGGCGGACGAAGCCGGCGCAGAACCGGACCGCGCCCAGGCCCGCCAGCAGCGCCGTCCAGGCGGTCACCGACGCGGTCGCGCCGGCGGCGACGCGGTCCACCACGTGCCGCAGCACCAGCGGCAGGGTCGCGGTGGCGAGCGCGGCGGCCACCGCCGCGCCGAAGGCCGCGAGCAGGTCGGCGCGGTGCCGCAGGCAGTAGCCGCCGAGCCGGCGCACCCAGCCGGCGGCGGGCGGCACGGCAGGGCCGGCCGCCGCGGAGTGCGCGGCAGCCGGCCCGTTCGCGGTCGTCCCCGGACAGCCCGTCACCGGGCGCCCGCCAGGGCGATGCCGAGGTGGCCCTCGCCGCTGTCCGCGGGCTCGAAGAGGCGGTTCGCCGGGCGTGGCAGCCCGTAGTGCTCGCGCAGTGTGGTGCCGGTGTACTCGGTCCTGAACAGGCCGCGCTCCTGCAGGATCGGCACCACCCGGTCGACGAACAGCTCCAGGCCGGAGGGCAGCACGGCGGGCATGATGTTGAAGCCGTCCGCGGCGCCGGCGTCGTACCAGTGCTCGATGGTGCCGGCGACCTGCTCGGCGGTGCCCGCGAAGGTGCGGTGGCCGCGGCCGCCGCCGAGCCGCCCGATCAGCTGGCGGACCGTCAGCCGTTCGCGCCGGGCGAGGTCGACGATGAGCGTGAAGCGGCTCTTGGCGCCCTCGATCTCGTCCTCGGTGGGGATGTCACCGGGCAGTTCGCGGTCCAGGTCCAGGGCGTCGGGGTCGACCCGCAGCGTCCTGGCGAGCTGCCGTTTGGCGTACTCGGGCCGGATCAGCCGGTCCAGTTCGTCGTCCAGCGCGCGGGCCTCGGCCTCGGTGTCGCCGATGACGGGCACGATGCCCGGCAGGATCTTGATGCCGTCGGGGTCGCGGCCGGCTGCCACCGCGCGCTGCTTGACGTCCTGGTAGAAGGCGATGCCCTCCTCCAGGGTCTGCTGCGCGGTGAACACCGCCTCGGCGTGGCGGGCCGCGAAGTCCTTGCCGTCCTCGCTGGACCCGGCCTGCACCAGCAGCGGGTAACCCTGCGGCGAGCGCTGCACGTTGAGCGGCCCGTCGACCCGGAAGTACGTGCCCTGGTGGTCGATCCTGCGCACCCTCTCGGCGCGGGCGTGCACCCCGAGTTCCTTGTCGCCGAGCACCGCGTCGTCGGCCCAGCTGTCCCAGAGCTTGGTGGCCACGTCGACGAACTCGGCGGCCCGCAGGTAGCGGTCGCGGTGCTGCGGGGTGTCGTCCAGGCCGAAGTTGCGGGCGGCGTCGGCGCCCGCGGTGGTGACGATGTTCCAGCCGGCCCGCCCGCCGGAGACGTGGTCCACCGAGGCGAACCTGCGGGCCAGGTTGTAGGGCTCGTTGTAGCTGGTGGAGGCGGTGGCGATCAGGCCGATCCGGCTGGTCACGCCGGCCAGCGCGGTCAGCAGCACGGTGGGTTCGAGCTTGCTGCCGGGGCGGCGTCCCGGGTCGCCCATCAGCACCGGGCTGTCAGCCAGGAACAGCGAGTCCAGCTTGCCGCGTTCGGCGATCCGGGCGAGGTTCGCGTAGTGCGCGAGGTCGGTGCCGCCGGAGGCCGGGCTCTCCGGCAGCCGCCAGGCCGCCTCGTGGTGCCCGACGGACATCAGGAACGCGTTCAGATGCAGGTGCTTGCGGTCAGTCCTGCGGGTCATGGGAGTCCTTCTCCTCGTGAGGGCGCTCGGTTCGCCGCGGCGGGTGGACGGGGTCGCCGAAGGGGGGCGGTGCGGCGTGCGGTGCCGGTGTGCGGTGCGTGGCGGCCTCCCCTGCGGGCTCGGACGGGGTGCGGTCCTGCGGTGCGGCGCCGCCGCGTTCGACGACGCCCAGCGCGGCCAGCAGGGTGTCGCGGTACTCCTGGAACCGCGCGTCGCGGCGGCTCCTGCGGGCCGGCAGGCGGACGGCCAGATCGACAGCGATCCGGCCCTCCTCAAGGACCAGTACCCGGTCGGCGAGTTCGATCGCCTCGTCCACGTCATGCGTGACGAGCAGCACCGCAGGCCGGTGCCGCTCGTACAGCTCCCGCAGCAGGCCGTGCATCTTGATCCGGGTGAGCGCGTCGAGCGCGCCGAACGGCTCGTCGGCGAGCAGCAGTTCGGGGTCCCGCACCAGGGCCCTGGCCAGCGCGGCGCGCTGCTGCTCGCCGCCGGACAGCTCGTGCGGCCAGGACCGCTCGCGGCCGGACAGGCCCACTTCGGCGAGCGCCGTCTCGCCGCGTTCCCGGGCCCGGGGGCCGCGGACGCCGAGCACCACGTTGTCCAGGATCCGCAGCCACGGCAGCAGCCGGGAGTCCTGGAACGACAGCGACACCCGTTCGGGGACGGTGAGTTCACCGGATCCGGCCACCCCGTGGTCGAGCAGGGCGACGGCCCGCAGCAGCGTGGACTTGCCGGATCCGCTGCGGCCGAGCAGCGCGGTGAACTCGCCCCGGGCGAGGGTCAGATCGAGCCCCTTGAGCACCTCGCGCCCGCCGAACGACCGGACCAGCCGCACGGTGCGGACGGCGGGGACGGCGGAGGACACGGGGACGGCGGGGGCCGCGGTCAGCCCGCCAGCGTGCGACGCCATGACAGCACCCTCCTCTCGACCGCCCGGACCGCCGCGTCGGAGGCGAACCCGAAGATCCCGTAGGCCACCAGGCCCACGATGATCACGTCGGACTGGGCGTACTGCTGTGCCTGGAACATCATGTAGCCGATCCCGCTGGTGGAGTTGATCTGCTCGACCACGATCAGGCCGAGCCAGGACGCGGTCACCCCCAGCCGCAGGCCGACGAAGAAGCCGGGCAGCGAGCCGGGGATCACCACCGTGCGCAGGAACCGCCAGCGGCCGAGGTCCAGGCTCTCGGCCAGCTCCACGTACCGGCTGTCGATGCCGGTCAGCGAGGCATAGGTGTTGATGTACACGGTGACCGCGACACCGAGGGCGATCACGGTGACCTTCATCTGCTCGCCGATGCCGAGCCACAGGATGAGCAGCGGCAGCATGGCCAGCGACGGGATCGCCCGCTTGACCTGGAGCGTGCCGTCCAGCAGGTACTCGCCGAACCGGCTGAGCCCGGCGGCGATCGCGAGCACCACCCCGGCCAGGACGCCGAACAGCAGGCCGAGGCCGGCGCGTTGCAGCGAGACCAGCACGTTGTCCTGGAGCCGGCCATCGTGGACCAGGTCGGCCGCGGTGGCGGCCACGGCGCCCGGCCCTGACAGGATCCGCGGGTCGAGGTAGTGCAGCGCGGAGGCCGCCCACCACAGCGCGACCAGCAGCAGCGGTCCGAGCAGCCGGCCGAAGGGCACGGCCCTGCCCGGCCCCAGCCTGCGGCGGGTGCCGCGGACCGGCGCGGGAGCGGGGGCGGGGACGGCGACGGGGGCGGGTACGGCGGCCGGCGGCCGGTCAGCGGTGCCCAGGCGGGACAGGGCCTCGGTCATGACGGCACCTGGTACTTCCGCGGGACCGACCGCGCCGCGAGCCCCTCGAACCGCCGGTCGAACAGGTCCTCGGCCTTCACCTTCGGCACGAACCCGCCCTCGGCCAGCAGATCGGCGGTCTGCTGCTCCCAGTTGACCGCCTTGTCCCAGCTCAGCGGGAACCGGGGCGTGTCGAGCGAGGCGACGATGCGCCGGCCGTCGTCGGCCGAGACGCCCTGGTCCTTGACGTAGTACGCCTGGATCCACTGCTCGGGGTGCTCCCAGGCCCACACCACGCCCCGCGCCCACAGCGGGATGTAGCTGCGGATCGCGGCCGCCTTGGCGTCGTTCTCCAGCACCTCGACCGGCGCCCACAGGATGGACAGCAGGTCCACCACGTCGGTGTGCACGCCCCGGGCGCCGTCCTTGCCGTACTGGGCCAGGTACTTGGTGAGCACCGGCTCGCCGAGCGGCGCCACGTCGACCTGGCGGGCCTGGAGCGCGGTCAGGAACTGGGTGCTGGGCAGCGCGACGAGCTTGACGTCGCCGGTCGTCAGCCCCGCCTCCTTCAGGGCCCGCAGCACGACGACGCCCTGCGCCTGCCCCTGGGAGAAGGCGATCTTCTTCCCGCGGAAGTCCTGGGCGCTGCCGATGGCGGTGCCGGGTGCGGTGGCGAACGTGTAGATGGGGTGGTTGCGGGACTGCACCGCGACGATCCGGGCGCCCACGCCGATGGCCTGCGCCTGGATCGGCGGGATCCCGGCGTTGCTCGCCAGGTCGACCGAGTGGGCCCGGAATCCCTGGATGACGTCGGGGCCCGCACTGAGGTTGGGCCAGCTGGACACGGTGAAGGGCAGTCGGGCGTCCAGGCCGGAGTTCGCCAGCTGGAGCTGGGAGGTGTGCACGGCGATCGCGAGCCTGGTGCCCGGCGGCGGCGCGCCGGACGGGAGGGCCCGGGTGGGCAGGGAGGTATCCGCGGCGGTGGTGGCGCGGGCGCATCCCGCGGCGGCGAGGGCGGCGCCTGTGGCCAGGGCGAGGAACGACCGGCGGTGGAGGGGCGGGGGCGGAGTACTGGTGGGCATCGTGGTCCCTGGTGAGTGCCGGAATCCGGTTCCGGTCGGCGGGAGTTCGGGCCGGCGGGCGTGGCCGGACCCTGGGAGGACGGGAGTTCGGGTCAGCGGGCGTTCAGGGAGTGGTAGGCGCCGTCGTGGAACAGCAGCGGGCCGCGGCCCTCGTCGAGCCACGCGTCCTCGACCCTGGCGACGACGATCCGGTGGTCGCCCGCGGGCACGACCTGTTCGAAGCCGACGTGCAGCCAGCCGCTGACGCCGTCGAGGACGGGCTGGCCCGAGGGCAGCCGGCGCCAGCGGGTGGGTGCGGCGAACCGGTCGATGCCGCTGGTGGCGAACCGCCGTGCCACGTCCTCCTGTTCGGCACCGAGGAAGTTCACCACCGCGCTGCCGGCGCGTTCGACGTGCGGCCAGGACGAGGCGGTCACCCCGATCCCGAAGGAGATCAGCGGAGGGGCCAGGGACAGCGAGGTGAGCGAGGTCGCGGTGAAGCCCGCGGGCCCGCGCCCGGAGTCCACGGTGACGACCACCACGCCCGCCGGATGGTTGCGGAAGATCCGTTTGAAGCGCTCCGGGGCGATACCCGGTACGGGAAGCGCGGACACGGCGATGGACAACTGTCTCCCCCTGGTGCAGAGAAATGGGCAGGGCAAAATGTGCGCAGGGCAGGCAGGAAATACCTCACAACGCCCGGAGCACTCGGAAAGCCGAGAAGGACGCGGGCTCAGCAACGCCGGAAAACGCGCGGCACGCGAAATCCCGGCAGCGCGCGACCCGGCGGATCGTCAGGGAACGCGCGGGGGGACGACGGCGGTCCCACCGGCACGGGAAAGCGAGGACACCACAGACCCGCTGGTCAGGCCGCTCGACACGATCCGCAGGAGGCGGGCACGCGACACGCACGGCAGGGGCGACAACACCGGCGCCGGACGGCCGCGGCCACCGGACCGGCGGCGGCGCGACGGGAAAGCGCCGCCGCGGGCCGCCTTCCCTGATTCCGCTGCTCGCTGGTCATGTTTCCATTGTCCTGTCGGGGTTCCGGCGTGGTCAACAATGCAACTCGCTGAATTTAAGCGGGATTTCGGGCCGCCCGTTGCCGGCCGGTCAGGACACCGCCGGCAGCGCGCCGAGCGGGTCGGCGTACAGCGCGCCGAGGGCCACCGTGCAGCCGGCGACGGGCAGCACGGAACCGGTGAAACTGCTGGGCAGGACGGCCCGTTCGGGGTCATCGCACACCCAGGAGCGGGCGGCGACCTCGGCCCGCAGGTCGGCCAGGCACTCCGGCAGCCACCCGGTCCCCGGCTCCACCACCACCAGCACTTCGGGGTCGAACATGTCCAGCAGCAGTGCGGCGACCCGGCCGACGAGCCGGGCCCGACGCCGGAAGAGGGCCATCGCGGTGCGGTCGCCGGCCCGGGCCAGATCGAGCAGGTCGCGGAAGACCGCGACCCGCAGGCCCTGCGCGGCGGCCTGCCGCAGCATCGACGGCTCCGAGACCTCGGACTGCAGGCAGCGCGGGGTGCCGCAGGTACAGGGCTCCGCGGGGACGCCCGCCGCCTCCTCGCCGGGCGCGAGCGGCAGATGGGCCACGCTGCCCGCGGCGGAGCGCGGTCCGCGGTGCACGGCGCCGGCGGTCGCGAACGCCGCGTCCACCACGGCCCCGACGAACAGCAGCACGCTGCTCTCCCTCGCCGCGACCGCGCCGAACAATTGCTCGGCGCGGGCCAGCGCCCGCGAGTGGCTGTCCACCTGGACCGTCAACCCGGTGGCCCCGGCGAGCAGTTCACGTACCGGCACGTCGCGCCAGCCGAGCCGCGGATGGTCGACGATCAGGCCCGCGCCGGGGTCGACCCAGGAGCCGGTGGCGACGCCGAGCGCGAGCACCCCGCGGTCCGCCGCGTGCGCGGCGGTCAGCACGGCCAGCCGTGCGGGGACGCCGTCGAGCACGTCGTGCGGCGCCGGCCGGTCGTGCGGCCGGCGGTCCTCGGCGACGATCCGGCCGCGCAGGTCCATCAGCGCCACCGTGGAGTTGGTGACCGCGATGTGGACGCCGGCCACCAGATGGCTGCCGGTCTCGATCTCCAACGGGATGTGCGGGCGGCCGAGTCCGCGCGGCCCGGCGGTCTCCGGCCGCTCGCGCAGCAGCCCGCGGGCCAGCAGCCGGGCGCTGTGGCCGGTGACCGCGGACGGCGACAGGCCGGTGAGCCGGGCCACGGTGCTGCGGGCCACCGGGCCGTGGTCGAGGACCGCGCCGAGTACCGCGCCGGCGGCGGAGGTCCTGCGCTGCACCGGAGGGGAGGGAACGTCGGCCCGGCGCAAGGGAGTCGGGGCGGTCGGGAGGTTCTGACCATGCGGGGCCGCCGGGACGGCCGGGTCCGAGCTGCGGGCAGGGGTGTCGTTCGGCAGGGTCACGGCGGGTGCCTTCCGGGCCGGGCGGCGGGAGGCACCGGCCGGCGGCCGGTGACGGACCGGCGGGCGGGCGCTCCCGAGGACGCTCCTGTGCGGAGCCGTGGCTCAGACCCGGTGACACGCAGCGGAGCACACGCGCTTGAGGTCGACATGACCCCGCGTCGTCAGATGTGTGGTGCGCTGCATGCCGCGCAACGTAGCCGGTTCCGCCGAAACCGGTCAAACGGCTGACCGCATCGTGGACACGGATGCGCTTACCACGCGGCGCCCGTCCCGCGGGCGGTGATGGCCAGAACCGCCGGACATCTCCCCATTCCTGGCTAGCGTGGCTGACCGCTCGACCACGGGGTGACCACGGAATCCACTCGACGATGAGGGGGCGGCCGATGTTCAGCGGCTCGGGTCCCGAAGCGGTGCCGCCACGTCCCGGCAGCGCGGGAGAGCACGGACTGCAGGAGGAGTTGGGCACGCGGGAGCGTGCCGACCGGTTCTACGCCGACCAGGTGCTGGACCATCTCAACACCAGGATGCGGGAGTTCGCCGCGGAGCAGGAGATGTTCTTCGTCGCCACGGCGGACGGCGGCGGCGAGTGCGACGCGGCGTTCCGGGCCGGACCGGCGGGCGTGCTGCACGTGCTGGACGCCAAGACGCTGTGCTATCCGGAGTACCGGGGCAACGGCGTGATGGCGTCGCTCGGCAACATCCGGGAGAACCCGCACATCGGCATCCTGATGATCGACTTCACCCGCGACCGGATCGGGCTGCACATCAACGGCCGGGCCCGCGTCGTGCCCGACGCGGAAATGCGCGAGCTGCACCCCGGGCTGCCCGAGGACCCGAACCGCGGCCGGCGGCCGGTGGTGTGGGTGGAGGCCGAGGTGCAGGAGGCGTACCTCCAGTGCTCCAAGCACATCCCGCGGCTGGTGCCGGCGCCGCGGTGGCGGTGGCGGCGGCGCGCCTGGGGCAGCGACAGCCCGCGGCGCAAGGGCGGGGACTACTTCGGGGTCCGGGCCGCTAGGCGGTGACGCCCGCGGCGTCCAGCAGGGCGGCGGCGGTGTCCGCCGCGAGCCCGTCGCCGAGGCGCTCCACGCCGACGCCCGCACGCACGCTGGCCCCGTCGTAGACCACCATCAACTGCCGTGCGAGCAGGTCCGGCCGGGCCGCGCCGCCGCGTCCGGCCTCGGCCCGGAAGAAGTCGGCCATGCGCTCCTTGCTGCGGGCGGCCACCACGCTCGCCGGGTGCCCCGGGTCCTTCAGTTCCACCTGCGCGGCGAGGAACGGGCAGCCCTGGAAGTCCGCCGAGTCCGCGGCGTCCGCCAGCCGCTCGAAGACGTACAGGATCCGGGCCCGCGGAGCCTCCGGCTCGCCGGGCCCCGGCAGCAGCCGTGCCTCCAGGCCCGGCTGCTGGCGTTCCAGGGCCGCCGCGAGCACCTCGTCCTTGCTGCCGAACAGCTGGTACATCGAGCGCTTGGAGACACCGGCGGCCCGGCACAGCGCGTCGATGCCGGTGCCGGTGCCCTCGCGGTAGAAGAGCTCCGCCGCGGCGTCGAGCAGCCGGTCGCGCGAGCCGGGCCTGGGCGTGGTGGTGGTCATGCAGCCAGGTTAGCGCCGCGGCTCGACAGCGGAAACAGATCGGTTTACAGTCGGTGGAAACCGATCTGTTTCCTCCTCGTGCAAGGACGCCTCCCATGAAGATCAACGGCTCGATCGCCCTCGTCAGCGGCGGCAACCGCGGTATCGGCGAGCAGTTCGTCAAGGCCCTGCTCGACCGCGGCGCGGCGAAGGTGTACGCGGCCGCCCGCGACCCGCGGAAGGTCACCGTGCCCGGCGCGGTCCCGTTGCGGCTGGACATCACCGACCCCGAGTCGGTGCGCGCGGCCGCCGAGCAGGCCGGGGACGTCACGCTCCTGGTCAACAACGCCGGCATCACGACGGGCGCCTCCCTGCTGGACGGCCCGCGCGAGGACTACCGGCGCGAGTTCGACACGCACGTGCTCGGCACGCTGGAGATGGGCCGGGCGTTCGCGCCGGTGCTGGCCCGCAACGGCGGGGGCGGCATCCTCACCGTGCTGAGCGTGCTGTCCTGGGCCACGATGCCGGGCGCCGCAGCGTACTCGGCCGCCAAGTCCGCGCAGTGGTCGCTGACCAACGCGTGGCGCATCGCGCTCGCCGGGCAGGGCACCCAGGTGACGGGCCTGCACGTCGGCTACGTCGACACCGACATGTCCGCGGCTGTCGACGCCCCCAAGTCGGCCCCCGCGGACGTCGTCCGCATCGCCCTCGACGGCTTCGAGGCGGGCCTGCCCGAGGTGCTGGCCGACCCGCTCTCGGAGTCGGTCAAGGCCGCGCTCGCCCTCCCGCCGGCGGCCTGAGGCACGCCGCCCCGCTGCCGGCGCCGGACGGGCTCAGCCGCGGAGGGTCTCCAGCAGGCGGAGCCAGATCTCGCTGATGGTGGGGTACGCGGGCACCGCGTGCCAGAGGCGGGCCACCGGTACCCGGCCCGCCACCGCGACCGTGGCGGAGTGCAGCAGTTCGCCGACGCCGGGGCCGGCGAACGTGACGCCCGCGAGGACGCCGGCGTCCAGGTCCACGACCATGCGGGCCTTCCCGCGGTAGTCGTCGCCGTAGAGGCTGGCCCCCGCCACGTTGCCCAGGTCGTAGTCGACGGCCCGCACCCGCAGCCCGGCGCGCTCCGCTTCCTCCAGCGTCAGGCCGACCGAGGCGATCTCCGGATCGGTGAAGACGACCTGCGGGACGGCCGCCGCGTCGGCGGTGGCCACGTGCGCGCCCCAGGGGGCGTCGTCCAGCGGCTCGCCCTTGGCGCGGGCCGCGATCACCGCTCCGGCGATCCGGCCCTGGTACTTGCCCTGGTGGGTGAGCAGCGCCCGGTGGTTGACGTCGCCGGCCGCGTAGAGCCAGCCGTCCGCGACCGCGGTCACCCGCAGGGTGTCGTCGACCGGCAGCCAGTCCCCGGGCGCCAGCCCGACCGTCTCCAGGCCGAGGTCGTCGGTGTGCGGGGTGCGGCCGGTGGCGAAGAGGATCTCGTCGGCGGCGAGCGTGCTCCCGTCGTCCAGCACGGCGCACACCTCGCCGTCCGGGCCGCCCTCGCGCGTCACGGACGTCACCGAGACCCCGAACCGGACGTCCGCCCCGGCCTCGCCCAGCGCGTCCGCGACCAGCTCTCCGGCGAACGGCTCCATCCGCGGCAGCAGCCCGGAGCCGCGGACCAGCAGGGTGACCTGCGAGCCCAGCGCCTGCCAGGCGGTGGCCATCTCGACGGCCACCACGCCGCCGCCGACCACCAGCAGCCGCCCCGGCGCCTCCTTGGCGCTGGTCGCGTCCCGGCTGATCCACGGCCGCACTCCGGCGAGGCCCGGCAGCGGGGGCAGCGCTGCCGTGGTGCCGGTGCACACCGCGACCGCGTGGCGGGCGGTGAGCCGCACGGTGCCGCCGTCCGGCGTGGCGACGTTCACCCGGCGGGGCCCGTCGAGCCTGCCGTGGCCGCGGACGAGGTCGACGCCGACCGAGTCGAGCCAGCCCACCTGCCCGTCGTCGTTCCAGTTCGAGGTGAAGGAGTCGCGCCGGGCGAGCACCGCCGCCGCGTCCAGCGGTCCGGTCACCGCGTCGGCCAGGCCCGGCAGCCGGCGGGCGTCGGCGCGGGCGAGGACCGGCCGCAGCAGCGCCTTGCTGGGCATGCAGGCCCAGTACGAGCACTCGCCGCCGACCAGCTCGCTCTCCACGATCACCGTGCTGAGCCCGCCCGCCCGGGCACGGTCCGCCAGGTTCTCCCCCACCGGGCCCGCTCCGATGACCACCACGTCGTAGCTGCGGGTCTCGTCGTCCATACCGGCTCCTGTCCTGGCGTCGCCTGTTCCAACCGATCAGACCGAGGTCACGCGGATGCCGCAACCGCGGCACTGCGCGTCATCGTAGTCACGTCAGGTGACGGGAAGTCCTGGGCGCCGACGAGAGTTCACCTCGGTGCGGAACCTGACCGTCCACCGCCGCCCGGCGGCGGGCGCGGGGCCGTCGCACGTTCCCGAGCGGGACGTATGATCACAACGGCGGCGCCGCGGGGCGTCACGGGAGGTGCCCGATGGGCGAGCTGGTACTGATCCGCCACGGCGAGACCGAGTGGACCCTGTCAGGGCAGCACACGAGCTACACCGACCTTCCCCTCACGCCCAACGGCGAGGAGCAGGCCCGCAGCCTGGCCCCGTTGCTCGCCTCCCGCCACATCGCCTGCGTCCTGACCAGCCCGATGGAACGGGCCCGGCAGACCGCCAAGCTCGCCGGCCTGGAGCGCACCCGGATCGAGCCCGACCTGCGCGAGTGGGACTACGGCGGCTACGAGGGCGTCACCACGCGGGACATCCACCGCACCCGGCCGGACTGGGACCTGTGGACCGACGGCGTCGCACCGGGGCCCGAGGGGCACCCGGGAGAGAGCCCGGACGAGGTCGGCGCGCGCGCCGACAAGGTCCTGGCACGCGCGGACGCCGCGTTCGCCAACAGCGACGGCGGGGACGTCGTCCTCGTCGCCCACGCCCATCTGCTGCGCGTGCTGACCGCCCGCAGGCTCGGCCTGCCCGCGGCCGACGGAGCGCTGTTCCAGCTCGCCACGGGCACCGTCAGCCGGCTCGGCATGGAGCACGGCCACCACGTGCTGACCGCCTGGAACCGCCTGCCGTGAGAACCGCCGCGGGGGCCGGTCGCCGCCCGGCACCGGACGCCGCCGCCTGCCGCGAGGCGCGGCCGGTCCCGCGCTTGCGCGGGCTTCGGGAGCACACCCGCCGCCGGGGATGCGCGCACCCCCGCACCCCCGGGCGCACAGGCGTCTGGCCTGGAGGAAGATGGTCGGAGCGGCGGCGCCGCCCGGTGGACGACACGCCCGGGTGGCGGTGTGTCGGCCCATGTGAGGGGGTAAACAGCCTTGATCACCCCATCGGCCCGGCGGCCCTCGGCGCGGCGGCAGCCGGCGCAAGGACGCGAGGGAGCGCGGATGACGGCCACGACGGCCACGGTCGAGGAGCGGCTGACGGCACGCCTGTCGTCCCGCTGGGTGCGCTCCGGCACGGCCGCGCTGGCCGGCGCGGTGCCCGCCCTGGCGTTCCCCGCGCCCTCGCTGTGGTGGCTGGCGTATGTCGCGCTGGTGCCCTGGATCCTGCTGATCCGCTCCGCCCCCACCGCCAGGCGCGCCGCGCTGGACGGCTGGTTCGGCGGCGCGGGCTTCATGCTGGCCGTCCACAACTGGCTGATGCCGAGCCTGAACGTGTTCATCGTGGTCCTCGCGCTCCTCCTGGGAGCCCTGTGGGCGCCATGGGGCTGGCTGGTGCGGCGGCTGCTGCACCCGGGCGCGAGTGCCGGGCAGGTCGCGTCCGCGATCGTGCTGCTGCCGTCCGGCTGGCTGATGGTGGAGCTGGTGCGCTCCTGGCAGGGCCTCGGCGGGCCCTGGGGGCTGCTGGGCGCGAGCCAGTGGCAGGTCGCACCGGCGCTGCGGCTGGCGTCGATCGGCGGCGTGTGGCTGGTGAGCTTCCTGCTGGTGCTGCTGAACACCGCCGTGGCGGTGCTGGTCGCGCTGCCGCCGGTGCGCCGGCCGGCGATCGTCGCCCTGCTGGTGGCGGCCGTCGGCACCAGCGCGGTGTGGCTGTGGGCGCCGCGCCCGCAGCAGTCCGGGTCGGTGCGCATCGCGATCGTCCAGCCCGGCGTCCTGCCCACCGGCGACAGCCGGCTCAACCGCGAGGTCGAGCTCACCCGGCAGCTCGCCGGCACCCACCCGGACCTGGTGGTGTGGGGGGAGAGCAGCGTGGGCGTGGACCTGACGTCGCACCCCGAGGTCGCCGACCGGCTGGCGGCGCTGTCCGCCGAGGTCGGCTCCGAGGTGCTGGTGAACGTCGACGCGCCCAAGGCCGACGGCTCGGGCATCTCCAAGACCTCGGAGCTCATCGGCCCGAACGGGGTGACCGGGCCGACGTACGACAAGATGCGGCTGGTGCCGTTCGGCGAGTACATCCCGATGCGGTCGCTGCTGGGCTGGGCCACGTCGGTCGGCAAGGCCGCCGACCAGAACCGGACGCCCGGCAAGCGGCAGGTCGTCATGGACGACCGCGGGCTGCGGTTCGGCCCGCTGATCTGCTTCGAGACGGCGTTCCCCGACATGAGCCGGCATCTGGCCGGCAGCGGCGCGCAGTTGCTCGTCGCGCAGTCCTCGACGTCGTCGTTCCAGCACAGCTGGGCGCCCGCGCAGCACGCCTCGCTGGCCGCACTGCGCTCCGCGGAGACCTGGCGGCCGATGGTGCACGCCACGCTCACCGGGATCAGCGCCGTGTTCGACGCGCAGGGGCGGCCGGTGGGCCACCGCGTCGGCACCGGCAGCAGCACCACCGCCGTCTACCAGGTGCCGCTGGCCACCGGCGTCAGCCCGTACGTCCGCTTCGGCGACTGGGTGCCGCACCTGGCCCTGCTGATGCTGGTGGTCGCCGCCGCCTACGAGGGCACCCGGCTGGTCAGGCGGCCGGACCCGGCGCGGTCCGTTCGATCTCGGTGACGATCCGCTCGCACAGCTCGTGGGTGCGCAGCGCGTCCCGCGCGTCGAGGAGCACGCCGCCGCGGACGGAGTCGAGGAAGGCCAGGGTGATCTGCTCGATGCCGCGCTGGCGGGCCACCGGCACCCAGTCGCCGCGCCTGCGGAGCGTCGGCTGGCCCTTGTGGTCGACGACCTCCGCGAGGTTGATCACCTGACGGCGGGTGTCGTCGCCGCTGACGTCCAGGCTCTCCTCGACCGAGCCGCTCATCCGGTTCATCGTGCCGACGGCGGTGAAGCCGTCGCCTGCCAGCTGCAGCACGAGGTGGTGCACCAGCCCGTCGCGCACCCGGGCGTGCACCGCGACCTGGTCGACGGTGCCCGGCGCGAGGAAGCGCAGGGTGTCGACGACGTGCACGAAGTCGTCGAAGACCAGGGCGCGGGGCGCCTCGGCGAGCCCGATCCGGTTCTTCTGCATGAGCAGCAGGTGCCGCGGGTGGTCCAGGCACTGCAGGTAGCCGGGCGCGTAGCGGCGGTTGAAGCCGACCATCAGCGACACGCCCCGCTGCTCGGCCAGTTCCACCACGCGGCGGGCCCCGGCCAGGTCGTAGGCGAGCGGCTTGTCGACGTAGACCGGGACGCCCGCCTCGATGAGGCGCTCGGCGATCGCCACATGGTGGTCGGTCGGGGCGTGCACGAACGCGGCGTCCAGGTCCTGGTCGAGCAGCGAGTCCAGGGTGGTGTGGCGGTGCGGCAGCCGGTAGGCGTCGCCGATGCGCTCCAGCGTCGCCGGCGTGCGGGTCTGCAGGTGCAGCTCCAGGCCGGGTTGGGTGGCGAGCACCGGCAGATACGCCTTCTGCGCGATGTCACCGAGACCGATGACGCCGATCTTCAGCGGGGCGGTGCCGGATGCCATGCGTGCTCCTGTCGTCTGCCGTTGCCTCGGCGGCCCGCCGTCGGCTGCTCCGCCGCCGGGCCGGCCGCGCGGTCCGCCGCCGGAGCGGCGGCTCGTACCGTGCCGCGGGCGCCCCGCGCGGGCGTCACCGCAGCATACGGGCAGGGCGTGGGCGTCCTGCGGGCCCCTGGCGCACCCCGGCCGACGCGTACAGGCCGACGTGCACCGGCCGACGTGCCCCGGCCGACGTGCCCCGCCGATGTCAACCGGCCATCCGCCACCACTCGTGCGGGTGAAGTGCGCGCGTGCGAGGGCCGAACGGTCACTCGGACGGGGAATTCCGGGGCCGCCCGGGACCGGGCACAGTGGACCGGGTGCGCCGACCGCCCCACCGACTCCCGTTCCTGATGGCCGTGCTGGCAGTGTGGGCCGCCGCCGGCTGCACGACCGTCCGGCTCCCCCGCCACCCGCTCCCGCCGCGCGCACCGCCGCTCCGCGGGCGGTCCCGCCGCAGCCGGCTGCGGGGCAGCGGCCCGACGGCCGTGTGCCGCAGCCGCCGGCCCACCAGGTGCTGGACACCGCGGGGGCCCGTCCGGTCGGCTCACCGCGCCCGTCCGCCGCCCGGGTCCGCCCGGCGCGGGGCGCCGCGGGGCCGCACCGTCCGGCGCACCGCCGGGAGCCGGGACGCGCCGGGGTTCCCCCGTTGCCGGCGATGCCCCGGCTGCCCGGCGGTTCCGGCGTGTGCGACCTCGGCGGGGTGTACGGCGGCTGGGGAGCGGACGGTGCGGCGGCACGCGCCTGCCGCCGGGCCGTCGGCCCGGCGGTGAGCGGCAGCCCTGCGCGCAGGGCGCGTTGACCCCGCGCCTGCGGAGACCGGCCCCCTAGGGCTTTGCGCCGGGGGTCAGCCCGTCTGCACCGCGAGGTCGCGGATGCGCCAGTCGATCGGGTCGTGGCCCTGGGCCGCGAGCGCCTCGTCGATCTGGCTGAACGGCCGGCTGCCGAAGAAGAGCTTGGCCGACAGCGGGGACGGGTGGGCCCCCTGGATGACCGCGTGCCGCGCGGTGTCGATCAGCGGGAGCTTCTTCTTGGCGTAGTTGCCCCACAGCACGAACACCGCGGGTTCGGAGCGGGCGGACACCGCCGAGATCACCGCGTCGGTGAACTTCTCCCAGCCCCTGCCCTTGTGCGAGTTGGCCTCGCCCTCGCGGACGGTGAGCACCGCGTTGAGCAGCAGCACGCCCTGCTCGGCCCACGGCATCAGGTAGCCGTTGTCCGGCACCGGGTGGCCCAGCTCGTCCCGCATCTCCTTGAAGATGTTGCGCAGCGACGGCGGGGTCTTCACGCCGGGCCGCACGGAGAAGCACAGGCCGTGCCCCTGCCCCTCGCCGTGGTACGGGTCCTGGCCGAGGACCAGCACCTTGACGCGGTCGAACGGCGTCGCCTCCAGCGCGGCGAACACCTCGTCCTGCGGCGGGAAGACACGGTGGTCGTACCGCTCCTCGGCGACGAACTCGGTGAGCTGCTGGAAGTAGGACTTGTCCAACTCCTCGCCGAGGACGGCCTGCCAGGAGTCGGGCAGCATGCTGGGCACGTCGGGAACCTCCGGTCGATGATCCGTTGCTGTCCCCGAACCTAGTGCCCGGCACTGACAGGTGCCGCCCGCGGGCCGCGGGCGGCACCTTCCGTCAGTGGCCTGCCTGCAGGAACAGGCCGCCGTCCAGCACCAGGTTCTGCCCGGTGATCCAGGCGGCCTGGTCGGAGAGCAGGAACGCGGCCGCCCCGCCGACGTCCTCGGGCACGCCGAGCCGCTGCAGCGGGTAGGCCGCCGCGGCCTCCTCCTCGCGCCCCTCGTAAAGGGCGGCGGCGAACCTGGTCTTCACCACGGCGGGCGCGATGGAGTTGACCCGGACGCCCGGGGCCATCTCGGCCGCCAACTGCACCGTGAGGTTGACCATGGCGGCCTTGCTCATGCCGTAGGCGCCGATGAACGGCGAGGGCGCGAGGCCGGCGATGGACGCGATGTTGACGATCGCGCCGCCGTTCTCCTTCTGCCACGCCTTCCAGGTCTGCTGGGCGAAGCCCAGCGCGGAGATCACGTTGGTCTCGTAGACCTTGCGGGCCACGCCGAGGTCGAGGTCGGCCAGCAGCCCGTACACCGGGTTGGTGCCGGCGTTGTTGGCGAGGTAGTCGACCCGGCCGAACGCCTCCATGGTGCGTTCGACGGCGACGGCCTGGTGGGCCTCGTCGTGGGCCTTGCCGGCGACGCCGATGACGCGGGGTTCGCCGGCCCCCTCGGGGGCGGCCGAGGCGAGCCGCTCGACAGCTTCCTTGAGGGCGTCCTCGTTGCGTCCGGTGATGCACACGCGGTCGCCGCGGGCCACCAGGGCTTCCGCGATGCCGTAGCCGATGCCGCGGCTGGCCCCGGTGACCAGGGCGACGCGGCCGGTGCCGGGAGTGGGCTGAGTCATGTCGATGGCCTTCGTGTGCGGGTCAGTTGAGCGGGCCGCCGGCCACGTACATGACCTGGCCGGTGACGAAGCCGGCCGCGTCGCCGGTGAAGAAGGCGATCGCGTTGGCGACGTCCTCGGGGCGGCCGACGCGCTGGACCGGGATCTGGGTGGCGGCCGCGGCCTGGAACTCCTCGAAGCCCATGCCGACGCGGGCGGCGGTGGCCGCGGTCATGTCGGTGACGATGAAGCCGGGCGCGACCGCGTTGGCCGTGACACCGAACTTGCCCAGTTCGATGGCCAGGGTCTTGGTGAAGCCCTGCAGACCGGCCTTCGCGGCCGAGTAGTTGACCTGGCCGCGGTTGCCGAGCGCGGAGGACGACGAGAGGTTGACGACCCGGCCGAACTTGGCGTCCACCATGTGCTTCTGGACCGCACGCGTCATCAGGAAGGCGCCGCGCAGATGGACGCCCATGACGGTGTCCCAGTCGGTGGCGGTCATCTTGAAGAGCAGGTTGTCGCGCAGCACTCCCGCGTTGTTCACCAGCACGGTGGGCGCGCCCAGTTCCTCGGCGACCCGGGCGACGGCGGCCTCGACCTGGGCCTCGTCGGACACGTCGGCGCCGACCGCGAGGGCCCGGCCGCCGGCCGCGGTGATGGTCTCGACGGTGTCCTTGCACGCCCCCTCGTCGAGGTCGAGTACGGCGACGGCGCGGCCTTCCTGCGCCAGCCGCACCGCGGTGGCGGCGCCGATGCCGCGGGCGGCGCCGGTGACGATCGCGACGCGCTGCTCGGTGGTGGACATCTGTGTCTCCTCAGCCCGGTGAGGCGGCCGCGCACCCGCCCGGCAGACACATCCAGACGTATGAGCGACCGCTTAGTAGGTCCCGTAGCCGAAACCGTAGGAGTGCCGTGACCCTGTGTCAACGCCACCACGGCGGATGTGGCTCATGGCACGGGATCGACCGGGGGCGCGCACCCGGGTCCGCGCGCGGGCGCTCGGGTTCCGCGGGCACCCGCCCGGGTTCCGGCGCCGGGGTGCGCGCCCCCGGCCCACGGCTCACCGGACCAGCAGCTCCAGCAGCCGGTCCACCTCGCGGTCGGCGTCGGCGGTCAGCCCGGTGTGGATGGGGCCCGGCTGGACGATGGTGCTGCGCGGCGCGGTCAGCCAGCGGAACCTGCGGCCCGGGTCGTCCTCCGCCGCCTGCCCGGCGCGGTCGCCGCCCTCGCAGATGCCCTGGTAGCCGCGCAGCGCGGCGCGGACGCCGTCCACGTCCACATCGGGGTCCAGGCAGCGCAGCCGCACTTCGTCCAGGTGGACCCGGGCGCCGACGTAGCTCTGCGCCCGGCAGTACACCAGCACCCCGGCGTTGATCATCTCGCCGCGCTCGATCCGCGGCACCACGCGCACGAGCGCGTACTCGAAGACGTCCCGCGCGTTCACTTGGCGCCCTTCCCTTCGGCGTGGCCCTCGACCCAGGGGCGCAGCCACTCCGGCGGCGGCTGCTTCTCGCGGCGCCCGGGCGCGGTGGTGATCCGGAGGTGGACGTCGTGGGCGCGGGCGCCCAGCAGGCGCGCGTACGCGCGGCGCACGTCGTCGGGCGCGTCGAAGCCCGGCTCGTCGGCCAGCCAGGCGTCCGGCACCAGCGCGGTCACCTCGGCCAGCAGCTCCTCGGTCACCTTCGCCGTCAACTCAGCCGCCACCGCGGCCGGTTCGGGGTCGAAGCGGGACAGCGCATGGTCGGAGGCGTCGTACGGCCGGGCCGCGGACGCCTCGGCGGAGGGCCAGTTGTGGTGCCAGATGAGCGAAGCGCCGTGGTCGATCAGCCACAAGTCCTTGTGCCAGACCAGCATGTTAGGATTCCGCCACGAACGGTCGACGTTGCCGATGAGCGCGTCGAACCACACGATGCGGCTCGCCTCCGCGGGATCCACGGTGAACACCAGCGGATCGAACCCGAGGGAGCCGGGCAGGAAGTCCATCCCGAGGTTGAGCCCGCCACTCGCCTTCAGCAGGTCCTGGATCTCCTGGTCGGGTTCGCCCAGGCCGATCACCGGGTCGAACTCGAACCGCACGAGTTCGGGCACCCGCAGGCCGAGCCGCCTGCCGAGTTCACCGGCGATCACCTCGGCGACCAGCGCCTTCCGGCCCTGGGCCGCGCCGGTGAACTTCACGACATAGGTACCGAGGTCGTCGGCCTCGACCACACCGGGCACCGAGCCGCCCTCGCGCAGCGGCGTCACGTAGCGGATGCCCGTCACTTCTCTCAACATCCCCCCAGGTTAGTGGGGTGGAGACTGCCCTTATGGACATGATCTCCACCACCTCCCCCGACCCCACCTCTTCCGCCTCGGCCGCGTTCCCCGGACAGATCGCCCGGACGCAGCGCTACTCCCTCGGCGCCCCGCGGGCGTTCACGCTGTCCGCCGACGGCACCGCCGCGCTGTTCCTGCGCACCCGCGGTCCCGAGGACCGCACCGGCTGCCTGTGGCTGCTCGACGGCGACGGCGAGCACCTGCTCGTCGACCCGGACACGCTCGGCGGCTCCTCCGACGGCGTCCCGGAGGCCGAACGGATCCGCAGGGAGCGGGCGCGGGAGCGCACCGGCGGCATCGTCGGCTACGACGCGGACCCCGATCTCGGCACCGTGGTCTTCGCGCTCGACGGCGCCCTGTGGTGCTGGGAACGGCCCGACGGCCCGCCGCGGCCGGTGCCGACCGCGGGGCCGGTCGTGGACCCGCGGCTCTCGCCCGGCGGGCGCCGGGTCGCGTACGTCAGCGGCGGCGCCCTGCACGTGGCCGACCTCGACGGCGCCCCCGGCCTGCTGGTGGCGGCGCCGGAGGGCGCGGACGTCACCTACGGCCTGGCCGAGCACGTGGCCTCGGAGTCGATGGGCCGGTACCGCGGCCACTGGTGGGCGCCGGACGGCCGGCACCTGCTGGCCGCCCGGGTGGACGACTCCCCCGTGCAGCGCTGGTGGATCGCCGATCCCGCCAACCCGTCGCGGCCGCCGCGCGAGGTGGCGTACCCGGCGGCCGGCACCGCCAACGCCGACGTGTCCCTGCACGTGTTCGGGCTGGACGGGACCAGGACCGAGGTCGTCTGGGACCGGACCGCGTACGAGTACCTGGCGAGGGCCGGATGGGACGCGCACGGACCGCTGCTGGCCGTGCAGAGCCGCGACCAGCGGACCCTGCGGGTGCTCGCCGCCGATCCCGCGACCGGCGCGACCCGGCTGCTGCACGAGCAGCGCGACCCCGCCTGGGTGGAGCTGATCCCGGGCACGCCGGCCAGGACCGCGTCGGGCGCCCTGGTGCACACCGCAGACCTGGGCGGGACCCGCCGGCTCACCGTCGCGGGCGAGCCGGTCACCCCGGAGGGGCTGCAGATACGCTCCGTCGAGGACGTCGCGGGCGAGTCCGTGCTGTTCACCGCGAGCGACGAGCCGACCGAGGTGCACCTTTGGTCGTACGCGCCGCAGAGCGGTGCCGAGCGGCTGAGCGAGGAGCCCGGCGTCCACACCGGGCAGCGGGCGGGCGGCGCCCTGCTGCTCGACTCGCACACCGACGACGGGCCCCGGTTCCGGCTGCTGCCCGCCGAGGGGGCGCCGCTGCCGGTCGCCTGCCTGAGCGCCGAGCCGGTGACGCCGCCGCGGGTGACCTGGCTGCGGGCCGGCGAGCTCGCGGTGCGCACCGCGCTGCTGCTGCCGTCGTGGCACCGGCCGGGCGGCGACCCGCTGCCGGTGCTGATGGCGCCCTACGGCGGGCCCGCCATGCAGTTGGTGCTGCACGGCCGCTACTGGCCGCTGTGCGAGGCGCAGTGGTTCGCGGAGGAGGGCTTCGCGGTGGTCGTCGCGGACGGCAGGGGCACGCGCGGACGCGGGCCCGTGTGGGAGAAGACGGTGCACGGCGACACGCTCGGCGCGCCGATCGAGGACCAGGTGACGGCGCTGCACGCGGCCGCCGCGCACTGCCCCGACCTCGACCTGGGCCGGGTGGCGATGCGCGGCTGGTCCTACGGCGGGACGCTCGCCGCAGCCGCGGTGCTGCGCCGGCCGGACGTCTTCCACGCGGCGATCTGCGGCGCGGGCCCGAGCGACCAGCGGCTGTACGACACGCACTGGCGCGAGCGGTTCCTCGGCCACCCCGACGAGGAGCCCGCGGCGTACGACCGTTCGTCGCCGATCGGGGAGGCGGCCTCGCTGCGCCGCCCGCTGCTGCTGGTGCACGGGTTGGCCGACGACAACGTGGTGGCCGCGCACACGCTGCGGATGTCCGCGGCGCTGCTCGCCGCCGGGCGCATGCACCAGGTGCTGCCGCTGTCGAACGTCACCCACGGACCCACCGATCCGGTGGTGGTGGAGGGGCTGTTGCGGCACCAGTTGAACTTCCTGCGCGCGTCGCTGAATGTTTCGCCGCCGCAGGCCGTATGAACGGTCACGCGTGCAACGACGCGGCGGGCCGGTTCGCGCCGGCCCGCCGGGCCCGACCAGTCGACAGGAAGCAGCTCATGGCCGAAACCCCCGCAAGCCTCGAGACCCCCACCCGCCGCACCGTCGTCGCGGCGGCCGGAGGCGTGGGCCTCGCCGCCGTCCTCACCGCGTGCGGCTCGTCCGACAAGGGCTCCGGCTCGGACGCCAACCCCACGACGGGCGGGGCGTCGACGGACTCCGGCGGCACGACCCAGCCGACGGACGGCTCCACCGCCTCCCCCACCGATTCCGGCGCGGGCTCCGGGAGCACGACCGCGCCCGGCGGCGGCACCCCGCTCGCCAAGACCTCGGAGATCCCGGTCGGCGGCGGCATGGTCTTCGCCGACCAGAAGGTCGTCGTCACCCAGCCGGCCGCGGGCCAGTTCAAGGGCTTCTCCGCGGTGTGCACCCACCAGGGCTGCACGGTCGCCAGCGTGTCCGGCGGAACGATCAACTGCCCGTGCCACGGCAGCAAGTTCCACGTGGCCGACGGCAGCGTGGCCGGCGGGCCGGCGCAGGCGCCGCTGCCGTCCAAGCAGGTCACGGTCTCCGGCGGCGAGATCTCGCTGGCCTGAGCCCGGCCCGAGCCCGGCCTCGCCCCGGCCCGAGCCCGGCCAGGACC
This sequence comes from Streptomyces sp. NPDC020917, assembly GCF_044333795.1. NCBI lineage: Bacteria > Bacillati > Actinomycetota > Actinomycetes > Kitasatosporales > Streptomycetaceae > Streptomyces > Streptomyces sp. NPDC020917. The sequence continues at coordinate 12,589 of NZ_JBIRRR010000019.1, read as the reverse complement.
GGCCGGTGTCAGCCGGTGTAGCGCTCGGCCGAGCGGCGCAGGGCGTCGACCGCCACCCGGATCGCGGGCCGGCGGTCGGCGTCCTCCCGCCAGACCGCGTACACATGGCGGCACATGGTGGAGCGCACCGGCACGATCCGCACGCCGTCCGGCATCGGGTCGCGGCCCAGCCGCGGCATGACGGCGACGCCCAGCCCGGCGGCCACCAGCGCGAGCACCGTGGCGTGCTCCTCGGCGTGGTGCGAGATCCGCGGCTCGATGCCCTTGCCGCGCAGCGTGAACAGCAGCCACTCGTGGCAGAAGCCGCCGTCCGGCCAGGCGATCCACTCCTCGTCGGCCAACTCGTCCAGTTCGATCTGCGCCCGTCCGTCCAGCCGGTGGCCGACCGGCACCGCGACGTCGGCGATGTCGTCGAAGAGCGGGGCCTTGGCGAGCCCGCCGGGCAGCGACAGCGGCTTGTTGTACCAGTCGAGGACGACGGCCAGGTCGATGTCGCCGCGCACCAGCCGGGACAGCTGGTCGTGCGGTTCCAACTCGTGGACGACGGTGCGCAGTTGCGGATGCCCGCGGCGCAGCTCGGTGAGCGCGGTGGGGAACAGGCCGCGGACCGCGGTGGGGAAGGCGCCCGCCCGCAGCTCGCCGACCGCGGCGCCGCGGTGCGCCTCCAGGTCGGAGTGCGCCAGCTCGACCAGGGACAGTATCCGCTCGGCGTGCCCGGACAGCAGCCGACCGGCGTCGGTCAGCCGCACCCCGCGGCCGTTCCTGGCCAGCAGGGACTGGCCGGTCTCCCGCTCCAGCTTGGCCATCTGCTGCGACACCGCGGAGGTCGTCACGCTGAGCACGTCCGCGGCGGCGCTCACCGATCCGTAGGTGTCGATGGCATGCAGGATGCGGAGGCGCTCCAGGCTCAACATGTTAGTGATTCTACGTCGTCTGTGTACGAATTCTCGCTTGTTCTACGACGTCGCTGCCGTCATCGTGGTGCCATGACCGCTCCCGCCGAGACCCCTCCCGTGGGTTCCGTGGATTCCGTGGATTCCGTGGATTCCGCCGCTGCCGCGGCGCCCGCACCGCAAGCCGCACCCGCGGCAACCGACGCCCCCGCGTCCGCTCCCGTCTCCGCTTCCGCGTCCGCGTCCGCCCCGGCGGTCGCGTCTCCTGCCGCACCCGCGGGCCCGGGCAGCGCCCTGCTGCGCGGGCTCACGGACTGGCGGATCCGCTTCGCCGCGCTCGGCCTGGTCTGGGGCTTCAGCTTCCTGTTCATGAAGGTGGGGAACGAGGCGTTCGCGCCCCTGCAGGTGACGCTGGGCCGGATGGTGTTCGGCACCGCGGTGCTGGCCACCGCGGTCGCGGTCAAGCGGGAGCGGCTGCCGCGCGGACGGCGCGTGTGGCTGCACCTGCTGGTGGCGTCCTTCCTGCTCAACTCGCTGCCGTTCACGCTCTTCGCGACCGCCGAGCAGACCATCCCGTCGATGCTCGCCGGGATCTGCAACGCGGCGACGCCGCTGTTCTCGATGCTGGTCTCGGTCGTGGCGCTCTCCGAGGACCGGCCGTCGCGGCAGCGCTTCGCCGGCGTCGGACTGGGCTTCGCCGGGGTGCTCACCGTCCTCGGCGCCTGGCAGGGGTTCTCGGGCCAGGACCCCAAGGGCACGATCATGGCGCTGACGGCGGCGGTCAGCTACGCGGTCGGCTGGGCCTACGTGCGGCGCACCCTGTCGAACTCCGGCAGCTCCAACCTGGCCATGTCCGCGAGCCAGTTGATGCTCGGCACGTTGCAACTGCTGGTCGTGACGCCGTTCTTCACCTCGCTGCCGTCGTCGTACCCGGTGAAGTCGGTGCTGTCGGTGCTGGCGCTGGGCGCCCTGGGCACCGGGCTCGCGTTCCTGGTGCAGTACGGCCTGGTCGCCGAGAAGGGCCCGACGATCGGCTCGATGGTCACCTATCTGATCCCGATCGTCGCCACGGCGGCCGGCGTACTGCTGCTCGGCGAGTCGCTGAGCTGGAACGAGCCGGTGGGCGCGGTCGTCATCCTGGTCGGCGCGGCCCTCACCCAGCGTCGGCCGCGGGAGCCGCGGAGCCAGGGGCTGTAGTGGGGCCGGCGTCCGGGTCAGGCATAGCGGCCCGCCCCGGCCGGGCGGAACACCGCGGCGACGGCGTCGGCGAGCGGCTCGATGTCGTCCGGGGCCAGCGGTGAGACGGTCAGCCGGATCCCGGGCGCCGAGCGGGCGCGGAAGCGGGCGCCGGGGGCGACCGCCCAGCCGCGCTGCAGCAGCCCGGCGACGGCGCCGGTCTCGTCAGGGACCGGCACCCACACGTTCATCCCGCTGCGCCCGTGCGCGGCGATACCCCGGTCGGCGAGTGCCCCGAGCAGCGCGTCGCGCCGCTGGTCGTAGGAGCGCGCGGTCGCGGCGGTGTCCACGGCGCCGGTCCGCCACAGGTGGACCACGGCGCGCTGCAGCAGGTGGCTGACCCAGCCCGCGCCCAACCGGTGCCGGCCGCGCACCCGGTCGACGGTGACCGCGTCACCGGTGTAGACGGCGAGCCGCAGGTCCGGACCGTACGCCTTGGCCGTGGAACGCACCAGCGCCCAGTGGTCGGTGGCGCCGGACAGGCAGTGCAGCGGCAGGTCGGTCAGCCCGTGCACATGGTCGTCGTCGACCACCAGCACGCCGCGGTGGGCGGCCAGCAGCTCCCGCAACTCCGCGGCCCGCGCGGCGGACAGGGCCGCACCGGTCGGGTTCTGGCCCCGGTCGGTGACCACCAGGGCCCGCGCGCCGGACTCCAGGGCGCGGGCGACCCCGGCGGGCACCGGTCCTTCGTCGTCGACGGCGACCGGCTCCACCCGCAGCCCCATCGCCGGCACCAGGTCCAGCACGCTCCCCCACCCCGGGTCCTCGACGGCCACCGCGTCGCCGGGCCGCAGGTGCGCGGCCAGCACCCGCTCGATGGCGTCCAGGGAGCCGGAGGTGAGGCCGATCGGGCCGGCGGGCACGCCGTCCGCGTCGAAGGCGGCGCGGGCCAGCCGGCTCAGCTCGGGGTCGACGGGCGGCCCGCCGTAGAGGGCGGGCGCCTGCGCGTGGTGGGCGGCGGCCGAGGCCAGCGCGTCGGCGAGCGGCGGCAGCAGGGCGAGGTCGGGGTTGCCGGTGGAGATGTCGCGGGCCTGCGCGGGGACGTCGATCCGGATCTGGTCGCGGGGCGCGGTGGCCGGCCGCGCCCGCACCCGGCTGCCGCGCCGGCCCGCCGTCTCGATCACCCCGCGGTCGCGCAGCAGCCGGTACGCGGCGGCCACGGTGTTGGGGTTGACCTCCAGCTCGCGGGCCAGCTCGCGCAGCGGCGGCAGCGCCGCGCCCGGGGCCAGCGCCCCCGCGCCCACGGCGCTCTCGATGTCCGCGGCGATAGCCGATGCGCCCCGACCAGTGATCCGATACTCTCCTAGCACAAAAGTAATTATGCACTAGTGCAAAGGATCGCGCCAGTCATGACACGGGATTCCGAGTCCGGCCCGCCCGCCGCCTACCCTGCCACGCCGCGCACCGTCCCCACCCGGCTGCGCGAACGCGCCGCCTACGACCGGGAGCTGGTGCACGGCATCCTCGACGCCGGCTACCTGTGCCATCTGGGCTTCGTCCGCGACGGGGCGCCCGTCGTGCTGCCGACCCTGTACGCGCGGTACGGGGAGCGGCTGTACGTGCACGGCTCCACCGGCTCGCGCCCGCTGCGCGCGGCCGGCGGCGGCGACGGGCTGCCGGTGTGCCTGACCGTCACCCATGTCGACGGCCTGGTGCTCGCCCGGTCCGCGTTCCACCACTCGATCAACTACCGCTCGGTGGTGGTGCACGGCACGGCCCACCAGGTCACCGACCCCGCGGAGCGCTCGCTGGCGCTCGACACGATCGTCGACCAGGCCGTCCCCGGCAGGGCGGCCGACTCCCGGCGGGCCAACGCCAAGGAGCTGGCCTCGACCGCCGTGATGCGCCTGGACCTGGCCGAGGTGTCGGCGAAGGTCCGCACCGGAGGACCCAACGACGAACCCGAGGACCTCGGACTGCCGCACTGGACGGGAGTGGTGCCGGTACGCCCGGCCTACGGGGTGCCGGTCCCCGCCGGCGACCTCGACCCGTCGATCGTCCTGCCCGGCTACCTGGCGCCCGCCGGCCCGCGCGGCGCGGCCCGAGAGGACACCGCACCATGCTGATCCACCCCTGGGACGCGGCCGCGGACGAGGCCGAGTGGCGGGCCTGGCTGGCCGGCCGCGACTTCGGGCAGCTGGCCGTCAACGGCCTCGACGGCGAGCCGCCGTTCGTCCAGCCCGTGCACTTCGCCTACGACCCGGCACCCGGCGCGCGCGGCGAGGCCCTGCTCCACCTCGCCCGCCCCAACCCGCTGTGGGCGGCGCTCGAGGCGAGCCCCCGGGTCACCCTGAGCATCGTCGACGACTACGCGTTCGTGCCCGGCCCCTGGCACGCCCTGCCGGACCAGCCGACCGAGCACGGCACGCCGACGAGCTACTACGCGGCGGTCCAACTGCTGGCCGTGGCACACGTCCTGGACGATCCCCAGGAGAAGGCCGAGCTGCTGCGGCGCCAGCTCGGGCACTTCCAGCCGGACGGCGGCACCGCACCCGTGCTCCCCGGCGAGGCCCCGTTCGGGCGCATGCTGCCCGGGATCCGCGGGGTCCGCCTGGAAGTCACCGACGTCCGGGCCAAGTTCAAGTTCGGCGGCAACAAGCCGGAGGAGGTCCAGCACCGGGTCACCGGACTGCTGGCCGAGCGCGCCGCCCCGCGCGACGCGGGCGCCCGCGCCCAGCAGCTCCGCCGCCTCGGGGCGGGCGGGAGGCCGGCCGGCGCGTAGCCGCCGATCGGCAACTCCCGCCCGTTCCGCAGCGCCCGACAGGGCCCGCGGCGGTCAACCCGGCCCCACCGGATCGGGGGCGGTGTGCCGGCCCGGTCAGGCGGGCGGGGAGGTGGCGGCGGTCAGGCGGCGCTGCTGCCTTCCGCCACCGGTTCCCGCGGCGCGGCGGGCGCCGGTACGGCCGCGGGAGTGCGCGCCTCCTCCCAGGTGAGGACGGCGACCGCGGCGAGCAGCACGACCGTGCCGAGCACCGTCGCGCCGGTGAGCTGCTCGCCGAGCAGGGTGACCGCGATGACGGCCGCGGAGACCGGTTCGATCAGCGCGATCACCGACACGGTGGCCGCGCGCAGCACCGCCGCGCCCGCGAAGTAGAGGGCGTAGGCGACGGCCGTGGGCACCGAGGCGAGGTAGCCGAGCAGCAGTACGGTCCTGACGAGCCCGTCCGCGTGCGGCAGCAGCCCCTCGGCCGCGGCGACGGGCAGCAGCACCAACGCGCACAGGCCGAAGGACCACAGCGAGGTGTCCAGCGGGTCGGCCGCCTCGCCACGGCGGCCGTACCAGCGGGTGAGCAGCGTCATGGCGGCGTAGCCCGCGGCGGACAGCACGGCGAGGGCGACGCCGGCGGGCCGCACGGTCGCGCTGCCGCCGCCCAGGACGAGGACGGCGAGCCCGCCGAGCGCGACGGCCACCGCGCAGGCGCCGGCCCGCCCCAACCGCTCGCCCATGGTCAGCCGCGCCGCGACGGCGATCAGCACGGGCCCCGCGCCGAGGGTGACCACCGTGGCGACGGCCAGGCCGGTGGACCGCACCGCGCAGAAGTACGCGGCCTGGAAGACGGTCAGGGCGGCGCCGGTGGCGAGCAGGCGCACGGCGCTCCGGCCGCGGCTCCGCGGCCTCGTTCCGGCGTCCGCCGGGGTGGTCGCGGCCGGCCGGCCGCCGGAGCGGTTCGCCGGCCGGCGGGCGGCGCGGGCGCCGAGCAGCAGCACGAAGCCGCCGGCGGCGCGCCAGAAGGTCAGGCCGAAGGGGCCGAGGCCGCTGCCCTTGTAGAGCAGGGCGGCCGCCGCGCCCGCGGTGCCCCAGGCGGTGGCGGCGAAGACGACGCAGAGGAGCGCGCGGCGGGCGGTCAGGACGGCCCGGGCGTGGGTGGATGACACGAGGGAACTCCCGCAGGGAAAGGGTGGGTGAAGGCGTCACCGTCTGCGGGCAGCACTCACTCGCCTGCCGCACCTCGGGGTTGTGCATCGCGCATGGCGCTCACGCGTCGCGCGTTCCGAGGGCCTGGCCAGGCCGGGGTCCGATCTGGTGGCAGCGTGCCCGCGTCAGCGGGCCGGCGGCGGGAGAACCATGGAGAGCATGCGGCCACCCTATCCCGGCGGGGCCCGAAACGTACGCCCCACCTGTGGACATCCGGAGCGGGCGGGATGCCGGGGGCGCCGCAACGCCTGCCCGTCCAGGCACGACCGGCATCGTCAACCGCTGGGGGCCGCGCCGCACCCGCGAACCCCCGCCCTGCGGGCGGCTACGGAGCGCCGGCGATCTCCGGCTGCCCCGCCGGGGGCAGGGCATCGGGCAGCGCCCCGAGCGCCGGTCCGGTCCCGGCCGTCTGCCCGTCGCCGCGGCCGTCCCCGTCGCCCTTGCGGCGCTTGGCCGCCGCCGACGTCTGCGCGACGAACGCCCCGAAGAGGACGAGGGCGCCGCCGAGTATCTGGACGGCACCGAGGTGCTCCCCGAGCAGGATCCACGCCAGTACGGTGCCGACGACCGCCTCGATGCAGGCGACCACCCCGGCGACCTGCGGGCTCAGCCGGCGCACGGCGAGGACCCCGCTCAGATAGGCCACGACCGTGGCGACGAGCACGATCCAGGCGATCAGCAGGACCGCGGGGACCTCGCGCTGGCCGAGTGCGGCGCGGTGCGCGAGGCCGGAGAAGGGGATGTCCCACGGCCGGGCCACGGCGGTGAGGACCACGGTGCCGATGACGAGCCCGTGGGCGATGACCGCGACGGGGTCGGGGGCCTCGCCGCTGCGGGTGCCGTCGTCGGCGAGCACGAAGTAGGCGACCTGGCAGCACGCGGCGCCGAACGCGCAGAGCAGGCCCAGCGCGTCGAAGGCCAGGCCGGACCAGATCTCCACCACGCCCGCCATACCGGACACCGCCAGCAGCACGCCCACGGCGGCCGCCCGGCTGACCGGGCGGCGCTGCACGAACCGCACCCAGCCGAGCAGCAGTGCGGGGCCGAGGTACTCGACGAGGATCGCGACGCCGACCGGGATCCGGGAGATCGCCACGAAGTACAGGGCCTGGCAGCCGACGACGCCGAGCAGGCCGAACCCGAGGAGCAGCCCGGGCCGTTGCCGCGGCAGCGCCCGGTGCCGCAGGGCGACGGGCAGCAGGATGAGCGCGGCGCCGGCGACCCGCAGCCACACCACGTGCAGCGGGTCGAAGCCCGCCTCGATCAGCGGCTTGGCCGCCACCCCCGAGCCCCCGAACGCGACGGCCGAGAGCAGGGCGAGGCCCAGGCCGCCGTTCCTCCCCTGAGTTGCGTGCATCCGGTCATGATGTCAGCTCGCGACAGGACCGTCACCCCGGTGACGGCTGACATCCAGTCCGGCCGCGCGCAGCACCTCGCGTGCCCGGCACTGCGGGTCGGCGGCGAGCGCGTCCAGCAGGTCCACGCCGTCGGCCTGGCCCCTGCCGCGCCTGCGGGCCAGCGCGACCGCCCGGCGCATCGCCGCAGCGGCCGCCGGGCTCCATCCGGCGTCCAGGGATCCGGCGTCAACGGGCCTGGCGTCCGGCGATCCGACGTCCAGGGATCCGCCGGCCGGCGCCCCGGCCCCGGCCCCGGCCTCAGGCGGGCGCGGCCGCGGCACCGCGGCCCCCGAGGGCACCAGCACGGGCAGCGCGCCGCTCTCCTCCACGGTGCCGCTCCACCGCAGCCCGTACCCGATGCTGCGCTGCACGAGGTAGCCGAGCACCCTGGCCATCCGCCCGGTGCCGGCGTCGCAGGCGTCGCGTGCGACCGGGTCGCTCTCCAGCAGCGAGTGCAGCAGGTGCGCGGTGTCCACCAACCGGTCGCCGTCGCGGGTGGCGCGTCTGCGCGCCCCGGCGGCGACCGCGCGCACGCCCGGCGTCAGGCGGGGCTCGTCGGCGAGCCGCCCGAGGTCGAGCCGGGGTCCGCAGTCGCTGTACACGGCACCCACTCCATCAGGGACGGCCGCCCGGCACATCGCCTCAGCGGGCCATCTCCGCCTCCCCCGCAGGACGGCCCGGGAGTGAGGGCGGCTCCTTCGCAAGGATGAGTCATGGCCACAGCAAGGTCCGGGTCCAGCCGTCGCCGGTCCGCGTGTACCGCACCCGCAGGTGGAAGCGCCGGGGGTCGGCCTGGAAGAACTCGGCCTGCTGCGCCCGCAGCCGGTACAGGGTGTGGCCCTCGGGCACCCGTCCGGGCTCGTCCTCGACCAGGGCCTGCGCGGCCTGCCGCGCGCGCTCGTACTCCGCCGGCCCGCTCAGCGGGCGGCTCATCCGGCCGGTGAACCCGGCGGTGCGCGCGGCGGCGGAGCGGCCGAGGTAGTCGCGCCGCGCCGCGCCGGCGCCGAGGACGTCGACCGGTCCGGTCATCCGGATCTGCCGGCCGTGCGCGGGCCAGTACCAGGTGAGCGCCGCACGGGGGTTGGCGGCCAGGTCATGGCCCTTGGGGCTGTCCGCGTCGGAGGCGAACGCGCAGGCGCAGTCGGCGATGTCGATGCCACGGAGCATCAGGACGCGTGCGCTGGGCGCGCCGTCGGCGCCCGCGGTGCTGAGCGTCATCACCTGGGGTTCCGGCACGCCGTCCGCCAGCGCCCGGTCCAGCCAGCGGGCGAACAGCGGCCCCGGGGCGTCGGGGGCGTCCTCGGGTGCGAACTCCGGCAGCGGGCCGGCCAGCACGGGAGCGGCCCGCGTCCGGGCCAGCAGCGCCCGGTCCTCGTCCGCCGTGCCGAAGGTGCAGCCGTCGTCCTCGCGTTGCTCGCCGCCCATCGGGCCTCCCGTCCGCGCCGAAAGGTCCATCACACACCACGCGCCGGGCCGGGGGCGGGAAGCCGCCCCCGGCCCGGCGCCGTCCGGGTGTGGGGGTTCCGGGTCAGCGCACGGTCACCGTGGTGCTCTGGGTGCCGACCGTGAACACGTAGGCGCCGGGCGCCACGGCCTGCGGCGCGGTGCCGTCGATGTCGCCGGGGGTGACCGCCAGCCTGCTCGGCGGCACGTCGAGGGCGATCGTGCGGGACTGGCCCGCGTCCAGGTGCACCCGGGCGAACGCCACGAGCTTGCGGGACGGCGCCAGCACGTCGCTGGACGGCTGCGAGACGTACACCGGGACGACCAGGTCGCCCGCCCTGGAGCCGGAGTTGGTGACGCCGACCGACAGGTGGAGGGTGTCCTTGGCCCGCGCGGTTGCCGAACCGGCCTTGATCGACGCGAAGTTGTACGAGGTGTAGGACAGGCCCGCGCCGAACGGGTAGGCGGCGTCGTACGAGGACTCGGGGCCGCCGTTGGTGCCGGGCAACTGCTGGTAGTACAGCGGCTCGTTGCCGATGTCCTTCGGCCACGAGGCGCTCAGCCGCCCGCTCGGGTTGTACGCGCCGAACAGCACGTCGGCCACGGCCTTGCCGCCCTCGCTGCCGGGCAGCCACGACATCAGCAGGCCCTGCGTGCCGTCCGCGTCGCCGAGCACGAGCGGGCGGCCCGCGATCATCACGGTGACGACCGGCTTGCCGGTGGCCTTCAGGGACTTCACCAGCGCCTGCTGGTCCGCGCTCAGTTCGGGGCGCGGACTGTCGGCGGCGCCCTCGGCCGCGGCCTTCTCGCCGACCACGACGACGGTCAGGTCCGCGTCCTTGGCCTGCGCGACCGCGTCGTCCGCGGTCGTGGCCTGCACGACCTGGGTGCCGGACGGCGCGGCGTCCTTGATGCCCTGCAGCACCGTGGTGCCGGGGATGTGCACGCCGTCGGGCACACCCTGCCAGCCGACGGTCCAGCCGCCGACCTGGTCGTTGATGTCGTCGGCGTAGGAGCCGGCCACGACGATCTTCTTCGCGGACGGCGCGATGGGCAGCACGTTGCCGTCGTTGCGCAGCAGCACCTGCGACTCGTCGGCGGCCCGGCGGGCGAGGTCGGTGTCGGCGCCGAGCACGGCCCCGTCGGCCTTCGAGGCGTCCACATAGGGGTGTTCGAACAGGCCGAGCTGGAACTTGAGCCGCAGGATGCGCGTCACCGACTCGTCGATCCGCTTGACGGAGACCAGGCCGCGGTCGACGGCGGCCTTCAGGCCGTCGCTCCAGCCCTGCGCGTCGTACGGCTCCATGGCCATGTCCAGGCCGGCGTTGACCGCCTTGGCGACGGCCTCGGGGTAGTCGGCGGCGACGTGGTACGAGGTCTGCAGCGCCCGAACGTCCTGCCAGTCGCTGACCACCACGCCCTGGAAGCCGAACTGCTGCCGCAGCACGGTCGTCAGCAGGTAGTGCGAGCCGGTGGCCGGAACGCCGTTGATCGCGCCGGAGTTGACCATCACGGTCTGCGCGCCGGCATCGATGGCCGTCTTGTACGAGGGCAGCAGGGTGTCCTGCAGGTAGCGGATCGAGACGTCGCCGGGCACCCGGTCGTGGCCGTTGCCGGGCTGGCCGTAGCCGGCGAAGTGCTTGACGGTGGCGACCACCTTCTTGGCGCCGTCGGCGCCCTGGATGCCCTTGACGGAGGAGGCGGCCAGCGTGCCGGACAGCAGCGGGTCCTCGCCGTAGGTCTCGTAGTAGCGGCCCCAGCGCTGGTCGCGGGCGATGTCGGCGACGGGCGCGAAGTTCCAGTCGATGCCGGTGGCGGCGACCGCGCGGGCGGTGGCGGCACCGGTGTCCTGCGCCAGCGCGGGGTCCCACGTCGAGCCCATGCCGATCTCCTGCGGGAAGACCGTGGCGCCCAGCACGTTGTTGTGGCCGTGCACGGCGTCGACGCCGTACAGGACCGGGATGTGCAGCCGCGAGTTGGTGACGGCGTACTTCTGCACGGCGTTCACCATCTTCGCCCAGTTCTCGGGCGTGTTGACCGCGGGACCTGCGCCGCCGCCGGACAGGACCGATCCCGCGGCGTTGTCCACGAGCACGTTCTTCATGCAGGAGTCGGTGAAGTCGCCGCCGCTCCACTCGCAGTCGCCCTGCATCCGCACCACCGAGATCTGGTCCATCTGACCGATCTTCTCGGCGAGCGTCATCCGGTGGAGCAGGTCCTTGACCCGCACGTCCACGGGGGCGTTCGGGTTGGTGTACGTGGGGTTGTCGCCGGCCTGGGCCGGGACCGAGGCCACCGCCGCCACGCAGGCGGCGGCGGTGACGAGGGTGAGAAGTCCCTTGGTCCGTAGTCTTCGTGGCGTTGCAGGCATGTCAGGAGTCCCGTTCGTAGGGGGTCCCGGCAGGCCGGGACCTGATGCCGTAAACGTTTCCAAACGGCGGGCAGTCTGTCCTCGTGCTCACTGATCGTCAAGACTGTACGCAGAAGGTGTTTTCGTTCAGGCTGTCTGTGTCGCCTTCCCGCAGGTCGGCCCCCTGTCCACTCGCGCAGAACGGGTACGTCGTGAACATCCGTGAACTCGCCCGCCGCAGCGGCGTCTCGACCGCCACCGTCTCGCGGGCGCTCAACGACCGGGCCGAGGTGAGCGAGGCCACCCGCGAGCGGATCCGCCGCCTGGCCGCGGAGTTGGGCTACGCGCCGAACGAGCCGGCGCGCACCCTGGTGCGCCGCCGCTCGGACACCATCGGCCTGGTCTGGGACAGCGGCCAGGAGGCGCAGGGCCTCCACAACCCCTTCCTGCTGGGCCTGTTGAGCGCGGTGCGGACCGCGGTGTCGGAGGCCGACTACCACCTGATGCTGCTCACCACGCCGGGTCCCGACGACCCGGAGGGCACCCATCTGCAGGCGGTCAGCCGGCACAACCTGGAGGGCGTGATCATGCTGACCACTCCCCCGGACGACCGCTGCCTGCGGATGCTCGCGGCCTCGACGGTGCCGTGCGCGGGCATCGACACCGCGTTCACCGGGCCGCGCACCGTGCGCGTCAGCTCGGACAACGCGGCGGGCGCCGAGGCGGCGGTGGAGCACCTGTACGCGCTGGGCCACCGGCGGATCGCCACCATCACCGGCCCGCTGCACCTGCCGCCGGCCGCCGAGCGGCTGGCCGGCTACCGCAGGGCCTGCGCGCGCCTGGGGCTGGGCGTTCCCGACGGGTACGTGGTGGAGGGTGACTTCTTCCTGGCCAGCGGGGAGGCCGCGGGGCGCCGGCTGCTGTCGGTGGCCGACCGCCCGACCGCGATCTTCGCGGCCGGCGACCAGATGGCGATCGGCGCGATGCACGCGGCCGCCGACGCGGGCCTGTCGGTGCCGCGGGACCTGGCGGTGGTCGGCTTCGACGACATCGACGCGGCGGCGCTGGTGCGGCCCGCGCTCACCACGGTCGCCCAGGACCAGCGGGCCCTGGGCGAGGCGGCGGTCGCCGCGCTGCGCGGGCTGCTGGACGCCGAACCGGGCGCGGGGGCGCTGTCGGCGGAGCCGCGGATCGTCCCCACCCGCCTGGTGATACGCGGATCGAGCCGGGGGGGGGGGGGGGGCCCCCCCCCCCCGCCCCGCCCCCCCGCCCCCCCCCCCCCCGCCGGGGGGGCCCCCCCCCCCCCCCCCCCCCCGCGCCGGGCCCCCCCCCCCCGGGGGCGGGCCCCGGGGTG